>CAVRQA010000001.1:0-15494 GCA_963723255.1 uncultured Actinomycetota bacterium
GCCGGAGAGGCTGAGAGCCACGTCGGAGTCGCGGCCGGTCTGACGCGACACCCCTACGCTGGCCAGCGTGAGCAGACGGACGTGGGCGATCGGGCTGATGTCGCTCGCGCTCGTCGCTGCCGCCGGCTTCGCCTACGCGCGCTCGCGGCAGCCGTGCGGCGACGAGGTGACCAGCCTGTCGGCGTCACGGTCGAGCTCACCGTTCCTCGACGCCGAGGAGCAGGCGCAACAGCCCGACCGGAACCGCGACGAGCTGGTGCGCACGCTGGCGGCCGACCCGGCGCCGATCGGCGAGGTCCTCGGCGCGGTCGGCTACCACTACGAGCAGTGGGCCCAGGTCTCGGCGTACGCCCAGGGGATCGGGGTACGCACCCGCGACAACCCCGACTTCACCATGCTCGACGACGAGAACCTGCGGCCACGGTGGAGCGTCGAGGTCGACACGAAGCAGTCGACGTACGACGCCAGCGACCGCCGCTACCTGGTCGCGACGATGCACAGCGACACCTCGCCCGACCTCGTGTCACTGGATGCGGACACCGGACGCCGGGTCTGGTGCGTGCCCCTCGGCGGAGACACGGTCCGGCCGAGCGACCCGTTCGCGACCGCGGTTCTCGACGACGAGGACGTGGCCGTGCTGGGCCCGGCCGAAGGACAGAAGGAGCGCATCGTCCGGCTGTCGGCACGCGACGGCTCCCTCGTCTGGGAGCGCACCCTCGATGCCGGCTCCGGCGACTTCCTCGGCGACATGGGCGACGGGACGCTGCTGGCCGGGGGGCGCGAGCAGTTCCGGCTCTTCGATCCGACGTCGCTGGAGGAACGCCGGGAGGGCACCTCGTACGTGCTGCTGTCCGCACGCGACGGATCGACGATCTGGAGTCGGACGGCTCCGGACGCCTCGGACGCGCACGTGGTCGGGACGGATCCGGAGACTGGCCTGGCCGTGCTGCAGGAGTGGCGGGCGCAGCGCGGGCGGGCCGAGCTCAGGACGATCGACCGGCAGGGCGACCAGGAGTGGTACGCCGTGCCCGCCGGTGGTGCCCCGTTCGACGCCGCCCTGCGCAGCGGGAGGGTGCTCGTCCGCGCCGGCAACCAGTGGTCGGCGTACGAAGTCGAGAGCGGCCGCCGGTTGTGGCGGCGGAACGTGCCCGCCGAGCCGCAGTTCCTGCCCTACGGCTTCGAGCTCGACAGCATCCCGATGCTCGACCCCGACCACGCCCTCATCGGCGGCACGACCGCGCTGCACACGCTCGACCTCCGCACCGGGACGATGACGTCGGCCCCGCTGCCGATCGACGGCATCAACACCACGTACTGGCCCTACCAGGTCGCCGTCACCGACCGCCTCATCGCGGTCGCGACGAACACGGGTGCGGTGGTTGTGCGGCGGGAGTGAGGTTTCCCGTGTTAACACGGGAAACTGTCACTTCCCACGAAGAAGATCGCGTGGGAAGTGACAGTTCTTCGTGGGAAGCGGTCCGAGCCAGGTGAGTCTGGTACCGAGCAGGGTCGAGTACGGCGAGATGTGCGGCTGTGGAGGGCGAAGTGAACCTGTCGCCCTGCCTTGGTAGACAGGGCCCGTGACCATGACCCGCGACGCAACGAGCAGCGCCGGCACCCGCGAGGAGGCCGAGCGCCACCTCCGCGCCCTGGTCGGTCTCGACGACGCGCGGCTCCACGACGACCAGTGGGCAGCGATCGAGTCGCTCGTGGTGGAGCAGAGCCGGGTGCTCGTGGTCCAGCGGACGGGCTGGGGCAAGTCTGCTGTCTACTTCGTCGCCACCGCCCTGATGCGCGGACTCGGCGCCGGCCCGACGGTGATCATCTCGCCCCTGCTCGCACTGATGCGCAACCAGATCGAGGCCGCTGAGCGCGCCGGCATCCGTGCAGCCACCATCAACTCGACCAACATCGAGGACTGGTCCGCGATCCGCGCGCAGGTCGACGCGGGCGAGGTCGACGTCCTGCTCGTCAGTCCCGAACGGCTGAACAATCCGACCTTCCGCGACGAGGTCCTGCCTCAGCTCACCGAGACCGCCGGCCTGCTAGTCGTCGACGAGGCGCACTGCATCTCCGACTGGGGCCACGACTTCCGGCCCGACTACCGGCGCATCCGCCAGATGATCGCCACCCTGCCCCCCGGCATCCCGGTGCTGGCCACCACGGCCACGGCGAACGCCCGGGTCACGGCCGACGTGGCCGAGCAGCTGGACGTACAGGGGGGCACCGACGTCCTCGTCCTGCGTGGCTCACTCGACCGGGAGTCGCTGCACCTCGCGGTGCTCGAGCTCGAACGGCCGGAGCAGCGGCTGGCCTGGCTCAGTGAGCACCTGGGCGAGCTCGACGGCTGCGGGATCATCTACACGCTCACGGTCGCGGCCACGCAGGAGGTCGCTGATCACCTGCGATCGCACGGCCACGCCGTCGCGGCGTACTCCGGGCAGACCGAGGCCACCGAACGCCTGTCCCTGGAGCAGGACCTCCTGTCGGGGCGGCTCAAGGCGCTCGTCGCGACGAGTGCGCTCGGCATGGGCTTCGACGCCCGGCTCGGCTTCGTGGTCAACCTCGGGGCCCCGTCGTCACCGGTCGCCTACTACCAGCAGGTCGGCCGCGCCGGGCGCGGCACCGGTCCCGCGAAGGTGGTCCTGCTGCCTGCCCGCGAGGACCGCGACATCTGGCGCTACTTCGCCTCGCTCGCGTTCCCGCCCGAGCACCACGTGCGCACGACCTTGCACGCGCTGGCCGAGAACGGCGCTCCCATGTCCACGGCGGCCCTGGAGACCCAGGTCGACCTCAGTCGCACCCGCCTCGAGACGATGCTCAAGGTCCTCGACGTCGACGGGGCGGTCGACCGCGTGCGCGGGGGCTGGACGGCGACCGGGCTGGACTGGGTCTACGACCAGGAGCGCTACGACCGGGTGGCGGCCGCCCGGCGCGAGGAGCAGGCCGCGATGCTGACGTACGCCGCCACCGACGGCTGCCGGATGCGCTTCCTGCGCGAGCAGCTCGACGATCCCGGGGCCGAGGACTGTGGGCGCTGCGACAACTGCGGCGCGCTCGAGCTGCCCGGTGAGGTCTCCGAGACCGCCCTGGCGGACGCCGGCGACCGGTTGAGCCGACCGGGCGTCACACTGGCACCCCGCAAGATGTGGCCCACGGCGCTGGCCAACCTCGGGATCGATCTCAAGGGCAGGATCACCGAGGCCGCCGAGGAGGGCCGTGCGGTGGGGCGACTGACCGACCTCGGCCATGGACAGACCCTGCGCGCGCTCTTCCGGCCCGACGCCGAGGACGGGCCGGTGCCGCGACCGCTGGTCGACGCCGTGATCGAGGTTCTCGGTGACTGGCACCCGTCGTGGCCGACACGACCGACAGGGATCGTCCACGTCGAGTCCGCGCGACGCCCCCAGCTGACCCGCGAACTCGCTGACGGCCTGGCCCGCTACCTCAAGCTGCCGATCGTCGGTCGCTGGGGCATCGTCGATCCCGGAGTCGCTCCCTGCCAGGGCGCGGCCAACTCGGCCCAACGGGTGGCGGCGGTGGCGCGTCGCTTCGACCTCCAGATCGAGGTGCCGCTCGACGGCGGCCCCGTGCTCCTCGTCGACGACCTCCTGGCCACCGGCTGGACCCTCACGCTCGCCGCCCGAGCCCTGCGCACCGCCGGCGCTGGCCCCGTCCTCCCGCTGACCCTGGGAGTGGAGAACTAACCTCCCGCCCGCTGGCCGAACCTGCCGCCACCCCCGCCCGGGCGGACGCGGACTCGCCGGTAACCCTCTGGGGCGGGCAGGATGCTGAGCATGGCCAAGGAGTCGGACCGGAAGAAGAAGCGCCGCGCCGCCACCAGCGCGTCGTACTCCATCACGATGCGGCTGCACACCAGCGTCGATCCCGCCGTGGTCGGCCGGATCGCCACCGGCATCTCGGCAGCGGGCGGCATCGTCACCGCGCTCGACGTCGCCGAGTCGCGTCACGACCGCCTCGTCGTGGACGTGACCTGCTCGGCCACCGACAGCGAGCACGCCGACGAGATCGTCGACGAGGTCAGGAAGCTCGAAGGCGTCACCGTCCACAAGGTCTCCGACCGAACCTTCCTGCTGCACATCGGCGGCAAGATCGAGGTCAGCTCCAAGGTCCCGCTGCGCACCCGCGACGACCTGTCGATGGCGTACACGCCGGGCGTGGGACGGGTCAGCCTCGCCCTCGCCGAGCACCCGGAAGACGTGCCCCGGCTGACGATCAAGGGCAACAGCGTGGCGGTGGTGACCGACGGATCGGCCGTGCTCGGGCTCGGAAACATCGGCCCCGGCGCCGCCCTGCCGGTGATGGAGGGCAAGGCCGCCCTGTTCAAGCGCTTCGCCGGCATCGACGCGTGGCCGATCTGCCTGGACACCCAGGACACCGACCGGATCGTCGACGTCGTCGAGGCGATCGCCCCCGGCTTCGGTGGGATCAACCTCGAGGACATCGCCGCGCCACGCTGCTTCGAGATCGAGCGACGGCTGCGCGAACGGCTGGACATCCCCGTGTTCCACGACGACCAGCACGGCACCGCGATCGTGGTGCTGGCCGCGCTGACGAACGCGTTGCGCTGCGTCGGCAAGGACCTCGAGCCGTTGCGGATCGTGGTGGCCGGTGCCGGTGCCGCGGGTACGGCGATCGTCACGCTCCTGCTCGCGAAGGGCGTCACGGACGTCGTGGTCTGGGACCGGGAGGGCTGCCTGTCGGCCGACGACGACTCACTGTCGCCTGCCAAGGCCGACCTGGCTGCCCGCACCAACCCGCGACGGGTGCGCGGCGACCTCCGCGCCGGTCTCGAGGGAGCCGACGTCTTCATCGGGGTCAGCGGGCCCGGCGTCCTCGAGCCCGAGTGGATCGGGGACATGGCGGACCACGCGATCGTCTTCGCGCTGGCCAACCCCGATCCCGAGATCGACCCCGCCGAGGCCGGTCACTACGCGGCCGTGGTGGCGAGCGGGCGCAGCGACTACCCCAACCAGATCAACAACGTGCTGGCCTTCCCGGGTGTCTTCCGGGGACTGCTCGACGCCCGGGCCAGCGACGTGACCATCGAGATGCTCCTGCGGGCGGCCGACGCGATCGCGCACGTGGTCACCGACGAGGAGCTCAACGCCAGCTACATCGTCCCGAGCGTCTTCGACGAGAAGGTGCCCAAGGCCGTGGCCGCCGCGATCCGCGGTGTCGAGGGCTAGCGCGGAACCCCCTGTCGGACCCACGGGCTAGGTTCGCAGCCAGACACACGCAGAGCCATCCGAGGGACTGGCCAGTCGAGGGAGGCGGGGTCGGGCGTGAGCTTCGTGCCGTTGCAGGGCCGCGCAACCTGGGTGCCACAACACCCGCCGCGCGAGAGCGAGATCGAGTTCTCCGGCCCGGCACGGACGATCCGCCTGCCGATGCGCGGCGCGATCCCGGTGCTCACCCGGGCGATGAGGGCCGAGGACGCGCACCCGTCGGTCGGGCTGCTCAGCGGAGCCACCCTGCTGGCGATGAAGCTGGTGGCGGCCGGGCGCATCAGGCTCTCCGAGACCGGTGACTCGTGGCGGGTCGGTCCCCTACAGCCCGGCGACGAGGACCGACTCCGTGCGCTGGCCACGGCGCGGGCGTACGCCGACACCGACGCCGACGAGGCGGAGGACGTGATCCGGCAGCTGCTCGATGCGGTCGCGGACACGATGACCCGCACCCCCAGCACCCGCGACCCGGGAAGCTTCGCCCAGAGGCGCAGGGTGATCGCCTCGAGCGACCCCGATGACCCTGACCTGCCCGAGCACGTTCGCCTGGCGCTGCGCGTCGAGGCGCCGTCGGAGGTGCTCGAGGGGGGCGGGGTGGTCGTCGTACTCCAGGCGCACGACGTCGACGACGACACCCACTTCACCGACGCCGACCAGCTCTGGCTCGGCCCGGAAGGCGCCCAGGGGCACGGCTTCTCCCGCAAGGCCCGGCTGAGCCTCGGGCGCGCCCTGCGCGCCGCCGCCGAGGCCTGGCCTCCCCTCGACCGGCTGCAACGGATGCAGGTCCCCGACCGGATGGTGCTCGACTCCGACGAGCTCGCGCACCTGCTCGAGCACGGACTGGCGGCCCTGGACGCGATCGGCATCGACGTGTTCTGGCCGCGCGGACTGCGCGGGGAGCTGATCCCGCAGGCACGGGTGGACGTTGCGTCAGGCCCACGCGAGGGCCAGCTGATGGAGGGCCTGTTCGGGCCTGATGCGCTGTTCAGCTTCGACTGGCGCCTCGCCCTCGGGGAGGAAGCTCTCACAGACGAGGAGATGGCAGCTCTCGCCGGGGCTAAGTCGCCGGTGATCAAGCTCCGCGACAACTGGATGGTGATCGACCCGGCCGTCGCACGACGCGCCCGTCGGCGCAAGGCGGCGGCGCAGCCGCTCACGTCTGTCGTCGCCCTGCAGGCTGCGCTCACCGGTCAGCTCTACCTCGACGGCGGAACGCTCGAGGTGCACCCCGGCGCGACGCTGGAGAAGGCGCGCGACCGCATCGTCGACGCGGCGGTCGTCGCACCCCTGGACACACCCGAGGGGCTCGCGGCCCCGCTCCGCGACTACCAGCGGCACGGCCTGACCTGGCTCGCCGAGCTCACCGGGTCCGGTCTCGGCGCCTGCCTCGCCGACGACATGGGACTGGGCAAGACGATCACCGTGATCGCCCTGCACCTGCATCGTCGACTCCGCGGGCTGGCGGCCGGCCCGACGCTGGTGGTCTGCCCGGCGAGCCTGATGGGCAACTGGGAGGCCGAGATCCGGCGGTTCGCGCCCGGTGTCGACGTACGCCGCCACCACGGCACCGCCCGCGACCTCGGCGGGCTCGGCGACGGGTTCGTGCTGACCACCTACGGCACCATGCGCAAGGATCACGAGACCCTCGCTCGCGTGGGGTGGGACCTGGTCGTCGCCGACGAGGCCCAGCACATCAAGAACGCCACCTCGTCCACCGCGCGGAACCTGCGCACGATCGGATCGCGCTGTCGCGTGGCCCTGACCGGCACCCCCGTCGAGAACAACCTCACCGAGCTCTGGGCGATCCTCGACTGGGCCACCCCAGGACTCCTGGGCTCCCGCAACGCCTTCCGTAAGGTCTGGGCCGCCCCGATCGAGAGTGGCGTCGACCCGGCGGTAGCGCGTCGGTTCGCCCAGCTGGTCGAGCCGTTCCTGCTGCGCCGCCGCAAGTCCGACCCCGGCATCGCGCCCGAGCTGCCTGCCAAGACCGAGACCGACCAGGTGATCGGCCTGACCCGCGAACAGGTCGTTCTCTACGAGTCGCTCGTGCGGGAGTCGATGGAGCGCATCGAACGCGCCGACGAGGACACCCGCCGCGGGCTCGTCCTGGCCCTGCTGACCGGCCTCAAGCAGATCTGCAACCATCCGGCGCACTACCTCCGCCAGCCCAGCGGTCGGCTCCGGGGTCGCTCGGAGAAGCTCGACGTCTGCGACGAGCTGATCGGCACGATCCTGGCCGAGAACGGCACCGTCCTGGTCTTCACCCAGTACGTCGCCATGGCCCGCCTGCTCGAACGCCACTTCGCGGCCGCCTCGATCCCAACACTCTTCCTCCACGGCGGCACTCCCGTGCCCGCCCGCGAGCAGATGGTCCGGGACTTCCAGGCGGGGGCCGCCCCGGTCTTCCTGCTCTCCCTCAAGGCCGGCGGCACCGGGCTCAACCTGACCCGCGCCGACCACGTCATCCACTTCGACCGGTGGTGGAACCCTGCGGTCGAGGACCAGGCGACCGACCGCGCCTACCGGATCGGCCAGACCCGGCCGGTCCAGGTCCACCGACTCGTCACCGAGGGCACGATCGAGCAGAAGGTCGGCCAGCTGCTCCAGCGCAAGCGCACCCTGGCCGAGTCGGTGCTCGGCTCCGGGGAGGTGGCGCTCACGGAGCTGACCGACGACGAACTGCGCGACCTCGTGCGGCTCCGGGTCTCGACAGGCTCGACCGACGGCCCCGGCTCGACCGACGGCACGGGCTCCACCGACGGCACGGGCACGGCCGACGGTCATGCCTGACCCGATGGTGCTGCCCCGGCGGACCCGCACCCGCGGGGCGACCGCCCGGAGCTCCACGTGGTGGGGGCGGGCGCTCGTCCGGTCCTTCGAGGAGCTCACCCTCGAGGCCGATGACCTCGGGGCCGCGCGGGTCCTGGCCAGGTCGGGCCGTCTCGGCGCGATCGTGGTCCTCGAGGCGATGGCTTCCGCCGTCGTCGACCCCGGCAGCGAGGATCCGCTGATGGCCCAGGTGAAGGTCGACCGGCTGGACGCCCAGTCCTGGACCGCGTTCGCCCGCGAAGCCTCGCGCGAGAGCGGCCACACCGCCGCACTCGAGGCAGGCGAGCTGCCCGTCGACCTGGTCGAGCACGCCGACGAGGCCGGGGTCGAGCTCATCCCGGGGCCGGGCGACATCGACACCGCCTGCGAGTGCGACGCCTGGGCGCAACCGTGCGTGCACGCCCTGGCCCTCCTCTACCAGCTGGCGTGGCAGGTCGACCGTGATCCCTACATCCTGATGCTGCTGCGCGGTCGCACCCGTGAAGAGCTGCTCGCCGAGGTCGCCGCGCTCGCCGGCGGCGCTCCCACGCCGGGTGCCGAGGAACGTGAGGATGCTCGGGTCCGCGCCGCTCAGGTGCTCGCGCTGGCCGAGGACGCGCCCGGGGGCCACGGTCTGGCCGATGCCGCGGTCGCGGCGTACGACGAGGCGGTCAGTCGGCTGCTGTGAGCCGCGACTCGAGACCATCGAGGATCAGGTCGAGCCCGAATCCGAACTCGTCGCCGAAGTCGTATCCCGGCTGGAGGACGTGTTCGGTCGCGAGCTCCACCATGTGGGGGTGGCCCCCCTCGCGGAACATCTCCATCATCGGCGCGGCCACCTCGGCGACGCTCGAGCTGTCGAAGGGGAGCGAGGCTTCCTGCAGGGCGAACCCGTAGACGTAGCTGTCGATCAGGGCATACGCGTGCGCCGTCATCTCCACGGAGAAGCCGCCCGCTCGCAGGGTCGCGAGGTTGGCCTCGTGGTGCCGCAACGTGGCCGGACCCGGGTTGGTGCGCGACTCCAGCAGGCCGATCGCCCATCGGTGCCGGCCGAGGACATGCCTGGCCGACTCCGCTCGGCGCCGGATCTCGGTGCGCCACGCCCCTTCGGGTGAGGGCAGCTCGATCTCGCCGAAGACGATGTCGACGATCCCGTCGAGGATCTGCTCCTTGTTCGCGACGTGGTGGTAGACCGACATCGGCTTGACGCCGAGCGCCTGAGCGAGCGAGCGGATCGTGAGCGAGCCGATCCCACCCGCGTCGGCGATCTGGACCGCCGCGCGCAGCACGCGCTCGCGGCTGAGCGGTGCCCGCTCCGCGGGGTGTCTCGGCGGGTGTCTCGCTGTGGGCTCTGCTCATGGTGATCCCGGACTCTAGCATTTTCGTACTTAGTACGGTACGGTTCCCTTACTAAGTACGGTTCTCGGACTCCACCAGAATGGACACGACCCATGGGACCCAGCCAGCACCTCAGCCAGCACCCCACCCGGGAGGCCCCCGCCATGCCCGCCAGCACACCCGACACGATGCGGGCGATCGTGCAGGAGCGGTACGGCGACGCCGACGACCTGCACCTCACCCGGGTCCCGACTCCGCAGATCGGCGACGACGAGGTCCTCGTCCGCGTCGCCGCCGCCGGGCTCGACCGCGGCACCTGGCACCTGATGACCGGCCGCCCCTACGCGATGCGTCTGGCGCTCGGCTTCCGAGGGCCGCGCAACCGCGTGCCCGGGCTCGACGTGGCCGGCACCGTCGTCGCCGTGGGCTCGGACGCCACCGGCTTCTCCGTGGGCGACGAGGTCTTCGGCATCAGCCGCGGGTCGTTCGCCGAGTACGCCGCCGCCCGGGCCGACAAGCTGGTCCACAAGCCGGCCGCCCTCACCTTCGAGCAGGCCGCCGTGGTCCCGGTGTCCGCCCTCACGGCCCTGCGCGCCGTCATCGACGTGGGTCGCGTGCAGGCCGGGCAGCAGGTGCTGGTGATCGGCGCCTCGGGTGGTGTCGGCAGCTACGCCGTCCAGCTGGCCAAGGCCGCGGGCGCCGAGGTCACCGGTGTCGCCAGCACCGCGAAGGTCGACCTCGTGCGCGCGCTCGGCGCAGATCACGTCGTCGACTACACGAAGGACGACTGGGCCGACGGGCCGCGCTACGACCTGATCATCGACCTCGCCGGCAACCCGCCGCTCTCACGGCTGCGTCGGGCGCTCACCCGTCGGGGGACGGCCGTCCTGACCGGCGGCGAGGACGGTGGGCCACTGACGGGCGGCCTCGACCGCAACCTGCGTGCAGCGATGCTCTCCTGGTTCGTGGGGCAGCGGCTGACCGGCATGGTCGCGCGTGAACGAGGCATCGACCTCGAGCGCGTGACCGAGCTGATCGTCGCCGGCAAGGTCCACCCGAGCATCGACCGGACCTACCCGCTCGAGCAGGTGCCGGAGGCAATGCGTCTTCTCGAGAACGGTCAGGTGCGCGGCAAGGTCGCCATCGCGGTGGCGTCATGAGCACCACTCGGCATGCTCAGGCAACGCCTCCCAGGAATCGACCGGCCCTGGTGGCCGGCGGGGGAATCGTGACCATCGCTGCACTGAGCGGCCTGGTGGCAGTGGTCGGACCCACGGGTCTACTCACCGGGCCGGGCTCCCGGGCAACCGTGGACGAAGTTGTCGCCGGTCCCGGTGCGTTCCAGCTCGCCATTGCGACGCTGGCCGTGGTGGCACTGCTCGACGTGGTGGTGGGCTGGGCATTGTTCCGGGTCTTCGCCAGCACCGACCGGGGTCTGGCCCGGCTCGCCGGCTGGTCACGGGTCGCCTACGCCGCGGTGTTCGCGGTGGCGATCAGCCAGCTCCTGGGGGTGGCCGATCTCCTCGAGGGCGGCGCGGGAGAACCCTCCGCTCAGGCACGCGCGACCGCGCTCGCCGGCCTCGCCGACTTCCACGCCGTGTGGCAAGCCTCGCTCGCCCTGTTCGGCGTCCATCTCGTGCTCACCGGCCGCCTGGCGTACACCTCGAGGCTGGTCCCGCGGCCCGTCGCCGTGCTGGTGGGGCTGGCCGGGCTCGGCTACCTCGTGGACAGCCTCGGGACCTGGCTCGTCGCCGACTATGACATCAGCATCGGCGCCATCACGGCTGTCGGCGAGCTGCTTCTGGGCGTGTGGCTCGTCGCGAGAGGCATCCGCCGCGCTTCCCAGTCGCCCCACCCGATCCCCCTCGGCCAGGTCACCGCACGGGTTCGGACACCGAGCTCCACGTGACTCCCAGGGCCCGGGCCGCCATCGACGACAGCAGCGACCGCATCTCCTCCGGTGGGAGGAAGGCGCTGTGCGGGGTGGAGTTGAGCAGACCGAACGCGGCGTGAACGCCCGCTCGTGCCTCCTTCGGGGTGAGGTCCGGCCGGATCGTACGGAGCTGCTTGACCCATACCTCGACGTACTTGCGCTGCGTCTCGCGGACCTTCTCCCGCGCCTCGAGGGGCAGCGCCGACCAGTCCCGGTCCTGTACGACGATCAGTGCCTTGTGGTCGAGGGCGAACGTGACGTGCCAGTCGATCAGTGAAGCCAGTGCCTCGGCGGGAGAGTCGGCCTCCCGGGCCCGCTCGCGACCGACGGTGAGGAGCTCGTTGCTGATGCTGACCAGCATCTCTGCGAGCACGGCGTCCTTCGACCGGAAGTGCCGGTAGAGCGCGGGACCGGAGAAGCCGCAGGCCGCTCCCAGCTCGGCGATGGAGACGCCGTGAAAGCCCTTCTGGGCGAACAGCTCGGCCGCGATGGCCAGGATCTCCTCACGTCGTGACACTCCCCTAGGTTATCGGTCGCTAACTGATCACAGCACAGCCGGATGCGCCGAGTGTCTGGCGTGCCGTGTTAACGATCGCTAACCTAGGTCGGTGACCTCACAGTTCAAGGCGCTGGTGGACGACCTGCGCGAACGCACAGCCCGGGTGCGCCAGGGCGGCTCGGAGTCGGCCCGGACCAAGCACACCGACCGCGGCAAGATGCTGGCCCGCGACCGGATCGACGCGCTGCTCGACCCCGGGAGCCCCTTCCTCGAGCTCAGTCCGCTCGCGGCGTACGGGATGTACGGCGACGACGACTTCGCCGTGCCCAGCGCCAGCATCGTCACCGGCATCGGGCACGTGGAGGGCCGGGAGTGCGTGATCGTGGCCAACGACGCCACGGTCAAGGGCGGCACCTACTACCCGATCACCGTCAAGAAGCACCTGCGGGCGCAGGAGGTGGCGCGCGCCAACAAGCTCCCCTGCATCTACCTCGTCGACTCGGGTGGCGCGTTCCTGCCCATGCAGGACGACGTGTTTCCCGACAAGGAGCACTTCGGCCGCATCTTCTTCAACCAGGCCAACCTCTCCGCCGAGGGCATCCCGCAGATCGCCGCCGTGATGGGCTCGTGCACGGCCGGCGGCGCGTACGTGCCGGCGATGTCGGACGAGACCGTGATCGTGAAGGAACAGGGCACGATCTTCCTCGGCGGCCCCCCGCTCGTGAAGGCCGCCACCGGCGAGGTGGTCAGCGCGGAGGACCTGGGCGGCGGCGACGTCCACGCCCGCAAGTCCGGCGTCGTCGACCACCTCGCGGAGGACGACGCCCACGCGCTGGCGATCATCCGCTCCATCGTGAACACGCTCCCGCCCCGGCCGTCGGTTGAGCCTGTCGA
Organism: uncultured Actinomycetota bacterium; assembly: GCA_963723255.1. Classification (GTDB taxonomy): domain Bacteria; phylum Actinomycetota; class Actinomycetes; order Propionibacteriales; family Nocardioidaceae; genus Marmoricola. Next base: position 12,722 of record CAVRQA010000001.1, read on the forward strand.
AACCAGGGCCACCGTGGAGGAGCCGACCGCCGACCCCCGCGAGCTCTACGACGTCGTGCCCACCGACACCCGGACGCCGTACGACGTCCGCGAGGTGATCTCCCGCATCGTCGATGCGAGTCGGTTCCACGAGTTCAAGCAGCTGTACGCCGAGACCCTGGTCTGCGGCTTCGCCAGGATCTGGGGCCATGACGTCGGCATCGTGGCCAACAACGGGATCCTGTTCTCCGAGTCGGCCCGCAAGGGTGCGCACTTCATCGAGCTGTGCAACCAACGGCGCACGCCGATCGTCTTCCTCCAGAACATCACCGGCTTCATGGTCGGCAAGGAGTACGAGAACAGCGGCATCGCCCGCGACGGCGCCAAGCTGGTCACCGCGGTCGCGTGCTCGGTGGTGCCGAAGTTCACCGTGGTCATCGGCGGGTCCTTCGGAGCCGGCAACTACGGCATGTGCGGCCGCGCCTACGACCCGCGGTTCCTCTGGATGTGGCCCAACGCCCGGATCTCGGTGATGGGCGGCGAGCAGGCCGCGTCCGTCCTCGCGACGGTCCGGCGTGACGGCATCGAAAGCAAGGGCGGCGAGTGGTCGGCCGAGGACGAGGAGGCCTTCAAGTCGCCGATCCGAGACCAGTACGAGCACCAGGGTTCGCCGTACTACTCCACCGCCCGCCTGTGGGACGACGGCATCATCGACCCGCTCGACACTCGCCGCGTCCTGGGCATGGGGCTGGCCGCCGCGGCCAACGCGCCCATCCCTGCAGCCCTCCTACGGCATCTTCAGGATGTAATGATGATGCCAGACGCACTCCTGATCGCCAACCGCGGCGAGATCGCCTGCCGAGTGATCCGGTCGGCCCGTGCCCTGGGCATCCACACGATCGCGCTGCACAGCGAGGTCGACCGCTCCGCGCCGCACGTGCGTGACGCCGACGAGTCGATCGCGATCGGCTCCTACCTCGACATCGAGGCCGTCATCGGTGCCGCGAAGGCGACGCGGGCCGATGCGATCCACCCGGGCTACGGCTTCCTGTCCGAGCGCTCCGCCTTCGCCCAGGCGGTCGAGGACGCGGGGCTCACGCTCGTCGGGCCGAGCGCGCGGGTGATGGAGCAGATGGGTCGCAAGGACGCCGCCCGCGAGATCGCGACGAAGGCCGGGGTCGCCGTCGTCCCGTCGTACGACGTGGAGGCGGATGCCTCGAGCTTCGAGTTCCCGGTGCTCGTCAAGGCCGCGGCCGGTGGCGGTGGGAAGGGGATGCGGATCGTCCGCACTGCCGGGGAGTACGCCGACGCGGTCGCCGCCGCCCGCCGCGAGGCACAGTCGGCGTTCGGCGACGACACCATGCTCGTGGAGAAGTACGTCGAGTCGGGACGCCACATCGAGGTACAGGTGCTGGCCGACCGCCACGGCCACGTGGTGCACCTCTTCGAGCGCGACTGCTCCACCCAGCGCCGTCACCAGAAGGTGCTCGAGGAGGCACCGGCCCCCACCATCACCGCCGATCAGCGCGAGGAGGTGACCGGAGCAGCGGTCGCGCTCGCGAAACAGGTCGGCTACGAGAACGCAGGCACGGTGGAGTTCCTGCTCGACCCGGCGTCGAACGGGGGGCAGGGCGCGTTCTACTTCCTGGAGATGAACACCCGCCTCCAGGTGGAGCACCCGGTCACCGAGCTGGTCGTCTCCGCCAGCACGACCGGCGAGAACGTCGACCTGGTCGAGCTCCAGCTCCGCGTGGCCTCCGGGGAGGAGCTGCCGTTCTCCCAGGACGACCTCAGGCTCACCGGCCATGCGATCGAGGCCCGGGTCTACGCCGAGGACTCCTTCGGCGGGTTCCTGCCCCAGGCGGGCACCGCCACCCACGTGCACTGGCCCGGTGCCGCGACGCTCGACGACGCTCGGTCCTCGGGCAGCGGGGTTCGCGTCGACCACGCCCTCGAGAGCGGCCAGGAGGTCAGCACCGCCTACGACCCGATGCTGGGCAAGGTCATCGCCTCCGGCCGCGACCGGGAGGAGGCGCGCCGGCGCCTGGTGGCAGCGCTCGATGACACGGTGGTGCTCGGCCTCACCACGAACACCGGCTTTCTCCGTGCGCTCGCCGCGAGCGACGAGTTCCGCGACGCCACCATCGACACCGCGTGGCTCGACACGGTGTCCTTCGAGGACGGACCGGTCGTCCGGCCGACCGACGACGTTCCCCGGGCGCTGGCCGCCTGGGCCGGCGCACCGCGCCCGACCGAGCAGTCGCCATTCCGCTCCGACGGGTGGCGGATGGGTGCCGACCCGGCTCCGGTCCGGGTCGACCTGGATCCGGTCGTGGTCGTGACCAAGGACAGCGTCGACGGGGTGCCGGCGGTCGAGCTCGAGCACAGCGGCGGACCCAACGGACTCTTCGACCTCACCCTGGCGCTCGACGGGGTCGCCCATCGCGGTCATGGGTCCGTCGGGGTGCACGCGATCGAGGTGGTGCACCGCGGTCAGCGATTCGTCTTCACCCGGCCCGACGTCTTCGCCGCCCACGGCCCCAGCGTCGGGGAGGGCAGCCTCACCGCTCCGATGCCGGGCTCGGTGCTCGCGGTCGACGTCTCCGAGGGGGATGCTGTCGAGGAGGGGCAACGGCTCGGCGTACTGGAGGCGATGAAGATGGAGCTGGCGCTCAAGGCACCGTTCGCCGGAACCGTGACGACCGTCGGCGCGGAGGCCGGCGAACAGGTGGTGCTCGGGGCCCTGCTGTTCGAGGTGACGGAGACAACCGATGGTTGAGCCCTTCGAGACGGT
>CAVRQA010000002.1:0-69515 GCA_963723255.1 uncultured Actinomycetota bacterium
AGGACTTCCGCGGTGGCCGGATCCGGGTGCTGCGGGACGTGCTCGCCACCGACGCCTACACGCGGAGCGAGGTGAGCTACCCCAGCGGCGACACGACGGTCTCGGGGGTGCTCCTGCGCCCCCGCGGCCCTGGCCCGTTCCCCGCGGTGGTGCTCAACCACGGGTACATCGAGCCGTCGATCTACGTCACCGGGCAGGGACTGATGCGGGAGCAGGACTATCTCGCCCGGGCCGGGTTCGTGGTGCTGCACATCGACTACCGCGGCCATGCCGCGTCGGACCCGGCCTCGGCACAGAGCCGCGAGACCCGGCTCGGGTACACGCGGGACACGATCAACGCGGTCGAGTCCGTGAAGAGGCTGCGCTACGTCGACCCCGACAAGGTGGCCATGCTCGGCCGCTCGATGGGCGGCGGGGTCACGTACAACGCCCTCGTGGTCAAGCCCGGGCTGGTGCGTGCCGCAGTCGTGTTCGCCCCGGTGAGCTCGGACTTCGTCGACAACTTCAACCGCTGGACGGTGCGCGAGCGACCGGAGGCCGCGGCGGCGGCGTACCGCCGCTACGGCACGCCGACGCAGGACCCGGCCTTCTACCGGGGCCTGTCGGCCCGCAGCCACTTCGACCGGATCACCGAGCCCGTGCTGATCCACCACGGCACCAACGACGAGTCCTGCCCGGTCAGGTGGTCGCGGACGAGCCAGCGGCTGCTGGAACGGGCCGGGGTCGACTCCCGCCTCGAGATCTACCAGGGGGAGCACCACGCCTTCGGTCCGCAGTGGCCGTTGTCGATGGAGCGCACGGTGAGATTCCTGCGCCGTCAGCTGCGTGGCTGACGATCCCTGTTGCGCGTTCGCGGTGGAGGGCTAACGTGGCGGCAACCACACGGCGAGGAACCCGGCCATGACCATCTCGCGCCACGAGCTCCAGAGCAGGCGGCTGAAGGCCGTGCGCGCGTGGACGAACTTCGTCGAGCACGGTGACGGGGCCGAGGGGATGGTGCGCCCCGAGATCCTGCGCTCCTGGGAGCGTTCGGCCCCGGCGGTCGGCATCGACGTGCGCGAGGCGCCGCTCGCCGACGAGTCCGACACCCGGTCGTTCTGGGACGGCTCGCCGCTCCAGGTGGCCGTCGAGTGCGTGGAGCAGGAGCTCCGTCGCACGGCCGAGGACGGCGACCTGGTCGTCGCCGTGACCGATGCCGAGACCCGCATCCTCTGGACGTACGGCGGACGCGTCATGCGTCGCAAGGCCGAGACCGTGAACTTCGTCGCCGGCGGCCGCTGGGACGACACCAGCGTCGGCACCAACGCGCTCGACCTCGCCACCCGCAACGACGCGCCCTCGATGGTCTTCAGCGCCGAGCACTACGCCGAGATCGTGCACAACTGGGTCTGCTGGGCAGCGCCCGTGCACGACCCGGTCAGCGGGGAGCAGCTCGGCGTCATCGACCTCTCGACCACCTGGGACCGCACCCACCCGATCGGCCTGGCCACCGCACGGGTGATGGCGCGGCTGATCGAGACCGCGATGCCGGCCTCCGGCCACCATCCGGGTCTGCCCGGCCAGCCCGACGGGCCTGCGGTGCCCGGGCTCGACCTCACGCTTCTCGGCGCGGCGGAGGCCCGGCTCGACGGGAGGCGGCTGCTGCTCAACCGCCGCCAGTCCGAGATCCTCGCGTTGCTGGCGCTCAACCCCTCCGGGCTGTCGCTGGAGCAGCTGCACGCCCAGCTCTACGGCGACCAGGCCGTCACCTTCTCGACCCTCAAGGCCGAGGTCTCCCACCTCCGCAGCGCGCTCGACGGTCAGCTCGCCTCGCGTCCCTACCGGCTGACGATGCCGGTCTCGGTCGACGTCAACGACGTGCTCCGGCTGCTGCGCAGCGGCCAGGTCCGCGCTGCCGTCTCGGCGTACGGCGGAGACCTGATGCCGGGGACCGAGTCACCCGCGCTCACCGAGCTCGCCGACGTCGTCGCCGTCGCGGTGCGGGAGGCGCTGCTGGCCGACCCGCAGCCCCAGGCGGTGGCCCGCTACACCGAGCTGGCGCCGTACGACACCGAGGTGATCGAGGTGTGCCTGGCCGTGCTGGGAGAAACTCCCCACCCGGTGCGGGCCTTGCTCAAGGGTCGCCTCGCCGCCGCGCGCAGGTGAGCCGGCTCCGGCCAGGTCCACCAGCGCGGGTGACAAGATTGCCCGCATGTCACTGGACCTCACCTCAGACGTGGTCGCCCTGACCGAAGCCGTGGTCGACATCGAGTCCGTGAGCCGCAACGAGAAGGAGCTGGCGGACGCGATCGAGGAAGCCCTCGGCGGCATCGCTCACCTCGAGGTCACCCGGATCGGCCACTCGCTGGTGGCCCGCACCGACCTGGGCCGCGACGAGCGGGTGGTGATCGCCGGCCACATCGACACCGTCCCGCTCAACCGCAACCTGCCGGTGCGCAACGACGGCGCCCGGCTGCACGGGCTGGGGACCTGCGACATGAAGGGCGGGGTCGCCGTGGCGCTCCGGCTCGCCCACGAGATCAGCGAGCCCAACCGCGACGTGACCTACGTCTTCTACGAGGCGGAGGAGATCGAGGACGTCCACAACGGGCTCGGCATCATCGCCGCCCAGCGTCCCGACCTCGTCGAGGGCGACTTCGCGATCCTGATGGAGCCCAGCGACGCCGTGGTCGAGGCGGGTTGCCAGGGCACGCTTCGCGTCGAGGTCACCGCCCGCGGCGAGCGCGCGCACTCGGCGCGTTCGTGGCGCGGGTCCAACGCGATCCACCAGGCCGGTGAGGTGCTCCGCCGGCTGGGGGAGTACGACGCACGAAGGCCGGTCATCGACGGGCTGGAGTACCACGAGGGCCTCAACGCCGTCTGGATCTCCGGCGGTGCCGCCATGAACGTGCTCCCTGACGAGTGCGTCGTCACGGTCAACTACCGCTTCGCGCCGGACCGCTCCGAGGAGGAGGCGCTGGTGTTCGTCAAGGAGTTCTTCGACGGGTTCGAGATCAAGGTCACCGACTCGGCACCCGGTGCGCTGCCCGGTCTCGGCGTACCCGCGGCACAGGCCTTCGTCGACGCCGTCGGTGGCGTGCGTGAACCCCAAGTTCGGCTGGACCGACGTCGCGCGGTTCACGCGGCTGGGGATCCCCGCGGTCAACTACGGCCCCGGCGACCCGATGCTGGCGCACAAGCAGGAGGAGTTCGTGCCCATCGAGCAGCTGCGGTCCTGCGAGAGCACCCTCCGCGAGTGGCTGGGGGCGGGCGCGTGAAACAGGACGGCAAGACCCCGCGCGGTCGGCGCGAGAAGCACAAGGGTCCGACGATCCTGCGCGGTGCCCAGGTCGACCTCTCCACCACCGACCAACGGCTGCTGGACTCGCGCGGCCCGACGGACTGGGTGCACACCGACCCCTGGCGGGTGATGCGCATCCAGTCGGAGTTCATCGAGGGCTTCGGCGCCCTGGCGGAGCTCGGCCCGGCCGTCGGCGTCTTCGGCTCGGCCCGCACCCATCAGGACGACCCGTTCTACGCCAAGGGCGAGGAGGTCGGCCGCCGGCTCGCCGAGGCGGGGTTCGCCGTGATCACCGGCGGTGGCCCCGGCGCGATGGAGGCAGCCAACAAGGGTGCCTCGCAGGCCGGTGGCACCAGCGTCGGGCTCGGCATCGAGCTGCCCTTCGAGCTCGGCCTCAACGAGTGGGTCGACGTCGGCGTCAACTTCCGCTACTTCTTCGCGCGCAAGACGATGTTCGTGAAGTACGCGCGCGGCTTCGTCGTCCTACCCGGCGGGCTGGGCACGCTCGACGAGATGTTCGAGGCGCTCGTGCTCGTCCAGACCCAGAAGGTGACGTCGTTCCCGGTGGTGCTGATCGGCACCGAGTACTGGCACGGCCTGCTGCACTGGCTCCGGAGCACTGTCCTCGCCGACGGCAAGCTCTCGGAGGCCGACCTCGACATGCTCGTGGTCACCGACGACGTGGCCGAGGCGGTCTCGCTGCTGGTCGAGGGGGTCTCGGAGCGGTGAGCTGGTTCCTGGCCGTGCTGATCGTGCTCGCGATGGGCGCCGTGGCGGTGGTCGCGTCGGGCCGGGGCGCGTCCATGGGGCAGGCCTACGACGACCGCCCGGACGTGCGTCTTCCCGCCGACCGGCCGGTCACCGGCGACGACCTGCGCGCGCTGCGGTTCAACACCACCGTGCGCGGCTACCGGGCCAGCGAGGTGGATGCGCTGATCGAGCTGCTCGCCGCCCAGCTCGACGAACAGCGCGACCAAGCGGACGAGCCGATCGACCACCCCAGGGGTTCTCGGGGCGGACCGGCCGAGGATGCGCCACAATGACTCGGTGCTCCCCAAGGTCATCTCCACGATCCTCCTGGTCCTGGCGGTCGTCCTGGTCGTCCTGACCCGGCGTCGGTTGGCCAAGAGCGACGAGCCCGGGGCCGGTCGCCTCGACATCCCGGTCACGGTGGTCAACGCCCACACGATCCTCGGCGGACTGGCGATCGTGATGTTCGGCAGCTACCTGCTGTTCGGTCTCGACTGGGTCGTGGGCTTCCTGGGCCTGCTGCTGTGGTGGGCCACCACCGTCGTCGGGCTGCTGATCCTGATGCGCTGGCTCCCGGCCAAGGGCAAGCACGCCGCCGAGGGCGCCAAGGACGAGTGGACCGAGGGCCCGTGGCTCTCGGTGCTCGGCCACGTGGGCGCGCTCGTCGGAGCCATCGTGTGGACACTGTTCTTCGCGATGGACAAGCTCTCGTGACGAGGACGTCGTCGAGGCGTCCACTGGCCCTGGTGCTCACTGGGGTGCTCACGGGTGTGCTGGTGGCCGCTGTCCTGCCGGCGTCGCTCACCCGGACCGCGCAGGCGGCTCCGGCGAGCACCTCACGGCCCGCAGTGGTCGAGGCCCGCACCATCGGCCTGACCGTGAAACGTCGCGGCATCCTCGCCTGGCGTCTCGGCCAGCCCTCCTCGAGACGGAAGGTCGTCGTCCTCGGTGCGATGCACGGCAACGAGACGGGGCCGTCGCGGATCCTCTACAACCTGCGCGACGGCCGTCCGATCCGCGGCGCCGACATCTGGGTGGTCCCGCAGTACAACCGCGACGGGGTCGTGCGTCGTACCCGCCAGAACGCGCACGGCGTCGACCTCAACCGCAACTACCCCCGCAAGTGGAAGCGCATGGGGGGCGCCACCAACTCAGGTCCGCGTCCGGCCTCGGAGCCGGAGACCCGGGCGGTCATGGCCTTCCTGCGCAAGATCCGTCCGAACTACGTGGTCAGCTTCCACCAGCCGCTGCGGGGAGTCGGCCGGACGGTGCGACGAGGCTCCGCGTTCGTGCAGCGCCTGCACCGCGGCCTGCGGTTGCCGGTGAAGTCGTTCAACTGCTCGGGCGTGTGCCACGGGACGATGACCGAGTGGTTCAACGCGAACTTCCGCGGCGTGGCCGTCACCGTCGAGTACGGCCGCGGGCTGAGCCGGAGGCAGGCCACGCGCACCGGCCCGAACGGGCTGCTGCGGGCCGTCGGCGCCCGCCGCTGAGGCCTGACCCGTTCAGCGTCCGCGGTAGACCGGCTTCTCCTTGCGCACGAACGCCGCGACCGCGTTGCGGTGGTCCTCGGTGTCGCCCGTGAGCGTCATCATCGAGGCCTCGAACTCCAGCGACTCCTCGAAGCCGTGCCCGGCGGAGAACTCCACCGAGCGCCGGATCGCGCCGTAGGAAGCGGTCGGCCCGTCCGCCAGCCGGCGCGCGAGCTTCGCGACCTCCGCCTCGAAGTCGTCGGCGGGGACGACGGCGGTGGCGAGCCCGAGCTCGAGCGACTCTGCCGAGCCGATGGTGCGGGGGAAGTACAGCAGCTCCAGCGCCTTCGCCCTGCCCACGATGCGCGGAAGCGTCCAGGAGGACCCGGTGTCACAGGACAGCGCGACGCCGGTGAAGGCGAGGTTGAAGCCGGCCGCCTCCGTCAGCACCCGGAAGTCGCAGGCGAACGCGAGGCTGGCACCCGCCCCGGCGGCCACGCCGTTGACGGCCGCGACGACGGGCTTGGGCATGGTGGCGATCGCGGTGACGATCGGGTTGTAGTGCTCCTCGACGGTGCGGAAGAGGGACGCGGCGTCGGAGCTCTCCAGGATGGTGATGTGCTCCTTGAGGTCCTGGCCGACACAGAACGCCCGGCCACTCCCGGTCAGCACCACGCACCGGACCGCGTCGTCCTCGGCGGCCGTGCGTACGGCGTCGAGGAGCGCCTCCTTGGTCGCGATGTCGAGGCCGTTCATCGCGTCGGGGCGGTTCAGCGTGATCGTGGCGATGCCCTCGTTCACCTCGTGGCGGACGGTCCCGGTCGTGGGCTCGGTCATCTGCTCTCCTCGGGTCCGGCCCGCACGGCCCGGTGAAGGTCCGGGTGCGGGCAGCAGTCTCGCCCCCGAGTCTGCCGCATCAGGCTGTCTGGTCGCGCTTGGCCGGGCGGCTGGTCATGCGCCGAAGTGCGATGAGGAATAATGGAGCGGAGTTGGGCGCGTCCTGCGCACGAATGAGATGGGAAGAGGTGTGCACATGGCGGCCATGAAGCCGCGGACGGGCGACGGCCCGCTCGAGGTCACCAAGGAGGGTCGCGGCATCGTGATGAGGGTTCCCCTCGAAGGCGGTGGCCGTCTGGTGGTCGAGCTCAATGCCGATGAGGCAACTGCCCTCGGCGACGCACTCAAGGACGTGGTCGGCTGAGGCCGACCGCTGACCGTCCCCAGCATTCCAGGGGCCCCCGCTCTCCCGACGGAGAGCGGGGGCTTCGTCTAGGGTCGACCCCGTGCCACTCCCGCCGCAGGTCTCACCACCCCAGTTCGCCCTCAGCGACGCCCCGCCCTCCCGCCTGGTCGGCGTCGGCATCGTGGCGGTCGCGGTCCTGTCCGGCGACGACGGTCCGGTGCTCGGGCCCGGCGCCGCCGAGCTCTCCGACGATCTCGGGATCGACCTGACCCGGGTCCTGGCGAACGCCGAGGCAACCGGTGAGACCGGCGAGGTGACCGAGCTCCCCGTCGGTCTGTCACGGCGACGTGACGAACTCCGCGTTGTCCCGCGTGCTGATGATCGGGGTGGGCGAGGGCGACACCACCGATCTGCGTCGGGCCGGCGCCGCCCTGGCCCGGCGTACGACGAACGCGGACGCGGTCGCCTCCTCGGTCTCCGCGGTCGGCGGGGACGACGGCATGGGGGCCTTCGTCGAGGGCGCCACTCTCGGCTCGTTCGGGTTCTCGATGCGCAAGGACGGCCCCAGCGACCGGCCGGTCGGCCGGATCTCGATCGCACTGACCCCCAACGGCGAGGACCGCTCGGCTCGCCTGGCCCAGGCCGTCGCCCGGGCCGGCGCCAGCTGGCAGGCCCGGCTTCTCGCGAGCGTGCCGGCCAACATCAAGACGCCCGAGTGGCTGGCCGAGCAGGCCGTCGTGGCCGCCGAGGCGGCCGGGCTCCAGGCCACCGTCCTCGACGAGCGCCAGCTGGCCGAGCGCGGGTTCGGCGGCGTCGTCGGGGTCGGCCAGGGCGCCTCCGCGCCGCCGCGGTTCGTGCAGCTCGACTACAAGCCTTCCGGGAAGAAGCCGTCCGGCCGGAAGGTGCGCCACGTCGTGCTGGTCGGCAAGGGCATCACCTTCGACAGCGGCGGGCTCTCGATCAAGCCCGGTCAGTCGATGGTGACGATGAAGCGCGACATGACCGGCGCCGGCGTCGTGGCTGCGGTGATGGCCGCGTTGCCCGCGGTCGAGTGCCCGGTCCGGGTCACGGGTCTGCTGCCCGATCGCCGAGAACGCCGTCAGCGGCACCTCGATGCGCCCCGGAGACGTCATCACCCAGTACGGCGGCCGCACCACCGAGGTCACCAACACCGACGCCGAAGGCCGGCTGGTGCTCGCCGACGGGCTCGCCTACGCCGTCGACAAGCTCGACCCCGACGTGCTCGTCGACATCGCCACGCTCACCGGCGGCATCAAGGTGGCGCTCGGCGAGCACACCGGCGGGCTGTTCGCCAACGACGACGCCCTCGCCGGCCTGCTCACCGAGGCCGGTTCGCGGGCGGGCGAGCCGCTGTGGCGGATGCCGCTCTGCGACGAGTACGAGCACAAGCTGTCCTCCAAGGTCGCGGACTCCGACAACGCGCCCGGAGGCCCGCCGGCGATCACCGCTGCGCTGTTCCTGCAGCACTTCACCGGCGGGCTGCCGTGGGCCCACCTCGACATCGCCTCGGTGGGAGACGCTCCCAAGGACCGCTTCGAGTGGACCGAGGGCCCCACCGGCTTCGGCGCCCGGCTGCTGCTCGACTGGCTCGGCCAGTCCGAGCCACTGGCGGGGGTGCGGGCATGACGGCCTCGGCACTGACGGTCCGCTGGTCGCTGGCCGAGGCCCCCGACGGCGTCGAGCAGCAGCTGCGCGACTACGTCGCCGAGACCTCGCACGCACGCTTCGAGCAGCGCGAGGGCCTGCGCTTCAAGACCTGGCGGATGCTGCCCGGGGAGTGGTTCGAGGGCTGCTACGTCTTCGTCGACGACGCGGCGCGGGCGGCCTTCCAGCAGTCGTTCAGCGAGACGGCGGCCGACTCGCCGGGATCGAGGATCATCGGCTCGGCGCCGGTGCTGATCGAGGAGTGCGAGGTCGTCGCGGTCGCCGGTGGACCGGAGGGGTTCGTCTCGCTGGCGTCGTACGACGGCCCGACCGGAGGCTGAACCGCCGGAGCCTCAGGCCTCGGGCGTCCAGTTCTTCTTCGCGACCAGCAGCCCGTCACCGACGGGTAGCAGGGCGGGGACCAGCACTCGTTCTCGGTCACGGCCTTGCCCAGCTCGCGGATCGCCACCGTCTCTGCGTCGCGCTGCGCCGGGTCGGCCACCCGGTCGTGCCACAGGGCGTTGTCGAAGGCCACCACGCCGCCGGGGCGCAGCAGGCGCAGCGCCTCGGTGAGGTAGTCGGAGTACTCCTCCTTGTCACCGTCGCAGAACACCAGGTCGTAGTGCCCGTCGGTGAGCCGCGGGATCACCTCCAGGGCCGCGCCCGGGATGAGCCGGAAGCGCTGGGAGGCGATGCCGGCCTCGGTGAACCCCTGCTTGGCCAGCCGCTGGTGCTCGGCCTCCGTGTCGACGGTCGTCAGGACCCCGTCGGGGCGCATGCCGCGCAGCAGCCACAGGCCGGAGACTCCGGTGCCGGTGCCGATCTCGACGACGGCGCGGGCCTCGAGGACCGAGGCGAGGAAGCACAGTGCCGCACCGGTGCCCGAGCCGATCGGTGCGACACCGACCTCCTCGGAACGGGCACGTGCGGCGGCCAGGATCTCGTCCTCGGCGACGTACTCCTCTGCGTAGGTCCAGGTCGCGGGCTTCGGTGGCGTGACGATGACGTTCTCCTGACGTGCGGGCCTGATGCACACGGACCCTACCCCGCGGCAACGGCTCTCCCGGCGAGGCGCGGCGGGGGACCGGGCGGGACGCCCGCGGGAACAACCCCGCGCCCCGGGTCGTTCTCCCGGCGTGAGCGAAACGTTGAGCTGCCTGCTGGCTTGCGCTCAGCCCTGTCTCAGGGAACGTCTCTAGCGTGGTGTCATGGTGAACCCCTCCGAGGTGCCCGACGACCACGCCGACCAGCTGAGCTGGGAGCAGATCGTCACGGACCACTCCGCGCGCGTCTACCGGCTGGCCTACCGGCTCACGGGCAACAGCCACGACGCCGAGGACCTGACCCAGGAGGTGTTCGTGCGCGTCTTCCGCTCGCTGCACACCTACACCCCGGGGACCATGGAGGGCTGGCTGCACCGGATCACCACCAACCTCTTCCTCGACCAGGCCCGCCGCAAGCAGCGGATCCGCTTCGACGCCCTCAGCGACGAGGCCGCCGGCCGGCTGCCGAGCGCGCTGCCGGCGCCCGACATGGCCCAGCTGGACCGCATGTTCGATGCCGACGTCGAGGCGGCACTCGCCTCGCTCGCGCCGGACTTCCGCGCCGCGGTCGTCCTCTGTGACGTGGAGGGCCTGAGCTACGAGGAGATCGCGGACGTGCTGGACCTCAAGCTCGGCACGGTCCGCTCGCGCATCCACCGCGGCCGAGCCCAGCTTCGCGCCGCGCTCGCCCACCGTGCCCCGACCGCGGGTCGGACGCGTTTCGCCGGGCCCCTCCTCGGACCCGGCCTGGCCGGACAGGTGCGGTGATGCTGTCCCTCAGCGGTCACATCGGCAGCAAGGTCTCTGCCCTCGTCGACGGCCAGCTCCCCCCGGCCGAGGAGGAGCGGGCGTGGTCGCACGTCCTCTCCTGTCCGGGGTGCCGGCGTCTGGTCGAGCACGAGGGCTGGACCAAGCGGCAGCTGGGCTCGCTGTGCGGACCTTCGACGATGGACCCGCCTCCGCAGCTGCTGGGTTCGCTGTACGCCGTGGACGCGTGGGCCGCTGTCGACGAGATCGAGAAGCGGTCCCGCCGGCGACGCGCGGCGGTCGTGCTCCTCGGCGGCGGCGCAGCGAGCGCGTGCCTGCTCGGGCTGGTCGCCGTGGCGGGCGGACAGACCGGCCGCGGCGACGTACCGACCCGGCCTTCGCCTGCGACGATCCGCGGTGACCTCGCGAACAGTCCGGTCGGGTCACCGACGGGTGCTGAGACCAACGCGAGCCCGATAAGGGTGCATAGGTCAAGATAGGTGTCGTGAGCCAGTACGACCCCGACGAGCCGACAGCGCCGGTGACCGGCCAGCCCGGCCGTCCCGTGGGCGAGCAGCACCCCAGCCCCTACCCGCCGCCGTACCAGGCTCCCTATCAGCCCGGCTACCAACCCGGCTATCAGCAGCCACCCTTCCCGCCGCACACCCAGCCCTACCCGGTGGGCGGCGAGCCGCCCGAGAGGCCCGCCAAGGCGCGGGTGCCGGCCTGGATGCTTCCGGCTGTCGCCGTGGTCGCCCTCGTCCTCGGCCTCACCGGGGGCGCTATCGCCGGCGCCCTGACGGACGGCGGTTCCCCGGCCGGGGGCGTGTTCTCCGTCGAGCGCCGCACAGCGGCGCCGTTGCCCGCCGACAACGGCAGCATCGCGGCCGTGGCCGCCAAGGTGCTGCCCAGCACGGTCCAGATCGTCGCCGAGTACGAAGGCAAGGACCAGGGCGCCACCGGTTCGGGGTTCGTGCTCGACGACAAGGGCCACATCATCACCAACAACCACGTGGTCGCCCAGGCCGACGAGGACAACGGTCCCATCGAGGTCATCGACCAGGGCGGCAACCACATGAAGGCCTCCGTGGTCGGCCGCAGCACGGTCTACGACATCGCGGTGCTCCGCGTGAAGAATGCGAAGGACCTCACTCCGGCGGCGATCGGCTCGGCCGACCAGATCCGGGTCGGCGAGACGGTCGTGGCCATCGGCTCGCCACTCGGCCTGTCCGCGACCGTCACGTCGGGCATCGTGAGCGCCGTCAACCGGCCGGTGACCACCGGCGAGGGCGAGAACGACAACTCCTACATCAACGCGGTGCAGACCGACGCAGCCATCAACCCGGGCAACTCCGGCGGACCGCTGGTCAACCTGCAGGGCCAGGTCGTCGGCGTGAACTCCGCGATCGCCTCCCTCGGGTCGCAGATCACCTCCGACCAGGGCGGCAACATCGGCGTCGGCTTCGCGATCCCCATCGAGCAGGTGCAGGTGACCACCGCGCAGATCCTGCGCACCGGCAAGGCGCAGTACCCGATCATCGGCGCCAACGTGCGTGGCACCGAGAAGCTCGACGGGGCGACCGTCGAGTTCGATCACTCCCGGCATGCCCGCCGCCGACGCCGACCTCAAGGTCGGTGACGTGATCCGCAAGGTCGACGGGAAGCCGGTCACGGGTTCGATCGACCTCGTGGTCGCGATCCGGACCCACGTCCCGGGCGAGAAGGTCACCCTGACCGTGCGAGCGCAAGGGCAAGACCTTCGAGGTGCAGGTCGGGCTCGAGGCGAAGACCGGCTGAGCCGCTCAGCCGTCAGTCCTTCTGCACCTCGAGGGGTGCCAGGGTCCCGAGCGACTGCGCGACCACGACGGCGTCGTCGCCGTCCTCCAGCCGGAAGTCCGTCGACGGGTTCACGTGGGAGTGCCCGTTGCGGCCGATGGCCAGCAGGGTCGCCGAGTGCTCGGCCCGCAGCCGCGCCGACAGCTCGTCGACGGAGAGGCCGATGAAATCGTTCGGCAACGCGATCCGGTAGAGCTCCGACCCCTCGCCCCCGGAGACGATGTCGGTGACGATCTCCGCCAGGCCGGGGTAGAGGGACGAGCGCGCGAGCAGCCGTGAGGAGATGCGCGAGGTCACCATGATCTCGTCGGCGTTGGCGCGCTTGAAGTGGTCGACGTGGTTGGGGTTGTTCACCTCTACCACCGTGCGCACCTGCGGTGCGATGGACTCGATCGCCATCACGGTGAGGATCGAGCGCATGTCGGCCTCGTTGGTCGTGTCCGAGGGGCACACGACCGCGGCCATGGCCTCCTCGATGCCCGCACGCCGGAGGTCGTCGGCATCGGTCACGTCACCGCTCACGAAGTAGGCATCGCTGCCCGCGGGGTTCTTGTCGCTGTCGTGGATGACGACGATGCGGTGCTCGTACTCGTCGCCGCTCAGCTCGTTGATCAGGTCGCGCGCGGTGGAGTTCCACCCACACACCACGATGTGGTCGCGATATCCGGCGGCACCCATGCCCTGTCCCTCCTTGAGGATGAAGTCGATCACGAAGCCCACGAGCGCGCCGGTGATCGAGGCCACGATGGCCACCCCGAACAGCACCAGCAGCCAGGAGATGACGAACCCTCCGGGTGTGTGGACGTAGGAGGCGTCGCCCGACCCCATCACGGTCGTCACGCCCCAGTAGACGCTCGAGGAGAGGGTGGAGAAGAACTCGCGCGGCAGTCTCGCGCGGCCCCTCGATCACGGTGACGAGCAGCGCGGCCGCCAGCACGATGCCGAACAGGCCGAGGAACAGGCGCAGGAAGAAGCCCCGGTCGATGTTGTTGGTCAACCGCTCCACGTGGTAGGCCAGCCGGCGCAGGAAGGGTGCGGCGAAGGCGACGCGCAGGACGCGTGAGAACGGTCGCCTCATGGCACCCCTCGGTCAGGCTGTGATGGCCAGCGTCTGGGGATGATGGCACAGGGCCCACAGGGCCGCCATAGCGTCGATGTGCCGGTCAGGACCAGCTCGGAGCGTGGCGCACTCGGGTCAGGTCGCCTCGTGGTCGTACGGCGGACGCTCGTCCTGGCCCAGCACCTCGTACGCCGGCGAGGCGCTCGGCTCGTCGAAGTCGTCCTCCATCGCCTCGAGGATGTGCTTGCGGATCGCCTGGCGCGGGTCGAGGTCGGCGAGCTTGAGGTCGGCGTACTCGGGACCGAGCTCCTCGCGCAGCTGGGTCTGGGCGTTCTGGGCCAGGTTGCGCAGGCTCCGGAAGAAGCGCCCGGCCTGGCGGGCGAACTCGGGAAGACGGTCGGGACCGAAGACGACCACGGCCACGAAGGCGATGATCGCGAGCTCCGGCAGGCCGATCCCGAACACGGCGGGTCAGCCCTTCGCGGTGGGACTCAGTCCGAGCTGCATGCCGGCGAGGCCACGACCGCGGCCGGCCAGGGTGCGGGCGATGTCGCTGAGGATCTTCGCGCCGGGGGCGGTCGGGTCGGACTCCACGATGGGCTTCCCGGAGTCACCACCCTCGCGCAGGCTCACGTCGAGCGGGATCTCGCCGAGCACGGGCACGTCGTAGCCGAAGCGGCCGCCGAGCGTCGCTGCGACGCGGGCGCCGCCGCCGCTGCCGAACACCTCGAGGCGGTGGTCCTTGCCCTCCTCGGTGCAGTGCGGGCACGGCAGGTAGGACATGTTCTCGATCACGCCGACGACGCGCTGGTGCATCATCGAGGCCATCGTTCCTGCACGCTCGGCCACCTCGGTCGCCGCCTCCTGCGGGGTGGTCACGACGAGCACCTCGGCGCTCGGCAGGTGCTGGCCGAGCGAGATGGCCACGTCGCCGGTGCCGGGCGGAAGGTCGAGGAGCAGCACGTCGAGGTCGCCCCAGTAGACGTCCGAGAGCATCTGCACCAGGGCCCGGTCGAGCATCGGGCCACGCCACGCGACCACCTGGTCGCGCCGGGGCTTGAGCATCCCGATGCTGATCACCGAGACACCGCTCGGGGTCGGCACCGGCATGATCAGGTCCTCGACCTGGGTGGGCCGCGTGTCCGCGATGCCGAGCATCGCGGGGACCGAGTGGCCGTAGATGTCGGCGTCGACGACGCCCACCTTCAGGCCCTGCGCGGCCATCGCGACGGCGAGGTTGACGGTGACCGAGGACTTGCCGACACCGCCCTTGCCGGAGGCGACCGCGATGACCTTGGTCAGGGAGCCGGGCTGGGCGAACGGGATCTCGCGCTGGGCCTGGCCGTCGCGGAGCTTGTCCTGGAGGCCCGAGCGCTGCTCGGCGGTCATCACGCCGAGCTGCACGTCGACCCCGGTGACTCCCTCCACCGTGGAGACCTCGGTGGTGACGTCGCGGGTGATGGTCTCCTTGAGCGGGCAGCCCGCCACGGTGAGCAGCACCTTGACGGTCACCATGCCGGTGTCGTCGACGTCGATGTTCTCGACCATGCCGAGGTCGGTGATGGGTCGCTTGATCTCGGGGTCGTTGACCCTGGCCAGCGCAGCCTGAATCCGGTCGATTGCAGGGGAAGTCATGGCCCCCAGCCTACGTGGCCCCTCGATGCCCGTCCGGAGAGTGGTCGGCGGACTCGTCGTCGTCCTCGTGCTCCTCCAGCTCCTCGATCAGGTTGCGCAGCTCCGAGCGGAGGAAGTCCCGGGTGGCGACCTCGCCCAGCGCCATCCGCAGCGAGGCCACCTCGCGGGCGAGGAACTCCATGTCGGCGTGGGCGCGCGCGTTGGCCTGGCGGTCCTGCTCGTTGATCACCCGGTCACGGACCTCCTGCCGGTTCTGGGCGAGCAGGATCAGCGGCGCGGCGTACGACGCCTGCAGGCTCAGCATCAGGGTCAGGAAGATGAACGGGTAGTCGTCCCACCGCAGGTCGACCGGCGCGAGCAGGTTCCAGCCGATCCAGATGATGACGAACAGGGTCATGTAGATCAGGAACTGGGCGGTGCCCATGAACCGCGCGAACTGCTCGGCGAAGATTCCGAACGCGTCCTGCTTCACCGCCGGACGGCGGACCAGGGACCTCCGCCGCTCACGGGGGGTGTCGAGCCGGGCCAGCCGCGCGCGCTCCTCGGCGTCCTTCTGCCGGTGACGTTCGCGGCCCTCGCTGCGCTTCTCGGCTATCCGCCGAGCGGGCTTCTTCTCAGGCTTGTCGACCATCCCTGGTCACCTCCCTCCGATCTTGCGGTCGCGCCACCCTTCCGGCAGCAGGTGGTCGAGCAGGTCGTCGACGGTGACGGTGCCGAGCAGGCGCCCCTCCTCGTCGACGACCGGTGCGGCCACCAGGTTGTAGGTGGCCAGGAACATGGACACGTCCTCGAGTGTCGCCCCGGGCCGCAGGAAGTCGATCCCGGTGTCGAGCACACCGGCGACGAGGGTCGAGGGAGGCTCGCGCAGCAGCCGCTGGATGTGCGCGACGCCCAGCAGCTTCCCGGTCGGGGTCTCCAGCGGCGGGCGGCACACGTGCACGATGGCTGCGAGCGACGGCGTCAGCTCCTCGTTGCGGACGTGGGCGAGGGCTTCGGCGACGGTGGCGTCCGGGCGGGAGGATCACCGGCTCCGGCGTCATCATGCCGCCGGCGGTCTCCTCGCCGTAGACCATCAGGCGCCGGACCTCCTCAGCGTCCTCCGTCTCCATCAGCTCCAGCAGCTGGCGGGCGGTCTCGGGCGGCAGGTCGGCGATCAGGTCGGCGGCGTCGTCGGCCGACATCTCCTCGAGGATGTCCGCGGCGCGCTCGGAGTCGAGGTGCTCGAGGATCTCGACCTGGTCCTCCTCGGGCAGCTCCTCGAGCACGTGCGCCAGCCGTTCGTCGTCGAGGGCCGCGACCACCTCGGTCCGTCGTTCGGGCGGCAGCTCGTGGATCACGTTCGCCGCGTCAGCCGGCCGCAGGTCCGCGAGCGCGGCGACGAGGTGCTCGGCGCCCTGGTTCTGCTGCCGCTCGTGGAGACCCTCCACGTCGTCCCACTCCACGACGTGGGTCTGTGCCCGGCGCCGGAAACCCTTGGCGCCCTCGGTCAGGGCGACGCGCGAGAGCACCCAGTCGCGGGTGCGGGCCTGCTCCATCGCCACGTCGAAGACGACGCCTTCCACGCCTGTGCTGCGCACCCGGACCTTCCGGTCGAGCATCTGGCCGATCACGAGAGTCTCGGTCGTGCGCTTCTCGAAGCGGCGCATGTTCAGCAGTCCGGTGGTGATCACCTGACCGGCGTCGATGTTGGTCACCCGGGTCATCGGGGCGAAGATCTGGCGGCGCCCGAACACCTCGACCACCAGTCCGACCACGCGCGGCTGGCGTACGTCGGACCGCAGCACCACCACGACGTCGCGCACCTTGCCCACGGCGTCGCCCTGGGGGTCGAACACCGGCAGCCCCGCCAACCGGGCGGCGAAGACGCGAGGTGGTGTGGTGCTCACGTGCGGAACCCTAACTGTAGGTAGGCTCTCCGGAATCGTCTGACGTCGGATGCACGCAAGGAGTTTGTCGTGGCCAAGCAGGTCGTGATTCTCGCCGCTGGACTCGGTACCCGCCTCGGCAGGCCGCACCCCAAGCCGCTGACCAACCTGCGCTCCGGCGAGAGCATCATGCGGCGCGCGGTCGACGCGCTGCGTTCGGCGTACGGCGCCGACGTCTTCATCACCGCCGTGGTCGGCTTCAAGCTCGATCTGGTGATCGAGGCGATGCCCGACATCTCCTTCGTCTACAACGAGGTCTACGACTCGACGAACACCTCCAAGAGCCTGCTCAAGGCTCTGCGGCTCTCCCAGCCCGGTGGCGTGCTGTGGCTCAACGGTGACGTCGTCTTCGACCCGCAGGTGCTGCCGCTGATCCAGGAGCACATCGAGACCGGTCGCAGCTTCGTGTGCGTCAACACCGAGTCCGTGGCGGAGGAGGAGGTGAAGTACACCCTCGACGACGACGGCTACATCAAGGAGCTGTCCAAGAAGGTCGTCGGCGGTCTCGGCGAGGCCGTGGGCATCAACTACATCTCCGCCGACGACAAGGCCACACTCCTCCAGCGGCTCGCGGAGGTGGACGACCAGGACTACTTCGAGCGCGGCATCGAGGTGGCGATCGAGCAAGGACGGCCTGCGGGTCGAGGCCCTCGACATCTCACAGTTCCACATCGTCGAGGTCGACTTCGACGAGGACCTCACCCGCGCCAACGAGTTCGTCGAGGAGCCCGACCCGGGTGACCGAGCACGTCGCCCGGGAGGACCAGGGTCGATCGGGTCGACGAGGTCGGCGTACACCTGCGGCCCCGCGAGGACACCGTCGTCGATGTTCTCTTCGACGGACGACGGATCTGGTCGTTCTGGACCGTGCGCGACACCACGGAGGGCGTCGCCGCCTGGCCGCCGGTGCTCAAGCGCTTCCTCGACGGGACCACGAGGCTCTCGGTGGTCGAGCACGTCTCCGGTCACGTCGCGTTCGACGACGACGTGCGCTTCGGCACCAGGGACACACGCATCGCCGTCGTCGACGCGGCCGGGCGGCCGCTGGGCATCGACAAGTCCAACCGGATCTCCACGATGTTCGACACCCGCGACCCCGAGCACGTCAAGCCGCTCCTGGACTCCACCGAGGAAGTGCTCGCCGCCCTGCACGATGCCGGCGTGGACGCCTTCCCGGCCTACGGCACGCTGCTGGGGGCCGTCCGCGAGCAGAACCTGATCGGCCACGACAACGACGTGGACCTCGGCTACGTCAGCCGGCACACGCACCCGCTCGACGTGATCCGGGAGTCCTACCGGCTCCAGCGCAGCCTGCGTGATCGCGGCTATGCGGTGGACCGCTACAGCGCAGCCGCGTTCAAGGTCGACGTCGTCGAGGCCGACGGCGGGGTCCGGGGCCTGGACGTCTTCGGTGGCTACTTCCTCGACGGACGGCTCTACCTGATGGGGGAGATCGGCACCCCGTTCGAGGAGGAGTGGATCTTCCCCCTCGGCACCTGCACCCTCGCCGGCCGGACGCTGCCGGCCCCGGCGCGGCCCGGAGAAGCTCCTCGAGGCGACGTACGGCCCGGGCTGGAGGGTGCCCGATCCCGCCTTCCACTTCGGCACACCGCGTACGACGCACCGCCGGCTCAACGGATGGTTCCGCGGTGGCCGGATCATGCGCAACGAGTGGGACCGGCGATTCAGCACCCTCCGCGAGAAGATGCCCGCCGTCTCGCCCAGCCTGCTCGCGCAGCACGTCGCCGAGCAGGAGCAGGAGATCGCCCACCTCGTCGACGTGGGCACCGGGCGCGGAGCCGACGCGCTGTGGTTCGCACGGCAGGGCATCACGACGCTCGGGCTCGACTTCTCCTGGGGCGCCTCGAACGCCGTGCGCCGGGCCGCGGCGGAGGAGGGCTCACCGCTCGACCTGCGCTGGATGAACCTCCACGAGCTCCGCTCGGTGATGGCCTGGGGTGCCACCGTGGCGCGGTTCGACCGCCCGACCGTGGTGATGGCCAACCACCTCCTCGACGCGACCGACCAGCGTGGTGTGGAGGCGTTCGCGCGGTTCGCGCGGATGGCGCTGGGCGCGGGGGGCCGGCTCTACACCGAGTTCTGCGTGCTGGGTCCGGACGAGGAGGGCTACGTGCCGACCGGGCGAGGTGACCGGCTCCGCCCCAAGCACGCCGACCGCGTCGCGAGGACGCTGGAGCAGGCCGGAGCCGTTATCGTGCACAACACTCAGGTCGAGGTGACGTCCGCTCCCCGCGAGTTCACGGAGACGGATCGTCCGACGGTGCGATTGGTGGCGGAATGGCGAACGTGACGTCTGGTGGTGAGCGGCGCGGGTTCAAGGACCGCGCCGTCGATCGGATGCTGCGTGCCGTCGCGGGCGAGCGTCTCGACGAGCTCCAGCAACGCATCGAGGAGCTCTCCGCCGAGGTCCAGGAGTGCCGCCAGCTCAACATCCGGCTGGCGGAGGTCACCGACCTCGTCGAGCAGCTGCTGCTGCCGATGGTCGCCCAGGACCGGGAGAAGATCGCCGCTGCGGTCGAGAAGTACACCCGGACCGTCTGAGCTGCGCGGACAGGTACGGCGATGTCGGAACGGGTCTACTTGCACGTCGGGCTTCCCAAGACGGCCACGACGTACCTCCAGACGATCCTGTGGGGCAACCGCGAGGCGCTGCGAGGCGCAGGGGGTGCGGCTGCCGGGGGAGGCGCGCTACGAGCACCTCTGGGCGAGCCGGGTGGTCCGGGAGGACCCCGCGTTCGAGAAGTTCAGCGAGCACCGTCGCGCCACCTGGGACCGCCTTCGCGCGGACGTCGCGCAGTGGCCGGGGACCTCGCTGATCAGCCATGAGTTCTACGCGGCTGCATCGACGGAGCAGGCCGCGCGGATGGTCGATGAGCTCGCCCCGGCCGAGGTGCACCTGGTCGTGACGGCCCGCGAGCCACTGAGCCTGTTCACCGCGAGCTGGCAGGAGAGCATCAAGAACCGGGACACCCGGCCGATGGCCGAGTACAGCCGGGAGCGAGGCGACGGACAGCACCGGCGTCTGGAACTGGCGCACCCTCGACGTGCGCCTGGTGCTGGAGCGGTGGTCTCCGGCGTTCCCGGCCGACCGGGTGCACGTGCTCCCGCTGCCGTCGCCGGACGCCCCGAAGCGCACCATCTGGGACCGCTTCGCCGGGCTGATCGGTGTGGACCCCGACTCGGTGGACCTGAGCCAGACCTTCCCCAACGCCTCGATGGGCGTGGTCGAGGCCGAGACCCTGCGCCGGGTCAACGCCCACCTCGGCGACTTCAACTCCGCCATCGACCGGGGCACCTACATCCGGACCTTCCTCGCCGACGAGCGCCTGGTGCCGCGCAAGGGCGACCCGTTCCTGCCGACGGAGGACCGGATCGAGGAGGCGCGAAGGCGCGGCCGGGACGCCGTCGACTACATCGCTGCCCAGCGGCTTCGACGTGGTGGGGGATCTCGAGTCGTTGCTGGTGCCCGACGAGGTCCCGGAGCGACGTACGCCGGAGTCGGTCACGGACAGCGAGGTCGCCGAGGTCGCCGTCGAGCTGGTGGCCACGCTGCTCCACGACGTGCGCGACCTGCGGCACCAGCGGCGCAGGCTGCGACGACGAGGTCGAGAAGTACCGCACGATCGCGGACGCCGCGAGCCTGCGGCTCGCCCTGGTGCACCGATTCCCGCGCCTGCGCCCCGTGCTGCTGCGCGGCAAGCACGCGGCACCGCCCGACTAGTCTCGACGTGAGGTGGGTCATGGCGACTGCTGCCTACCCACCAGTAACGTTGCCCCGCCCGCCAGATCTCCACCAGTGAAGGACGCATTGCATGCCTCGCCTCTGCGAGACCGAAGGTCTCACCGACATCCAGACCGAGATCCTCGGCGCCGTACGCCAGTTCGTCGAGAAGGAGATCCTTCCGGTCGCCACCGAGCTCGAGCACGCGGACGAGTACCCCACCGAGATCGTCGAGGGCCTCAAGGAGCTCGGCATCTTCGGGCTGATGATCCCCGAGGAGTACGGCGGTCTCGGTGAGTCGCTGCTGACCTACGCCCTGGCCGTGGAGGAGATCGCCCGCGGCTGGATGAGCGTCTCCGGGGTCATCAACACCCACTTCATCGTGGCCTACATGCTCAAGCAGCACGGCACCGAGGAGCAGAAGAAGAAGTACCTGCCGAAGATGGCGACCGGCGAGGTGCGGGGGTCGTTCTCGATGTCCGAGCCGGGGCTGGGTTCCGACGTCGTCGGCGATCAAGACCAAGGCCACGAAGTCCGACGACGGCTACGCGATCTCGGGCCAGAAGATGTGGCTGACCAACGGTGGGTCCTCCAACCTGGTCGCCACCCTGGTGAAGACCGACGAGGGCGAGGACTCGGTCTACAAGAACATGACGACGTTCCTGGTGGAGAAGGAGCCGGGCTTCGGCGAGACCGCTCCCGGCCTGACCATCCCCGGCAAGATCGACAAGATGGGCTACAAGGGCGTCGACACCACCGAGGCGATCTTCGAGAACCACCAGGTCTCGGCCGACCAGATCCTCGGCGGAGAGACCGGCAAGGGCTTCTACCAGATGATGGACGGCGTCGAGGTGGGCCGCGTCAACGTCGCCGCCCGCGCGGTCGGCGTCGCCAACCGGGCCTTCGAGCTCGGCATCTCCTACGCCCAGCAGCGCGAGACCTTCGGCAAGCCGATCGCGCAGCACCAGGCCATCTTGTTCCAGCTCGCGGAGATGGCCACCAAGGTCGAGACCGCGCACGCGATGATGGTCCGCGCCGCCCGGATGAAGGACCGCGGCGAGCGCAACGACGTCGAGGCCGGGATGGCGAAGTACCTCGCCGCCGAGTACTGCAACGAGGTCGTCGAGCAGTCCTTCCGGATCCACGGCGGCTACGGCTACTCCAAGGAGTACGAGATCGAGCGCCTCTACCGCGAGGCCGCGTTCCTGCTCATCGGTGAGGGCACCGCGGAGATCCAGAAGATGATCATCGGCCGCAGCCTGCTGAAGGACTACAAGCTCAAGGGCTAGGCGTGACGCTCGAACGTCACGAGCAAGCCTTCCACCCCACCCGGACCTACCCGACCCTTCACCTCGGCGGCCGTGATCGTCTTGAGCTGCCACCCCTGCGACGCGTGCTCGTTCAGCAGCTCTTCGAGCTTCTGGCCCGAGACCTTTCCGCCGAGCATCTTCTCGCGGACCTCCACGACCTTGTATGCGTACGCCATGACTCCCCGCTTCCCTCGGTGTTGTTGGCCGTTCCATCTCACCTCAGCCCAGCGAGGCCGCCACTCTCGTGTCCTCGGCCCGCCTCAGGGTTGGTACGGCGGAGCGACGCCCCATCCCCACCGCGGGACCGGGGCGTGCTCCACGGGTGCGGCGTCCGAAGCAGAGTTCTCCATCGCGAGCCGGCTGCCCCACTCGGCGTACGCCATCAGCGCGGAGCGCGCCTCGGGGTCGCTCGGGATGGCAGCCTCGTCGGCCGTCTGGCTCAGCAGCGTCACGAACCGCAGCCGCTGCTCCGGCGTGATCGCCAGCCCGCGGTGCTTGGCGAGCATGTGCTCGTAGCCGCCGAGCTCCTCGGTGTACCTCGCCGGCCCACCCATCACCTCGGCCCACCACGCGGTGACGTGCTCGCGGTGCTCCGCTGTCACGACGCCGCCGAACACCGGCCCCAGCAGCTCGTCGCGCTCCACCTCGTCGTAGAAGGCGTTCAGCCAGCGACCGATCGCCTCGGACCCACCGATCCACTCGTAGACGCTCGGCGTCTCGTCTGCCATGGCGTCGAACCTAGCCTTGCCGCCGCGCAAGCCAGGGAGCCCACGTTGCCCACCGCTGGTTGAGCTTGTCGAAACCACTCCTGCTCGATGGTGCACCTGAGTTATCGATTGGGGTGGTTGCCGTGGGCGGCTGGTTGCGGTGGTGTTCCCCGGCCCCTTCGTCCGGCCCGCCGGCTGCTCGCTCGACCGTTGTGGTGCGGTGGCTGGCTTGGGGTTGGCTTGGCCGTCGCGGTGGTGGGTGGACTGCGGTGGACGTGCCGGTGGCCCCGGCCTGGGGTGGTGGCCGGGGTGCGGGGCGTCAGGTTCTTCGGTCGGGTGGGCGTGCGGGTGGCGGGGTCGACGTCGTACTGGTGGCCGGTGGGTGCGGTCCAGGTGTAGCCGCCACCGTCGAGGCGTTTGTAGTCCCAGGCGGTGTGGGTCTTGATCCGGTGATGGGTGCGGCACAGGGGCGCGAGATTGCGGGGTCTGGTTTGGCCCGGTGGTCCGCCGTCGTCCAGCGGGATGTAGGGGGTGATGTGGTCGAGGTCGCAGGCCCGGGAGTCGCGGCGGCAGCCGGGGAACACGCAGTGGGCGTCGCGCAGGAGGACCTGTTCGCGCATCGCTGTCGGGTGGGTCGTGCTGGTCGACCGCCCAGTCCGTCGGTCGAGGTCGAGGACGGGGCGGAGGTTGATCTTCCCGCCGATTGCGGTGTGCCGGGCCAGCCAGTCGGTGAGCAGCTGGGTGGTGGCGGTGCCGAGCTTCTCGATCGACACCGCCCCGGCGCCCTCCGGTCCGTCGCCGGTGAGGTCGGCGGGGGTGAGGTGCAGGTAGAGGTCGAGCGCCCCTGCGGTGTGGGCGGAGGGGGTGCGGCTGTCGAGGCCGGGGAGGAGGTCGATGGCGTACTGGGGGTCGGCGAGGATCCCGACCGCCCGGGCTCGGCGGACGTCGAGGTCGTCGGTGTCGCCGAAGGCGCGCGAGCTCGGCGGCGATGATGGTGACGGCTCCGTGGAACAGCCAGGGCGTCGGGGGTGTCCAGGGTCATGATCACGTCGGTGGTGGCGGGGTTGCCGCGGTGCTTGACCCAGACCCCGCGGCGGGAGAGCTCGTGTTCCTCGTCGGCGACGGCACGGTCGGGGTCGAAGTACAACCGGGCTTCGTGGATCAGCCGGGAAGCATCGACCTGATCGACCTTGTCCGGCACCGCGGTGATCAGCCGGTCGGCGTAGGCGACCGCGTCGGTGTCGAGGTCGTGGGTCTCCCGGGAGATCGCCCGGGCCCGCCACACCGGCACCCGACCCGCGAGGACGAGGTCCCACAGGCGGGGGAGGCGGTAGATGAGCTCCAGGGCGTCGGCCATCAGCTGCTTCCCGGCCGCCAGCGAGATCCCGAGCGCGGCGGCCAGGGATGCCGGAGCGAACTCGTCGACCAGCGGCGCACCCGATCCGGCCAGCGGGGCGCTGGGGCTGAACAGCCCTCCGTCGTCCCACGCGGCGGGGTACTCGTCGCGACACGGGTGCAGCAGTGCCCACTCCACGGCCAGCTCGAGTTGTCGTGCCGCGGCTGCCTGTTCCTCCGACCGGGCTTCGAGGACAGCGTCGATCACCTCGGCGGCGGTGCGGGGAGTGCTGCTGTCCATGAACCAACTCTAGGCGTGGGCACCGACAGTTTCGATAGTCAGTTCGAGAATGTGGATAACTCGCTGGGTGGTGGTTTCGACAAGCTCAACCAGCGGTGGTTAGGCCCGCTTTTCGACACCGAGGACCGCGACGGCCAAGCCAACCCCAAGCCAGCCACGGTGACCACGACGGTCGAGCCGAGCGGCCGGTGGGCCGGACGAAGGGGCCGGGGAACACCACCGCAACCACCACGCCCACGGCAACCACCCCAATCGATAACTCAGGTGCACCATCGAGCCCAGTGTGGTTTCGACAAGCTCAACCAGCGGTGGGCCACGTCGGGCGTCGGGTGGGGGTCGGCAAACCACTCGACCCCCGACGGGCGCCGTGCGAGGGTGGGCGCATCGACCGCAATCGGGAGGAACGCATGGCTGAGTCAGGCAACGAGGACATCAAGGCCAAGATGCGCGAGGCACTCGAGCGCAAGCAGTCCAACGACCGCGGGGTGCCCAAGGACGGACCGGTCAAGGAGAAGGCGCACGGGTCCGAGGTGACCGGGGGAGCCGGGCCGAAGATGCATCGTCGCAAGGCCGGCGGCGGAGGCTCCTGACCCGAGGGCCTATGCTCCCCGGTGTGGCGAAGCGGGTAGTGCTCCACATCGGGGCGATGAAATCCGGGACCAGCTTCATCCAGAACGTGCTGCACCAGAACCGCGCCGTCCTGGCCGACCACGACATCCTGTTCGCCTGTGAGCGTTGGCGTCACCAGGTGCTGGCGGTCCACGAGCTGATCGACCACGGCGGCCCCGAGCAACCTCCGTTTCCCCCCGACGGCTACTGGTGCCGCATGGTCGAGGCGATCAACCAGTGGCCCGGCACGGCCATCGTGTCCATGGAGTTCCTGGCTCCGCGGCAGCGCCCGAAGATCGAGATCATCAAGGAAGCCTTCGCCGACTCCGAGATCCAGGTCGTGCTGACCGCCCGTGACCTCGCCCGCTCGCTCCCGGCGATGTGGACCGAGTCGATGCAGAACCGCGGCGTGAAGACCTGGGAGGAGTTCCTCGACGCGGTGCGCCACGAGGAGGAGGGCGAGAAGGCGGGCCAGTGGTTCTGGCGCAACCAGCGCATCTCCGGGATCTCCGAGCGCTGGTCCGAGGCGGTCGGGCGGGAGCACTTCACGCTGGTCACGGTGCCGCCCAAGGGGGCACCGCCCTCCCTTCTCTGGGACCGGTTCGCGTCGGTCGCGGAGATCCCTGCGGACCTGTGCGACCTCGAGGTCAGGAGCAACCCGGGCATCGACGCGGCCTCGGCGATGGTGCTGCGGGCGGTCAACGAACGGCTCGAGGTCGAGGGCTACGACAGGCGCGAGTACGAGCGCGTGGTCAAGGGCGTGCTGGCCAAGCAGGGCATGGTGAGGCGGGGACGCGAGTCGATCCCGCTCGGCATGGACGAGCGTTGGGTACGCCGCCGGTCGAAGGACGAGCTGGCCCGGCTGCGCGAGCTGGACGTCCGGGTGGTCGGTGACATCGATGACCTCGAGTCGCTGCCGGTGCCCGGTGTGCACACCAGGAAGGTGACCGCCGAACAGCAGCTGGAGGCAGCCCTCGACGGACTGACCTTCATGGCCCAGCACGACATGCGGCGAGGAGCGGCCAGGCGCAAGGCGTCGGCCGACGATGGCAACGGAGAGGCGCGGCCGTGAGCGGCGTACGCGGGTTCCTGCGGCGCAAGCCGCCCGCGCAGGCCGAGGAGGAGCCCCGTCGGCCGAGCCCGCGCGACCCCGACGAGCCGCTGCGGATCGCAGCGATCACCTTCTGCCGCGACGAGGGCAGGATGCTGCCGCTCTGGATCGGCTACTACGGCGGGCAGTTCGGCGTCGAGAACCTCTACGTCGTCGACGACAACTCCGAGGACGGGTCGACCGACGACCTGCCCTGCGACGTGCTGCACATCCCGCCGATCCGTGGCGGCAAGTTCAACACCACGCGGATGGCGATGGTGGGCAACCTCGGGCGTTCGCTGCTCGAGCTGTACGACGTCGTGATGTTCTGCGACACCGACGAGTTCATCGTGCCCGACCCGGAACGATGGGCCGGCCTGAAGGAGTACGTCGAGGCCCGGACCGACGAGGGCATCAACGCCGTCGGCTCGCTGGGCTTCAACGTGGTCCACCATGTCGGTGCGGAGCCGCCGCTGGACCTGTCCCAGCCGCTCATCGGCCAGCGTCAGCTCGCCAAGTTCCTGCCGCTGATGTGCAAGCCCGCGATCAAGTGGGTGCCCGAACACTGGAGCGCCGGCACCCACGGTGTCCGCACGCCGTACGCCGTCGACCCCGACCTGTGGATGTTCCACATGAAGTTCGGTGACCGCGACCACCTCCAGGAGGCGGCCGACCATCGACAGCGGATGGTGGAGGCCGATGGTCGTTCGCGCGACACCCAGTGGCGCCAGGGCGGCGACGCGCTCGTCGAGCTCCTCGAGCGGATCACCACCGGGGTGGACGCCGGAGACGTGCCCGAGTTCGTGCCGCCGTCGGGCGAGAAGCTCGACGCGCTCGTGACCGAGGACCCGCCCGGCAACTTCCGGGCGCCCAAGGGCAGCCAGATGAAGCTGATGGAGAACCGCCCGCTGGTCCGGATCCCGAAGCGGTTCCACGGGATCGTCTGAGGGGTTTCGACAAGCTCAACCAGCGGATCAGGCGTCGCCGAACATGACCTTCTCGCTGTAGCGCTTCCCGATGCTCAGGTCGTACATGATCATCCGGTAGTCGGCGAGGACCTTCTTCGCCTCCGGGGTGAGCTGGGAGGGCTTGACCCTCTTGTCCTGCGGGTTGACCATGATGCCGCTGTCCATCGCCGGGACCTGCTGGTCGAGGTCGTCGAGCAGCGCGAACCACGGCGGGATCGGCACCTCGAGCGCGTTGAAGAGCTTCGGCATGAACTGGATCGGGCTGGTCGTCGGCAGCTCGGTGTGCTTGAGCGGGGCGCGGTTGCTCCAGATCAGGAACGGGGTCTGGTGAGCGGTGAGCGGGCCCTCGCGCGCCACCAGGCTCTGCGGGTAGACCTGCGGCGGCAGGTGGTCGCCGTAGAAGATCACCGCGGTCGGTTCCGGCGACTTCTTCAGCTCGGCGAACATCTTCGCGAGGGCGTCGTCGCTGCGGGCCAGGCCGCGGGCGTACTGGCCGGCCAGCTTGGCGAACTTCGGCGGCAGGCCCGTCGGGTTGATCGGGTCGTCGTACTGGCCGCCGAAGGGCATGTGGTTCTGCATGGTGATCAGGTGCGCCAGCACGGGCTCGTCGTGGGTGTCGATCTGGTGCCGCACCTCGTCGAAGGCGGACTGGTCGGCGATGAAGCGGCCGCCTCCACGGGCCTTGAACGTCATGTCGTCCTTGGTGATGAACTTCTCGAAGCCGAAGGTCTCGAAGACCTTGGGGCGGGCGTACATCCGTGGCGAGAACGGGTGGATGGCGATCGGCGTGTGCCCGTGGGAGCGGAAGTACTCCACCGCGGAGGGGTAGTCCTCGTAGTCCGAGACGAGCTGCTCGTAGGGGATCGAGAGCTGCGGCGAGAGCTGGCTGAGGGACTGGCCGGTCAGCAGCTCGTACTCGGTGTTCGCCGTACCGCTGCCGAAGCCGGGGGCCAGCATCTTCCCGGACACCGTTCGTTGCATGGCCGCCGTCGTCTTCGGGATGACGTCGTAGGGGAACTTCACGGTCTTGAGCCAGGCAGGCTGGCTGAAGCCCTCGGAGAGGATGATGACCACGTTGGTCTTGTCGATCGACGCGGTGCGGCCCCGGTTCATCTCCGCGGCCTTGGCCTGGTAGCGCTCGGCGATCGCCTCGACCGCCTGCTTCGAGTACCCCTTCGGCTGGGCCATGGCGGTGACGTGGGTGTTGAACAGCAGCCCGGCCACGAAGCCGTTCTTCTGGTAGTTCACCCGCTGGTCCCAGGCGACCCACCGCAGGCCGGTCGAGTCGAAGGCCGCCCGCCAGGGGTTGTCCTTCTCGTTGAAGTTGTTGGCGAGGCCCAGCAGCGCGAGGCAGATCAGCGCGACCACGACGCGGGTCACCCGGAGTGCGATCACGCCACGGCGCGGGAGCGTCCTGGCCAGCACGGGGAAGAGGAACCGGGCCACCAGCCAGCCGAAGCCCCAGGCGAGGAGGACGATCGCGACCAGCCCGAGGCCGCCCATGACGAGCTTGGACTTCGGGACCATGTCGAACAGGAAGTCCGGCTGTTGCAGGAACACGACATCGCCGGGGACGACCGGATCGTTGCGCAGCTCGAGCTTGGTGGCGTTCACGGCGCCCAGCAGGGCGGTGACGGCAGTGACGACGCCCAGCGCGAGCCACAGGCGCCCGATCACGGCCACCACGAGGAGCACGAACACCCAGGCGACCAACAGGCTCGGCACGAGGACGGGCGCGTCGAAGGTGTTGTGCGTGAGCGCGTGGCGCGGGCTGGGGAAGCTCGAGGCGTTGAGCACGACGACCACCAGCCAGGCCCACAGCACGGTCATGGCCAGGGACCCCACGATGGTGATGACCTGACGAATCCGGGACGGAGGCCGGCCGGGAGTCTCCCGGGTCACCTCGGAGTCCGTGCCGGTGTCCAGATCTGACTCGGGATCTGGTCTCGGGGCGGACTCCTCGGCGACGCCACTGCGCAAGCCGGACATCCCCGCAGCATACGTTGGCGCCACCGGCACTCCGGGCCATCGTCCACGGGGTGTTCAGGCACTTCTCAGCAGGAATTTGGCGCGTGACAGACTCGGGCGGTCATCAGCAGGCAGGCAGCCAGAAGGAGCAGGTGGGATGCAGTTCGGTCGCAGCTACGAGGAGTTCGAGGTCGGGGCGACCTACAAGCACTGGCCGGGCAAGACCGTCACCGAGTTCGACGACCACATGTTCTGCCTGCTGACCATGAACCACCACCCGCTGCACCTCGACACCAACTACGCCGAGGAGACCACCCAGTTCGGGAAGAACGTCGTGGTGGGCAACTACGTCTACTCGATCCTGCTCGGCATGAGCGTCCCCGACATCTCCGGCAAGGCCATCGCCAACCTCGAGATCGAGTCGCTGCGCCACGTCGCGCCGACCTTCCACGGGGACACGCTGTACGGCGAGACCCGGGTCCTCGACAAGTGGGAGAGCAAGAGCAAGGACGACCGGGGCGTGGTCCACGTCGAGACGGTCGGCTACAACCAGGACGGCAAGGTCGTGTGCCTCTTCCGTCGCAAGGTGATGGTCCCGAAGAACAGCTACCTGGAGTCCCGCGGCGGCGAGCAGCCCGGCCGCCCGGTGCCGCAGCCGGACAAGAACTGGCCCGGCCCCCAGGGGGAGTAAGTCGTGCCGGCCGACGAGCTCTGGGTGGTCCGCCACGGCGAGACCGAGTGGAGCCGCGACGGCCAGCACACCTCGCACACCGAGATCGACCTCACCCCCGAGGGTGAGCAGGTCGCCCGCGCTCTCGCGGACCGGCTGTCATCCGTCGACTTCGACCTCGTCCTGACCAGCCCACGACTCCGGACGCGGCGTACGGCCGAGCTGGCCGGCTTCGCCGACGCCCACGTCGAGGAGGACCTGACGGAGTGGGACTACGGCGACTACGAGGGCATCACGACGGCCGAGATCCGCGAGCACGTGCCGGGATGGACGGTGTGGACGCATGCCTGCCCCGACGGGGAGACCGCAGAGCGCGTCTCGCTTCGCCTTGACCGGGTCGTCGCGAAGGTGCGGGCGCACGGGGGACGGGTGCTGGTCTTCAGCCACGGCCACGCTTCCCGGGCGCTCGCCGCGCGGTGGCTCGGGCTGCCGGTCGAGCAGGGACGGCTGTTCCTGCTCGGCACCGCGACCGTCTCCGTGCTGGGTTACGAGCGGGAGCACCCGGTCGTGGCGCGCTGGAACTCGTGAGCGACAACGCGGGCCTCGTCGTCTACTAAGGTCATGCCGTGCCGCTCACCGCGTCATGCCCCCGATGCACCTCGCCGGTCACCGGTGAAGGGCCTGAGTTCGCGTGCTCGGTGCATGGTCCGACCGAGCCGCTGTGGCGGCCGGAGGAGGCCGACTACGAGTCCTTCGCGGAGCTCGTCGGCCGGATCGACGACATCCCGACCTACCTGCCGTGGCCGATGAGCCCGGGATGGTCGATCGCCGACTTCGGCTGTGTCGGCAACGCCGATCGGGTGCGGGCGACGGTCACCACCACGGTCGGCACCAGCGACCTCGACGGCGAGGTCGAGGTGACCATCGTCTCGGAGGACCCCGGCATCGGCCTCGGCGCGCGCTGCGCGAGCACGTCGTACGACGACCCGGGACCGCAGATCAGCACCGGACCGCCCTCGATCCGGGTCCGGGCAGGGGGCCGGACCGTGCCGATGTGGCTGGTCGAGGACCCCAAGGACGGACCCAAGTTCGACCGGGAGCTCACGGTCGCCGACCTCACGGCCGACGACGTGCTCGCCCGGGCCGTCTTCGCCGGGGAGGCGGACGGCCGCTGGCTCTGGCTGGTGATGCGCCCCGGTTCGGCGGCGCTGCTGCTGCACGACGACTGGCTGCTGGCCGACGTGACGGGGTTCGGACCCGAGGCGCTCGAGATGCCGTTCGGTGGTCCGCGGCCGGCCTGGTAGCCGACGTCGGTGCGTCGCGGGGTACCAATGGCCGAGACAAGTTCGTGTTGCCCCGTGCCACCTGCCGAGACGGCGCGAGGCCGTGCGGCATGATGTCCCCTGATGGCACCCCACGCACACGCTCGCTCCGCTCCCGTTGCCCCGGGACCGACGCGATGACAGCCGCCCACGTCGTCGCCGTCGCCAACCAGAAGGGCGGCGTCGCCAAGACGACCACCGTTGCCTCGGTCGGGGCCGCACTGGCCGAGCACGGCCAGAGGGTCCTCCTCGTCGACCTCGACCCCCAGGCCTGCCTCACCTTCAGCCTCGGCATCGACCCCGAGGACCTCGACGCGTCGGTCCACCACGTGCTCACGAAGGGGATGGACCCCAGCGAGGCCATCATCGAGACCGACGACGGGGTCGACCTGCTCCCCGCGACGATCGAGCTCGCCCGCGCCGAGTCCGACCTGCTCACCCGCACCGGCCGCGAGTACGTCATCCGCACCGCCGTCGAGGACACCGATGGCTACGACTGGGTGCTGCTCGACTGCCCGCCCTCGCTCGGCGTCCTCACCGTTGCGGCGCTGACGGCCGCCACCGGCGTCCTCATCCCCCTGCAGTGCGAGACGCTGTCGCACCGCGGCGTCGGTCAGCTGCTCGACACGGTGCACGACGTCAGGCGCTTCACCAACCGGGAGCTCGAGGTCTGGGGCGTCCTGCCCACGCTCTACGACGGCCGCACCAACCACGCGCGAGCCGTGCTCGAGACGATCTCGGAGACCTACGACCTCGAGGTGATCGAACCGCCGATCCCCAAGTCGATCCGGTTCGCGGAGGCTCCAGCGGCTGGGCGCTCGATCCTCAAGACCTCGCGCAGCAACAAGGGGGCCCAGGCCTACCGCGAGGTGGCGACGGCACTGCTGAAGCGGGCCTGAGCCGTGGCCGGACCACGGGGGCACGAGCCACACCGGGTCCGTCGTGGACGAATGTGCGCGGCCGGCTCGGCGCTGCTCGTCACCCTGGTCTCGCTGCTCGGCGCCGTCGGCATCCTGCCCACGGAGACCCCCGCGGCCGCTGCCGCGACGACGACGAGCACGGGCCAGCAGGCCACGCTGAGCTCGATGACGATCCCCGACGCGACGGGGTCCCCGCCTCCGCGTCCGACGCTTCCGACGCACGACAAGGCCGCGCTGCAGGCCGCGACCGGTGAGGGCAAGCGGATCGTCTTCGACATCAGCGACCAACGGGTGTGGCTGGTCGAGGACGGCGACGAGGTCCGGGCGACGTACCTCGCCTCGGGGAGCCTCTACGACAACCTCGAGCCGGGCACCTACGAGGTCTACTCGCGCTCGCGCTGGGCGGTGGGCATCGACGACTCCGGAACGATGGAGTACTTCGTGCGCTTCACCCGCGGCGCGAACGCCGCGATCGGGTTCCACAGCATCCCCACGAAGGACGGCGACCTCGTGCAGTCGCGGTCCGAGCTCGGCACGCCGCAGTCACACGGGTGCATCCGTCAGGCACGACCGGACGCCGCGGCGCTCTGGCGCTTCGCGCCAGTCGGCACCAAGGTCGTCGTCACCGCCTGACGGCGCGGGGCCCTCGGTCAGTTCTCGCCGGCCGCGGCCGGCCTGCCGCCACGCGTACGTCGCCGGTTGCGGTTGCGGCTACGGCTGCGGGCCGGGCGGTCGCCCGACTTCTCCGAGGCTGACGTCGACTCCGAGCCGTCCTGGCCGCCCTGGCTGCCACCCTGGCCTCTCTGGCCGCCGCCCTGGCCGCGACCACGGCCGCCGCCCTTGCCGCCGCGGCCGCCACCCTGTCCGTCGCGCCCGGAGCGCTCCGGCCGGGGCTTGCGCTCGATGGTGCCCTCGGGGACGAGGCGTCCCTTCGTGCCCGGCGTGATGCCTTGGTCGTGCAGGAAGTTCTCGGAGCTGGAGTAGGTCTCCTGCGGGTCGTCGAAGGGCAGGTCCAGCGCCTTGTTGATCATCTTCCAGCGGTGCAGGTCGGCCCAGTCGACGAAGGTGATCGCGATGCCCGTGGCTCCCGCGCGGCCGGTGCGGCCGATGCGGTGCACGTAGGTCTTCTCGTCCTCGGGGCAGCTGTAGTTCACGACATGCGTGATGCCCGTGACGTCGATGCCGCGCGCGGCGACGTCGGTGGCGACGAGCACCTGGAGCTTGCCGTCACGGAACTTCGTCAGCGCGCGCTCACGGGCCGCCTGCGCCATGTCGCCGTGCAGGGGAGCCGAGCTGAACCCGCGCTCCTCGAGGTCGTCGGCGATCCGCTGCGCCTGGCGCTTGGTGCGGGTGAACACGAGCATCAGGTCCGCGCCCTCGGCCTGGAGCAGCCGGCCGATCATCTCGGGCTTGTCGAGGTCGTGGGCCTGGTAGATGAACTGCGCTGTCGCGGGCACCATCTGGGTTTCCTCACCCGACTCGGCGCGGATGTTCATCGGGTGCCGCATGTGGGTGCGCGCGAGCGCGACGATGGCTGCCGGCATGGTCGCCGAGAACAGCATCGTCTGGCGGGTCTCCGGGGTCTGCCTGAGCAGGCGCTCCACGTCGGGCAGGAACCCGAGGTCGAGCATCTCGTCGGCCTCGTCGAGGACCAGCGACTTCACGTGGGAGATGTCGAGGGCGCGGCGGTTCATCAGGTCGATGAGCCGGCCCGGCGTACCGACCACGACGTCGACGCCCGTCGACAGCGCGTCCAGCTGCGGCTCGTAGGGAACTCCGCCGTAGACGGTGAGCACCCGGATCCCGCGGTCCTGGCTGGCCACCGAGAGGTCCTTGCTGACCTGGAGCGCGAGCTCGCGGGTCGGGGCCACGATCAGCGCCTGCGGCTTGCCGGGCGCGACCAGCTCGGAGTAGTCGGGGTCGTGCGGCGCCACGCTCCGCTGGATGACGGGGATCCCGAACGCCAGTGTCTTGCCGGTGCCCGTGCGGGCCTGGCCGATCAGGTCGGTCCCCATCAGGGCGACCGAGAGGGTCATCTCCTGGATGGGGAAGGGGTTCACGATGTTGACGCGCTCGAGGGCGTCTGCAATCTCGGGAAGGACCCCGAGCTCTCTGAAGGTTGTCAGGATGTTGCCTGTTCTGTGTTGACCAGGCGTGTCCTGGTCGGTGGATTCATGTCGGACGAAAGTCTCTTCGTACGCCGCAGGCGAGCCGCCCGCAGTGGTGCTTCCGGGGGGTCGTCAAGGGGGCATCAAGCCCGCGGCCACTCGTCAGTCTATCGGTAGGCTGCCGACATGACCGAACCCGAGCAGGATTCCGTCGCCTTCGAGGACCCCGCCTACCGCGCAGCGGTCGTCGACCTGCTGGGTGCGATCACCTACGGCGAGATCTCGGCCTTCCAGCGCCTCACCGACGATGCCAAGCTCGCCACCCTGCTCGAGGACAAGCTCGCGCTCGGCAAGATGGCCGTGGTGCAGTTCGGCCACATCGAGCCGTTGATGGAGCGGATCGCGGCTCTCGGCGCCGATCCGATGAAGGCGATGGCACCGTTCGTGGGGCCGTTCGACGTCTTCCACGCCGCGACCGCGCCGAGCGACTGGCTCGAGGGCCTGGTCAAGGCGTACGTCGGGGACGGGCTGGCTGCGGACTTCTACGTGGAGATCGCGGCCTACCTCGACGGGGAGACGCGTCAGCTGATCGTCGACAGCCTCGCCGACGCCGGCCAGTCCGAGTTCGTCGTCGACCGGGTCCGTCGGGCGATCGAGGCGGACCACCGGGTGGCAGGGCGGCTGGCTCTGTGGGGTCGGCGGCTGATGGGCGAGGCCCTCTCGCAGGCGCAGCGGGTGGCCGCCGAGCGCGACTCGCTGGCGGCGCTGCTGGCCGGGGGAGTCGACCGTCCGGGGATGGACCTCGCGGCCCTCAGCCGGATGTTCGGCCGGCTCACGGAGAACCACGCGAAGCGGATGGCGGAGCTCGGCCTGGCTTCCTGAGCCGGGTGGGCCCGGATCAGCCGCGGAAGCCGACGGTCCCGGTCACGCTGGTGGAGATGTCGACGTAGGCGAGCTTGTCGCCCGGCACGACCAGGCGTCGTCCCTTCGCGTCGGTGAGGGCGAGCACCGCCCCCTTCTCGAGGGCCTTGGTCACGGCCTCCTCGACGCCGTCGGCGTCGAGCGTCGTGTCGATGGTCAGCTCGCGGGAGGCGTTCTGCACGCCGATCTTGACCTCCATCGGAGGACCTCCTTGTGGACGTGGACTTCGGGTGTGGCTCTGGGCACTCTGTCAGGGCCCTCTGCCGGTGGCCCGGGGCGGGCCGGATCAGTGGTGGTGGTCGTCGGTGCGGGGGTAGCCACCGATGCCGCGCCAGGCCAGCCCCGAGACCAGCGCGGCGGCCGCGTCCTGGTCGATCGAGCCCCGCTCCTGGAGCCAGAACCGGGCGCTGACCTGTCCCATGCCGACCAGCGAGACGGCCAGCAGCTGGGACTGCTCCTCGGGCAGGCCGGTGTCGTCGGCGATCACGTGGGCGATCAGCTTCGCGCACTCGGTGGTCACCCGGTCCACCCGGGCCCGGACGGCGGGCTCGTTGGTGAGGTCGGACTCGAAGACCAGCCGGAAGGCGCCCTCCGCGTCGGCGACGTAGTCGTAGAAGGCGTGCATGGTGGCGGTCACGCGCTGCTTGTTGTCGTCGGTCGACTCGAGCGCCTTGGCGGCGCTGGAGATGATCTGGTCGCACGACTGGTCGAGCAACGCGACGTAGAGGTCGAGCTTGCCCGGGAAGTGCTGGTAGAGCACCGGCTTGGAGACTCCGGCGCGCTCGGCGATGTCGTCCATGGCAGCGGCGTGGTAGCCCTGCGCGACGAAGACCTCGAGGGCAGCAGTGAGCAGCTGGGCGCGCCTGGCCCGCCTGGGCAGGCGGACTCCCTTGCCGTTCGTCGCGACGGGAGGCG
Organism: uncultured Actinomycetota bacterium; assembly: GCA_963723255.1. Taxonomy (GTDB): domain Bacteria; phylum Actinomycetota; class Actinomycetes; order Propionibacteriales; family Nocardioidaceae; genus Marmoricola. The sequence goes on from CAVRQA010000002.1 coordinate 35,483, forward strand.
GCTCGTCCGGCCGGTGCTCGTGTCGCGGCTCCTCGATGGTGCTCACGTCCCGCAGCCTACAAGCAGCCGCGCGTGCTGCCGTCGGCGCGGAGCGATCACGATGTGGGCGGAGTGTCCGGATCGCGGGCAGGTGGACCGGGGTCGGTCGAGACGGGGAACATGGTCCGAAGGGCCGGTGTTGCAACCACAGTGCCCCGCGCACCCGTGCGAACCGAGCAAGGAGTAGTAGTCGTGTCCCTTCCCCCTCTGGTCGAGCCAGCCGCCGAGCTGACCACCGACGAGGTACGCCGCTACAGCCGGCACCTGATCATCCCGGACGTCGGCATGGCCGGTCAGAAGCGGCTGAAGAACGCCAAGGTGCTCGTCATCGGCGCCGGCGGGCTGGGCAGCCCGGCGCTGCTCTACCTGGCCGCGGCCGGGGTCGGCACCCTGGGCATCGCCGAGTTCGACGAGGTCGACGAGTCGAACCTGCAGCGCCAGGTCATCCACGGGCAGTCCGACATCGGCAAGCCGAAGGCCGAGTCCGCGCGGGAGTCGATCAACGAGGTCAACCCGCTGGTGAACGTCATCGTGCACGACGAGCGGCTCGAGAACGACAACGTGCTCGAGATCTTCAAGGACTACGACCTCATCGTCGACGGCACCGACAACTTCGCGACCCGCTACATGGTCAACGACGCGGCGTACTTCCTGAACAAGCCGTACGTGTGGGGCTCGATCTACCGCTTCGACGGCCAGGCCAGCGTGTTCTGGCCGACGCTCGAAGGTGCCGACGCGCCCTGCTACCGCTGCCTCTACCCCGAGCCCCCGCCGCCCGGCATGGTGCCCAGCTGCGCCGAGGGCGGCGTGCTGGGCGTGCTCTGCGCCAGCATCGGCTCGATCCAGGTCAACGAGGCGATCAAGCTGCTCGCCGGCATCGGTGACCCGGCCGTCGGCAAGCTGGTCATCTACGACGCGCTCGAGCTGGAGTGGCGCACGCTGAAGGTGCGCAAGGACCCCAACTGCGCGCTGTGCGGCGAGAACGCCACCGTGACCGAGCTGATCGACTACGAGACGTTCTGCGGCGCGGTCTCCGAGGAGGCCTCGGAAGCCGCGGCCGGCTCGACGATCTCGGTGACCCAGCTCGAGTCCATGCTCAAGGAGCGCGAGGAGGGGTCCCGCGACTTCGTGCTCGTGGACGTGCGCGAGCAGAACGAGTACGAGATCAACAAGATCCCCGGCTCGGTGCTGATCCCCAAGGGCGAGTTCCTCAACGGCCACGCCCTCGAGCAGCTGTCGAACGACAGGCAGGCGGTCCTGTACTGCAAGACCGGCGTGCGCTCGGCGGAGGCGCTCGCGGTGATCAAGGGAGCCGGCTTCTCCGACGCCGTGCACGTGGGCGGCGGCGTGGCGGCCTGGGTGAACCAGATCGACCCGTCGCAGCCGTCGTACTGAGCGAGCGGTCGGGGCCGGAATGGCCGGATAGTCCGAATTGACTACCAACCCGTAACCCGAAGCGGCCCGTGGCGTTGAGCACGGAGAAGGCGCTCACCGGCGCGCCCAGATCCGGAAAGGCTCTCCCATGCGCTTGTCCCGCACACTGCTGGCCTCCATCGCGACCGCCACCCTCGTCGCAGCCAGCGTCGCGACCGCTCCCGGGTCCGCGAGCGCTGCGCCCAAGGCCAAGAACAGGACCGCTGCCGCGGTGGCGTGGGCGCCGGCCGAGTCGGCCGCGATCCACCCCGGGACGATGATGTACACCGACGGTGCCCAGTGCACCGCCAACTTCGTCTACACCGACGGCTCCGGTGCCGTCTACGTCGGCTACGCCGCGCACTGCGCCGGCACCGGTGAGGCGACCGACACCAACGGCTGCGACGCCGGCTCGTTGCCGCTCGGCACCAAGGTCGACTTCGTGGAGGGCGGCAGCCTCGCCTCCGACGGCACCCGCGTCGGCGGCGGCACGCTCGTCTACTCGTCCTGGCTGGCGATGCAGCGCAACAACGAGTCCAACGAGAACGCCTGCGCCTACAACGACCTCGGCATCGTGAAGGTCGACGCCGCCGACGTCTCCAAGGTCAACCCCACCATCCCGTTCTGGGGCGGCCCCACCGGCATCGACACCGACGGCACCGTCGAGGGCGACACCGTCTACTCCTACGGAAACTCCAGCCTGCGTGGCGGCGCCGAGCCGCTGTCGCCCAAGCAGGGCACCAGCGTCGGCGACGAGGGCGACGGCTGGTCGCACAACGTCTACACGGCGACCCCCGGCATCCCCGGTGACTCCGGCAGCGCGTTCATCGACGACCAGGGCCGCGCACTCGGGACGCTCTCGACCGTGCAGATCGCTCCGCTCGCCGGCTCGAACGGTGTCGGCGACATCGCCAAGGAGCTCGCCTACGCCCAGGCGCAACGGCATGGCGGGCCTCACCCTGGCCAACGGCACGGAGCCTTTCGCACCGATGTTCTGATCTCCTGGCCGTCCTTCGGCCAGCGAGACATCAGCGCCCCACCTCCCGAGCGGTAGGTGGGGCGCTGTCATGTCGCCTGGGTCCTGCGATCATCGGCACCGTGGATCCCGAGGAGTACGTCGAGCGGGTGCTCGCTGATCGTCGAGCAGGTGCCACGCGGCCGGGTCACGACGTACGGCGCGATCGCCGAGCAGGGTCGGTCAGGCGGTCCCCGGCTCGTGGGCAGGGTGATGTCGAACTCGGCGGGCCGTGCCGTGGTGGCGCGTCGTACGAGCCGACGGGTCGCTGCCGCCCAGCCACGGCGACGAGGCGCGGGCTGCCTACCTCGACGAGGGGACCCCGATCGCGGGCGTCCGGCCGCATCGACATGCCGCGGGCGTTCTGGCAGCCCTGAGGAGCACGTGTCGGCGGGGCATGTTTGGGTGGTCCGGGTGAGACCCCGCTGCGACGCATCCCGGTGAGCCGGGCTACCGGCTCGTGCGGCCGCGACGCGCGGCTCGTCTCGGCGCCGGTGCTCGACGGCGCGCAGCGTGCCGTGGTCGACCACCCGGGCGGCCCGCTGCTGGTGCTCGCGGGGCCCGGCACCGGCAAGACCACGACGCTGGTCGAGGCGATCGTGGACCGGATCGAGAACCGCGGGGCGCCGCCCGAGGTCCGTGCTGGCGCTGACCTTCAGCCGCAAGGCCGCCGAGCAGCTGCGTGACCGGGTCACCGCCCGCCTCGGCCGCACGACGTCGACGGCGCTGTGCTCGACCTTCCACTCCTTCGCCTACGGCCTGATCCGGCAGTACTCCCCGGCCGAGCTGTACGCCGGACCGCTGCGCCTGCTCAGCGCGCCGGAGCAGGACGTCGTGCTGCGCGAGCTGCTCACCGACGCGCCCGAGTCGGTGCGCTGGCCCGACTCGCTGCGCGGAGCCCTCGGCACCCGCGGCTTCGCCCACGAGGTGCAGTCCGTGCTCGGTCGCGCCCGCGAGAAGGGGCTCGACGGCGAGGCGCTGCGAGCGCTGGGCGAGGCGCACGACCTGCCCGGAGTACGTCGCGGCGGGGCTGTTCCTCGAGCAGTACCTCGTCAACCTCGACCAGCAGAGCGCCACCGACTACACCGACCTGATCCGCCGCGCCGTGATCGAGGCCGAGACGCACCGCGAGGACCTGCGCGCACGGTTCGCGCACGTCTTCGTCGACGAGTACCAGGACACCGACCCGGCGCAGGTCGCGCTGCTGCGCCGCCTCGCCGGTGACGGGCGCGACCTGGCCGTTGTGGGTGACCCGCACCAGTCGATCTACGCCTTCCGGGGAGCGGAGGTGCGCGGCATCCTCGAGTTCCCGCGCGCCTTCGCCCGTCCCGACGGGTCGCCCGCCGACGTCGTCGCGCTGCGGACCACCCGGCGGTTCGGCCAGCGGCTGCTCGCGGCGACGCAGCGGGTGGCGCGGCGGCTGGCCCTCCCGGGCACGATCGACGAGGCCGCGCGCGAGGCGTTCCTGTCGCCCGCTCGCCGAGGCCGGCGCCGTTCGGTGACGGCCGGGTCGAGGTCGCGACGTACGAGACCGAGCGCGCGGAGGCCGAGCACCTCGCCGACCTGCTGCGGCGCGCCCACCTCGAGGACGGCATCCCCTGGGACGAGATGGCGGTGCTCGTGCGCTCGGGACGCACCTCGATCCCGGGCCTGCGCCGGGCGCTCGGCGCCGCCGGTGTCCCCGTCGAGGTGGCCGGCGACGACGTGCCCCTGGTCCGCGACCCGGCCGTGCTGCCGATGCTCGACGCACTGCGCGCCGTGCTCAACCTCGACAACGAGGACCGCGACCACGTCGAGTACGTCGACCCGGGTCGCGCCGAGGCCCTGCTCACCGGCCCACTCGGTGGGCTCGACGCGGGTGACGTGCGCCGACTCGCCCGCGCGCTGCGGGTCCGGGAGAAGGAGCAGACACACGCGTCCGGCAAGCCCGCCCGCCCGTCGCGCGAGCTGCTGCGCGCGGCCGTCGTCGAGCCGGGGTTCCTCGACGGCCTGTCCGAGCCGGCGGCGACCCGTGCGGCCGCGCTGCACGCGCTTCTCGTCCGGGCACGCGCCGAGCTCGAGGACGGCGCGACCGCCGAGCAGGTGCTCTGGACGCTGTGGTCAGGCACCTCGTGGCCGCAGCGGCTGCGGCGGTCGGTGGCCGTCGGTGGCGGAGCCGCCCGCCGGGCCAACCGCGACCTCGACTCGGTGGTGGCGCTCTTCGACGCCGCGGCCCGGGCCGAGGAGCAGCGCGACCACGTGGGCGTGCGCAACTTCCTGGCCACCCTGGTCGCTCAGCAGATCCCCGCCGACACGCTGTCCGAGCGGGGGGTGCGCGGAGCCGCGGTGCGCCTGCTGACCGCGCACCGCTCCAAGGGCCTGGAGTGGCGGCTCGTCGTGGTCGCCCACGTGCAGGCCGAGGCGCTGGCCCGACCTGCGACGGCGCTCCACCCTGCTCCAGGCCGACCGGATCGGCAGCGACGGGCTGGTGCCACCGGTCACCGCCCGTGAGCTGCTGATGGAGGAGCGCCGGCTGTTCTACGTCGCGTGCACCCGTGCCCGCCAGCGCCTGGTCGTGACCGCCGTGCAGTCGCGCGAGGACGACGGCGAGCAGCCGTCCCGCTTCCTCGGCGAGCTCGGGGTCGAGGTCGGGCACGTGAAGGGGCGGCCGGCGCGACCGTTGTCGCTCGCCGGGCTGGTCAGCGAGCTGCGGCGCACGGTCGCCGACCCGGACACCTCCGACGCGCTGCGCCACGCCGCGGCACGCCGGCTCGCGCGCCTGGCGGCCGAGCAGGTCGGGAGCCGTCAGCTCGTGCCCGCAGGCCGACCCCGCGACCTGGTGGGGCACCCGGTCCGCTGAGCCTGTCCTCGCGACCCGGTCCGCGACCCCGACCAGCCGGTGCCCGGTCTCGGCCAGCATGCTCGAGTCGGTGATGGTCTGCCCGGCCCAGTGGTTCCTGCGCGACGAGGCGGGCGGCGTCGAGCGAGCCCACCAGGAGGCCAACGTGGGGCAGCTGCTGCACGCGCTGGCCGAGCGCGTGGCCCGCGGTGAGCTGACGTCGGGCCCCGGTGACGTCGACGAGCTGATGGAGCACGTCGACGCCGTGTGGGACCGGCTGCACTTCCGGACGCCGTGGTCCAAGGCCCGCGAGCACGCCCGCGTGCGCCGGGCACTGACGCGGTTCCTCGAGTGGCACTACGGCGACAAGCGTGAGCTCGTCGGCACCGAGAAGCGCTTCTCCACGACCGTCGAGCTGCCCGACGGCGAGCAGGTGCGAGCTGACCGGGTACGCCGACCGGGTCGAGCGTGGACGCCGACGGCGACGTCGTCGTGGTCGACCTCAAGACGGGACGGTCGGCGCCGTCGAACAAGTCGGTGGAGTCCCACCGCCAGCTCGCGCTCTACCAGTACGCCGTGGACAGCGGCGCCCTGGACGACGAGCTCGGTGGGGGAGAGCCGTTGCGCAGCGGCGGCGCCGAGCTGGTGCAGCTCGGCGCCCTCGACGACGGGCCCGCCCTGGTGCAGCAGCAGCCCGCGGCCTCCGACGAGGGAGCGGTCCGCGAGGGCCTGCGCGCGGAGCTGGGCCTGGCCGCCGAGCTGATCCGGCTCGAGGTGTTCCCCGCCGTGCCGGGACAGGTCCAGTGCCGCGACTGCGCGTTCGTGCCGATCTGCCCGGCGAAGAGCGCTGGGTCGGTGCTGGCCCAATGACCGTGACTGCGCGCGAGATCGCGACCCCGGAGGAGCTCCAGGCGGTGATGCGCACCCCGTGGGCCCCCAGCCCGCAGCAGTGGGCGGCCATCACGGCACCGCTGTCACCCTCCGTGGTGATCGCCGGGGCGGGCTCGGGCAAGACCACACTGATGGCTGCCCGCGTGGTCTACCTCGTGGTGACCGGCCAGGTCCGTCCCGAGGAGGTGCTCGGTCTGACCTTCACCACCAAGGCAGCCAGCGAGCTGCGTCAGCGCATCCGCGACGCGCTGCTCGCTGCGGGTGCGATCAGCGAGGCGACGGCGGTGCGCGACGACGACGTCGACTCGCTCGAGCCAACCGTCGTGACGTACAACGCCTATGCCGCCAACCTGCTCTCCGAGCACGGCCTGCGCATCGGGCACGAGCCGGAGACGCGCGTCATCACCGACGCCTCGCGCTTCCAGCTCGGCGCGCGGGCGGTGGAGCGGTTCACCGGTGAGATCGAGCTGCTGAGCGACCACCCGCCCGACCGTGATCCAGAACCTGCTTGCGCTCGACGGTGCGATGAGCGAGCACCTCGTCTCAGCCTGACGACGTCCGCGCGACGGATGAGCAGGCGCGCCAGGGGTTCGCCGCGGCCCTGACGGATGAGCGCGCGGGCAAGGCGCGGAAGACCTACTGCGAGGCGATCGAGAAGGCGATGTCCGCGGTCGGGCGGCGCGCGGAGCTGATGCAGCTCGTCACGTCCTACCGACGGCTGAAGGCCGACCTCGGCCTGATGGACTTCTCCGACCAGATCTCCCTGGGCGCCCGGCTCGCCGAGGACCAGCCCGACGTCGGCGACCTGGAGCGGTCGCGGTTCAAGGTGGTGCTGCTCGACGAGTACCAGGACACCTCGGTGGCCCAGGCGCGGATGCTGGCCCGGCTGTTCTCCGGACCCGACGTCGCGGGCGGCCGCGGCCACGCGGTGACGGCGGTGGGCGACCCCAACCAGGCGATCTACGGCTGGCGCGGCGCCTCGGTGTCCAACATCCTCAACTTCGCCGACACCTTCCCGGCGCTCGAGGGCGAGGTGCCGGTGCTGCCGCTGACCGTCAACCGGCGCTCCGACCGCCGCATCCTCGAGGTCGCCAACGCCCTCGCCGCGCCGCTGTACGCCGGGACGACGCTGGTGCGCCCGCTCGAGCCGAAGCCGGACGCGCACCCCGGCCAGGTCGCGGCCCGCGTCTTCGAGACGCAGGACGGCGAGCTCGCCTGGCTCGCCGAGGCCGTGCGCCGAGGCCCACACCGGGAGCTGGTCGGACATCGGGGTGCTCACCCGCGACAACGCGACGGCCGAGGACGTCTTCGACACGCTCACCAGCGTCGGCATCCCCGTCGAGATCGTGGGCCTGTCCGGGCTGCTGCGCCTGCCCGAGGTGGCCGAGATCGTGGCGATGCTCGAGCTGCTCCAGGACGTCACGGCCAACGCCGCCGTACTCACCCTGCTGAACGGCCCGCGGTGGGCCATCGGTCCGCGGGACCTGCGCCTGCTCAAGCAGCGGGCGGCGGAGATCGCCGGCAAGCGGGGCCGTGTGGAGAGCGCCACGGTCGGCGACCAGCTCACCGAGATCGCCGACGGCATCGACCCGGCCGAGCTGCCGGCGCTCGAGCGATGCGCTCGAGGACCCCGGCCAGGCGGCGTACTCCCCGGAGGCGCTGCGAGCGGTTCGCGCTGCTCGGCGGCGAGCTCCGCTCGCTCCGGGCGTACGCCGGGGAGCCGATCCTCGACGTCGTCCGGCGCATCGTCGACACCACGGGCATCGACATCGAGCTCGCCTCGGCGGTGAGCCCGGCGGCCGCCGCGCGCCGCGACAACGTCGACCTGTTCCTCAAGGCCGTGGCCGAGTTCCAGGCTGTCGACGGCGACGTGACCCTCCCGGCGCTGCTGGCCTACCTGACGGCCGAGGACGACCAGGGCAACGGCCTCGACGTCGCCACGCCGACGGAGGCCGACTCGGTGAAGCTGCTGACCGTACACCGGGCCAAGGGCCTCGAGTGGGACTCGGTGTTCCTGGTCGGGGCGTGCGAGACCCGGTTCCCCTCCAACCGCTCCCGCACCCTCTGGACGTCCTCTCCGTCGGTGCTTCCCGCGCCCCTTCGCGGTGATGCTGCCGACCAGCCCCAGCTGGCCGGCTGGGACAAGGCGGCCCTCGACGCCTACCGCGGCGACACCCGCGCCCACGACAAGGTCGAGGAGCTGCGGCTGGCCTACGTCGCGTTCACCCGGGCGGCGCACCGGCTCGAGATCTCGTCGTACCTGTGGAGCCCGCGCGCGACGCCCTTCGGTCCGTCGGAGTACCAGCGGCTCGTCGCCGACCTGGCCGCCGAGCTCGAGCTCGAGGTCGAGTGGCTGGACAGGCCGGAGAAGGGCGCGGCCAACCCCTACGCCGTGACCGACACCTCCACGCCGTGGCCCGTCGCCGGCATCGGCCGGGAGGCGGATCTGCGCCGGCGTGCCGCCGAGGTGGTGCGTGCGGCTTCGCCCGCGGACCCTGACGAGGGGCTGGACCTCGTGGAGTCCGCGCAGGTGGAGGACTGGGACGCCGAGCTCGACCGGCTGCTCCGCGAGGCGCGGGCGGACCGCTCCGACGTCGTCGAGGTGCCGCTGCCCACGAGCCTCTCGGCAACGGCGGTGGCCCGTCTGCGCGACGACCCCGACCGGTTCGCGCGCGAGCTCGCCCGACCGATGCCGCGCCAGCCCTCGCCGGCCGCGCGGTTCGGCACCCGCTTCCACGCCTGGGTCGAGGCCCGGTTCGGCCAGCAGTCCCTGCTCGACCCCGACGACCTGCCGGGCCGGGGTGACCTCGGGATCGACGACGAGGACGACCTGCGGGAGCTGATCGCCCGCTTCGAGTCCGGCCCCTTCGCGGAGCGGGTCCCGCACGCGGTGGAACCCCCGTTCGCCCTCGTCCTGGCCGGCCAGGTCGTGCGTGGGCGCATCGACGCTGTGTACGCCGAGCCGGACGGCACCTGGCTGGTCGTCGACTGGAAGACCAACCGCCGACAGACCGCAGACCCGCTGCAGCTGGCGCTCTACCGGGTTGCCTGGGCCGAGCTGACGGGGGCACCGCTCGACCAGGTGGCGGTGGCCTTCCACTACGTGCGGAGCGGCGAGACGGTCCGGCCGACCGACCTGCCGGACCGTCAAGCCCTCGAGGAGATCCTCTCGGGTCCGGTGTAGACCAGTACGTCCGCCTTTGCCCTCTATGAGTGCATTGTCCGAGCCGGTGCACCAAACTTGACCGAGTCAGCAGTTCGCTCGGAAAGGGCGTCTCTCATGTTCGGATCCACCACGTTGGTCACTGTGGGCCACGCGCTCGACCGGGCGAAGCAAGAGAACATGCTCGTCCGGGTCAACCTCGGCGGCGAGTGGATCACGGGCCGCATCATCAACAACGACGGTCACGGTGTCGCCATCCTCGAGGACAGCGGCGACCTGTGCGTCGTACGCCAGGAGGCGGTCAGCGCGGTCCGGATGCCGTCGCAGCCCACCGGTCCCCGCCTGCCGTCGCAGGGCACCGAGTACGCCGCTCACGCACCCGAGTACGCCGCCAACTAGCGGTCAGGCCGACTTCGCCGCGTCTGCGGATGCGGCGGCCAACGCGATGTCGACCATCGCGCCGAAGGACTGCTCCCGCTCCGCGGCGGTCGTCTCCTCACCGGTGACGATGTGGTCGCTCACTGTGCAGATCGCCAGCGCCTTGCGGCCGTGGGCCGCGGCCAGCGTGTAGAGCGCACTCGCCTCCATCTCCACGGCCAGCACCCCGTGGGCGACCATCGGCTCCATCAGCTCCGGACGCGGCGAGTAGAAGGTGTCCCCCGAGAAGATCAGGCCGACGTGGGTGGTGACGTCGTCCCGGGACTCCGCCGCGTCGACGGCATGCGCGCAGCAGGTCGAAGTCGGCCACCGGCGCGTAGTCGAGGCCGTGGAAGCGCAGCCGGTTCATCGAGGAGTCGGTGCAGGCGCCGGAGGCGATCACCACGTCGCGCAGGGCCACCTTCTCGGTGACCGCGCCGCACGACCCGACCCGGACGATCCGCTGCACGTCGTACTCCTCGAAGAGCTCGTTGACGTAGATCGACATCGACGGCTGCCCCATCCCCGAGCCCTGGACGGAGACGCGCTCCCCGCGCCAGGTGCCGGTGTAGCCGTACATCCCGCGTACCTGGCTGTAGCAGGCGGCGTCGTCGAGGAAGGTCTCGGCGATCCACTTCGCCCGCATTGGGTCGCCCGGAAGCAGGACCGTGGGCGCGATCTCGCCGGGCTGCGCGCCGATGTGGATGCTCATGGGGGCACACCCTAGGAGATGCGGCTGGGAGCCAGATGGGCTCGGTCATCAAGACGACCAAGTCCGAGGGGAGCACGCTGCGCCCCGCTCATCACGCACGCTGGACTGCGTTCGTCAGTCGCCGTGGCTCCGCCACGGCTCCCTCCGCCTTGCCAGCGCACGCACTGAGCGGCGCTCGCTTGCACACCCCTCGGACTTACCCGTCTAGTGTCGCGAGCATGGAGGAGCGCACATGAGCACGTCGCGGCTGCTGCCGCACGCGGCGCTGTCACGGCACGCCCACGACCGGCACGGGCAGCTGCGCGACGACGGTCGGTGGCTGGACGAGCGCTGGGCCGACCCTGCCACCCGGGTGCTGGTGATCGCCGGGGCACGGGTGCGCCCGATCGAGGGCCGTCTGGCCTGGGTCTCGCCGGAGGATGCACCAGACGGGCTTCGCGTCCTGCTGGGGGAGCGAGACGGTGTCGTGCACTTCGCCGTGATCGTCGACCCTGACGACGCCCCGGGGGAACGTGACGAGTGGGTGGTCCTGCGCGCGGTGGTGCAGTCGCTGGCAGAGGAGACCGTCGCCGACGGTCCTCTCGTGCTGCACGCGATCGGCCTGGCCGAGTGGCTGTGGGCGACGCGGCACTGCCCCCGGTGCGGTGGCGGACTCGAACCCCGGATGGCGGGCCACGTGCTGCACTGCACCGGCTGCGGCCGCGACCAGTTCCCGCGCTCGGACCCCGCGGTGATCATGGTCGTCACCGACGGCGAACCGGGCAGCCCCGAGGAGCGCGCGCTGCTCGGTCGAAGCCCGGCCTGGCCCGAGGGCCGGTACTCGACGCTGGCGGGGTTCGTGGAGCCGGGCGAGACGATGGAGGACGCGGTGCGCCGCGAGGTCGAGGAGGAGACCGGTGTCCGGGTGGGGGAGGTGTCCTACTTCGGCAGCCAGCCGTGGCCGCTTCCCGCGAGCCTGATGGTGGGCTTCACGGCCCGCGCGGTCGAGACCGTCATCGACGTCGACGGTTCGGAGATCGAGGACGCGCGCTGGTTCACCCGCGAGGAGATGCGTGCGGAGGCCGAGGCCGGCACGCTCGTCCTCCCCGGGGGCGTCTCGATCTCGCGCTCCCTGGTCGAGAGCTGGTACGGCGACGCCCTGCCGGGTCGCTGGTGACGCCTCGACTCAGGCGATCGCGGCCAGCTTCTGCTTGACCTCGCCGACCGACGGGTTCGTGTGGGCGCTGCCGTCGTCGTACACCAGCGTCGGCACCGTCTGGTTGCCGTTGTTGGCGGCCATCACGACGTCCGCGGCGCTCGGGTCCCGCATGATGTCGACCACGTCGTACGCAATGCCCTCACGGTCCAGCTGGCCCTGCAGGCGGTGGCAGTAGCCACACCACGGGGTCGTGTACATCGTGAAGGTCCCGGTGGTCGAACCGGTCCTGGGGTGGGCGCTCACAGTTGTCCTCTCTCGCGTCTACGCTCGTCACCGAACACAACACCACCGGGACGGAGAACATTTCCGATGCATGCGGACGATCTACTCAGTTCGCTCGACCCGGAGCAGCGTGAGGTCGCCACCACGCTGCGTGGCCCTGTCCGCGTGCTGGCCGGCGCCGGCACCGGCAAGACCCGCGCGATCACCCATCGCATCGCCTACGGCGTCGCGGCCGGCGTCTACAACCCGACGGAGGTCCTGGCCGTCACGTTCACCACGCGTGCGGCCGGCGAGATGCGGTCCCGCCTGCGCACGATGGCGGCGGGTGCCGTGCAGGCCCGCACCTTCCACTCCGCGGCCCTGCGACAGGTGCGCTACTTCTGGCCGAAGGTCTACGGCGGTGCCCCGCCCGAGCTGACCGCGTCGAAGATCCCGTTGGTCGCGGGCGCCGCTCGCCGCAACCGGGTGGACGTCAACCAGGCCCTGCTGCGCGACCTTGCCAGCGAGATCGAGTGGGCCAAGGTGAGCAACGTGCGGCCCGACGACTACGAGCGTCTGGCACCCCGGCGCGGACGGGAGGTCAGCGGCCTCGACGCCGGCACGGTGGCCCATGTGTTCGCCAGCTACGAGGAGCTCAAGCGTGACCAGGGCCGGATGGACATGGAGGACGTGCTGCTGATCGGTGCCGCGCTGCTGAGCGAGGACGAGCGGGTCGCCGCCGAGGTGCGCCGCCAGTACAAGTGGTTCGTCGTGGACGAATACCAGGACGTCAGCCCGATCCAGTCCGCGCTCCTCGACCTGTGGCTCGGCGGGCGCGACGAGCTCTGCGTGGTCGGGGACCCTGCCCAGACGATCTACTCCTTCGCCGGTGCGCAGGCGTCCTACCTGACCGGGTTCCCCAGCCGGTTCCCCGGCGCCGCGAGCGTCGAGCTGGTCCGCAACTACCGCTCGACACCGCAGGTGATCGAGGCGGCCAACACCCTGCTGAAGGGGTCCGCGACCGCGAGCGTCCAGCTGCGTGCCCAGCGGGAGGCCGGCCCGGCGCTGAGCTGGCGCGAGGCCACGGACGAGGTCGACGAGGCCGAGGCCGTGGCTCACGAGGTGGGCCGCCTCCGCGAGGCCGGCGTCCCCCTGCGCGAGATGGCCGTCCTGTTCCGGATCAACGCCCAGTCGGAGGCCTTCGAGGAGGCGCTCACGGCCCGCGGGATCCCCTATGTGGTGCGCGGGGCGGCCCGGTTCTTCGAGCGTCAGGAGGTCCGTCAGGCGCTCGCGCTGTTGCGCGGCGAGGCGCGGGCCGGTGAGGAGGCTTCCGATGCGCTGGGTGACCGCGTGAGCGCCGTACTCTCCGGGATGGGCTGGACACCGGAGGCGCCCACCGCGCGCGGCCAGGCCCGTGACCGGTGGGAGTCGCTGCAGGCGCTCGTCTCACAGGCCGCCGACCACGCGGCGACCGAGGTGGCCCCGACCCTCGCCGGCTTCGTCGCGGAGCTCGACCGTCGGGCCCACGAGCAGCACGCGCCCGTGGCCGAGGGCGTCACCCTGGCGACCCTGCACGCGGCGAAGGGCCTGGAGTGGGACGCCGTTTTCCTCTGCGGCCTGCAGGAGGGGTCGATGCCGATCACCTACGCCGACACACCGGACGCGGTCGAGGAGGAGCGACGCCTGCTCTATGTGGGCATCACCCGGGCCCGAGAGCACCTCTGGCTCTCGTGGGCGCTCGCCCGCAACCCCGGTGGTCAGGCCCGGCGCAAGCCGTCGCGGTTCCTCGACGGGCTGCGGCCCGAGTCGGTCACCGATCGACCCGAGCACGTCTCGACCGGTCGTTCCGGGCGACGCGGCGCGAAGAAGGCCGCGGTGTGCAAGCAGTGCCAACGACCGCTCGCCAGCTCCCGGGAGCGCAACCGCGGGTACTGCCACGACTGTCCCGTGCCCTACGACGAGGAACTGTTCGAGTCGCTCCGCTCATGGCGCAAGGAGCAGGCCGAGGCTCAGAGCGTCCCGGCCTTCGTGGTCTTCTCCGACGCCACCCTCGAGGCCCTGGCCGAGGTCAGGCCCACCGATCGTCGTGGCCTGCAGTCGATCAACGGCATCGGCGCGGCCAAGCTGGAGAAGTACGCCGACGACCTGCTGGCGATCATCGGCTGAGCGGGAAAAGACCCGATACGCACCGGTCTTCGACGGCCGTTCTCCAGAATTTCGAGCGCCTGCCGAAAAATCATTTGCGCGCCAGAAACGTCGCGGCGTACCGTGCCACTCACCCGTCCGATGAGCCGGACTGCCCCGAGGCGACCTAAGGAGGTGCGACGTGAAGCTGATCAACACCAGCCACGCGACCGTGATGCGGTCTGCCTGCGTCGCGCCCACTCTCGGTGACGCAGGGGAGCAGTCTGCCCGCTTCCGCGTGGATGGCCACGCCCAGGCTCTGTTCCCGACCACCGGCGCAGCCGGCATGGTCACGGGTCGCCGCCCCTGGAGTCCACTGACGACGTGAGTCCTCTCTCGCCTCAGCAGCCTCCAGGCCGCGGAACCCGATCAAGGGATCCGCGGCCTTTGTGTTTCCCAGAACCGAGTCGACACGGAACGAGTCACGAGGAGGTGACAGATGAGCATCAGCGTTGTCGACCACGCAGTCATCGACGAGGCGGAGCTGCCGTGCCGCAGGGAGGACCCGGAGCTGTACTTCGCGGAGTCGCCCAGCGACGTGGAGCTCGCGAAGGCGCTGTGCCGGGACTGCCCGGTCCGGGCGGAGTGCCTGGCGGGCGCCCTCGAGCGGCGCGAGCCGTGGGGCGTCTGGGGCGGTGAGCTGTTCCTCTCCGGAGCGGTGATCCCGCGCAAGCGCCCGCGAGGACGGCCCCGCAAGGACGCCGCGTAGGGCTGCTGACCACCACCATGACCACCGAGACTTCCAAGATCGGAGAACCCGATGAACTACACCTCTGCCGACCTGGCGCGAGAGCTGCACAGCTCCCGCATGGTCGAGGTCGAGGAGTACCGTCAGGCCCGCCGTGCTGCCGCCGTCCGCCGGCTGCAGCGCAGGGCCGAGAGGCTGTCGCACAAGGCCGAGCGGGTATCCCGCCGGGCCGAGCGTGCCGCCTCGCAGGCACGGCTCGTCGTCGCCCGCGTCCCGTGACCGCGGCGGCGCGGGCCACCAGACGGCCCTCGACCGCATCCCAGACCTGAGCCCCGGGGAGGACCCCCGGGGCTCAGGCATGTCCAGGCACGGCACGACGCGGGCCTATCGTGGTGCGGTGGTCACCTGCGCATTCTGCGGAACGGTCGTGGAGTCCGACGTACCCCCGATCACCTGGACCTCGGCGGTCGAGAACGGCAGGCAACGCTGGTTCTGCGACGAGTGCTCCCGCAACCACCTGCGCGCGATGGAGAGCAAGCTCGACTCCGAGTGGTGGTGAGGGGGCTGGCGGTTTCAGTCGGCGAACCCCGGCAGCGAGTCCAGCAGCACCTTGCGGAACGGCACCCGCGCTTGGAGCTGGCTCAGCACACCGACGCCCCCGGCGAAGGTGCGGTGGATCAGCATGTACGCCGGAGGCAGGTTCAGCCTGAGCATCGCGGCGTACGCGTCGCCTCGTGGGTCGTTGATGCGCCGGAACTGCTCCTGCATCCAGGCCCGCGAGAAGTGGAACTCGTCGACGCTGGCGGGTTCCAGGAACGGTCCGAGATAGGCGCGCAGCTGCGTTGCGTCGATGCGGATCTTCTCGCGGACGAATCCCTCGTCGCGCAGCGCCGTGACGAGCTGCTCGTAGTCCTCCAGCAGCGCGATCCGGATCAGGGCGCCCAGCGAACGAGGCAGCTCGCGCTGGGGGAGCCGGGCCACCGCACCGTAGTCGAGCACGCCGAGTCGTCCGGGTGACCCGTCGGGGCGGGGGAGGGTCCGGAAGTTGCCCGGGTGCGGGTCGGCGTGCAGGAGCCCGGTGCGCCGCGGAGCGTCGAACATGAACTGCACGAACCTCAGCCCGTAGTGGTCTCGTTCCTCCTGGGTGCCCTCGCGGATCACGCGGGCGAGCGAGCCGGTGCTCTCCATCCACTCGGTGACCAGCACGGTGCCCGACTCCTGCACGACGTCCGGAACGACGATGTCGCGGTCCTCGCGGAACTCGGCGGCAAAGACCCGCTGTGCCTCCGCCTCCAGCTGGTAGTCGAGCTCCTCCACGGCGCGCTCCTGGACCTCCGTGACCAGGGCGCGGATGTCCAGCCCGGGGATCAGCGGCGCGAGACTCCGTGCCACCCGGCTGAGCTGACGGAGGTCGGAGGTGAGGGCCTCGGCGGAGCCGGGGTACTGCACCTTCACGGCCACCTCCCGCCCGTCGACCCAGGTGCCGCGGTGCACCTGCCCGATCGACGCCGCGGCCGCGGGGTCGGGATCGAACCAGACCAGGTGGTCCTTCCAGTCCGCGCCCAGCTCGCGGGCCAGGATCTCGCGCACGGTCATGGTGGGCATCGGTGGTGCGGAGTCCTGCAGCCGCGTCAGGTGCTCGCGGTACGGCGCCGCGATCTCGTCGGGCAGCGCGGCCTCGAAGATCGACATCGCCTGGCCGAACTTCATCGCCCCGCCCTTGAGGTCACCCAGGGTTCGGAACAGCTGCTCGGCGGTGCGCTGCTGGACCTCGGTCAGCACCGACTCCGCGGAGGCACCGCCCATGCGCTTGCCGAAGCCGAGGGCGGTCCGGCCGGCGTACCCGAGGGGCAGGGCGGCGAGCTTGGCGGTGCGCGCGGCGGCCTTGCGCGGCAGCTCGCTCACGCGTCACCCCCACGCCACGCCCTGGGCACGGGTGCGGTCATGCCCCCATGGTGCCTGACAACTGGTCGGGTGCGGGCCAGGAACAGCCACACTGCGGGTGCCTGGACCAGTCCTCCTCCTCGCTGCGGGACGGCTCGACGTCGAGCAGGAGGGTGCGTGACCACGTCGAGGGCCGGCGCCCGTCGAGGTGCGCGACCACGTCGCGCACCGCCCAGGCCACCGCGACGGCGGCGAGGAGGGGGTCGGAGACGTCGGGCGCGCCGTCGGGTCGGGCCCGTGAGCCGGCCCGCACGTAGCGGCTGGTGACGACCACGTGGTCGGGATCGTGGATCGTCCGGTGGGCGTCGATGCAGCGCAGGCACGCGGTCACGCCGGGTACGACGAACGGGCCGACCAGGGCCGCCCCGTCCACCAGTCGTACGACGAGATGGCTGGTCCCGCGCCGGACCAGGGGGTCGAGGCGCTCGCGCGGCGAGCTCTCCGGTGCTGAGCACGAGCACGACGTCGGCCCGCTCGGTCGCGTCGTCACCCGGCCCGGTCGCCCCGACGACCTCGACGCCCGCGCGCGGCGAACAGGTCGGTGCCGTCGGTCCCAGCCAGCGTCCCCAGCACGGCGACCCGGCCCTCGCGGCGCCGGCGATCCCGCTGGGCCTCCGCATCGCGACGGGAGAGGCACCCCTGGCGGTGCAGCCGGTCGAGCACGGCGGCGGTGTCGCGGTCGAGCTCGAGCGTGCCGCGAGCGAGCAGGGCCTCGAGGGTGGCCTCGACGGCTTCGGTGCGGGGCAGGAGGACCCGGCGGCCGGCGTACAGCCCGACCTGGAGATGGTCGTGCCCGCGCGCCGACGACCCGGAGTCCGGGGGCGAGCTGCAGCTCGAGCGGTTGGTGGCGCGGGAGATCGTGCATGTGCGGACGCTAGGACGCGGCCGGACCACCTGCGAAATGGCCGTCCACAGCCGATCGTGCGGGGAAATGGCGACGGCGGGACCCTCCCGAGGAAGGATCCCGCCGTGAACGTCGTCGGCTGGGTGTCAGGCCTTGCCGAGGATGCGGTTCAGGTTGGTGCCGCAGACAGGGCAGACGGCCTTGGCCATCCGGGTGCCCTTGTCGTTGACCCTGACCTCGCCGCTCGCCTCGCGCTTCTCCTTGCACTTCACGCAGTAGAACTCGCCGCTCCAGGTCTCCGCCATGACGGCCTCCTCATCATTCCCTTGGTCGTCTCGGCGGGGGCGTCGGGGAAAACCCGCCGGGGTCCGCTACTCGAACCTCAATCGACCCTAGACCACATTCACGCTCAATCCGTGCATGGGTGGCGCTCGCGGCAGGCGTGTCCTGCGACGGTAACCTCCCGCTCATGTCGCCCTCTGACGCCCCTGGGAGCCCGTTCGAGCAGCTTCGCCTGGAGCGACCGTCGGACGGCGTCGCCCGGCTGGTGCTGGACAACCCCGACCAGCGCAACGCCATGTCGGACGAAATGACGGCCTCCTGGGTGCGGGCGATCGAGGAGCTCAGGGCAGACCGCAGCCTGCGCGTGGTCGTGGTCACCGGGGAGGGCAGCGCGTTCTGCTCCGGGGGCAACACCGGCTGGATCGCGAGCGAGCCGGACGCCGAGGTCGACTACCTGCGCACCCGGATGATGGGGTTCTACCGCGCGTGGCTGTCGATCCGCTCACTCGAGGTGCCGACCGTCGCGGCCGTCAACGGCCCCGCGATCGGAGCCGGGTTGTGCCTGGCGCTGGCCTGCGACATCAGGTACGCCGCTGCCGGGGCGAGACTCTCGGCGCCGTTCGTGAAGCTGGGGATGAACCCGGGGATGGCGGCCACCTACCTGTTGCCCGACGCGGTCGGTGAGGCCAACGCCCGCGAGCTGCTGCTCACCGGGCGGACGGTCGAGGCCGACGAGGCGCTCCGCCTCGGCCTGGTGTCCCGCGTCTTCCCCGCCGACCGGTTCCGCGAGGAGGTCGACGAGATCGCGGCCGGGATCGCTGCGACGGCGCCCATCCCGAGCCGCTACACCAAGCTCGCGCTGCGGGAGGGCGGCCACCAGGACCTCGAGTCGTGCGTGCAGTGGGAGGCCCTCGCGCAGCCGATCACCCTGGCCACCGCCGACCTGCAGGAGGGCATCCGCGCAGCACGGGAGAAGCGCGCTCCGCGGTTCCGCGGGGTCTGAGCTCAGTTCGCGCCCGGAGCCGGGCGCGAGTCGATGATCTTCTCCAGGCGGGGAATCAGGCCCCTCACGAGGTCCGACTTCTCGAGGTACCCGTCGGCGCCGGCGTCGAGCGCCCCCTGGCCGGCCGTGGAGAACGGGTAGCCGGAGAGCATCACGACCACCGCCTGCGGCGCGACCTCACGGATGAGCGGCAGGGCCTGCATCCCGTCCATCACCGGCATGGCGATGTCGAGCAGCACCAGGTCCGGCTGGCTCGTCCGTGCCTCCAGAACGGCCTGCTCGCCCTCGGCAGCCGTCGCCACCACCCGCCACCCGTCCGGATGCCGCTCGATGACCATGCTGAGCAGGTCTCGCAGGTCTGCGGAGTCGTCGACGATCATCACGCTCAGGTTCTCGGTCACGTCTCCTCCACCAGCCGCCGGACTGGCGAGCTGCGCACCGCCATCCCGGGCTCGAGGTCCGCGTCACCGGCGAGCTCCCCGATCCAGCTGCGAGCATGGCGGGAGGTGCTGGCCACGAGGCTGCGCGCCCGGTCCATGTGGCCCAGGTCGATCGCCATCTCCGCCGCGACCAGGCCTTGCACGATGGTGTCGTTCACCTCCGCGGCCACCCGCTGACGCTCGGTCTGGGCAACCTCGGCGGCTAGCTGCTGCTCGACGATCTTCTGCATGCTCAGGTCCGTCAGGACGAGGCAGCGGACCAGGGAGCCGTCGAGGTCGATGTCGGTGGCCGAGACCAGGAAGGGAACCTCCACGCCGTCGGGGCCGGTGACCGTGAGCTCGGCACGACTCGTCTCGGTCGAGCTCGCCGCCAGGAGGGAGGCCAGCGAGGCATGCTGGTCCGCACCGACGAAGGCCTTGAGGTCCTGACCGATCATGCTGTCCCGATCGACACCGAGGAACCGGGCGAGCTGGTTGTTGGCGAACAGGATGACCCCGCGCTCGGAGACGGTGGCCGCGCCCTCGCCCATGCTCTCGACGATCACCCGGTAGGGACGGTCGGCGCTGGTGAGGGTGTACACCTGCTCGTGGTCCGGGCGGCCCACGACCACGGCGTCGACGCCGCCGCTGCTGATGGCGTCCAGGGTCTCCTGGAGGTAGTCGATCTGACGGCGCAGGCCGGAGAGCTGGGTCTCGCCGCTCAGGTCGTCGGAAGGGGCATTCATGTCGGTTCCCCTCCTGTCGGCAGGTGGGCGGATCCGGGGACGATCCGCGGACCCAGGTCGAGTCCGGTGCGGACACGCTCCTGGTCACTGAGGTTCCCCACCAGGTGGCGCATGGGTGGAGGCGCGTGCTTGACCAGCGTGGGGATCGCCAGGATGTGGTCCTCGAGCACCCGGTCGGGATGGTCCGCCGCGTTGAGGACGGTCAGGTCCACCTGCCCCTCGAGGTCCTCGTCGCAGATGCGGCGTACGGACTCGACGGCCTCCGTGGACCGTGCCGAGGCGCCGCTGACGTAGAGCGTCAGCATCCAGGTCGCGCCGCTCGCGCTCGCCCTCACGGGCTGTCTCCGGCAGTTCGCAGCTGGAGCCCGACCAGCACCTGGTCGGTGTCGGACAGGTCGCCGATGATCTTGCGGATCGGCTCGGGCAGCTTGCGGACGAGGGTGGGGACGGCGATGATCTCGTCCCCGCGCGCCAGGGCAGGGTTCTCGAGCAGGTCGATCACCTCGACCCGATAGCGCCCGGCGAGATGCTCGTCGCACACGCGACGCAGGTTCTCCAGCGCCCGGACCGAGCGCGGCGACTGGCCGGCAACGTAGAGACGCAGGTCGTAGTGCTCGGTCTCAGTGTTCATCTCACATCTCCGTCGGGGGCTGGCCCGTGTCGTCACCCGAGCGGGCACGGGCCATTGTCTCCCGGACCGCCAGGTCGGAGTCCCGGCGCGAGCTCGTGGCCGCCGCGAAGCGCTCGAACTCCGCGGTCTCGGCGCTCAGCTGGGCCTGCAGAGCAGCGATCTGGGCCTCGACCGCCGCCGTCCGGTGGTCGAGCTCGCGTCGACGGCGCTCCTGCTCGTCGACCTGGCTGCGCTGCGCTGCACGCTCATGGGCCACCTGTTCGACGCGCGCCGACCCCGTGAGTACGCCGCCCGGCCCGATGTAGACGTCGAGGAGCTCCGCCCCGTGGTCGGTCAGCAGGAACTCGCGGACCTGGTTGGAGTGTGCCGAGCCACGGCTCTTGATCACGAACAGCAGCCGGTTGCGCTCACCGTTGCTCTCGTGGTTGCGCAGCAGCAACCAGGTGTCGATGAGCGAGGACATGTCCACCTGGCTCGTCTCGAGGGTGTCCTGGTGGGTGAGCGTGGTCATCACCGTCGTGATCCCGCGGGACTTCAGCAGGTCGAGGTCCCGGGAGATCACGGAGGTCGTGCTGTTCTCCGCGGCCCCCGCACGGCCCAGGCTCGCGACAGCGTCGAGCACGGCGAACTGAGGCTGGTGATCGGTCACGAGCCGGATCAGCATCGCGAGGTGCTCCTCGAACCCGAAGGCCGTCGGGCGGATCGACTCGATGACGAGGAGACCCTCGTCGACCCACCGCTGCAGGTCCATGCCGATCGAGCGCATGTTGCGCGCGAGCTGGGCCGGTGACTCCTCGAGGGAGAGGTACAACGCCCGTTCGCCGCGCGCACACGCCGCGTCGACGACCCGGGCGGCGATGCTGGTCTTGCCGGTGCCGGCCGTGCCGCTGATCATCACCGACGAGCCGCGATAGACACCTCCCGCCAGCATCTCGTCGAGCCGGTCGATGCCGGTCGAGACGCGTTCCTCGGAGGCGGCGTAGGTCAGGTCGAGCGAGGTGATCGGCACGACCGCGAGTCCGGTCGAGGTGATCAGGAACGGGTACTCGTTGGTGCCGTGGAGGGACCCGCGGTACTTCACCACACGGAGTCGCCGCGTGGAGACCTCGTTCACGACCCGGTGGTCGAGGACGACCACACAGTCCGAGACGTACTCCTCGATGCCGAACCGCGACAGTTGTCCTTCGGGACCGCGCTCACCGGTGATCACGACGGTCAGGTCGCGCGCCTTGAGCCAGCGGAACAGCCGCCCGAGCTCCCCGCGGACGATGCCCTCGTTGGGCAGCGCGGAGAAGAGCACCTCGATCGTGTCGATGACGACCCGCTTGGCGCCGACCGACTCGACGGCCGCCGCCAGCCGGATGAACAGCCCCTCGAGGTCGAAGGCCCCCGTCTCCACGATCTGGGCGGGGTCGAGGCGGAACGCGTCGATGGCGATCATGCCGTCGCGTTGGAGCTGCTCGAGGTCGAACCCGAGCGTCGCCACGTTGGTGACGATGTCGTCCTGCCCCTCCTCGAACGCGAGGAGCACGCCGGGCTCGCCGAAGTCGCGAGCGCCGCGCACCAGGAACTCGATGCCGAACAGGGTCTTCCCGGAGCCGGCCGCGCCCGTGACCAGGGTGGGCCGGCCGCGGGGGAGCCCGCCGTCGGTGATCTCGTCGAATCCGGTGATGCCTGTCGGTGCCTTCCCCGGTCCGGCCGGGGCGGTCGACGTGGTGGCCTCGGTCCCGAGGTCGGTCGTCATGGGTCCCTCCGCATCTGGTCCAGTGCAGTCTCTCCTGTCACCGGTGAGAATGGCTGAACTTTCTCGCAGAGATTCTCGGAGGTGCCCACAGAAAAGCCCCCGACGAGTCTCCTGCGCTTGCCTTCCCCTTGCGAACGCAGAAGGGGCTCGTCGGGGGCCTCTTCTGGGCGGTAACGCTAATGAGCGGATTCGCGCCGGTCAATGTGTGGAGCAGACCGGGTCATAGGTGGACCTCGTGGACGGTTACCCACCGGCTGTGGAAAACCCTGTGGACGAAGTGTGGAGGAACGGGGGTGTGCTGTGGATCACACCGGGGTGGCCACAATGGGCGGGTGACCCCGATAGCCGACGACACCGACGCCTACGAGGGGGGCCCCGTCGGTGCGCTCCGACGGATCGCCTTCCTCCTCGAACGCGGCCGGGCCGAGACCTACAAGGTCAAGGCCTTCCGGTCCGCCGCGGCGACGATCCTGCCCCTGGGTGAGGAGGTCACCGAGCGGGTCCGGGCCGGGACGCTGCGGGAGCTGCCGGGCATCGGCGCCTCGACCGCGGAGGTCATCGAGGCCGCCGTCGACGGCCGGATGCCCGACCGGCTGGCCAGGCTGGAGCGCGAGTACGGCGGGCCGCTGGTGTCGGGAGGAGCGACGGTCCGGTCCGCGCTGCGCGGCGACCTGCACTCGCACAGTGACTGGTCCGACGGTGGCTCCCCGATCGAGGAGATGGCCTTCACCGCCATCGAGCTGGGCCACGACTACCTCGTGCTCACCGACCACTCGCCGCGCCTGACCGTCGCCAACGGGCTGTCGGTGGCCCGGCTGACCCGGCAGCTCGGTGTGGTCGAGGCGATCAACGAGCACCTGGGCGGGCAGGGTGACGGCGGTTTCCGGCTGCTCAAGGGCATCGAGGTCGACATCCTCGACGACGGCTCGCTCGACCAGACCGAGGAGATGCTGGCCCGGCTCGACGTACGCGTCGCGTCGGTGCACTCCAAGCTCAAGATGGACAAGGCGGCGATGACGCGACGGATGGTGCAGGCGGTGCGCAACCCGTTCACGAACGTCCTCGGCCACTGCACCGGCCGGCTCGTCACCGGCAACCGCGGCGTGCGCGGGCAGTCGGAGTTCGACGCGGAGGAGGTGTTCGGTGCGTGCGCGGAGTCGGGTACGGCGGTGGAGATCAACTCGCGGCCCGAGCGGCGCGACCCACCGACGAAGCTGCTGACGCAGGCGATCGAGATGGGCTGCCTGTTCTCGATCGACAGCGACGCCCATGCTCCGGGTCAGCTCGACTTCCAGGTCTACGGCTGCGCGCGCGCCGAGGAGCTCGGACTCGACCCCGATCGCATCGTGAACACCTGGCCCGCCGACCGCCTGCTGGAGTGGGCCCGCGCCTGAGGCAGGTCGACGCCGGTCCGCCGGTCGGGGCCTGGTGGTCCACACCTGTTCGATCGACCTGCCGCGTTCTGTGGGTGGGTCCGGCTATTTTCTTGCCATGCAGGCAGACGGTTCCGGGGTCGTGGTTCCAGAGGTCGAGGTGAGGCGTTCGCGACGCCGCAAGCGCACGGTGTCGGCCTACCGCCGCGACGGCAAGGTGATCGTGATGATCCCCGACCGGTTCACCCGGGCCGAGGAGGCCGAGTGGGTGACCACGATGCTGCAGCGCCTCGACCGGTCGGAGCAGCGTCGCCGGCGCACCGACGACCAGCTGCTGCGCCGGGGGCGGGAGCTGTGCCGTGACTACCTCCACGACAAGGTGCGGCCCACCTCGGTGCAGGTGGGTGGACAACATGACGACCCGGTGGGCCTCCTGCACGACCTCGACCGGCGAGATCAGGCTCTCCGACCGGTTGCAGACGATGCCCGCGTGGGTGGTCGACTACGTGCTCCTCCACGAGCTGGCCCACCTGATCGAGCCCAGCCACAACAAGCGGTTCTGGCACTGGGTCGACCGCTACCCGCGGTGCCGAGCGCGCCCAGGGCTACCTCGAGGGCGTCGCCCATGCCGTGGCGATGGACCTGCCGACGTGCGGGGAGCCGGAGGAGCGAGTAGCTAGCCTGCCGACGGATCCGTACGCCGCAGGGCCAGGTCGACCATCTCGACCATGTCCGGCTCCTCGCGTGGGCAGGTCGTCGACCGGCCACCAGCGCACGTCGAGCGACTCGTCGCTCACGACGGGCTCGACGTCGGCCCCGGTGCGGGCGAGGAACCGCACGTCGAGGTGCTTCACCGTGCCCCGCCGGTCGCAGAAGTTCACCGGGTGCTGGGAGAGGTGGAGCGGCTCCGCATCGACCACGAGCCCGGTCAGGCCCGACTCCTCGGTGGCCTCGCGCAGGGCACCGTCGGCCAGGGTGGCGTCCTGCTCCTCGAGGTGGCCGCCGAAGTGGAACCAGCGCTGCGCCTTGGCGTGCAGGTTGAGCAGCACGTGGCTGCCGTCGTGGCTCACCACCAGGGCACCCGCGGTGAGGTGGGCGGGGAAGCAGGATCGCTGGAGCCCGTCGGGGTGCCACCGCAGGTGCTGGACGTAGGAGTCGCGCAGCTCCTCCTGGTCGGGCGTGGGCGCCTGCCACCGCGTGAGCACGGCGACGGCGTCGTCGTGCAGGGTCACCCGCGAGGCTCGCCGGACCCGCCGGGCTCCTCGGGCTCGTCGTCGTCCGGCTTGCCGGACTGCCCGGACTCGCTGTCGAGCAGCTGGCCGACTGCCTTGTCGAAGTCCTCGTCGCTGAGCTCGGTGACCTCGGGGAGGTCCTCCCGGAAGCCGAGCGGGTCGTCGAGGTCGGCGGCGGTCGGTAGCAGGTCGGGGTGAGCCCAGACGGCGTCGCGCGCTTCCTTGCCCTGGCGCGAGCGCAGCGAACCCCACAGCGTCGAGGCGTCGCGCAGCCGCCGAGGCCGCAGCTCGAGGCCGACCAGCGCGGCGAAGGTCTCCTCCGCCGGGCCGCCGGCGGCGCGGCGACGACGGATCGCCTCCTGCATCTTGCCGGCGGCCGGCATCCGCTCGACCGTGGCCTGGCCGACGACCTCGTCGACCCAGCCCTCGACCAGCGCGAGCGTGGTCTCGAGACGCACCAGCGCCGCCTTCTGCTGGTCGGTCTGCTGGGGCTCGAACAGCCCGCCCTGCAGCGCCTCCTGGATCGCCTCCATGTTGGTGGGGTCGAGCTGGCCCATGGCCTGCTCGATGCCGGAGATGTCGATGGTGACCCCGCGTCCGAAGTCCTCGACCGAGGAGATCAGGTGCTGGCGCAGCCAGGGGACGTGGGCGAACAGCCGCTGGTGTGCGGCCTCACGCAGGGAGAGGTAGAGCACCACGTCGTCGTCGCTCACGTCGAGGCCGTCGGCGAACTCCTTGATGTTGTGGGGGAGGAGCGCCGCCTTGCCCGGCCGGTCCCAGCGGGAGGCCGATGTCGCTGGCGGTGAGGACCTCGCCCGCCAGGCCACCCAGTGCCGCGCCGACCTGGCTGCCGAACATGGCGCCACCGGCCTTGCCGATCATCCCGATCAGCGGGCCGGCCATCGCCTTGGCCTCCTCGGGCATCGCCTTGCCCATGGCGCCGACGACGTGCTCGGCCACCGGCTCCACCAGCACCCGCCACACCTCGGTGGTCTGCTCGATCCACTCGGCCCGGCTCCACGCGGCGGTGGTGCTCACGCCGGAGGGCAGCACGGTGGCGTCGTCGAGCCAGTGGTCGGCCAGCCGCATCGCGTCCGCGACGCGGTCCTGGTCGTGACGGTCCGGGCTCGGGTCGGGCTCCTGCGCGGAGGTGCGGCGCGCGATGTCGGTGGCGAGGTTCCAGTTCACCGGCCCGTCGTACGGCGCCATCATCGCCTGCATCTGGCCCATCAGGGCCGACAGGTCGGGCAGGCCGCCCTGACCGCCCTGACCGGGCTGGCCACCGAAGCCGCCCAGGCCGCCTGCCCCGCCGAGCGCGTTGAAGATCTGCTCGAAGGGCGTGCCCTTGAACGGGTTGTCGTCGGGTCCGCCGGGGTTGCTGCTCATGCACCCAAATTACCGGCCGTCGCCCAACGCGTTCGGGGGCGGTGTCCGCGAGGTCGTAGTCTCGCCGCGTGAGCCCTGTCCCGACTTCTGGCACCGCTCCCGTCGTACGGCTGCTCGACCTGCGCGAGACCGCGCTCGACCCGGCCGAGGTGCTGGCCGCGGTGGAGGACCCGGCGGCCGGCGGCGTGAACCTGTTCCTCGGCGTGGTCCGCGATCACGACGGGGGTGAAACGGTCGCCCATCTCGACTACTCGGCCCACCCGTCCGCGCTCGACCGCATGCGCGAGGTCGCCGACGGCGTGGCGGCGGAGTTCGAGGTCATCGCGCTGGCCGCGGTCCACCGCACCGGGCTCCTGGCGATCGGCGACACGGCCGTGCTGGTCGCAGCGTCCGCGGCCCACCGCGGACAGGCGTACGACGCGTCGCGGGCCCTGATCGACCGGCTCAAGGCGACCATCCCCGTCTGGAAGCACCAGGTCTTCGCCGACGGCCGCGAGGAGTGGGTCAACTCTCCCTAGGCCTAGCCCGAAGGGCTATGCTGAGCCGACCGGGTGGAATGCACCGGAGGAGCGCAGCGGGGGAGGGCGGCTCCGCCCTGTCGGCGTCCACAGCGACCTCGAGCCGAGCGCAACCTGCTCGTCCCAACTACAGGCGACCGCGAGCCGAAAGGGGCCGCGGATCAGCGGAAAGAATCAGCGGAGGCTCACACGTAGTTGTTGTCGTGCTCCACGAAGAACGCTCCCAGCTCCTCGCGCGACATCTGCTTGCCCTCGGCGATCTCGACCAGCCCCTCGAAGTAGGCCTCGCGCGGCGCGCCCGGTGAGAACAGGATCAGCATCGAGGCCGGCTCGTCGGTGCCGTTGCTGAAGCTGTGCAGCCCGCCCGGTGGCACGTAGAGGTAGTCGCCGGGGCCTGCGTCCACGGTCTTCGCGCCGTCGCCCAGCGTGACGGTGCCGGTGAGGACGAAGAAGGACTCGCTGAACGACCGGTGGAAGTGCAGTGCGGCTCCACCGGGGCCGGGCGCGACAGTCCAGCGGTAGAGCCCGAAGCCCTGGTCAGTGCTCGCGCCGGTCGCGAGGTACTCGACCTTCGTGCCGTTGGGGAAGGTCAGGTCGGGCGGGGTGTCCTCCCGGCGCAACCGCGCCGTCACCTCTCCGGAGTCGCCGAGGTAGGTCGGGTCTGGGTAGCTCATGAGCCTGATGATGCCGCTTCCGCTTGTGCGGCTGCCACTGATCCGCATCCCGCTGATCCGCGGTTGCTTCTCGGCTCCGGCCACTTGTAGTCGGGACAAGCGGGTTGTCGTTTCGGCTCCAGGTCCGCTTTGGACGCCGACAGGGCGGAGCCGCCCTCCCCCGCTGCGCTCCTCCGGTGCATTCCACCCGGTCGGCTCAACTCGCCTGCGGCGAGGTGTGTTGAAAGCGCCCAACTGTGTTCGCTCTCGGCATCATGGGTGGCGTGGAGATCCTCTTCTGGTGGGTGCCGCCCGCTGCCGTGACGCTCGTCGCGATGATCTGGGTGAGCTGGCTGGGCCGTGCCCGGCCGACGGGTCCGGACCGGTCCGAGGCCGCGCAGGAGCGGTTCGCGGCCGCGATCATGCGCGACCTGCCGAGCGAGGTGACCCGCCAGGTGAGTGCTCCGCGCCCGATGCGCGAGCGGAGCACCGGCATCGCCGTACGGCCCTCGCAGCAGCCGGTCGCGCCGCGGCCGGACGCCGACGAGGGGCGCCGCACCGCCTGATCCCACTCGTCCCCGCTCGATTGCTGGGACACACCTCGGGACGAGGGCGTGACGCTTGGTGCCGGATGAGAGGGTGACGCCATGCGTCTGCCCGCCAAGCCACGTGCGGAGCGCTGCGTATGAGGCGCAGCACGTGGGCCTCACTTCTGGCGGTCGTGCTGTTGGTCGGGCTCTCGGTCGTGGCCGCGAGCAGGCCCGTGCCCTACGTGACCTTCTCGCCGAGCCTCACCGTCAACGTGCTCGGGACGAACGGCAAGCAGGACATCATCAGCGTCGAGGGTCGCCGGTCCTACCGCGACAAGGGTGCGCTGCGCCTGACCACGGTCCTGCCCAGCGGGCCCGACCACAAGGTCAGCATCCCCGAGATGGTGTTCGCCTGGATCGACGATGACCGGGCGGTCTACCCCTACGACTACATCTACGGCAAGGGCGAGACCCGCGAGAGCGTCCGCGAGCAGTCCGCCGCACAGATGGCCTCGTCCCAGGACAACGCGATCGCCGCTGCCCTGCGCGCCCTGGACATTCCCTTCGTGACCCGGGTGGGAGTCGCCTCGGTGGAGAAGGACGGGCCGGCCGACGGCAGGCTCGAGCCGGGGGACAAGGTCGTGGCGGTGAACGGCACCAAGGTCAGCGGCGTCTCACAGGTGGCCGGCCGGGTGCGTCCGCTGCCGGTCGGCAGCGGCGTCACGTTCACCGTCGAGCGCGATGACAAGTTGCGTCAGGTGGCTCTCACCACGACGTCCGCACCCGACGACCCGAAGGCGAGCGCCGTGCGCGTCACGATCCAGGCGGCGGGCTACCGGTTCCCCTTCGACGTCGAGCTGAAGCTCGCCGAGAACATCGGCGGCCCGTCGGCCGGACTGATGTTCGCGCTCGGCATCTACGACGTCCTCACCCCTGGGTCGATGACCGAGGGCAGGACGATCGCCGGCACCGGTGAGATCGACGGTGAGGGCAACGTGGGCGCGATCGGGGGGATCCAGCAGAAGCTGGTCGGCGCGGAGTCGGACGGCGCCCGGCTGTTCCTGGTCCCGGCGGACAACTGCGCCGAGGCCCTGGACGGCTCCTACGACCCCGACAAGATGCGGCTGGTGAAGGTGACCACCCTGGCCGAGGCGATTGCGGACGTCGAGGCCTGGGTGAAGGACCCCGACGCGAAGCTGGCGAGGTGCACCCGATGAAGGCTCCGCAGACCGCGACGAACCCGCTCGCCGACGTCGTGGGCGAGATCGAGATCCACGCCGCCCGAGCGGGCTGGGACCAGCCGGCACAGCTGTTCGCACTCGTCGAGACCGCGGACCTGCTCGAGCGGGAGCCGCAGCTGGCCGAGCTGCTCGGCGTCGAGGCCGGGGCGGACGGGGGACTGACCCCGGTCGAGCAGGAAACGGTGTCGGAGAGCCTCGAGGAGCTGCTGCCGACCATCCTGTGGCCGCCGGAGGTCGCGGGCTGCGCCGTCGTGGTCGAGGCGACGTCCGTGCCGTCGGGCTCCGTCGACGTTCCGGAGGACCCAGCGGCCGCTGCGGAGTACGCCGCAGCCCACCCCGATCGGGAAGAGGCGCGGATCGTCGCCGGCGTCCTGCGCACCGGCGAGAGCTGGTGTGCCATCCGGCAACGCGCCCACGATGAGGACGACATGGTCCTCCTGGGCCACGACCTTGTGCCCGCCCTCCTACAGTTGTTGTACGCCACCCTCGAGCCAGATGCCGGAGAGCCCCCCAACGATGAGTGACCATGAGTGACTTCTTCGCCGAGCAGCCCGCCGGCGCGCCCGAAGGCGGTGGCCCCGGTGGTGCGCGGCCGTCGCCCGGGCGGACAGATGACCCGCGGACCGAGACGTCCACGCCCGCTGCTGCTGACCGTCGCGGTGGTCGGCGCGGTGGTGATCGGGTTCTCGCTGTTCGCGGGTCTGTGGACCGACAAGCTCTGGTTCAGCAGCCTCGGCTACGGCTCGGTGTTCAGCAAGCTGCTGTGGACCCGGGTGCTGCTGTTCGCGGTCTTCGGCGGTGCGATGGCCCTCGATCGTCGGCGATCAACCTGTTCCTCGCCTTCCGGCTGCGGCCGATGTTCCGACCGCACTCCCCGGAGCAGGCGAACCTCGAGCGCTACCGCGAGGTCGTCACCCCGTTGCGCCGCCTGCTGCTGGTCGGCGTCAGCATCGTGTTCGGGATCTTCGCCGGGGTGTCCGGCGCGGGCAAGTGGCGCGACTTCCTGCTCTGGCGCAACCACGAGGACTTCGGCAAGGCCGACCCGTACTTCGGCAAGGACATCGGGTTCTACGTCTTCAGCCTCCCGTGGTTCCACTTCCTCGTGGACTTCGCGATGACCGCGCTGTTCACCGCCCTCCTGCTCGCAGCCGTCGTGCACTACCTCTACGGCGGCATCCGGCTGCAGTCCGCGTCCGACCGGGTCTCGGGCGCCGCGCAGGCCCAGCTGTCGGCGCTGTTCGGGCTGTTCCTGGTGCTGAAGGGCGTCGACTACTGGCTGGACCGCTTCGACCTCACCTCGCAGGCCGGCGGGCTGGTCACCGGCATGACCTACACCCGTGACCACGCGGTGCTGCCGTCCAAGAACATCCTGATGTTCATCGCCGTCATCTGCGCGCTGCTGTTCTTCGCGAACATCGTCCGTCGCACCTGGCTGCTGCCGGGCGTGGCGCTGGCCCTGTTCGCCATCTCGGCCGTCCTGCTCGGCGGGGTCTGGCCCGGTCTGATGCAGCGGTTCCAGGTCAAGCCCGACGAGCCGGACAAGGAAGCGTCGTACATCGCGAAGAACATCCAGGCGACCCGCGCGGCGTTCGACCTGGGCGACACGACCGTCAGCGAGTACGACGCCAACGTCTCGCTCTCCCAGCTGCAGCTGAGCAGGGACTCCCAGTCGCTGCCCGGCATCCGGCTCGTCGACCCCCAGCTGGTCTCGGCGACCTTCGAGCAGCTCCAGCAGGTGCGCG
This sequence comes from uncultured Actinomycetota bacterium, assembly GCA_963723255.1. GTDB lineage: Bacteria > Actinomycetota > Actinomycetes > Propionibacteriales > Nocardioidaceae > Marmoricola. The sequence continues at coordinate 66,510 of CAVRQA010000002.1, forward strand.
GTTACTACAGCGTGCCCCATGTGCTCGACGTCGACCGCTACCCGATCAACGGCCAGGAGCGCGACGTCGTGGTCGCGGCCCGTGAGATCCACCTCGAGGGCCTGCCCGACGCGCAGAAGCAGTGGGCCAACGAGACCACCGTCTACACCCACGGCTACGGGCTCGTCGCTGCCTACGGCAACCAGCAGAATGCCGACAGGCAGCCGGTCAACAACGACGGTGAGCCCGTCTTCGCCGAGGAGGACCTTCCTCCGATCGGAGAGATCTCCGACCTGCAGGAGGGCGACGGCTACCGGCCGCAGATCTACTTCGGGGAGAACAGCCCCCACTACTCCATCGTCGGCCGGGCCGATGGCGGCAAGGACGTCGAGCTCGACATCCCACAGGGCAGCGGCTCTCCCGGTCAGTCGCAGACCAACACCTACGCGGGCGACGACGGCGTGGGAGTCGGCAACCTCTTCCGCAAGCTGCTCTACGCGGTGAAGTTCAGCGACGCCAACATCCTGCTGTCCTCGCGGGTCAACGAGAACAGCAAGATCCTCTACGACCGCTCGCCGCGCGAACGAGTGCAGAAGGTCGCCCCCTGGCTGACGGTGGACTCCGACGCGCTGCCGTCCGTCGTCGACGGCAAGATCGTGTGGCTGCTCGACGGCTACACGACCAGCGACAAGTACCCCTTGGCCGAGAAGAAGTCGCTGGAGGAGATGACCTCCGACGCGGTCAACCCGCGCTCGGCGTACGCCACGCTTGCCCACGGACCACATCAACTACATGCGCAACGCGGTCAAGGCCACCGTCGATGCGTACGACGGGACCGTGACGCTCTACGAGTGGGACACCTCCGACCCGATCCTCAAGACCTGGCAGAAGGCGTTCCCGGGCGCGGTGAAGAAGAAGTCCGACATCCCGGAGGACCTGCTGCAGCACATGCGCTACCCCGAGGACCTCTTCAAGGTGCAGCGCGACATGCTCGGCGCCTATCACGTGCTGGACCCGAAGACGTTCTACGAGGGCAACGACAAGTGGGACGTTCCCGAGGATCCGTCGTCCTCGATCCGCAAGCAGCCGCCGTACCGCCTCTCGGTCGCCACCAAGACCGGTGACGCACCCGACTTCTCGTTGACCAGCGTGTTCGTGCCCCAGAAGAAGCAGAACCTGGCGGCCTTCATGTCGGTCGGAGCCGACGCGGCCAAGCCGGACAGCTACGGGAAGTTCAAGATCCTGCGACTGCCCGACACCAACCAGGTGCCGGGGCCGTCGCAGATCGCGAACCAGTTCAGCAACGACCCGAAGGTCGCCAACCAGTTGCGTGCCTTCAAGCAGGCCGACGCCAAGGTCGCCTACGGCAATCTCCTCACCCTGCCCGTGGGCGGCGGGCTGCTCTACGTGCAGCCGCTCTACACCCTGCGTGAGGGGGGCTCGGGCAACTATCCGGTGCTGCGGTTCGTGCTGTCCTCGTTCGGACGCGACGTCGGCATCGGCTCGACCCTCTCGGACTCGCTCGCCGACGTGCTCGGCGTGGACGGTGGCCTCGACGCCCACGCAGCCACCGGCGGACACGGGTGGAACCCCGCCTGACGACACCCAGAACCTGCCGGTCGCGGCGCTGCGGCTGCTCCAGCAGGCGGACCGGAAGTTCGCCGAGGCCGACCAGGCGCTCAAGGCCGGGGACCTCGAGGGCTACGCGAAGGCGGTCGAGGAGGCCCGGGCACTGGTGCAGCGCGCGCTGACCGCGAAGTGACGCGCGCGGGCGTACCGAGAACCCGTCGGGTGGGCCGGGACGGCTGACGCCCGCGCCGTCAACGCCCGAGAAAGTCCACGATGAGCGCCGCGACCTCGGCCGGCTGCTCCAGGTGGAGGAAGTGGCCGGCGTCGTCGACGACGTGGATCGCGGTGTCGTGCGGCACGTGAGAACGGGCGATCTCGGCGAAGCGGTAGGTCATGCACCCGTCGTCGCGGCCGTGGAGGTAGAGCACCGGGACGCGGGCTGGTTCTGTCATCGCCCGCTGCCAGCGCCGGTAGCGCCGTGGGACACCGATCGGCCGGGCGAGGTGCCGGTAGTAGTCGATCACCGTGCGGCGATGGTCGACGTCGGGAAGTGAGTCGAGGACGAGGCTGACGTCCCCGGTCGCGTCGTACCCGGGGGACCAGTCGCGCCAGAGCTTGGGGACGAGCCGGTCCACGGATCGTTCGGGCAGGAGTGGCAGCTGGTTGAAGCCGACGTACCAGCTGCGCCGGACCTGACCAGGGAGATGGCGCAGGGTCGCCCGCGCGGGCAGGGCCGTCAGTGGAGGGACGGCCATCGAGACGACGCGGCGGAAGGGGGAGTCGCGGTGAGCGGAGAGCGTGTTGGCCGTGAGGGCCCCCCAGTCATGGCCGACCAGCACCGCGGAGCTGTCGCCGCCGAGAGTCGCGTGCAGCGCGACGGCGTCGTCGACGAGCGCGCCGACGTCTGCGCGACCGTCCGACGGCACGCCGGAGGGGGCGTAGCCACGCGTGAACGGCGCCACCACCCGCCAGCCCTCTCGCCCGAGCACCGGCCCGAGATGGCGCCACGTGTGGGCACTGTCCGGGAAGCCGTGGAGCAGGAGTGCGAGCGGTCCGTCCGTCGGTCCCCAGCTGAGCGCGGACAGGCGCACCTGGTCCAGCTGGACCTCGAGCACCGCCGATGTCACCGCGCTCACTCCTTCGGTACGGCGAGCACCGTCTCGCTGCTGCGCCCGCGAAGCGTCACCGAGTCGTGCTTCCGCCAGTGCGCAGCCTCGCCCTCGTCGGCGGACTCGACCGTCTCCCACGCGACGAGCAACCGTCCGTCGACCTCCTTGGCCAGGTCGCCGATCCGCGCAGCGGCGTTGACCGCGTCGCCGATCACGGTGTACTCGAACCGCGACTCCTCGCCCACGTTGCCGGCCACGGCTTCGCCGGTCGCGACACCGATGCCCGCCTCGACGTCGGAGACCTCGTCGGCCAACCGTGCCGCCATCGCGCGGGCCGCGGCCAGGGCCC
>CAVRQA010000003.1:0-20755 GCA_963723255.1 uncultured Actinomycetota bacterium
TCACCGACAAGCTGGCCGAGGGGATGGCCGTCGAAGGGATGGAGTCCCTGGCGCCGGCGCTGGTCGACGAGATGGAGATGCTCGTCGAGCTGCTGCCGCCGGACACCCATGTGCTCGTCCTCGACCCCGAGCGCGTCCGGACCCGGGCGCACGACCTGGTGGCGACCAGCGAGGAGTTCCTCGGCGCGAGCTGGGCCGCCGCCGCGTCCGGCGGCACGGCGCCGATCGACCTCGGTGCCGCGTCGCTCCGGGGCATCGGCGAGGTGCGCACCCAGGTGCTCGAGGCGGGGCAGGCCTGGTGGGGGATCAGCCCGTTCGGCCTTGACTGGACGAGGGTGGCTTCGAGACACTCGCTGACGCTCGCTCCTCAACCACCATCGAGTCCCGGCAGGTGGCGGCCCAGCCGGCGCCGGCGTACCGCGGCGACGTGGAGCAGGTCGTCGCCGACATCCGTGACCACCTCGGAGCCGGCCGCCGTGTGATCACCGTCCACCAGGGCCACGGACCGGCCCAGCGGATGGTCGAGGTGCTCGCCGAGCACGACATCGCGGCCCGGCTGGTGGACGAGGTGGTTTCGACAGGCTCGACCACCGGGGACAGCGTCGTGCTGGTCACCCAGGGGCGGCTCGACCACGGGCTGCGTCCTCGAAGGGGACCAGGGCTGGTGATCCTCACCGGCGAGGACATCGCCGGGCAGAAGACCACCACGCGCGACATGCGCAAGATGCCCGCGCGGCGCAAGAAGCAGATCGACCCGCTGGAGCTGAAGGCCGGCGACTACGTCGTCCACGAGCAGCACGGTGTCGGCCGCTTCGTGGAGATGAGGCAGCGCGAGGTGCACGGCGCGGTGCGCGAGTACCTCGTCCTGGAGTACGGCGCCTCCAAGCGCGGCCACCCACCGGACCGGCTCTACGTGCCGGCGGACGCGCTCGACCAGGTGACCCGCTACGTCGGCGGCGAGCAGCCCAGCCTCGACCGGCTCGGCGGCGCCGACTGGGCCAAGCGCAAGGGCCGGGCCCGCAAGGCGGTTCGCCAGATCGCGGCCGAGCTGATCAAGCTCTACGCGGCCCGGCAGGCCACCAAGGGCCACGCGTTCGGTCCGGACACGCCCTGGCAGACCGAGCTCGAGGACGCCTTCCCGTTCCACGAGACCCCCGACCAGCTGAGCACGGTCGAGGAGGTCAAGGCCGACATGCGTCGCGTCGTACCCATGGATCGGCTGGTCTGCGGCGACGTCGGCTACGGCAAGACCGAGATCGCGGTGCGGGCGGCGTTCAAGGCGGTGCAGGAGGGCAAGCAGGTCGCCGTGCTGGTGCCGACGACCCTGCTCGTCACGCAGCACCACGCGACCTTCGCCGAGCGGATGAGCGGCTTCCCGGTGAACCTGCGTCCGCTGAGCCGGTTCCAGTCCGACAAGGAGGCCCGCGAGGTCGTCGAGGGCCTGGCCGAAGGCAGTGTCGACATCGTCATCGGCACCCACCGGCTGCTCAACCGCGACATCAAGATCAAGGACCTCGGCCTGATCGTCGTCGACGAGGAGCAGCGCTTCGGCGTCGAGCACAAGGAGCAGATGAAGGCGCTGCGCACCAGCGTCGACGTGCTCTCCATGTCGGCGACGCCGATCCCGCGCACGCTCGAGATGGCGATCACCGGCATCCGCGAGATGTCGACGATCTCCACGCCGCCGGAGGAGCGCCACCCGGTGCTCACCTACGTCGGTGCCTACGAGGACCGCCAGGTGGCGGCCGCCGTACGCCGCGAGCTGCTCCGTGACGGCCAGGTCTTCTACATCCACAACCGGGTGCAGTCGATCGAGAAGGCGGCCAACCGGATCAAGGAGCTCGTGCCCGAGGCGCGCGTGGCGACCGCCCACGGCCAGATGGGGGAGCACCGGCTCGAGCAGGTGATGCTCGACTTCTGGGAGAAGCGCTTCGACGTGCTGGTGTGCACCACGATCGTCGAGTCGGGCCTCGACGTCTCCAACGCCAACACGATGATCATCGAGCGGTCCGACACGTTGGGCCTCTCCCAGCTGCACCAGCTGCGCGGACGGGTGGGCCGGTCGCGCGAGCGCGCCTATGCCTACTTCCTCTACCCGCAGGACAAGCCGCTGACCGAGACCGCGCACGAGCGGCTGGCCACGCTCGCCCAGCACTCCGACCTCGGCGGCGGCATGGCGATCGCCATGAAGGACCTCGAGATCCGCGGCGCCGGCAACCTGCTCGGCGGCGAGCAGTCCGGCCACATCGCCGACGTCGGCTTCGACCTCTACGTGCGTCTCGTCGGCGAGGCGGTGGCCGAGTTCCGCCAGACGACGGCTGCCGGGGATCGAGCAGCCGATCGAGGTCAAGATCGAGCTGCCCATCGACGCTCACCTGCCGCACGACTACATCCCGAGCGAACGGCTGCGGCTGGAGATGTACAAGCGGCTGGCCGAGGTGCGTTCCGACGACGACGTGCGGCTGCTCCACGAGGAGCTGCTCGACCGCTACGGCACCCCGCCCGATCCGGTGACGAGGCTGCTCGCCGTGGCCAGCTTCCGGGCGCGCGCCCGTCAGGTGGGGCTGTCGGAGGTCACCATCCAGGGCAAGTACGTGCGCTTCCATCCCGTCGAGCTGCCCGACTCGCGCGTCGTACGCCTCGAACCGGCTGCACCCGAAAAGCCTCTACAAGGCGCCCGTGCGTACCATGCTGGTGCCGCGGCCACAGCCGTCCGGCTTCGGTGCTCAGCCTCCTCGCGACGAGGAGCTGCTCGCCTGGGCCAGACAGGTGATCGACGGCGTGATCGAGAAAACAGGTGAGGAGACCCGATCGTGAGGACCCGTTCCGGGAGCCGCGTGCCCCTGGTCGCGCTGGCAGCGCTCGGCGCTGCGCTCGCGCTCGGCGGCTGCGGAACCCTTCCTCCCGGTGCGGCCGCCGTCGTGGACGGGACCACGATCAAGCACAGCGACGTCACCGAGCTCGCCGAGGCGCAGTGCGCCGGGATCAAGCAGGCGGCGCAGGACCGGTCAGGCGCAGGAGCAGGTGACGCCTCGCAAGCAGCTGGTCCAGCAGGCGCTGAGCCTGCTGATGGACGTCGAGCTGAGCCTGAAGTACGCCGAGTCGGTCGACGTCAGCCCCCGGCCCCGGCAGGTCGCCGCGACGTACGCCCAGATCGACCCGCTCATCAAGAGCCTCCCCGAGCAGTACCGCGACTACACGTCTGACGTCTTCCGCGACTGGGCCGAGGCACGCGACGTGCTCACGCAGATCGGCATGCGCGCGACCGGCCAGCCGGACACGCCGACAACTCCCAGGCCCTGATCAACGCCGGCTACGAGCGACGCGAGCCCTGGCTGAAGAAGGTCGAGATCCACACCGACCCCCGCTACGGACCCGCCGGGATCGGCTTCCCGGGTGGGGCCGATCCGTCGGTCTCCAAGGCCGTGTCGGACTACGCCAAGGACGCCGACAAGGACCAGCCCGGCCAGGCCTTCGTGAGCGCCCTGCCCGCCAGCCAGAAGTGCGGCTGACCCCATGACGAGCGGCGGACCCGAGTCGCCGTCGACCGGCGTCCCCGTCGACCGGCGCGTCCCCGCTGATCGAGCTTGTCGAGATCATGGCCAGGCTCCGGGCGGAGTGCGGCTGGAAGGCGGCGCAGACCCACCGCAGCCTCGCCAAGCACCTCCTCGAGGAGACCTACGAGACGATCGACGCCATCGAGGCCCTCGACCGCGGCGGCAGTCCCGAGGACCTGCGCGAGGAGCTCGGCGACGTGCTGCTGCAGGTCTACCTGCACGCTGCGATCGCCGCCGAGACCGGGGCCTTCGACATCGAGGACGTCGCGGCCGGGCTGCGGGACAAGATGCTGCGGCGCAACCCCCACGTCTTCGGTGACGTCGACGAGACCGACCCGGAGCGGATCAACGAGACCTGGGAGTCCGTCAAGGCCGCGGAGAAGGAGCGGGCCGGGCTGCTCGACGGCATCCCGAACACCCTGCCGGCACTGACCAGGGCCGCCAAGGTGCTCGACCGGCTCGAGCGGGCCGGAACGCCGCTCCCCACGCCGGATCGGCACGACCTCGGGGACCGCCTGCTGGCGCTGGTGGCCGAGGCGCGAGCCGTGGGGGAGGACCCGGAGCAAGCCCTGCGGGACGCCCTGCGACGGGCCGGCGCGTGACTCGGAGGTGGCCCCGAGCAGTGCTGGTCCCCCTCGTGGCCGGGCTCGTGCTCGCGACCGCGGGGTGTGAGCCCGGCACCGACGACGAGCTGGCCCCAGCACCCACCCGCACGGTCACCGCGAGCCCCAGCCAGTCGGCCCCACCGGCGCCCGCCACGATCCCGGTCGGGCCAGGGAGACGTCTCACCGGCCGACGTCGTCTGGGCCCAGGGCAGCGTGCTGCACGTCGGTGGTCGGGAGGTCGACCTCGCACCCATCGCCGTCGAGGCCTTCGTGGTGGTGCGTGGCGGAGTCTTCGTCCTGGCCGAGGAGGAGGTGTGGTTCACCGACCTTTCCCGCCTTCGGGGCACCGGCCAGACCGACGTCAGCGGCCTGCAGGTCAGCGCGGACGGCCGCTTCCTGGAGGTCCTCGACATGCGGTCCGGCGCAGGAGCTCGAGCAGGGCTACGACACCCGGACCGGTCGGGCGGTCAGGGGAGACGTGGATACCGAGTCGCCGGAGGAACGACGGCAGGGTCCGGGCCGGTTCGAGGTCACGACCTCCTCCGGCTCCCTCGCGGTGGTGGACACCGCGACCGGCAAGACCGTCCGCCTCGCCGGTGCGCCGCGCGCCTTCGAGCTCGGGGCGTGGGCGGGGGACTCGGTGTTCTACGGCGTGGGCAGGCCGCCTCGAGGCCCCCGGTCCGTGGTCAGCTGCGACGCCGTCGCCCGACAGTGCCGGCCCGTGGGTCGCGTCACCGGGTCGGCACCGGTCGTCTTCGGAATCGGTCAGTAGGACCTCCCGCCGGGGAACCAGCCGTCCAGCGGGTGCTCCGCAGGATCCCCGGCCCGCCCGGTTAGGGTGAAAGCGCCTCAGCCCCCGACCCAGGAGCAGTTTGTCTTGGCTTCCATCGACACCGTCATCGCCCGCGAGATCCTGGACTCGCGCGGCAACCCCACCGTCGAGGTCGAGGTGCTCCTCGACGACGACTCGGTCGGCCGGGCCGCCGTACCCTCCGGCGCCTCCACCGGCGCCTTCGAGGCCGTCGAGCTGCGCGACGGAGGCAGCCGCTACGGCGGCAAGGGCACCGAGATGGCGGTGCGGGCCGTGCAGGACCAGATCGAGCCCGAGATCATCGGTCTCGACGCGAGCGACCAGCGACTCGTCGACCAGGCGATGCTCGACCTCGACGGCACCCCCAACAAGGCCAATCTCGGCGCCAACGCGATCCTCGGCGTCTCGCTCGCGATAGCGCGGGCGGCCTCGGTCAGCGCGCACCTGCCGCTGTTCCGCTACGTCGGCGGGCCCAACGCCCACCTGCTCCCGGTGCCGATGATGAACATCCTCAACGGCGGCGCCCACGCGGACACCAACGTCGACATCCAGGAGTTCATGATCGCGCCGATCGGCGCAGCGTCGTTCCGCGAGGCGCTGCAGCAGGGGGCGGAGGTCTACCAGGCGCTCAAGGCGGTGCTGAAGAAGAAGGGTCTCGCCACGGGTGTCGGCGACGAGGGTGGTTTCGCCCCCGAGCTGCCGAGCAACCGTGCGGCGCTCGACCTGATCGCCGACGCGGTCAAGTCGGCCGGGTTCAAGCTGGGCACCGACTTCGCGCTGGCGCTCGACGTGGCGGCCACGGAGTTCTGCGAGCGCAACAAGTACGCCTTCGAGGGCAAGAAGAAGACCTCGCGCCAGATGATCGACTACTACGCCGACCTGGTCTCGTCGTACCCCATCGTCTCGATCGAGGACCCCCTCGACGAGGAGGACTGGGACGGCTGGAAGGCGATCACCGACCAGCTGGGCGACAAGACCCAGCTCGTCGGCGACGACCTGTTCGTCACCAACGTCGAGCGCCTCGGTCGCGGCATCGCCGGCGGCCAGGCCAACGCGCTGCTGGTCAAGGTCAACCAGATCGGGTCGCTGACCGAGACCCTCGACTCCGTCGAGCTCGCCCACCGCAACGGCTTCCGCTGCATGATGAGCCACCGCTCCGGGGAGACCGAGGACACCACCATCGCCGACCTCGCCGTCGCCACGAACTGCGGTCAGATCAAGACCGGTGCTCCGGCGCGTTCCGAGCGCGTCGCGAAGTACAACCAGCTGCTGCGCATCGAGGAGGAGCTCGACGACGCGGCCCGCTACGCCGGCCGCGGCGCCTTCCCGAGGTACCAGGGCTGAGGTCCGCGCGATGGCGACACGTCGTACGGCGCAGGGCGGGCCGCGTCGGGGATCCCGGCGCGACCAGGTCCAGCGCAACATCCGGCCGGGTGCCCGTGGCACCGACCGCGCGCGTACGACGACCGCTGCCAGCAGCGCGTCCCCGCTTCACCAACCGGATGGCGATCCTGGTCGTGGTCGTCGCGGTGCTCGTCGTCTCCTACGCCTCGTCGATGCGGGCCTACCTCGAGCAGCGCTCGCACATCAGCGACCTGCGCGCCCAGATCGTCAGCTCCGAGCGCGACATCAAGGCGCTGGAGCGCGAGAAGCGCCGCTGGCAGGACGACGCCTACGTCGAGAACCAGGCCAGGGAGCGCTTCGGCTGGGTGATGCCGGGTGAGACGAGCTACCAGGTGATCGACCGCAACGGGAAGCCGCTGGAGCGGGCCGACGAGCTGACCGATCCGAGCTCGGTGGCGCGCTCGGTTCCCGATCCGTGGTGGGAGAAGGTCTACGGAACCCTCGAGCTGGCCGACCATCCCGAGAAGGCACCGGATCCGGCGACCCGCATCACCCCGCCACCGACGCCCACCCCATCGCCTGACCAGTGAGTCCGGTCGGTTCCGGGGGCACGTCGGGCATCGATGCGCGTGATGTGGCCGTCGTCGGCGCGCAGCTGGGGAGGCCCCCGCGCTCGATCCATGCGGTCGGCCACCGCTGCCCGTGCGGCAATCCCGACGTCGTCGCGACCGAGCCGCGGCTCGACGACGGAACGCCGTTCCCCACGACCTTCTACCTGACCTGTCCCCGGGCGTCCTCACTGATCGGGACCCTCGAGGCCTCCGGGCTGATGCGCGAGATGACCGACCGGCTCGGCCAGGACGCCGAGCTCGCGGCGGCGTACCGCAGGGCGCACGAGGCCTACCTCGCCGCGCGGTCGGAGATCGGTGAGGTCCCGGAGATCGCGGGCGTCTCGGCCGGAGGCATGCCCGACAGGGTCAAGTGCCTGCACGTGCTGGCGGGGCAGTCGCTCGCCCAGGGCCCGGGGGTGAACCCGCTCGGCGACGAGGTGCTCGACGCGCTCGGCGCCTGGTGGCAGACCGGACCCTGCGTGGTGCCGACGAGCGCGCCCGATGACGAGGAGACCCGATGACCCGAGTCGCCGCCTTCGACTGCGGCACGAACTCCCTGCGCCTCCTGGTGGCCAACATCGACGTCGAGGCCGGCACGAGCGAGGACCTGGTCCGCGAGATGCGCATCGTGCGGCTCGGGCAGGGCGTCGACCGCACCGGCAGGATCGCGGACGCCTCGCTGGAGCGGGTCTTCGCCGCCATCGAGGAGTACATGGAGATCGTGCGCGAGCACGACGTCCGCGAGATCCGGTTCTGCGCGACCTCGGCCGCGCGCGACGCGGAGAACGCGGACGACTTCGTCCTCGGCGTGCGCCAGCGCGTCGGCGTGGAGCCCGAGGTGCTCGACGGCCTCGAGGAGGCCCGGGTCAGCTTCGACGGGGCAACCCGCGACCTGCCGCCGATGCCCGAGCCCTTGCTGGTCATCGACATCGGCGGTGGTTCCACCGAGCTGATCCTGGGTCGGGCCGACGGCTCCATCGTCGCCCGCGAGTCGCTCGACATCGGCTCGGTGCGGCTCAACGAGCGGCACCTGCACGGCGACCCGCCTTCCGAGGCGGAGGTCAGCGCCGCCGTCGCCGACATCGACGAGGCGCTGGACTCGTGCTCGGTCGACCTCCCGGCCGCGGGCGCAGTGATCGGGGTGGCCGGCACGGTGACCACGCTGGCGGCCGGCGTACTCGATCTCGACAGCTACGACAGCACGCTCATCCACCACAGCGTGCTGCGCCCCGACGCGGTCCAGGGCCTGGTCAGTCGGCTGCTGACGATGTTCGTCGAGCAACGCAAGGCGCTGCCCTACATGCACCCCGGCCGGGCCGACGTGATCGGTGCGGGCGGTCTCATCCTCGACCGCGTCCTGCGGCGTACGACGATCAGCTCCATGTTGGTCTCCGAGCACGACATCCTCGACGGGATCGCCTGGTCTCTCGTCGTGCCGAGCCAGCCGTCCGACGGGAAGGACAGCTAGATGTTCGACGGACCGAAGAAGAACGAGCCGGACGAGGAAGCGGGCGGCACGCGGACCGAGGACCACCCGGCTCCGCCGAGGCGGAAGGCGCTGTTCGTGCTCAAGCGGACTTTCCGCGAGTTCGGCGACGACGGCAGCACCGACTCCGCCGCGGCTCTGACCTACTTCTCCGTGCTGGCCATCTTCCCCGGACTTCTCGTGGTGATGTCACTGGTCGGGATCATCGGTCAGGCCGACGAGTCCGTGGAGAAGATCCGGGAGATCCTGGAGCCGCTGGTCTCGGCCGAGCGGCTCGAGAGCGTCACCAACATCCTCAACGGGCTCGTCGACGTCCAGGGCGCCGGCGTCGCCTTGGTCATCGGTGTGCTGGGTGCCCTGTGGTCGGCGTCGGGCTACGTCGGCGCCTTCAGCCGGGTGATGAACCGGATCTACGAGGTCGAGGAGGGCCGTCCGTTCTGGCGGAAGCGGCCGATGCAGCTGATCGTCACCGTCACCACCGTGGTGCTCTGCGCGGTGGCCCTGATCATCCTGATCGTCTCCGGTCCGTTCGCGGAGTCCGTCGGCAAGGCGATCGGGGTCGGCGACGACCTCCTCATGATCTGGAACATCGCCAAGTGGCCCTTGCTGGCGGCCGTTGTGATGATGATCGTCGCGCTGCTCTACTGGGCGACGCCGAACGTGTCGTTCCCCCGTTTCCGGCTGATCTCCGTGGGTTCGTTCGTCGCCATCATGGTCTGGGTCGCGGCGTCGTTCGGGTTCGCGTTCTACGTCGCCAACTTCGCCTCCTACAACGAGACCTACGGCTCGGTGGCCGGCGTCGTGATCGCCCTGCTGTGGCTGTGGATCACGAACCTTGCGTTGCTGTTCGGCGCCGAGCTCGACGCGGAGCTCGAGCGCGGCCGCCAGCTCCAGCTCGGCCTGGCCGCCGAGGAGACGATCCAGCTCCCCGTCCGCGACACCCGCGGCATCGAGAAGGCCGCGGCCAGACGGGCCAAGGACCTCGCCGTGCAGCGGGAGATCCGGCTGGCCGCCGCCGGGCCGGGTGACCCGAACGACCGACCGTTCGGCCGACGTTGACCGTCCCGGTCGCACGTTCCGCCGCCGGGGTGGCCCGGCTGGCGGCGCGGGCCTCCCTCGACGAGGTCGATGCGCGCGTCTCGGTCTGCCGGGCGTGTCCACGGCTGGTCGAGTGGCGCGAGCAGGTGGCCCGCGAGAAGCGGGCGGCGTACGCCGGGGAGACGTACTGGGGACGACCGATCCCCGGCTGGGGCTCCACCGACCCGCGGGTGCTCATCGTCGGCCTCGCTCCCGCCGCCCACGGCGCCAACCGGACCGGGCGGATCTTCACCGGCGACCGGTCGGGCGACTGGCTGTTCGCGTCGCTGCACCGCGTCGGGCTGGCCAACCAGCCGACCTCGACGCACCTCGGCGACGGCCTCGAGCTCTTCGGGACCCGGATCGTGGCCGCGGTCAGGTGCGCCCCGCCGCTGAACAAGCCGACTCCGGCGGAGCGGGACACCTGCGCGCCCTGGATCGAGCGTGAGACGAGCCTGTTGCTGCCCGGTCTCCGCGCCGTGGTCTGCCTGGGTGCCTTCGGCTGGGACGCCGCCCTGCGCTCCCTGGCGGCGGCCGGTGTGGCCGTCCCGCGACCCCGTCCCCGCTTCGGCCACGGCGCCGAGCTCCCCCTGGTCACGCCGTACGGCGACATCACCGTGCTCGGCTGCTTCCACCCCTCGCAGCAGAACACCTTCACCGGCCGCCTGACCGAGACCATGCTCGACGACGTGCTGGGCCGGGCCGCCGAGCTCGGCTCCCTATGATCAGCACGCTGTGAACATGCCAGCGCCCCGGTATCCCAATCGGCAGAGGAAGCGGTCTTAAAAACCGCTCAGTGTGGGTTCGACCCCCACCCGGGGCACAGCGCCACTCACACGCCTGGCCCTCCTTCGGCCCCGTCACTCAGCGCTGGCGTTCAGGACTCCCCGAGTGATGATGGGCCAGAAGGTGGTGATGTTGCGCGCCCGCTTCACCGCCAGGACTGACATGCACTGTCGCGCCTTCGAGCCTCGGGATGGCGTGCAATAGGCGGTGATGTCCACTCACCGCGATGTAGTGCCCTTCAACGACGGACAGGGTCGGGTCCACTTCGACGCTGGCCTCGGCGTGCATGCGGTGGCCTATCCAACGCAGGCGGACCAGGTCGACTCCCCGCACCCCCGGCGTCTCCAGAAGTACCGTCCGCGCGACACCGACCATCGCGGGGTCCACAGCGTCCATCAGTCGCTGGTAGATGTCTCGGGCAGCGCCGCGCAGGACGACGAGGATGACGACAGTGATGAGTAGACCCACGATGGGGTCGGCGAGTGGCATTCCGGCCATCACCCCCAGCGCTCCGGCGACGACAGCCAGAGACGTGAAGCCGTCTGTCCGGGCATGCAGACCGTCGGCAACAAGCGCGGCGGACCCGATCTCCTTGCCCACGCGGATCCGGTACACCGCAACTGCTTCGTTGCCGAGAAACCCGATGACCCCGGCAGCCACCACGACCCATGGAGAGGACAGAGGCTGGGGGTCGATGAGCTTGCGGACTGACTCCCATCCCGCCACGACGGCGGACAGCAGGATCATGATGACGATGAAGATGCCGGCAAGATCTTCAGCGCGGCCGTATCCGTAGGTGTACCGGCTGGAAGCCTTTCGCCGACTGAGCGAGAACGCGACCCACAGAGGGAGCGCGGTCAAGGCGTCGGAGAAGTTGTGGATGGTGTCGGCGAGCAATGCGACCGAGCCGGTGGCGGTGACCATGACCGCTTGGAGAAGGGCGGTGATGCCGAGCACGACGAGGCTGACTTTGACCGCAGCGATGCCCTTCGCGCTCCCTTCCAACGCACTGTCCACCGATTCGGCAGCGTCATGGCTGTGAGGTCGGACGACGTGGGTGACCGCTCTCCAGACATGTGCGGCCCAACTCTCGCCATCCACACGAGGGTGCTCGTGCTCATGCCCGCGGTGGTCGTGCTCGTGATCGTCGGTCACATCTACTCCTGGTGGGTCATCAAGGGCGTGATCAGCCGCACAAGAGTGGAGGGTACGGCGGAGCCACTCGGCAGGGCCGAACGACGATCAGTTCGCACCAGGTTGGGTTGCCGTCACGCTCAACTCCGACCGGCTGCCAGCGAACTGATCGTTCTTCCGCCGGGTAACCGTCTGAACAGGAACTCGTTCTACCTTCCATGAGGAAGCTCGCGCTGCTCCTGGCTGCCGTCGTCGCGTTCACGCTCGCCCCGACGGCTCCGGTCGGCGCCGCCGACAACACGCCGCGGCTGCACCGGGAAGGACGGTTCCTGGTCGACCAGTACGGCCGGGTCGTGATCGTGCACGGGCTCAACATGGTGTGGAAGCACGCGCCCTACGCGCCTCCGGACACCCCGGCCGGCTTCACGGCCCGGGATGCCGCCTGGTTGGAGAAGTACGGCTTCAACGGCGCCCGGCTCGGGATGCTGTGGGCCGGCGTCACCCCGGAGAAACCAGGCGTCGCCGACCCGGCGTACTTCCGGCGCGTCGACCGCGTCACCAGGCTGCTCGCCGAGAAGAAGATCTGGATGCTGTTCGACGGCCACCAGGACATGTGGCACGAGCAGTACGGCGGAGAGGGTGTGCCGGCCTTCGCAGCGAAGCGGCCGCTGCCGTTCGCCGCGACGCCGTACACGAAGGTGCCGTTCCCGATGGGCTACTGGACCCCCGAGGTCTCCACCGTCTTCGACAACTTCTGGGCGAACAAGGACGACCTGCAAGGTGCCTGGGCGGCGGCGTGGAAGCTCGTCGCGCAGCACTACCGCAACCAGCCCTACTCGATGGGCTACGACCTGTTCAACGAGCCGTGGGCCGGGCTCGAGTGGCCCAGCTGTCTCACGACCGGGTGCGAGCCGACCTACGCCGAGGAGCTGCAGCCGGCGATGACCCGCGCGCTCGAGGCAGTCCGCGAGGCCGACGGGAAGAACCTCGTGTGGTGGGAGCCGCAGCAGTTCGCCGGCGGCCAGAAGCTCGACACCTACTACACGCCGGTCGCCGGGGAGGAGAACCTCGGCTTCTCGTGGCACAACTACTGTCCCGACGTGTTCTTCGAGAGCCAGGGCATCCCGGGCGGTGACACCGAGAACTGCCGCGAGTACACCGCCGACCGCGAGCGCCACGCCATCGACCAGGCCGGCCGGATGAACGCCGCCGCGCTGATGACGGAGTGGGGTGCCACCGACAACGTCAAGGCGATCGGCATCGACGCCGACGGCGCTGACGCGGCTCTGATGGGCTGGACCTACTGGGCCTACAAGCACTGGGACGACCCGACCACGGCCGACGCCTCGCAGGGGTTGTTCACCGACGACGCCGACCTGGGCTCGGTGAAGATGGACAAGCTGCGCCAGCTGGTGCGCACCTACCCCCAGGCCACCGCAGGCATGCCCACCGAGATCCGGTACGACGCCACCACCGGCAGGTTCGACATGACCTACCGACCCGACCCGACGATCACCCAGCCCACCCGGATCTTCGTGAGCCCGCTCACCTCCCCGAACGGGTACGACGTGGACGTGACCGGCGGTTCGGCCACCTCGAGCGGCTCCCTGGTGCACGTGCGTGCGACGTCCTCCGAGCCGGTGAGCGTCAGCATCACGCCCAAGCCCTGAGATCGCCCTTGTGGTCGATCGCAGGCATCCAGATGCGTGCGACCAACCACACAGAGGGCGAAGTGACCGTTGGGAACACCGCACGGGGGACGGTCGTTTCATCCAGTGACATCCCGGTAGGATCTGGGGTGTTCTGCGAACGCCAGAGTGGCTGGTTCGCACAGGCATCCAAGGAGGACGCCATGCAAAGCAGCAACCCGATCTTCACGCGGTCGGAGGGCTTCAACAGCCGCAACGCCTACGGGAACCAGACCTACCCCGGCAACGGCCAGACCTACCCCGGATACGGCAACGACCCGTCCCAGTGGGGGACCGGCACGCCGGGTGGCGGTCACGACGTCCAGGTCGACCAGGGGCGCATGACGATCGACTCGGTCGTGCAGAAGACCGGCATCACGCTGTTCGTGGTCGTCCTGTTCGCCGCCGGCCACCTGGTTCCTGACGCCGGAGGTCACCAGCGAGAGCGCCATGGGCAGCCTCTACGGCCTGTCGATGCTCGGCGCCCTCGGCGGGTTCGCGCTGGCGATGGTCAACTCGTTCAAGAAGGTGATCAGCCCCGCGCTGGTCCTGGCCTACGCCGCCTTCGAGGGCGTCTTCGTCGGCGCCTTCAGCAAGGTGCTCGAGACGGTCTTCGCCGAGCCCGGGCAGGAGCCGGGTGGACTGGTCGTCGGTGCCGTGCTCGGCACGATGGCGGCAGTCGCGGGAACCCTCGCGGCCTACAAGTTCTTCAACATCAAGGTCGGTAAGCGGTTCTGCAAGTGGGTCATCGGCGCGGTGCTGGGCTTCGTGGCGCTGTCCGTGCTCGACATGGTCCTGAGCTTCTTCGGCAACAGCTTCGGCTTCAACGGTTTCGGCACCATGGGCCTGATCACGAGCGTCATCGGTCTCGGCCTCGGTGTGCTGATGCTGATCCTCGACTTCGACTTCGTCGAGCGGGGCATCGCGGCCGGTCTGCCGGAGCGGGAGTCGTGGCGGGCGGCCTTCGGTCTGACCGTGACGATCATCTGGATCTACATCGAGCTCCTGCGGATCCTCGCGATCCTGCGCGGCGACTGACGCCAGCAGCAGCGTTACGCGGACGCCCCGGCCGAGTCCTCGGCCGGGGCGTTCTCGTCGTTCCGGCTCCCCGTCCGTGTGCGCGGAGCCGGGGTCTCCGCCTCGCCCGTGGGCAGCAGGCGGCGGCGCATGAGCGTGACCCAACGGCCGCCCACGCCCCGCTTGGCGCCACCGACCTCGGTGCCGTCGATCTCGGTGCCGGGGTTCTGGCTGGCCTGTACGGCGGCGTAGCCGATCGGCAGCACCGCCTCGCCGCGGCCCACCCGCGGGGCCTCCTCCTCGGCCTCGCCCATGCCGAGCGCGGAGAGCACCGAGGGCACGAGCAGCCTCGCGAGGGCCTCGTAGCCGGCGGCCGAGGGGTGGAACTGGTCGGGCCCGAACAGCAGCGCCGGGGCGGCGGCGAACTCCGGTCCCAGGATCGACCCCAGGGACACCGTGCGACCGCCGGCCTCGACGACGGCGATCGTCTGGGCGGCCGCGAGTCGGCGCGACCAGACCCGCGCGACCTGACGCAACGGGATGGGGATCGGCGAGATCGTGCCGAGGTCCGGGCAGGTTCCGACCACGACTTCCACGCCGGCCTCGCGGAGGCGGCGTACGGCCTCGGAGAGGTGCCTGACGGACGCGGCCGGCAGCACCGAGTGGGTGACGTCGTTGGCGCCGATCAGGATGACCGCGACGTCGGGGTCGACAAGCAGGGCCGCGTCGACCTGGCTGGCGAGATGACTCGACTGCGCTCCGACCACGGCGAACTCGCGCAGGTGCACACGGCGGTCGGCCCGCTCGGCCACGCCGGAGCCGAGCCAGGCGCCGGGCGTCTCCTCGACGGTGCCCACGCCGTAGCCAGAGGCGCTCGAGTCGCCGAGCAGCGCGATCTTGATGGCCGGGCCGGGGCGTCCGCGGCCGTACCAACCGGTGGAGTCCGGTACGCGGTTGTCGGTCGTCCCGATCGTCTTGCGGGCGAGCGTGGCCTCCGCCCGCAGCAACCCGTAGAACGAGGCCCCCAGGATGGAGAGCCCGCCCCCGCCATAGGCGGCAGCGGCCGCAAGTCTGCGTGCTGCCGCTGCCCTACCCATGGCGCGAATTCTACTGGCCGGTACAGGTCAGTTCTGCAGGTGTGCTCTGGTCTGGACGATCGGGTGGTCGCTGATGCGCACCCGCTGCGGGTAGGTGTCGCGCCCGAAGCTGGAGAAACGGACCTGCCCGGCCGCGAAGATCCAGTCGATGGAGCCCTGACGCGGGTACCGGCACGCGATCGCCGGGATGCTGTTCGGGGAGATGGAGAGCTTGTTCTGCGTCAGCGGGCAGAACGCCTTCTGGCGGTCGTTGAAGTCGCCGGTGAACAGCACCGGGCGTCCGCTGGCACGCAGGTCGATCATCTTCTGCTTCTGGATGGCGATGGCCCTGGCCCGGTAACGCGAGGCGTCGCCGCGGGTGTTGGCCGGGTTGTGGGTGTTCATCACGTAGAAGGTGCGTCCGCTCAGCCGATCCCGCAGCAGCACGACCGGCATCCGCCGGATGTTGCCGTTGAAGTAGGGGCTGTCGAAGGTGTGACCGGAGACGAACTCGATGGTCGACTTGCGCCAGATGATGGCGTTCTCCGTGTCCCGCTTCGGGCCGGCGGGATTCCAGTAGTAGGAGCCCCATGCCTTGTTGTTGCCGCGCCTGACCCAGTAGTCGTACTGCGACTCCTGGAACTCCTGGGTGCCGACCACGTCGATGCGGCGGGTGTTGAGCATGGTCATCGCCCGGTTGAGGCGGGTGTTCCCGCTCGCGTAGCGCGTGCTGTTGCGGGTGTGGCTGGCGCCGAGGACGTTGAACGACGCGAGCAGGAAGCCCCTGGTGTTGAACAGGTTGGGCACCGGCGCCATCTTGCCGACGTAGGTGTTCAGCCAGCCGGTCGGGTTCACGCGCGCGCCGTCACGGCTCACGCCGAAGTACACCCGGCAGTCAGCGCCCGGGCTTGCGCGCCGACGTACCCGAGGGCCTGGCCGGACTGCATGATCTGGCCGTTCTTGACGAGCACCCGGCTCAGGTAGGCGTAGCTGGTCACGAGTCCGCCGTTGTTGCTCCTGACCCGGACGTAGTTGGCCCAGCTGGCCGCCGGTCTGTCACCTGGACGATGCCGGGGTGCGAGGCGTAGACCCCGGCGCTGCACGGGGCCAGGATGTCGGTGCCGGCGTGCCCGGCGCTGGACGTCCTGAGGTCACGGACCGAACTGGCGCCCCTGACCGGGTAGAACACGTTGGGGGCCGACACCACCCGGTTCTTCGGATCCTTGGTCGCGGCACCGCCTGCGCTGGGCATCAGGGCGGGCGTCAGGAGGACGCCGAGGCTCAGCAGGCCGACCAGGGCTCGGAGGGGGGTCTTCGGTCGGGTGGCAGTCATTTCGGCGTGTCTCCCTTGGAATTCGTCCACCGTCGTGTAAAGGAATCTTGGGAAGTATGCACCAATTTCTGGGTCACGTGGGGCCGATGTGAAAAATGATGCGATGCCTGAGCGCGTGTCGGTGCTTGCCAAACGGCGGTCGACGGCCCTCGCTCAGAGGGCCTCCCGGGCCGGTAGGTTGGCCCGCATGAAGTACGCCAATTCCCTCCTCGAGCTCATCGGCAACACCCCGCTGGTCAAGCTCAACCGCACGGTCGGCACCACCTCGTCGCTCGTGCTCGCCAAGGTCGAGTACCTCAACCCCGGAGGGTCGGTGAAGGACCGGATCGCGGTCCGGATGATCGACGCCGCCGAGGCCTCCGGAGAGCTGAAGCCGGGAGGCACGATCGTCGAGCCCACCTCCGGGAACACCGGCGTCGGGCTGGCGCTGGTCGCCCAGCAGCGCGGCTACCACTGCATCTTCGTGTGCCCCGACAAGGTCAGCGAGGACAAGCGCAACGTGCTCAAGTCGTACGGCGCCGACGTGGTCGTCTGTCCGACGGCGCTCCCGCCCGAGCACCCCGAGAGCTACTACAACGTCTCCGACCGGTTGATGCGCGAGACCGAGGGGGCCTGGAAGCCCGACCAGTACTCCAACCCGAACAACCCGCTGTCCCACTACGAGACGACCGGCCCCGAGATCTGGGAGCAGACCGACGGGCAGGATCACCCACTTCGTCACCGGCATGGGCACCGGCGGGACGATCAGCGGCGTCGGGCGGTACCTGAAGGAGCAGAATCCCGAGATCCAGGTGGTCGGCGCCGACCCCGCCGGCTCGGTCTACTCGGGGGGTAGCGGTCGGCCCTACCTCGTCGAGGGCGTGGGGGAGGACTTCTGGCCCGAGACCTACGACCGCACCATCGCGGACCGGGTCATCGAGGTCTCCGACGCCGACTCGTTCGCGATGACGCGGAGGCTGGCGCGCGAGGAGGGGCTGCTGGTCGGTGGCTCGTCCGGGATGGCGGCGTACGCCGCCGTGCAGCTGGCCCAGGAGGTCGACGCCGCGCCGGACGGCGGCGAGGCCGTCATCGTGGTGCTCCTGCCCGACAGCGGGCGGGGCTACCTGACCAAGGTCTTCAACGACGAGTGGCTGGCCCGCTTCGGGTTCCTGGCCGAGTCGAGCAGCGGGCTCACCATCGGCGAGGTCCTGCACGCCAAGAAGGGCGACATCCCGGCGCTGGTGCACACCCACCCCAACGAGACGATCGCGGACGCGGTCAAGATCCTGCAGGAGTACGCCGTCTCACAGATGCCCGTGGTCCTGGCGGAACCGCCGATCATGGCGGCCGAGGTGGCCGGGTCGGTCTCCGAGCGGCGACTGCTGGATGCCCTCTACACCGGCCACGCGCGGCTGACCGACCGGGTCGAGCTGCACATGGACGCAGCGCTGCCGACCGTCGGCGCCGGAGCCGGTGTCGAGGAGGCCGTCGCGGCGCTCCGGAACGCCGATGCGCTGCTCGTGCAGGAGGACGGACGGCCGGTCGGGGTGCTCACTCGGCAGGATCTGCTTGGGGTACGTGGGACGGGAGTGAAAAGTCCGAAATATCCCATTCGAAATTGTCCCGTATTGCTCGCCTGAGCGGCCATCGGTGCCTAGTCTGGGACCTGCACATCGAACCCGTGGTTCCCGCCTCTGGTTGATGGCAGCGTCCGAGGCCATGGAATGCCCGCTCGCGGGTCCCTCCACTTCCATCCGCGGATGTCGAGTGGTGGGGCAGTCCCCCCAAAGACAGCCCCACCACTCACCTGAATCCCATCTCGAGCGGCTCAGGCCAGCCGCGTCGCCGCCTCTGTCGGCTCATCGGCCAGGACACGCGCGAGGGTCTCGATCCCGTCCACGAGGCGCGGACCCGGGCGCGCGAAGGACGCGTTGGCGTCCACGGCCCACACCGGCAGCCCCGGTGGCAGCACGCCTGAGGCGACCAGCTCGCGGCCGAGGCCCGTGGACCCGTCGAGGTCGTAGCCGCAGGGTGCGCACACCACCAGGTCCGGGTCGCCGGCGAGCGCCTGCTCCCAGGTCACCCGCACCGACTTCTGCCCGGCCTCGCCGATGGTGGGCACGCCACCGGCCAGGGTGACCATCTCCGGGACCCAGTGGCCCGGCGCGAAGGGCGGGTCCGTCCACTCCAGCAGCAGCACCCGCGGCGCCGGTCCGGGAGGACGGTCGGCGACCTGCTCGGCGACCCGGTCCAGCCTGGCCCGCAGCGCGCTCACCAGCTGCTCCGCCTCGGTCGCGTGCCCGGTGGCGACGCCGAGCGTGTGGACCGACTCGAGCACCTCCGTCAGCGTGTGCGGGTCGATCGTCAGCACCTCGGCCGAACAGCCGAGATGGGCCAGCGCGTCGTCGACGACCGAGACGTCCACCGCGCACACCGCGCAGAGGTCCTGGGTGACCACGAGGTCGGCGTCGAGACCGGAGAGCGCGCCCTCGTCGAGGTGGTAGAGGTCCTCGCCGGCCCGCATCGCGGCAGCGACGAAGGCGTCGATCCCGGCGGCGTCCAGACCCTCCGGCAGCGCGCTGGTGGAGACGATCGTGCGCTCCCGGGCCTCGACCGGGTGGTCGCACTCGAAGGTCACCCCCACCACGTCGTCGCCGGCACCGATCGCGAAGAGGATCTCGGTGGTCGAGGGGAGCAGGGAGACGATCCGCATGAACCGATCGTGCCAAACGGTGCGCGTGCCGGTACCTTCGAGACGTGCCTGTCTCGTCGTACCTCACCGTGGGGCGCGACGGAGCGGCCGAGATCGAGGTCGAGAAGTCCCGCTTCCTGTGCACCATCGCGCGCGTGCCCGACGAGGTCGACGCGCGCGGTGTCGTCGACCAGGTGCGCAAGCGGCACTGGAACGCCCGGCACCACTGCAACGCCTTCATCGTCGGGCCCGACCGCGCCGTCGAGCAGGCCAACGACGACGGCGAGCCTCCGGGGACCGGGGGCCCGCCGATCCTCGGCGTCCTGCGCGGTCGCGAGCTCACGGACGTGGTCGCGGTGGTGAGCCGGTGGTTCGGCGGCGTGATGCTCGGCACCGGAGGCCTCGAGCCGGGCGTACGCCGACGCGACCCGGGCCGCGCTCGAGGAGGTCGGCATCGTCGAGCGGGTGCTCCAGGAGCTGTGCGAGGTCTCGGTGGACATCGCTGCCGTCGGCCGGCTCGAGCACGACCTCCGCTCGCGAGGAGCCCGGGTGCTCGGCGTGGAGTACACCGGCGAGGCGTCGCTGCGCTTCGCGATCCCGCCGCGGGCCCGTGCGGTGGCCGAGGAGATCATCGCCGAGCTGACCGCGGGATCGTCCGAGCTGCGCGTCATCGGGCAGCGATGGGTGGACTCCGACGTCAGGAGCTGAGCCGGCTCACGCGTCCAGGTGGGTCAGCGTCGACCACATCTGCGACCACGGGCGCAGCGGGCCCGTCGCAGACCCACACGCCTCCGCCGTCCTCCTCGTTGTCCGCCCCGTCGACCGTCGGAACCCGGCCGACCTGCCGGCAGTCGGCGAAGTGCACGTCGGGGGAGCGGTAGCCGACCACCACCACCGGCCCGGCGTCGTCGGGAGGTGGACCCCAGTCGCCCCAGCCGTTGTGTCCGCTGTAGACGGGCGCGCCGACGCCGTACCACTCCAGGGCGCCGGCCTCGCCGTAGTTCCCGGTGAACACGACCGCCCCGTCCGGGAGCGGCTCGAGCGCTTCGCGCACGGTGTCGACGAACTCCGGCCAGCCGATCGTCTCGAGCTGGGCGTCGTCGATCGCGGTGTAGAACGACGTGGCGTAGGTGCGGGTGGGCAGCACGGGGACCAGGGCCGGCCACGCGACCAGGGCCGACAGCGCGAGTACGACGCCCACGGCCACGGTGCGCCGGAACCGTTCGGCGGCGACCACGCAGCCGGCCGCGAGCAGGGGCAGGATCGCGCCGGCGAGGTAGTACGCCTTGCCGCCGGTCAGCAGGAAGAAGACGAACGTCACCACGAAGGTCCAGCCGATCGGGCGGAGGACCTGCCACTCGGGCCGGCGGAACAGTCCCCGGAGCCCCGCGAGCCAGACCACCGTCATCAGCGGGCTGAACATGACGAGGGTCAGCACGAGGTACTCGACGATGCCGCCGAGACCGCCGTACTCCTCGCGGATGTCGGCCGACAGCTCGAAGACGGGCCAGCCGTGGTCGGCCTGCCAGAGCAGGTTGGGCATCCACATCACGAGCGCC
>CAVRQA010000004.1:0-174618 GCA_963723255.1 uncultured Actinomycetota bacterium
CTACGACGCCATCCTCGAGCGCGACCGCCACGAGCGCTGCGCCACCGTCTCGATGATGGACACCTACAAGGTCCGGCACGCGATCCGTGACGTCGGGGCTGCGCTCGGCATGCCCGTGGGGGAGATCGACGCCATCGCCAAGGCGTTCCCGCACATCCGTGCCCGCGACGCCCGGATGGCGCTGCGCGACCTGCCCGAGCTGCGGGCCACCGGCCTGGCCCGGGAGGCGGCCGCGGGCGAGTGGGGCAGCTTCGACCTGTTCTTCCGGCTGGTCGAGAGCCTCGACGGCCTGCCGCGCCACATCGCGATGCACCCGTGCGGGGTGCTGCTCTCCGACACCACCCTGCTCGACCGCACCCCGGTGGAGCAGAGCTTCCTGGGCTACCCGATGAGCCAGTTCGACAAGGAGGACGTCGAGGACCTCGGCCTGCTCAAGCTCGACGTGCTCGGCATCCGGATGCAGTCCTCGATGGCCCATGCGGTCAAGGAGATCGAGCGGGTCGAGGGCCGCCACATCGACCTCGACGACGAGGTGCAGGTGCCCTTCGACGACGCGCGGACCTACGACATGATCTCCGCGGCCAAGACCCTCGGCGTCTTCCAGATCGAGTCCCCGGGCCAGCGCGAGCTGGTCGGCAAGTCCGGGATCGAGACCTTCTCCGACATCATCACCGACATCTCGCTGTTCCGGCCCGGCCCGGTCAAGAGCGACATGATCACGCCGTACCTCGAGGTCAAGCAGGGCTGGAAGATGCCCGCCTACCTCCACGACGACCTGCGGCCCATCCTCGGTGGCACGCGCGGCGTGGTGGTCTTCCACGAGCAGGTGATCGAGATCATCGCCCAGTTCGCCGGCTGCACCTACGCCGAGGGCGACGAGTGGCGCCGGGCCCTCGGTGACACCGAGGGGATGGCCGAGACGAAGACCTGGTTCTACCCGCGCGCGCTGGGC
Source organism: uncultured Actinomycetota bacterium (assembly GCA_963723255.1). GTDB lineage: Bacteria > Actinomycetota > Actinomycetes > Propionibacteriales > Nocardioidaceae > Marmoricola. The sequence goes on from CAVRQA010000004.1 coordinate 953, forward strand.
CAGGGCTACCCGCTGCCGGTGGTGGAGCGGATCTGGAAGGTGATCGAGGCGTTCGCCTCCTTCGGCTTCTGCAAGGCCCATGCCGCCGCGTTCGCGCTGCCCACCTACCAGTCGGCCTGGCTCAAGGCCCACTACCCGGCCCACTTCATCGCCGGTGTCCTCACCCACGACCCGGGGATGTACCCCAAGCGGCTGATCCTCGACGACGCACGCCAGCTCGGCATCGAGGTGCTCGGGCTCGACGTCAACGCCAGCGAGGCGGAATACGTCGTGGAGAAGCTGAACGACACGACTCCCGTCCCTGCGCCCGGTCAGGTCTCCGCGAAGGTCGGCAGGTTCCAGCCCAGGGGCGGGATCTACCAGAAGCTCCCCCTGGCGAAGAGCGACCAGGACGTTCCGGCCTGGATGGGTCACGGCTACGGCATCCGGGTCGCCCTGGGTGAGGTGCGCGGCATCAACGACGGGGAGACCCACCGCATCGTCACCGCCCGCGACGGGGCTCCCTACCGGTCGCTGACCGACTTCTGGCAACGCGCCCAGGTCTCCCGCCCGGTGGTCGAACGGTTGGTGCAAGCCGGTGCCTTCGACAGCGTCTACGGCATCGGCTCGACGGCCGGCACCGGCCGTCGCCACCGGGTGACCCGGCGTGACCTGCTGCTGGAGATCGGCGACCTCGACCGGCTCCAGCGGGCCTCGTCGCGGGTGAGCAGGGGTCGTGCCCGCGGCCTGCCGCGTTCGCGCCCGGCCTCGGCGGAGGCCGGTGACGCCTCGGTCCAGCTCGCCCTCGACCTGGGGGAGTCCGACCGACAACAGGTCAGCGGCCTGCCGGAGATGACCGACGCCGACCGGGTGCGTGCCGAGCTGGACATCCTCGGCCTCGACGCCAGCCATCACGTCGTCGACTTCCACGCGCCCTTCCTCGACCGGCTCGGGATCACCCGCTCGGTCGACCTGCTCTCGGCCCGCAGCCGCAGCGAGCTCCTGGTGGCCGGGGTGAAGGTGGCCACCCAGACCCCGCCGATCCGGTCGGGTCGCCGGGTCATCTTCCTGACCCTCGACGACGCCACCGGCCCGGTCGACGCGACCTTCTTCGAGGACGTGCAGGGTCCCTACGCCGCCACGGTGTTCGGTTCCTGGCTGCTGGTCGTGCGCGGTGAGCTGCGCCGCACCGGCCGCCGCGGGGTCTCGCTGCGCGCGACCGGGGCCTGGGACCTCGGCGCACTGCACGACCTGTGGAAGGCCGAGGGGATGACGGCCGTGCACGCCGAGATCGCCCGGGTGCCCTCCGGTTTCGGCGACCCCTCCGACGGCCCCAGTCGCGTGATGGTGCACACCAGCGGGTTCCGGATGTCGCCGTACGCCGACATCAAGCCGGCCGGCGGCAGCACCGGCACGGTCACCGGCGAGGTGGCCCGCAAGCTGTGGCACCGCAGCCCGGGGAGCGCTGGATGAGCCGCCAGGTCCTAGGGTGGCGGCCATGGATCGCCCGCTCGAACGACGGACCGCCGCCCGCACCGCGGTGGTCTGGGACGCCGTCCGGGCGCTGCTGGGTGACGGCGACGACCAGAGCGTCCTCGACATCGGCGGGGGCACCGGCGGCTTCGCAGTCCGCGTTGCCGCCCAGGGCCATCGGGTCACGGTCGTCGACCCCAGCCCGGACGCTCTCGCCGCCCTGGCCCGCCGGGCCGACGAGGAAGACGTGGCCGACCAGGTCACCGGCCTGCAGGGCGACCTCGGCAACCTCCGCGACCTCGCCCCGGAAGGCGGTGTCGACCTGGTGCTGTGCCACGGGGTGCTCGGTCTCGTCGACGACCCTGCCGCCGCGCTGGCGACGATCACCTCGGTGCTGCGTCCCGGTGGCGCCCTCTCCCTGCTGGTCAACCAGCGGCACGCGGCCGTGCTGGCCCGGGCGATGGCCGGCCACTTCGTCCAGGCACGGGACATCCTCGCGGGCGAGCAGCCCGACCGCGGCGAGCGCCGCTTCACCGCCGAGGAGATCGCCCAGCTGCTCGGGAGCGCCGGGTTCACCGAGACCACCACGCACGGCATCCGTGTCTTCGCCGACCTGGTGCCCTCCTCCTTGCTCGACCTCGAGCCGGGAGCCAGCGCGGCCCTGCTCGACCTCGAGCGGGCGGTCGCCGAGCGGCCGGAGTACCTCACCCTGGCCAGCCAGCTGCACGTCATCGCCACCCGCTGACCCCACCAAGACAGGTTGCGCGAGGGGAGTCACACGCGCCGGTGGACGGACCTCGGCCGGCGCTGTGCGCCGGGGCCTCCGGGGGAAGCGTGGATGGGACTGGCCCCCCTTCGCGAGGGACGAGCGAAGGGGTGGTTGCGCCCCCCGGAGTGTGTCGGCGCACAGCGCCGGCCCCACTCCGTCCCCCGGCGAACGAGTCGTCCCGGGGAGCAGCCATGAAGGCCGATAACTCCCACGACTGCCCGATCCTGCACGTCGACATGGATGCGTTCTTCGCCTCGGTGGCGATCCGTGACCGGCCCGAGCTCGCCGACGTCCCGGTGATCGTGGGTGGGGGCAACCGGGGGGTGGTGCTGGCGGCCAACTACCCCGCCCGGAGGTACGGCGTCCACTCGGCGTTGCCGATGACCCGTGCCCGGCGGATGTGCCCCGACGCGGTGGTGCTCTCGCCCGACTACACCGACTTCGACGGCGTCTCCTCCTCGGTGATGGAGATCTTCCGGGACGTCACTCCCTTGGTGGAGGCGGTCTCGCTGGACGAGGCGTTCCTCGACGTCACCGGTGCCACCCGCCGTCTGGGCAGTCCGCTGCGCATCGCCGAGCACATCCGCGCCCGGGTCGCCGACGAGCAGCGGGTCACCTGCTCGGTCGGGGTCGCGGGGACCGTCTCGGTGGCCAAGCTGGCCAGCCGGCGCGCCAAGCCCGACGGGGTGCTCGTCGTCCCTCCGCGGGAGGTGACCCGGTTCCTGCATCCTCTCGACGTCGGTGAGCTGTGGGGGGTGGGGGAGAAGACCCGCGAGCAGCTGCACCGGCTCGGGCTGCGCACCGTCGGCGACCTCGCGCACACGCCGCTGACCACGCTCCAGCGCGGGATCGGTGTCGCAGTCGGCAGCCACCTGCACCAGCTCGCCTGGGGCACCGACCGGCGCGCCATCACGCCTCGGCGGGGCACCCACGAGCCCGACAGGAGCATGGGTGCCGACGAGACCTTCGGCCGCGACACCGACGACCGCGCCGTGGTGATGCGCGAGCTGCTGCGGCTCTCGGCCAAGGTGACCCGGCGGATGCGCACCGCCGGGGTGGCCGGGCGCACCGTCACCCTGAAGGTCCGCTTCGCCGACTTCACCACCATCACCCGTTCCCGCACGCTGGGTGACGCCACCGACGTCACCAGCGAGGTCCACGCGACCGCGGCGGCCCTGTTCGACGCGCTGGGCCTGCAGCGTGCCCGGATCCGCCTGGTGGGGGTGCGGGTCGAGGGACTGGTCCCCCGCGAGCAGGTGCAGCGGCAGCTCGTCCTCGGCGCCCGCGACCGCGGCTGGGAGGAGGCCGACCGGGCCAGCGACGCCGCTGCGCTGCGCTTCGGTGGTGGCGCCGTACGCCGGGCCACCCTGTTGATCGGCGACCGACCCTAGATGACCAAGCCCAATCACCCGATTGGTACGACGATCGCCCGACTGGGTATACGCAAGATATGGAACAGGATTTCCCGGTCTCGTCTACCGACTTGACCAGAGCCTGCCTAGACTCATAAGCGAACAGTCACCGCGGGAGGAAGTCGTGCCGCTCTCCGAAGAGGAACTCCGCCTACTGGAGCAGATGGAGCAGGCGCTTGCCCAGGAGGATCCCAAGTTCGTCTCGACGCTGCGTGGGAGCTCCCTGGAACGCGTGGCGCGCATGCGCACCATCGCTGCCGCCGCGGTCTTCGTCGTCGGAGTCGTGATGCTCATGGGCGGCGCTGTCGCCCAGCAGATCTGGCTCGGCGTCCTCGGATTCGTCGTCATGGTCGGCTCGGCCACCATCGGTCTCGCCGCCTGGCGCGGTCGTCATGCTCCCGCAGCGCAGCCCCAGCAGGCCGAGGACCAGCTCTTCGACTTCGACGACCACCCGCGCCGCTTCGACGTGGTCGAGGGCGGCCGCGCCGACCGTCCGCGCAAGCTGCGTCGCCAGCCCGGCAACCGCCGGCCCGCCCGTCGCCCCCGCTCCGCCGGGAAGGCCCCCAAGCAGGGCACGTTCATGCAGCGGATGGAAGAGCGCTGGGAACGTCGGCGCCGCCAGGGCTACTGACGCCTCGGCTCATCGAGGACTCCTGAGGCCGCGCACGAGCGACACCGGCCACAGCCTGCCCCGCCAGCCACGCTCCCGTTCGACGCTGCCCAGCATCATCCGGCGCCACGACTCGACCGTCTCGACCGTGTGCGAGCGCACGTCCGGGTCGACCGTGACGAGGTCGCCAGACGCGCGGTGCGGCGGGCCGTAGCGAGCTCGCTCCACCTGCACCAGCAGGCCTTCCAGCGACGAGACCTCCACGTTCTCGGCGCCCACCTGGCCCACCACGCTGCGCGCCTGTTCGCGCGGTGAGCGCTCGTCCGGCCAGGTGAGACCGAGGTCCAGGGCAGTGGCGCGGAGCTCGGCCCAGGCTCCCTCGGCGAGGTGGATCGGGTCGTCGGCCGCGAGGCGACGTCGCCGCTGGGCTCGCCGCACCACTCCGGGCAGGATGCCGAGCGAGAGGACGACGCCGAGCGCGAGGAACGGCCACCAGGGGACCGGCCCCGCGGAGCCATCACCTTGCTGCGCGTCATCAGGCAGGCGGTCGGGCCTCGGTGCCTGACTTTCCGCGGCCCCGGGGCTCGGGGCGGCCGAGGGAGAGTCGGTGTCCAGCGACTGCCGCGTCCAGGCCGGGGTGGCGCCGGCCCGCGCGCTGGGGGTCGGCTCGAAGCGCACCCAGCCCACGCCGGAGAAGTACATCTCCGGCCACGCGTGGCGGTCGTCGCTGGTGTAGAGGATGCGGCCGTCCGGCTCCGGCGTACCGTCCAGGAAGCCGACGACCACGCGGGACGGGATCTTCAGCGAGCGACCCATCGCTGCCATCGCGGCCGCGAACTGCTCGCAGTACCCGATCCGGTCGTCGGTGATGAAGTCGGCCAGCAGGTCCATCCCGGAGCCGCTGCGCTGCTCGAGGGAGTAGGTGAAACCGCCGTCGCGGCGGAACCAGTCCTGCAGCGCCACGGCCTTCTCGTAGTCGGTCCTGGCGCCCTGCGTCACCTCCTCGGCCCGCGGCGCACGACCTCCGGCAGGTTCTCGGGGACCTCGGTCATCGGGCGCCGTACGCGGGCCGACGCCGGCGTGGTCGAGTTGAGGAGGCTCGCCGTGATGCTGGGGGTGAACGAGGTCGCGCGGTAGCTCAGCTCGTCGGGCAACGAGCCGCCCACGTAGGCCACGTCGAGGGTGCGGGAGTCGAAGCGCCACCTGCCCTGCACCTGAAGGTCCAGGATCGGATACGGCAGCGGGAGCCAGGTGGTCCCGAACTCCGGGGCCAGCCGCAGCTTCCAGTCATCGGTCGTCCCGGCCAGGCCGCCCGCCAGCCCCGGGGGGCTGGGGAAGCGACCGTCGGCGGTGTTGTCGCTCGGCAGGTCGCGGGACGAGGGCCGCCACTCGTCGTCGCGGAACTGGTCGAGGACGGTGGTGCGGAGGTAGCCCGTCTCGCGTGCGCTCGTCTCGGCGTACACCATCGGTGTGTGCGTCTTCTCGACCAGGTCGCGCCGCAGCCGGACGAAGGGGTTGACCGTGGTGAGCTCGAAGCCGGTCGAGTTGCCGACGCCGTCGCCCGAGCCGAGGTTGCGCCTGAGCAGGTCTGTCACAGGGACGAGGGGTGCGACGACGAGCGCGACCAGCACCGCCGCCACGGAGGCCTGCCACAGCACCCTCAGCCGTGGCCGCGGCGCGCGCTGCTCGCCGCCCCAGGCCCCGAGCTTCTCGACGTGCTCGGTGGCGAGCAACCGCATGAACAGCAGGGCCGTACCGACGAACACCGGCAGCGTCAGTGGTCGGAAGAGGATGCTGACCGGCACGCTGATCGTCACCAGCAGGGGCAGGGCGACCAGGGGTGGGCGTTGCAGGCCGAAGGCGAGGACGTCGATCGAGAACAGCACGGCCAGGGCGCAGGCCATCAGGAAGGCGCGCGTGTGCGTGGGGTTCACCGCGACCGGGGCGGTGTAGGCGTTGAGGGTGGCCGCGCCGTTGCCGATGACGTAGAGCACCTGGCGCAGTGAGTCGTCGGTCGGGATGAACCCGAGGACGGACTCGCGGGCGGCGAAGATCACGTTGAGGCCGAGCACGCCGACGAGCGCCTGCACCAGGGCGGTGAGGTACGGCGGCACCCGCACCATCCGGAGCCCGCTGCCCGCGAGGGCCATCGCCAGGCCGACCATGCCGGCCGGCACCAGGAACGCGAGCGGCTCCGAGACCATCCCGCTCCACGAGAACAGGGCGGTCCAGCCGGCGGCCAGGGCCAGCAGCGGGGGGCCGGGGCGCCACGGTTCGCGGACCGCGGGAGCGATCGTCGAGGGAGCGATCCCGAGGGAGCCGACTGCACGGTCATCGGGACAGCTCCACCCACGCGGCCGCCAGCGATCCGTCACGTGCGAGCGTGGTGGCCTTCCAGCCGCCGCTCGCCAGCGCAGCCGTGGCGGGGGGTTCGACCCGACCGGTCCGGTCCCAGGTCGACACGTCCAGCACCACGGCGTACGCCGAGTCGCCGGCAGCCGCCATGCCGGACAACAGGTCGCGGTCGGCGTCATCGACGTGGGCGAGGACCGCGAGCAACATCCCGCCGTGGTCGGCGTCCTCGATCCAGGACGTCGACAGCTGCTCACGACGGGTCATCCCCATCAGCGCGAGGCGCTCGAGCTGCTCGGGGAGGTTCACCCCGCGGGCACCCTGGTGCCAGCCGTGTGACGACGACTGGCCGGTGGCGGTGACCAGGCGGACCTCGAAGTCACGCGCGACCAGGTAGCGCATGATCGAAGCCGTGGCACGAACGGCCGTCTCCATCGACGACTGCGCGCCGTAGCCGCGGTGGGAGATGCGCCGGTTGTCGATGAGCAGCGTGCACCGCGACTGCCACTGCTGCTCCTCGCGCCGCACCATCAGCTCACCGGCACGTGCACTGCTCGGCCAGTGGATCCGTCGCAGGTCGTCCCCGAGGCGGTACTCCCGGATCGTGACGTCGGGGCTGCCGCCGCCCAGCAGGTCGCGGGTCCGGTTGTCGCCGGCGCCGGACCATCGTCCGGTGAGGGGGATCTGGGGGAGGGGTTCGGTGCGTGGCGTCACCAGGATCGACGCGGACGAGGGCAGCACCTGGTCGATGTCCACCATGCCGAGCGGGTCGGCGACCTTGATGTGCATCGGCCCGACCGGGTAGCGCCCCCGGTTCTCGGTCTGGATCCGGTAGTGCCGCAGCGTCGTCGCCCCGGGGGCCATCGGCTCGACCACGAAACGGGGGTGTGGCCTCAGCACCGGGGACAGCTCCTCCTCCAGGAGCAGGGTGCCCGTCCGCCTGCCGGCGTTGCCGATCTCGACCTCGACGTGCGCCACCTCGCCGGCCTCGACCTGGATGGCACTGACGTTGCGACGCACCCACAGGTTGTGCTCCGTACGACGCAGCAGCAGCCATGCCAGCACGGGCACGCCCATGGCGAGCAGCCCGATCCGGACGAAGTCGCGCTCGCCGATCTGGACGCCGCAGATGATCGCCGCGGCACCGGCCGCGAGGAAGCAGCGGCCCCGGACGGTCAGGTTCCGCACGCGATCACCCCTCCCTCGGGCGGATCTAGCCGACCTGGGGGACCGGCACCTGGGCCAGCGCCTGCTGCACCACCTCGGAGGTACGACGCCCGCTCATCGTGGCCTCCATCGTCGGCAGCAGCCGGTGGGGGAACACCAGCGGGACGAGCTCACGCACGTCGTCGGGCAGCACGTACTCACGGCCCTGGATCGCGGCGAACGCCTTCGCCGCCCGGACCAGGTGCAGCGTCGCGCGCGGAGAGGCTCCGAGCCGGAGGTCGGGGGAGCGACGAGTGGCGGTCGCCAGCGCGACGGCGTACTCCTGCACCGCCGGGGCCACGTGCACCCCGTTGGTCACCTCGATCAGCTTGCGCACCTCGGCGGCATCGGTCACGGGCTCGAGCTCCTCGAGGGGGCTGACCAGGTCGCGTGCGGAGAGCATCGCGATCTCGGCCGTCTCCACCGGGTAGCCCATCGAGAGGCGCACCATGAACCGGTCTCGTTGCGCCTCGGGCAGGGCGTAGGTGCCCTCCATCTCGATCGGGTTCTGGGTCGCGATCACCATGAAGGGCGACTCGAGGACGTAGGTCTTCCCGTCGACGGTGACCTGGGCCTCCTCCATGCACTCGAGCATCGCCGCCTGCGTCTTGGGGCTGGCCCGGTTGATCTCGTCGCCGACCACGACGTTCGCGAAGATCCCGCCCGGCCGGAACTCGAACTGGCGGGTGTCCTGGTTGAACACCGAGACCCCGGTGACGTCGGAGGGCAGCAGGTCGGGGGTGAACTGGATCCGGCGGACGGTGCAGTCGATGGAGCGCGCCAAGCGCCTTGCTGAGCATGGTCTTGCCGACGCCCGGGACATCCTCGATCAGGAGGTGTCCGCCGGCGAGGAGCACCACCAGGGCGGAGCGAGCGATCTCCGGCTTGCCCTCGATGACCGCGGCGATGTTGGTCTGGATGCGCTCGGCGACCGCGCGCACCTCGTCGACGTCGGCGCCGCTCGCGACTCGCCCGTCGTTACCTGCTCCCACCGTTGGCCCCACTTCTCCCACCACGTCGCTCCACGGCCCCCCACGGCTGGGGCCCAGAGCCTCTCCTACGACAAGTGAAGCCCATGCCACCACACAGGTCACGTGCTCGGACAGGGCGAACGGTCTCGATCCGGTCACCGCACCCGTTCCGGGGCGTTCCGGACGGACGAGGGCGACCGGGACCGCCGGGCGCCGCCGGCGGACGAAGGGAGCGAGAAGCGGGGGAAAAGGGGAGCGAAGTGGGCGGAAAGTGGTTGACGGTGGGGGGATGTGGAGTAAAGTGGTGCGTAGTGGAGGGACCAGGCAGTTCTGAAGCAGGTTCGTCGGGTGAGGGGAGCAGTGCATGTTCTCCGGCACCTACACCCCGAAGCTCGACGACAAGGGGCGCCTCTTCCTCCCGGCGAAGTTCCGCGACGAGATGAAGGAGGGCCTGGTGATCACACGCGGCCAGGAACACGCCCTCGACATCCGCACGCAGGCCGACTTCGACGTGTTCACCGAGAAGTTCAAGCACGCATCGCAGACCGACGCCCGCCTGCGGGCCTACGGCCGGATGTTGTTCGCGCTGGCGTCCGAGCAGGTTCCCGACAAGCAGGGCCGCGTCACCATCACCCCCGAGCTGCGGCAGTACGCCGGACTCGAGCGTGACGCCGTGGTCATCGGCATCTACGACCGCATCGAGATCTGGGAGCCGCGCTCCTGGACCGCCTACACCGCCGACCAGGAGCAGGCCTTCGCCAACCTCCAGGACGAGGTCTTCCCGAACTACTGACCGGCCGCAGCACCCAGCAGCACGACAACTCCACATCGGTGATCACAGGGCGAGGCTCGCGTCCGCTCCTCCCATGACTCCTCTGACACACCTTCCCCGGTGCCAGATGGGTCGCTTCCCTCCAACCGGGAGTCGAGCGGACGGAGAACCTGGCCCTGTGATCGCCGAGAACCACAGCAATGCGAGGGGGTCGAACCCGATGAGCGAAGGAACCATCACACCGTCACGGCGGGTGCGCCACGAGTTCCGTGACTCCCTCGCGGTGATGGTCTTCTCCGCCCTCTCCTCCTGCGGGGTCGCGGTCCTCCTCACCCTCCTGGTCCGGAACTAGGCGGACCAGGGCAGATGACCAGTCCCACCCACGTCCCGGTGCTCCTCGACCGGGTCGTCGCGTTGGTGGCCCCTTCGCTGGAGCGTCCCGGGTCGGTGTTCGTGGACGCGACCCTCGGGCTCGGGGGCCACACCGAGGCCGTCCTCGACCGGTGCCCGGAGGCCCACGTCGTGGGCGTCGACCGCGATCCGCACGCCCTCGACCTCGCCGGTGCCCGGCTGGCTCCGTTCGAGGGACGCACCACGCTCGTGCACGCGGTCTACGACGAGATCCCGGACGTCCTCGCCGAGCTCGGCATCGCGTCGGCTCGACGGGATCCTCTTCGACCTCGGTGTCTCCTCGATGCAGCTCGACGTCAGGGAGCGCGGGTTCGCCTACGCCGAGGACGCACCCCTCGACATGCGGATGGACGACACCGAGGGCCCGACCGCCGCCGACGTGCTCAACAGCTACCCCGCCGCCGAGCTCGCGCGGATCCTGCGCACCTACGGCGAGGAGAAGTTCGCCAGGCCGATCGCCCGGGCGATCGTCAAGGCGCGCGAGACCGAGCCGTTCACGGACTCCGCGCGCCTCGTCGAGCTGCTCCGCGCGACCATCCCGGCACCGGCGCGGCGTACGGGCGGGCACCCGGCGAAGCGCACCTTCCAGGCTCTCCGCATCGAGGTCAACGACGAGCTCGGGGTCCTGCGCCGCGCCATTCCCGCCGCGGTCGCCTCCATCGGCATCGGTGGGCGGGTCGTGGTGATGAGCTACCACTCGCTCGAGGACCGGCTGGTCAAGCATGCCTTCGCGGCGGGGACCACCTCGACGGTCCCGCCCGACCTGCCCGTCGTCCCTGCCGGTCACGAGCCGCCACTTCGATCCCTGACCCGTGGGGCCGAGAAGGCGTCGCCCGAGGAGATCGCCCAGAACCCGCGCGCCGCCTCCGTGCGGCTGCGCGCCGTCGAACGAGTCAACGACAACCGGCCCGCCACCACCCGGGGAGACAACGCAGCATGAGCACTCTGATCACCGCAGCAAAGGAAGGGGCCCGCACGCGGGTCCCGCGCTTCGCCGAGGCCGCGGTCGAGCGTGCCCGCCTCACGGTCGTGCCTCCCCGGCGCGCGATCGGGCGCACCCAGGCCGCGCGGACACCCTTCGCGATCCTGGTCATCTCGATGCTCGTCGCAGGCGTCGTCGGTCTCCTGATGTTCAACACCAACATGCAGCAGGCCTCCTTCAAGGCCACCGCGCTGCAGGAGCGCGTCAACGTGCTCACCGCCCAGGAGCAGGCGCTGAACATGGAGCTCGACGCGCTGCGTGACCCGCAGCGCCTGGCGTCGGCCGCCAAGGAGCTCGGCATGGTGGCCGCCACCGAGCCGGCCTTCATCCGCCTCGCCGACGGCCGGGTGCTCGGCAACCCGACACCTGCGGTGCTCGACAACGCCATCCGGATCACCCCGCTGCCTGCGCCGAAGCCTGCCTCGCTCAAGCCCCGCAAGCGCGTGGTGAAGGTCGAGGCGACCACTGCGCGGGGTTCCCGGGCCGACACCCGTGGCACCTCCACGCCCCCGAGGGGTGAAAGCGGTAGGAAGAAGGCCAGCAACGCACCAGCGGCCGACTCCGGAGCATCGCATTGACACGTCCCCAGCGCAGTGGTTCCGGCAGTCTGCGTGGGTCGACCCATGTCCGTCTCAGAGTCGGGCTCGTGCTCATCACGATGCTCCTGTCGCTGTTCGGGGCGCGGCTCTTCCAGCTCCAGGGCCTGGACTCGAGGGCGTACGCCTCGCGGGCCGAGGCGTCGGGCCTGGTCACCATCGACCTCCCCGCCAAGCGCGGCCGGATCCTCGACCGCAACGGTGTCCCGCTGGCCGAGTCGATCGCCGGGATGATGATCGTGGCCGATCCCACGCGGACGACCGCGAACGCTGAGGCGATCGCGAAGATCCTGGCCGACCGGCTCCACCTGGACTACTTCGACCTGCTCACCAAGCTGACCAAGAAGGACACCCGGTTCGTCTACGTCGCCCGCCGGGTCCCGTCCACGCTCGCCTCGAGCGTGATGGACGACCTCACCCGCCGTGAGTACGTCGGCGTCGACACGCGCTCCGACCCGCTGCGCACCTATCCGGCAGGTGACGTCGCCGCCAACCTGGTCGGCTACCTCGGTGACGACCCGACCGAGGTGTCCGGTGGCCTCGAGCGGAGCTTCAACAGCCTGCTCGCGGGGAAGGACGGCGAGGAGACCTACGAGGTCGGGGGTGGCAACCGGATCCCGCTGGGGGACAACAGCGAGGTCGAGCCGGTGAACGGCCAGGACCTCACGCTCACCATCGACCGGGACGTGCAGTGGTACAGCCAGCGCGTGCTGCGCACCGCGGTCCAGGCCTCCAAGGCCGAGTCGGGCGCTGCCGTCGTCCTCGACTCCCGCACCGGCGAGATCCTCGCCCTCGCCGACTACCCCACGTTCGACCCGAACAAGCCCGGCCAGGCGAAGAAGAAGGACCTCATCAGTCGCGCACTGAGCGACGTCTACGAACCGGGCTCCGTCCAGAAGGTGCTCACGGCGGCCGGCCTGATCGACGCGGGCAAGGTGACACAACGGACCCGCATCCGCGTCCCCACCAGGCTCCCCGTCCTCGACCGCACGATCGGTGACTGGTTCGACCACGGGCTGATCCGGCTGACCATGGCCGGGGTGCTCGCCCGCAGCTCCAACATCGGCACCGCACTGGCGGCGATGGAGTTCACCCCCGCGCAGCTGTGGCACTACCTCGACCTCTTCGGCCTGGGCAAGCGCACCGACGTCGGGATGCCCGGCGAGACCCGGGGCCTGCTGCCCCCGGCCGAGGCCTGGTCCTCGCTCACCAGGGCCCAGATCGCCTTCGGACAGGGCGTCTCTGTCAACGCACTCCAGATGGCGACCGCGGTGAACGTCCTCGCCAACGGGGGCGAGCTGGTGAGGCCGAGCCTGGTCCAGGGGCGTGCGACCACGTCCAGCGGCCGCGAGGTCGGCACCGAGACGACCACCTCACATCGGGTCGTGAGCGCGAGGGCCGCTGCCCTGACCGCTCAGATGATGGAGCTCGTGACGACCCCCGACGTCGGCACCGCCCCGGGGGCGGGCATCGAGGGCTACCGGGTCGCGGGCAAGACCGGGACCGCCCAGGAGGTGGGCGGGGCGTGCAACTGCTACGCGGACGGCGGCCTCGCGGTGTCCTTCGCCGGCTTCGCCCCCGCGGACAAGCCGCGCTTCACCGTCTACGTCGTGGTGAAGCGTCCCGGAGAGGGCGCCAGCGGCGGCGGCACCGCCGGCCCGGTGTTCCGCAAGATCCTCACCTACGTGCTCCAGAAGTACGCCGTCCCGCCGACCGGCACCACCCTTCCGGCGATCCCCACGAGGTGGGGTCGCCACGCGAACGACCCCGCTGGATAGCCTCGGACGGTGCCAGCGCAGGATCAGGGGACCGACCTCACCCGTCCGGGCACGCCGCCGCGCACGCCGCTCGCCCAGGTGACGGCGTGGTCCGGCGCTGACCTGCGGCCGCCGGACAGTGGCGCGGTCGAGGTCACCGGGTTGTCGCTGAGCTCCCAGCGGGTCCGTCGGGGCGACATCTACGCGGCCCTGCCCGGAAGTCGCGCCCACGGGGCGACGTACGCCGACGAGGCGATCGCCGCCGGCGCGGTCGCCATCCTCACCGACGAGGAGGGGGCCGCCGTCTGCGGTGAGGTCATCGGCGATGCCGGGACGCCCCTGCTCGTGCTGGACAACCCGCGATCGGTGCTCGGCAGGCTCGCCGCGATGCTGTACGGCGAGCCGGCGAACGGCCTGACACTGATGGCGGTCACCGGCACCCAGGGCAAGACGACCACGACCCGGTTGCTCGAGGGGGCGCTCATGACTGCCGGCGTACCCGCAGCGGTGATCGGCACCGTCGGCACCCGCATCGCCGGCGTCGACGTGAAGACGGCGCTCACCACGCCCGAGGCGCCGGACCTGCACGCCCTCTTCGCCGTGATGGTCGAGCAGGGAGTGGCCGCGTGCGCCATGGAGGTCTCCAGCCATGCCCTGGTGATGGGACGCGTCGCCGGGGTCGTCTTCGACGTGGCCGCCTTCCTCAACCTCGGCCGCGACCACCTCGACTTCCACAAGGACGTGGAGGACTACTTCGCCGCGAAGGCGTCGCTGTTCACCCCAGAGCGCGCGCGCCGGGGGCTCACCAACGTCGACGACCCCTTCGGCCGCCGGCTCCTCGACGAGGCCAGCATCCCGATGACGACCTTCTCCCCGTCGGGGCAGGAGGCCGACTGGCGGGCGGAGGACGTCGTCCTCCAGCCGGAGGGGTCGTCCTTCACGGTCGTGACCCCGCAGCGGGAGCGCATCCCGGCGCAGGTGCCCCTGACGGGGCAGTTCAACGTGGCCAACGCCCTGTGCGCGTTGGCCCTCGCCGCCGAGGCCGGGATCGACCCTCGCCTGGTGGCCGACGGCATCGCCCGCGGGGGCGGGGTCCCCGGGCGGCTCGAGCGGGTCGACGCGGGACAGGACTTCCTCGCCGTCGTCGACTACGCGCACAAGCCGGACGCGGTCGAGGCGGCGCTCGCGGCGCTGCGCCCGCTGACCCGTGGCCGGCTCCTGCTGGTCATCGGAGCCGGCGGCGACCGCGACACCGGCAAGCGACCGGTCATGGGCGCGATCGGTGCCCGCCTCGCCGACGTCCTCGTCGTCACCGACGACAACCCACGTAGCGAGGACCCGGCCGCGATCCGGGCCGCCGTGCTCGCAGGGACCGGGACGGTCGAGGGCGCCGAGGTGCTCGAGATCGGTGACCGGCGCGCGGCCATTCGACGGGCGGTCACGATGGCCCGGTCCGGGGACACCGTGGTGATCGCCGGCAAGGGTCACGAGACCGGCCAGGAGATCAACGGCGCCGTCCACCCGTTCGACGACCGCGAGGAGCTGCGGGCCGCGCTCGAGGACCTCCGGGGGGACGCATGATCCCGCTGACCCTCGGCGAGGTCGCCGACATCGTGCAGGGAAAGGTCGTCGACGGTGACGAGTCGCTCCGCGTCACCGGCCCGGCGTTCCTCGACAGCCGCGCCCCGGAGCCCGGCGGCCTGTTCGTGGCCTTCGCCGGTGAGCACGTCGACGGCCACGACTTCGCCGCGTCCGCCAAGGAGGGTGGTGCCGCCGGCGTGCTCGGCACGCGTGCCACGGGCGTGCCGACTGTCGTCGTCGCCGACGCCCAGGCGGCGCTGCAGGCGCTGGCCCGCCAGGTGCTGCGCCGGCTCTGGGAGTCGGACCCGGGCCCGAAGGTCGTCGCGATCACCGGGTCCCAGGGCAAGACGTCGGCCAAGGACATGCTCTCCCGGGTGCTCGCCGACCGTGCGCCCACGGTGGCCACGGCGGGGTCCTTCAACAACGAGCTCGGACTGCCGCTCACCGTGCTCCGGGCCACGGACGAGACTCGCTACCTCATCCTCGAGATGGGGGCGCGCGGGGTCGGTCACCTCGCCGAGCTGTGCGAGATCGCGCCGCCCGACATCTCGCTGGTGCTCAACGTCGGGAAGGCCCACATCGGCGAGTTCGGCTCGCAGGCCAACATCGCCCTGGCGAAGGGCGAGCTGGTCGAGGCGCTCTCGTCCGACGGCGATGCCGTCCTCAACGCGGACGACCCGCTGGTGGCGGCGATGGCCGACCGGACTCCGGCCCGGGTGTGGTCCTACGGCCGGACCGGCACGGACGTCCTGCTCGGCAACGTCGAGGTCGACGACCTCGGGCGCGCCTCCTTCGACCTCACCCACGGAGGAGCCACCGAGCACGTCTCGCTCCGGCTCGTGGGCGAGCACCAGGCGACGAATGCTGCGGCGACCGCGGCCACCGCGCTGGCCGCGGGCCTCCCGCTCGCCGCCGTCGCCGAGAGCCTCGGTGCCATCGACCGGCTCTCCCCGTGGCGGATGGAGGTCCACGAGCGCTCCGACGGCCTCGTCGTCCTCAACGACGCCTACAACGCCAACCCCGACTCGATGGCATCCGCCCTGGAGACGCTCGCCCGGATCGGGGAGCGCTCGGGGCGCCGCACGATCGCGGTGCTCGGCGAGATGCGCGAGCTGGGAGCGAGCGCCGAGGAGGAGCACCGGGCCGTCGGAGCCCTTGCCCACCGTCTGGGCATCGACGAGGTCGTCGTGGTGGGGGAGGGTGCCCGCGCCATCCATGAGGGCCTCCTCGACGGGCGCGGCGCGGACGGCACGACGCGTCATGTCGAGACCGTCGAACGAGCCGGCGAGTGGTTGCGCGAGAATGTGGCCGGTCACGACGTCGTCCTGGTCAAGGCGTCCCGGGCAGGGCGGCTCGAACGGGTCGCCGACATGCTCCTGGGGCACGGCCTCGGAACGAACCAGGGAGAGGAGCCCGGCCGTTGAGAGCGATCCTGCTGGCGGGAGGCCTGTCGGTTCTCTTCACCATGTTCGGCACCCGCTACGCGATCCGCGTGCTCGCGAGCCACGGCTACGGGCAGCTCATCCGCGACGACGGACCCACGACCCACCACACCAAGCGCGGGACGCCCACCATGGGCGGCCTGGTGATCGTGCTGGCCTCGGTGGCGGCGTACTTCATCGCGACCTACGTCACGGGCCACACCCCGAGCGCCTCCGCGCTCCTCCTGATCTTCCTGTTCGTGGGGCTCGGCACCGTCGGGTTCCTCGACGACTACATCAAGGTCTCCCGGCAGCGCAGCCTCGGCCTGCGCAGCCGGGCGAAGTTCATCGGGCAGACCCTCGTCGCCCTCGTCTTCGGGTGGCTCGCGCTCTCGCCGTGGCTGGAGGACAGCCGCGGTCAGACCCCGGCCGGTCACGCCCTCTCGTTCATCCGCGACCCGCAGTCGTTCACGCTGCCGATGATCGTCGTGGTGCTGCTCATCTGGCTGCTGATCGCCGGTTCCAGCAACGCGGTCAACCTGACGGACGGACTGGACGGCCTGGCCGCGGGCGCGTCCGTGATGACCTTCGGCGCCTACACCCTGGTCAACATCTGGCAGAACAACCAGTGGTGCGGCCGGGCGTCCGGGCCGAAGTGCTACGAGGTGCGCGACCCGCTCGACCTCGCCGTCGTCGCGGCGGCGATCACCGGCGCGTGCTTCGGGTTCCTGTGGTGGAACGCCTCGCCCGCCAAGATCTTCATGGGCGACACCGGCTCCCTGGCGCTCGGTGGCGCGCTGGCCGGCTTCGCCGTACTCACCCGCACCGAGCTCCTGCTCGCGCTGCTCGGCGGCCTGTTCGTGATCCAGACCCTGTCGGTGATCCTCCAGGTCGGGTTCTTCAAGGCCACCAAGGGTCGACGGCTGTTCCGAATGGCCCCGCTCCACCATCATTTCGAGATGATGGGCTGGGAGGAGATCACGGTGGTCATCCGGTTCTGGCTGATCGCCGGCATCTTCGTCGCGACCGGGCTGGGGGTCTTCTACGCCGAGTGGGTCGCCGGAGTATGAACACCCCATGACGATCGACGATCTCGGACGCACCAGCGACTGGAGCGGCGTCCGCGTCGTGGTCGCGGGCTTCGGTGTCTCCGGGTACGCCGCCGCGGACAACCTGACCTTCCTCGGTGCCCAGGTCACCGCCCTCGACGACTCCGACGCCGGCGACCGCCGGGAGCGGGCCACCCTGCTGGAGAGCCTGGGCGCCACCGTCCGGCTCGGACCCGGCTCGACCGCGCAGCTCCCCGGCGAGGTCGACCTGGTGGTCACCTCGCCGGGATGGTCGCCGTCGGCGCCCCTGCTGGCGCAGGCGAGCCAGCGCGGGATCCCGATCTGGGGCGAGGTCGAGCTGGGCTGGCGCCTGCGCGACCCGGAGCACCCGGCACCGTGGCTCGCGGTCACCGGCACCAACGGCAAGACCACGACCGTGCAGATGCTGGAGGCGATGCTGCGCGCGGCCGGACTCCGTGCGGTCGCCTGCGGCAACGTCGGGCTGCCCATCGTCGAGGCCGTCATGGACCCCGAGCCGTGGGACGTCCTCGCGGTCGAGCTGTCCAGCTTCCAGCTCCACTGGACCTCGTCGATGAAGGCCGAGTCCGCCGTGGTCCTCAACGTCGCCGAGGACCATCTCGACTGGTACGCCGGCCCGGGCGCCATGTCGGCGTACGAGGCTGACAAGGGCCGTATCTACGCGGGAGTGGAACGGGCCTGCGTCTACAACGTCGCGGACCCCGTCACCGAGCGGCTCGTCCGCGACGCCGACGTGCAGGAAGGTGCCCGCGCCGTCGGGTTCACCCTCGGCACGCCGGGCGTGGGCATGCTCGGCGTCGTCGACGACGTGCTCGCGGACCGTGCCTTCGTGGAGGACCGCCAGACCTCGGCCGCCGAGCTGTGCACGCTCACCGACCTCGCCAGCCAGGCCCCGCACTACGTCGCCAACGCCCTCGCCGCGGCCGCCCTCGCCCGCTCCCACGGCGTCTCGACCGGCGCGGTCCAGCAGGCGCTGCGGGCGTTCCGGCCCGACGGCCACCGCATCGCCGAGGTGGCCGTGGTCGACGGCGTGACCTGGATCGACGACTCCAAGGCGACGAACCCGCACGCCGCGCTCGCCTCGCTCAGCGCCTACGACCCCGTCGTGTGGGTGGCCGGCGGGCTGGCCAAGGGAGCCGCCTTCGACGACCTCGTGTTAGCGGCCCGTGAACGGTTGCGAGGCGTCGTGCTGCTGGGCCGGGACGCTCCCGTGATCCGCGACTCCCTTGTGCGACACGCGCCCGATGTGCCCGTGATCGAAGTGGGTGCCGGGGAGACTGCTGAGGAAGGACCCATGGACCGTGTCGTGGCCGGGGCCGCGTCGCTGGCACACCCCGGCGACACGGTGCTGCTGGCTCCCGGATGCGCCTCCATGGACATGTTCGCCAACTACGGCGCACGCGGCGACGCCTTCGCCGAGGCCGTGCACCGGATGAGGCGGAGGGACGGCGAGGACGGCTGAGGAGGACCGGGTGAGCGTCACCAGCGAGGCTGACCAGAAGGTCGGCCAGCAACCCGGCATCGCTGGCTGGATCGCCCACCGCACCGCGACGGTCCGGCGAGCGATGGAACGCCCGCTGACGTCGTACTACCTGCTCCTCGGTGGCTCCACGATGCTGCTGGCGATCGGCCTGATGATGGTGCTCAGCGCCTCGAGCGTCTACTCGTTCCGGGTCCACGACAGCAGCTACCACATCTTCCTCAAGCAGCTCACCTGGGTGCTGATCGGGCTGCCCGCGGCCTGGCTGGCCAGCCGGATCAACCGGCGGCTGCTGCGGATGTTCGCCTGGCCCGCCGTGATCGTCGCGGTCGGGCTGCTGGTCCTGACGCAGACCAGCCTCGGCTTCGCCGTCAACGGCAACCGCAACTGGCTCGCCCTCGGACCGCTGACGGTGCAGCCCTCGGAGATCGCGAAGCTCTCGATCATCCTGTGGACCGCCGACGTCTACGCGAAGAAGGAGAAGTACCTCGCCAACCCCTGGCACGCGCTGATCCCGGTTGCTCCCGTCGTCGCCATGATCGCGCTGCTCGTGGTGTTCCAGCGCGACCTCGGCACCGCGCTGGTGCTGTTCTCGATCCTGCTCGGGATGCTCTGGGTGGTCGGCGTCCCGGCGAGGCTGTTCGGCATCGCCCTCTCCCTGGTCGGCGTGGTGGCCTTCTACCTCGCGGCCTCCAACGCCGAGCGGCGTACCCGTCTGACCAGCTTCATCGACCCGTTCAAGGACTTCCAGGGTGCCGGCTGGCAGGCCGGCCACGGCCTGCTCGGCATGGCGAGCGGCGGCATCTTCGGCAAGGGGCTCTCGGCCAGCCAGCAGAAGTGGGGGACCCTCCCCGAGGCGCACACCGACTTCATCTTCGCCGTCCTCGGTGAGGAGCTCGGGCTGATCGGCACGCTGCTGGTCCTGGCCCTCTTCGGGGCGGTCGCGTACGCCGCGATCCGGCTGGCGCTCAACACCGAGGACCCGTTCGTGCGCTACGTGTCGGCGGGTGTCACGATCTGGTTGATGTCCCAGACGATCATCAACATCGGCATGGTGCTGGCGTTGCTCCCAGTGATCGGCATCCCGCTGCCGCTCGTCTCCTACGGCGGATCGGCACTGGTGCCCTCGATGGTGGCGCTCGGCCTCCTCGTCGGGTTCGCGCGCGCCGAACCCGAGGCGGCGGCTGCGCTGCGCGACCGGCGAGGCGAACGCCGCACGAGCAAGAAGCCGGCGAAGAGGCCTGCGAAGAAGCAGGGAAGGAAGGCCGACAAGGACCTCGGCCCGAAGCCAGGCAAGAAGCCGGCCCGGAAGAGCGCGGCGAGCGCGAAGGACAGGACCTCCCTGCCCGGAGCCATCTCGGCCGGAAGCGCACGGGCGCGCGGCCGGGGTGCGGGTCGGTCAGGTGCCGGGTCCGCACGGTCGAGGCGAGGTTGATGTCCGCGGCTGCTCCCCGGCGGGTCCTGCTGGCCGGTGGCGGGACGGCCGGCCACACCTCCCCGCTCCTCGCGACCGCCGACGCGCTGCGACGACGTGACCCCGACATCGAGGTCACCGCGCTCGGCACGGCGCGCGGCCTCGAGACCCGGGTCGTGCCCGAGGCCGGCTACCCGCTCGAGCTGATCCCGCCGGTCCCGCTGCCGCGGCGTCCGGGCGTCGAGCTGCTGCGCGTGCCGGGTCGGCTGCGGGGCGCGATGAAGGCCGCCCTCGAGGTCCTCGACCGGGTGCAGCCCGACGTGGTGGTCGGGTTCGGTGGCTACGTCTCGGTCCCGGCCTACCTGGCAGCGCGCAAGCGCAAGCTCCCGCTGGTCGTGCACGAGGGCAACGCCCTGCCGGGCATCGCCAACAAGCTCGGCGCGCGGTTCACCACCCACGTCGCCACCAGCTTCCCCGACACCGAGCTGCCGCACGCGCACTACATCGGGCTGCCGATCCGTCGGATGATCAGCACCCTCGACCGGGCCGCGCTGCGGGCCGAGGGGCGCGGGACGTTCGGGCTCGAGCCCGACCTCCCCACCTTGCTGGTGACCGGGGGCTCGCAGGGGGCCCGCCGGCTGAACGAGTCCGTGGCCGCGGCGGCGCCTGCCTTCGCGGCGGCCGGGGTGCAGGTCCTGCACATCGTCGGTCCCAAGGGCGAGGCGAGGCCGCAGACGCCTCCGGGCGGTCCGCCGTACATCACGCTTCCGTTCGTGAGCCGCATGGACCTCGCCTATGCCGCGGCCGACGCCGTCGTCTGCCGGGCGGGCAGCAACACCGTCACCGAGGTGTCGGGCGTGGGCCTGCCGGCGGTCTTCGTGCCGTTGCCGATCGGGAACGGCGAGCAGGCCCACAACGCACGACCCGTGGTGGATGCGGGGGGCGGGCTGCTCGTGGCCGACTCCGCGCTGACGCCGGAGTGGGTGAGCAGCACGGTCCCGGACCTGCTCAACGACACCGAGCGCCTCGCGACGATGTCGGCCGCCGCGGCGAACCTGATCCCGCTGGACGCCGACGAGAAGCTCGCCGACATGGTGCTGGCCGCCTACGCAGGGGCGCGCCGATGAAGGTCCCGGTCCCGGAGAGGCTGCTTCCCGCCGACGAGCTGGGCACGGTGCACTTCGTCGGCATCGGCGGCGCCGGCCTGTCCGGCATCGCGCGGATCATGCTCGCCCGCGGCATCACCGTCTCGGGCAGCGACGCCAAGGAGTCCACCACCCTGGAGGCGCTGCGCGCCCTCGGTGCCACCTGCTTCCTCGGCCACGACGCCGCCAACCTCGGCGACGCCGACACCGTCGTCGTGTCCACCGCGGTGCGGGAGAACAACCCCGAGGTCGTCGCCGCCGTCGACCGCGGGCTCCGCCTGCTGCCCCGGTCGGCCGCGCTCGAGTCGGTGATGCAGGGCCGGGTCGTGGTCGCGGTGGCCGGCACCCACGGCAAGACCACCACGACGTCGTTGCTGACCGTGGCCCTCCAGCACTGCGGCGCCGACCCCTCCTTCGCGATCGGGGGCGACCTCAACGAGACCGGCTCCAACGCCCACGACGGCAGCGGCGAGCTCTTCGTCGCCGAGGCCGACGAGAGCGACGGTGCCTTCCTCGTCTACTCCCCGCACGCCGCGCTGGTCACCAACGTCGAGGCCGACCACCTCGACAACTACGGCACGCCCGAGGCCTACCGCGCGGCCTTCGACACCTTCGTCGACAGGGTGTCGCCCGACGGGTTCATGGTGGTGTGCGCCGACGATCCCGGAGCCGATGCGCTGGGCCGTACGGCGGTGGACCGCGGCCGGGTCGTCGTACGGGTGGGGGAGGCGGCCGACGCCGACGTGCGGGCCGAGGACGTCCGCTTCCACGGCTCGGCGTCGAGCTTCGCGGTGGTGGACAGCGGGAGACGGCTCGGTGAGGTGACCCTCCAGATCCCCGGCCGGCACTACGTGCTCGACGCCCTCGCGGCGCTGGCCTGCGGGCTCAGGCTCGGCTTCGCCTTCGGTGACCTGGCCCGCGGACTGGGCGCGTTCAGCGGGACGCGGCGGCGGATGGAGCTCAAGGGCCAGGTCGCGGGCGTGCGGGTCTACGACAGCTATGCCCATCACCCCAACGAGATCGCGGGCGACCTCCAGGCCGCCCGGTCGCTGGCGGGCGGGGGGCGGGTGGTGGTGGCCTTCCAGCCGCACATGGTCTCGCGCACCCGGATCTTCGGCCCCGACATGGGTGTCGCCCTCGGCGCGGCCGACGACGTCGTGGTGATGGACATCTACGTCGCTCGCGAGGACCCAGAACCCGGCGTGACCGGCGAGCTCGTGGCCGACGCGGTGCCGCTCGATCCCGAGCACGTGGTCTTCGAGCCGTCCTGGTCGTCCGTGGCCGGCCATCTCGTGGAGCGGGCGCGACCCGGGGACGTCGTACTCACCCTCGGCGCCGGTGACGTCACTCTCCTCGGACCCGAGGTGCTGGAGCTGCTCGGCGAGCGAGGTGCGCGCGATGTCGATGCGTGACCGCCGCCGCCGCCGGAAGGATCCCGAGTCCCGCCGGCCCCCGGTTGCGCCACCACTGGCCCAGGAGTTGGCACCGCCGCCGTCCGCGGGCCCGGACGAGGAGACGGTCCGGATCGCGCGGAAGGACTTCCGGCGCCGGCGCAATGCCGGACGCTGGCGCCGGCTGCGCGTGGTCCTGCTGAGCCTCCTGCTCGTCGCAGCAGTGTCGGCATCGGTGTGGCTGGTGTTCTTCTCCAGCTACGTGGCGGCCCGCGACGTCGAGATCACGGGCACCTCGACGATCGCGGACGCACGCGTCGAACGTGCCGCAGAGGTGCCGACGGGGACCCCGCTCGCCCGGGTCGATCTCGGTGCGATTCGCGCCCGGGTGGAGTCGATCGCCTCGGTGAAGAGCGCCGAGGTGTCCCGCAGCTGGCCGCACGCCGTGCACATCGCCGTCACCGAACGCGTCCCGGTGGCCGTGATCGAGGGTGGCGGGGGGCTCCAGGCGCTGGACTCCGACGGCGTCGTGTTCGGCCACTACGAGGCGCGTCCCGAGCGGCTGCCGCTGGTCCGCACCGATCCCGACCTGGCCGACGAGGCCCTGGTCGAGTGCGGCCGCGTGATCGCCTCGCTGCCGGCCCGGATCTCCTCGCGGGTCCAGACGGTCGAGGTGTCGAGCGTCGACAAGATCCAGCTGGTGCTGGGCAACGGCCGTCGGGTCCTGTGGGGGAGCGCCGAGGACTCCACCCAGAAGGCCGAGGTGCTCGCCGTGCTCCTGCGTCGTCCCGGCCAGGAGATCGACGTCTCCGTCCCGGGTCGACCCACCACGCGCTGACCCGTTGCAGCGAACCGGGCGGCGAAATTTCTTTTCTGTGCGGCACGCCCGCGTGTTGCCCGGGTGCGCACGCCCGATCCACCTACCTTGAGTACACAACCTCAGGTTGACATAACGTTAACCCTCTACCTAAAGGTTAGGGTTCTCGGTCGGCCGGAGGGCTTCCCCAGGAACATCCGAGAGTTCGTCCGGCAACCGGGCCGGGTGGCACGCAACATGAGAGGCACCGCCGTGGCAGCACCCCAGAACTACCTGGCCGTGATCAAGGTCGTGGGTATTGGTGGAGGTGGAGTCAACGCCGTCAACCGGATGATCGAGGTCGGGCTGAAGGGCGTCGAGTTCATCGCGATCAACACCGATGCGCAGGCACTGTTGATGAGTGATGCCGATGTCAAGCTCGACATCGGCCGTGAGCTGACCCGCGGCCTCGGTGCCGGGGCGAACCCCGACGTCGGGGCTCAGGCAGCCGATGACCACTCCGATGAGATCGAGGAGGTGCTCAAGGGCGCCGACATGGTCTTCGTGACCGCCGGCGAGGGTGGTGGCACCGGCACTGGCGGCGCTCCCGTGGTCGCCAAGATCGCCCGTTCGCTGGGCGCCCTGACCATCGGTGTGGTGACCCGCCCGTTCGCCTTCGAGGGTCGTCGCCGTGCGACCTCTGCGGAGGAGGGCATCGCGAACCTGCGCGAAGAGGTCGACACCCTCATCGTGATCCCCAACGACAAGCTGCTGATGATCTCGGACCGCAACGTGAGCATGCTCGACGCCTTCAAGCAGGCCGACCAGGTCCTCCTGCAGGGTGTCTCGGGCATCACCGACCTGATCACGACCCCGGGCCTGATCAACCTCGACTTCGCCGACGTCAAGTCGGTGATGTCCAACGCCGGCTCGGCGCTGATGGGCATCGGTTCTGCGCGGGGGGAGAACCGGGCCGTCGAGGCTGCCGAGCTTGCGGTGTCCAGCCCGTTGCTGGAGGAGTCGATCGACGGTGCCCAGGGCGTGCTGCTCTCGATCGCCGGTGGCTCCGACCTCGGCCTCTTCGAGATCAACGAGGCCGCGGCGATGGTGTCCGAGGCGGTGCACGCCGACGCCAACATCATCTTCGGCGCGACGATCGACGACGCGCTCGGTGACGAGGTGCGCGTGACGGTGATCGCTGCCGGGTTCGAGGGCGGCCGGCCCAAGCGCCGCGACGAGGGCCACGGCCTGCGCCCGAAGCCCGCGCAGACGCAGAAGCCGCAGAGCCAGGAGGAGACCCGGGCAGCCGCAAGGGCCCTCGCCGAGCAGCGCAAGGCACCCGAGCAGGCCGCTCCTCGCCGGGAGCCCGTCACCGTCGGTGCCCAGCGCCCGCTCGGAGGCAGCCAGTCGGCCCCGCAGCGCTCGGTGGCTCCGTCCTCGGGTCAGGGTGGCTTCGCCGACGACGAGCTGGACGTCCCCGACTTCCTGAAGTAGGGGTGTACTCCCACCGCACCAGCACCGGCCCCGTCGACCTGGCGTTCACCGACAGGTACGACGGGGTCAGTGCTGTGCCCTTCGACAGCCTCAACCTCGCCCTGGTCGGCGATGACGACCCGGCAGCGGTCGAGCGCAACCTGGCGCTGCTGATGGACGACTTCGCGCCCCGCGCGAGCCTGGCCGACATGCACCAGGTCCACGGCAGCACGGTCGTGGAGGCGGGCGGGCCGAGGGAGCGGTGCGACGCGCTGGTCACCGACCGCCCGGACGTCGTGCTGATGGTGCGCGTCGCCGACTGCGTGCCGGTGCTGCTGGCCGACCCCCGCGCCGGGGTCCTGGGCGCGGCGCACGCCGGGCGCCAGGGCCTGGTCGAAGGAGTGGTCGAGGCCTGCGTCGCCCGCATGCGCGAGCTCGGTGCCGACCGGATCGAGGGCTGGGTGGGCCCGCACATCTGCGGCGCCTGCTACGAGGTCCCGGAGGCCCTCCAGCAGGCGGTGGCCGCACGGGAACCGGTGTCGAGGTCGACGACGTCCTGGGGCACCCCTGCCCTGGACATCGGCGCCGGCGTCCGGGCCCAGCTCGACCGCAGCGGTGTGGCCGTCCACGATGCCTCCCGCTGCACGCTCGAGTCGCCCGAGCTCTACTCCTACCGCCGCGACGGGGCCGGCGCCGGACGTTTCGCCGGGGTGATCAGGATGAACCCATGAGAACCACCCCAGCGGGACGCTCGTTTCGAGACGGGCGCCGGGGCGCCCTCCTCAACGCAACGCTTCGCGCCCGTCTCGCCGGGGACCCCGGATGAAGGACCGCCGAGCCGAGATCGAGTCGGGTCTCGCGACCGTGCGCGACCGCATCGAGGCGGCCTGCGCCACGGCCGGCCGCGGCAGCGACGAGATCACCCTGGTCGTCGTCACCAAGTTCTTCCCGCCCTCCGACGTGCACCTGCTGGCCGACCTCGGAGTGGAGGACGTCGGGGAGAACCGCCACCAGGAGGCGGTGGAGAAGGCGGCGGAGTGTGCCGACGTCGACGTCCGGTGGCACTTCATCGGCGGACTCCAGAGCAACAAGGCGGCCGCCGTGGCGAGGTACGCCGACGTCGTCCACTCCGTCGACCGCGGCAAGCTGGTCAACGGCCTCAGCCGCGGCGCGGGGGAGCGCGGGCGCGACCTCGACTGCCTGGTCCAGGTGAGCCTGGACCCACCGGGGGCGACCGGTCGGTCCGGCTGCGACCCGGACGACGTGGCGGCCCTGGTGGACCGGATCGGCGACGCCGAGGGCCTGCGGCTGCGCGGCGTGATGGGGGTCGCTCCCCTCGACGGGGACGCCGACGAGGCCTTCGCCCGACTGGCCGAGGTCGCGGCCGACGTACGTGCGCAGGCGCCGGAGGCGACCTGGATCTCGGCCGGCATGAGTGCCGACCTCGAGCAGGCGATCCGGCACGGTGCGACACACCTCCGGATCGGGTCTGCGGTCCTCGGTCCGAGGCCGGTCGTCAAGTAATGTCCGAAGCGCCGGTCAGATGGCACCGAATCACCACAACACACCGGCACACGAGCGCCACGAGAGCAGAGGAATCCAACTGATGAGCGCGATGCGGAAGATGGGCGTCTACCTCGGCCTGCTCGAGGACGCCGAGGGCGACTACGCCGACACCGACAGGGACTACGACGAGCCCGCTCGTCGCACCGAACCCCGTGCGGACCACGAGCCCGCCCGCCCCGTCGCCAACCTCGCCGAGCGCCGTCGTCCGTCCGCGCGCGAGAACCAGACGGTCCGTCCGACCACGACCGTGGCGCCGATGTCACGCATCACCACGCTGCACCCGCGCACCTACAACGAGGCCCGGGTCATCGGCGAGAACTTCCGCGACGGCGTGCCGGTGATCATGAACCTCTCCGAGATGGACGACACCGACGCCAAGCGACTGGTCGACTTCGCGGCCGGACTGGTGTTCTCGGTGCGCGGCACCATCGAGCGGGTGACCAACAAGGTGTTCCTCCTCTCACCGCCCAACGTGTCGGTCGCCGCCGAGGACAAGCAGCGCATCGCCGAGGGCG
Organism: uncultured Actinomycetota bacterium; assembly: GCA_963723255.1. Taxonomy (GTDB): domain Bacteria; phylum Actinomycetota; class Actinomycetes; order Propionibacteriales; family Nocardioidaceae; genus Marmoricola. Next base: position 28,113 of record CAVRQA010000004.1, read on the forward strand.
GCTTCTTCAACCAGAGTTGACCGACCCTCCGTCGGCCGTGCCCAGCCACCTTCTAGGCTCGCTTTCGTGAACTTCATCGGCCAGATCATCGAACTGGTCCTCGGCACCTTCATCGTGCTGCTGTTCGTGCGCCTGATCGTCGACTGGATCCAGATCTTCGCGCGCTCGTGGGTCCCGCGCGGCCCGGTGCTGGTGATCCTCGAGGGGGTCTACACGGCGACCGACCCCCCGGTGAGGGCGTTGCGCAAGATCATCCCGCCCCTGCGGCTGGGCGGTGTGGCCATCGACCTGAGCTTCGTGGCCCTGCTCCTGATCTGCTACATCCTGCTCTCCGTGAACCGCGCGATCCTGCTCGGCTAGGAGTCTGCCGACCCCCGGGCTCGGCCGCGACGAGCAGACCGGTCGGCACGTTCCGGGCCGGTCCCGTTATCGTGTCAGCCGCAGCAGATGCATCAGCTTCGACGATTGAGGATTAGGTGAGGTCATGCCGCTGACGCCTGAGGACGTGAGCCAAAAGCGCTTTACCCCGGTGCGGCTCCGCGAGGGCTACGACATGGGGGAGGTCGACCAGTTCCTCGACGAGGTCGAGTCGGAGCTCGAGCGCCTGCTCAAGGAGAACGACGACCTCCGCTCGAAGCTCGCCGCCGCCGGCGACGGGGCCGCCCCGGCCACGAAGCCCGAGGAGAAGGTCCAGGAGAAGGCGCCCGAAAAGGCGCCCGAGAAGCCTGCCGAGGAGAAGCCCGCGGCTCCGGCCGAGGAGATCAAGGTGACGACCGCCGCCGAGGCGTCGTCGGCTGCGACCCGTCTGCTCGAGCTCGCCACCCGCAACGCCGACGAGGTCGTGGCCGAGGCGAGGGAGGATGCCGAGAAGATCCTCGGCGAGGCGCGCGCCGAGGCCGAGAAGCTGGAGTCGGAGACCAAGTCCCGCACCGACAAGCTCGAGCAGGACGCGCGCAGCCGAGCCCAGAACCTCGACACCGAGACCGAGAACAAGCGTCGCGAGCTGCTCGGCGACATGGAGAAGGAGAAGGGCCGCCTCGACAGCGAGATCGAGAACCTGCGTGCCTTCGAGCGTGAGTACCGCAGCCGCCTGAAGAGCTACTTCACCCAGCAGCTCAAGGCGCTCGACGGCAGCGGCGAGGGCGGCGACCTGCCCACGCCGGACGACGAGCCCAAGGACGGTCCGCGGGACCGGGAGGCAGCGGACCAGTCCCAGGGTTCCTGAGCACGTACGACGCCCGCACCCCGCCCCACGCCATCACCCGGCGAGGGGCGGGGTCAGCGCTTCCAGCCGGGCTCGACTGACCCGAGCGGTCAGATCCGGTAGAGCGTGAAGGCGAGGCCGAGCTGGGGGTCTGCGTGCTCGAGACCGTCGGCGCTCTCGGACTCCGCGATCGTCGAGGCGAGCACCTCCCTGGCGATCAGCTCCCGGTGCTCCTCGATCGCCTCGCGCCCCTCACCGGTGGCGTGGACGGTCAGCGCGATGCGGTCGGAGACCTCGAAGCCGCCGGACTTGCGCGCCTCCTGGATCATCCGGACCACCTCGCGGGCGAGCCCGGCTCGGCGCAGCTCGGGGGTCAGCTCGAGGTCGAGCGCGACCGTCTCGCCGTGCTCGTTGACCACCGACCAGCCCTCGCGGGGACGCTCGGAGAGGACGACCTCGTCGGGCAGCACCTCGACGGGCGCGCCGTCGAGCTCGACGCTCGCCCGGCCCTCCGCCTTCAGCGCCTCGGCAAGGGCTTCGGCGTCGGCCGCAGCGATTGCGGCGGCCACGCGGGGCGTGTCCTTGGCGAAGCGCTTGCCGAGTGCGCGGAAGTTGCCCTTGGCCGTGTGCTCCACCAGGTCGGCACCGGCCGCCGAGAGCGGCTCGAGCGTCCCGATGTTGAGCTCCTCGGCGATCTCGCGGCGCAGGTCCGCCGAGAGCCGGTCGTAGGCCGCCGTCGCGACGAGTGCGCGGCGAAGCGGCTGACGGGTGCGCACCTTGGCGTCGGCACGCGCCGCGCGGCCCAGTTCCACGAGGCGGCGGGCCAGCCGCACCTGGACGGTGAGGTCCGCGTCGACGAGGGCAGGGACCTGCACCGGCCAGTCGGACAGGTGGACCGACTCGGGGAGGTCCGGCGACGTGGCCGTGAAGACGTCACGCCACACGCGCTCGGTGATGAACGGTGCCATCGGTGCCATCAGCTGGGTGACCAGGAGGAGGCACTCGTGCAGGGTCGCGAAGGCCGCGGGGTCACCGTCCCAGAAGCGGCGGCGTGAGCGGCGCACGTACCAGTTGGACAGGTCGTCGACGTACGCCGAGAGCAGCGTGCCGGCCCGCTGGGTGTCGAACTGCTCCATCGCCGTGGTGACCTCGCCGACCAGCCGGTGTGCCTCGGAGAGGGCCCAGCGGTCCAGGCTGTGCTCGCTTCTGTGCTCGCTCTTGGGCCCGTTCGACGGCCCCCCGTTCGGCGTCCAGTCCGCGAGGTTGGCGTAGAGCACGTGGAAGGCGACCGTGTTCCAGTAGGTCAGCAGGACCTTGCGCACGGTCTCCTGGATGGTGGCGTGCCCGACCCGACGGGCGGCCCAGGGCGAACCGCCGGCCGCCATGAACCAGCGCACCGCATCGGCGCCGTGCTCGTCCATCAGCGGGATCGGCTCCAGGATGTTGCCGAGATGCTTCGACATCTTGCGGCCGTCCTCGGCCAGGATGTGGCCCAGGCACAGCACGTTGCGGTAGGAGGACTCGTCGAAGACCAGCGTGCCGACCGCCATCAGGGTGTAGAACCAGCCGCGGGTCTGGTCGATCGCCTCGCAGATGAAGTCGGCCGGGTAGGCCTGTTCCAGCATCTCCTTCGAGCCGTCGACGTGCGGGTACCCCCACTGCGCGAACGGCATCGAGCCCGAGTCGAACCACGCGTCGATCACCTCGGGCACCCGCCGGGCCGGTTCGCCGCACGGCGCGGACTCGGCGCCGCTCGGACGGAGTGGACAGGCGAAGGTCACGTCGTCGACGAAGGGGCGGTGTGGGTCGAGGTCCGACTGGTCGGTGCCGGTCAGCGTGGAGAGCTCGGCCAGCGAGCCGACGCAGGTCTGGTGCCCTTCTGCGCAGCGCCAGATCGGCAACGGGGTGCCCCAGTAGCGGCTGCGGGAGAGCGCCCAGTCGATGTTGTTGTCCAGCCAGTCGCCGTAGCGCCCGTGCTTGATCGTCGAGGGGAACCAGTTGGTGTTCTCGTTCTCGCGGAGCAGGTCGTCCTTGATCTGGGTGGTGCGGACGTACCACGACGGCTGGGCGTAGTAGAGCAGCGCGGTGTGGCAGCGCCAGCAGTGCGGATAGCTGTGCTCGTAGGGCACGTGCCGGAACAGCAGCCCGCGCCTGGTCAGGTCGGCGACCAGGTCGGTGTTGGCATGGCGGAAGAACTGGCCGCCGATCAGGGGGATCTCGTCGCTCGAAGTGACCCTGCGCGTCGATGGGGTTGACCATCGCGACACCGTTTCGCCGGCACGAGGCGAAGTCGTCCTCACCGAAGGCGGGGGACTGGTGCACCAGCCCGGTGCCGTCCTCGGCGGTGACGTAGTCCTCGTTGACCACGAAGTGGGCGTCGGGCAGGTCCCGCTCGTCGGTGCGTGACGGCCACTCGACCAGCTCGAAGGGGCGCTGGTAGGTCCAGCCCACCATGTCGGCGCCGGTGAACCGGTCGCCCACCGTCCACCCACTCTGCCCGTCTGCCGGGCCCAGGGCCTGCTCGACCAGGGACTCGGCCACCACGAGGGTCTCCTCGCCGTTGCTCGCCGTCACGTAGGTCATCTCGGGGTGTGCGGCCACCAGCGCGTTCGACACGAGCGTCCACGGGGTCGTCGTCCAGACCAGCAGGGAGGCCCCCGCAGATTCAGCGGAGCCGGCGTACGGTCCGGAGGTGAGGGGGAGGCGCACGTAGACCGAGGGGTCGGTGACCGTCTCGTAGCCCTGGGCGAGCTCGTGGTCGGACAGACCGGTCCCGCAACGGGGGCAGTACGGCGCGACGCGGTAGTCCTCCACCAGCAGCCCACGACCGTGGATCTGCTGCAGGGCCCACCAGACCGACTCGATGTACTCCGGGTCCATGGTCCGATAGGGCGCGCGCATGTCGATCCAGCAGCCCATCCGGTCGGTCATCTGCGCCCAGAGGTCGACGTAGCGCTGGACGGACTCGCGGCACCGGGCGTTGAACTCGGCGATGCCGAAGGCCTCGATGTCGGCCTTGCCGGAGAAGCCGAGCTCCTTCTCGACCGCGAGCTCGACCGGAAGCCCGTGGCAGTCCCAACCGCCCTTGCGGTTGACCTGGTAGCCCTGCATCGTCCGGAAGCGCGGGAAGGCGTCCTTGAACGTGCGCGCCTCGATGTGGTGGGTGCCGGGGCGTCCGTTGGCGGTGGGCGGGCCCTCGTAGAACGTCCAGGTCTGCTCGCCCGCGTTGCGGGCGACGGACTTCTCGAAGATGTTCTGCTCGCGCCAGAATCCCAGCACCTCGTGCTCGAGGGCGGGGAGGTCGACCTGTGGGGGAACGGGCTTGTAGGCAGCCACTGCGGTCCTTGCTTCCTTCGTCGTCGTGCCGGTGACGAAGGGACGAGGTCCGGCCGCAGCCGCCCCCGCGGTACCACCCTCCTTGGCCGGCCATCTGCTCGCCGACCCGCTTCGTGGGTGACCCGGGTGGGTCCACCGCAGCCGGTTCTACTGACTCGGGGCCACGAGCTGCTGTGACCCCGGGCGTTCTTCCGGCGACTCCGGGCTGATCTTCTCCTGCTGCCGTGCCACTGGGCTCACACCGTCCCCAGCTCGCTCGTGGCCGTACAGATGGGTACTCGTCCCCTCCACGCCGTGCGGTGGGACCAGTGTGCCAGAAGTGTGGGAGAGTGCTGCGCACGGCGAGTTGAAGGGGATCGACGCGCCGCATATCCTCGCGCCACCACGTATGACCCCTGCTCATACCAGTCACCCGATAGGGGCGCCGCCACCATGGCAACAGCGAGCCGCAAGTCCTTGGCCAGCCGCGCGGGAGCCGCGGCTCGCAAGGTCGTCTCCCGCAAGTCCTCCGCCTCGTCCAAGGCATCGGCCAAGACAGCTGCGAAGAAGGCCGCGGACACGAAGGCTCCCGCGAAGAAGACCGCGGCAAAGAAGACCGCGGCCGCCAAGGCACCTGCCAAGAAGGCTCCCGCGAAGAAGACCGCGGCCAAGAAGGCCCCGGCCAAGAAGGCCCCGGCCAAGAAGGCCCCGGCCAAGAAGGCCCCGGCCAAGAAGGCCCCGGCCAAGAAGACCGCCGGCCAAGAAGGCACCGGCCAAGAAGGCTCCGGCCAAGAAGACCGCGGCCAAGAAGGCTCCCGCGAAGAAGGCTGCGGCCAAGAAGGCTCCCGCGAAGAAGACTCGCCGCGAAGAAGGCTCCAGCCAGGAAGACCGCGGCCAAGAAGACCGCGGCCACGAAGGCACCTGCCAAGAAGGCTCCGGCCAGGAAGACCGCGGCCGCCAAGGCGCCCGCGAAGAAGGCTCCCGCGAAGAAGGCTCCGGCCACGAAGGCTCCGGCCACGAAGGCTCCGGCCACGAAGGCTCCGGCCACGAAGGCGCCCGCGAAGAAGACATCGGCCGCCAAGACCGCCACCAAGGGGGCCACGAAGCGGGCCGCCCCGGGCAAGCTGATGGTCCTCGAGGTCGAGGACCCCTGGACCAAGGCGGAGCTCGACGGCGTACGCCGCCAGCTGACCGACGACGTCGCCCGCCTGACGGGCGAGCTCGTCGAGGTCGAGGGCGATCTCGCGGGGATGATCGAGAACTCCGGGGAGGGCGCCGGCAACGACCAGGCCGACGTCGGCTCGGCGTCCTTCGAGCGCGACCAGGAGATGGTCATCGTCAACAACGCCCGCGACATGCTCGAGCAGTCCCAGCACGCACTCGAGCGCATCGCCAACGGCAGCTACGGCCAGTGCGAGAACTGCGGCAATGCGATCGGCAAGAACCGGCTGATGGCGTTCCCGCGGGCCACGCTGTGCCTGACCTGCAAGCAGCGCGAGGAGCGTCGCTGATCGCGAGCGAGACCTCCGGAGACTCGACGACCGGCGCGTCGTCCAGGGATGGCCGCCGAGCCCGTCGCCTCTCCGCCCCTGCCCTCGCCTTCTCCGTCGCGGCCGTGGCGTTGGCCGTCGACCAGGTGACCAAGGCGATCGCGGTGCGGGAGCTGACCGGACGCGACCCGGTCCCCCTCCTCGGCTCGTTCCTGGAGCTCCGACTGCTGCGCAACCCCGGCGCGGCCTTCAGCGCCGGTGCCTCCCTGACGCCACTGATCTCCGTGGTGGCCCTGGTGGCCGCGGTGGTCGTGGTCCACTACGCCCGCCGCGCCCGCCATCGGGGCTGGGCGCTGGCGCTCGGCCTGCTCCTGGCCGGGGTGGCCGGCAACCTGGTGGACCGACTGTTCCGGGCTCCCGGACCCTTCCGCGGACACGTCGTCGACTTCCTGGCACTGCCCAACTGGCCGGTCTTCAACGTGGCCGACATGTGCATCGACGTGGCCGGCGTGCTCCTGGTCATCTTGCTGCTACGCGGCATCCGCCTCGACGGCTCGCGTCACGAGGAGCCGACGCGGGACGAGACATGAGTCAGGCCGACGACGAGCAGCGCACGCTGCAGGTGCCTGAGGGACTCAACGGGGAGCGTGTCGACGTGGGCCTGGCGCGGATGTTCGGCATCTCACGGAGCAAGGCGGCCGATCTCCTCGCCCGGGACCTGGTGACGGTCGACGGCCACGCGGCGACGAAGTCGGACCGGCTGGTGCCGGGGTCGCAGCTCGACGTCACCTTCCCGCAGGAGACCGACCCGCTCGAGGTGCGGGCCGAGATCGTCGAGGGCATCACGATCATCCACGACGACCAGGACATCGTCGTGGTGGACAAGCCGGTCGGGGTCGCGGTCCACCCCTCCATGGGCTGGACGGGTCCGACCGTGGTCGGTCACCTGCGCGGTGCCGGCTACCGGATCGCGACCGGTGGGGCACCGGAGCGGCGTGGCATCGTCCAGCGGCTCGACGTCGGCACGTCGGGCGTGATGGTGATCGCGAAGAGCGAGACGGCGTACTCGCGGCTGAAGAACGCCTTCCGCCACCGGGAGGTCGACAAGACCTACCACGCCCTGGTGCAGGGGCACCCCGACCCGCTCGAGGGCACCATCGACGCACCGATCGGCCGGCACACGAAGTCGGACTGGAAGTTCGCCGTCCACGAGGACGGAAAGCACAGCGTCACCCACTACACGACGCTGGAGGCCCACCGCTTCGCCAGCCTGCTCGAGGTGCACCTGGAGACGGGCCGCACCCACCAGATCAGGGTGCACATGGCAGCCCTGAAGCATCCGTGTGTCGGCGACCTCACCTACGGGGCCGATCCCACCCTGGCCCAGAGGGTCGGGCTGGAGCGCCAGTGGCTGCACGCCGTACGTCTCGGCTTCGTGCACCCCGGCAAGGGTGAGTACGTCGAGTACGAGGCGGCCTACCCCGCGGACCTGGCGCACGCCCTCGAGGTGATCCGCGATGCCGACTGACGCCACCGCGGCGCAGCCCGACGAGATCCAGCTCCGGATCGCGCTCGCCGAGGACCTCGAAGCAGTGCACGAGGTGTTCGTCGCGGCGAGCGCCGCACCCGGGCACCCGCCCGAGACCCGCACCCCGGACGAGGTGCACGACTGGGTCGACTCGCTGCTCGACACTCCCGGTGAGCTCTGGCTCGCGAGCCGCAACGACGAGCTGTTGGGGTTCTTCCTCCTGCGCGGTTCGTGGCTGAGCCTGCTGTTCGTGCACCCGGACAGGCCGGCGCGGGGCGCGGGAGGGGCACTGATCGACCTGGTCAAGGCCCTGCGGCCCCGGGGGTTCGGGCTGCGGGTCTACCAGGCGAACACCCGGGCGAGGGAGTTCTACGGGCGCCACGGGCTGGTGGAGCTGGAGGGCACCGACGGCAGCAGCTACCACGACGGTGCACCCGACCTCCAGATGGCGTGGCTGGGCGAGGACCCGCTCGCGTACCTGAGGGGGCGCATCGACGCCGTCGACGACGAGCTGGCCGTGCTGCTCGCGCGCCGGGTGGCGCTCACCGCCGCCGTCCAGGACCAGAAGGAGGTGGGCGGGCAGGCCGGCCGCGACCCGGACCGGGAGGCCGAGATCGTCGACCGAATGGCCCGCCACGTCCCCGGTCTCCGGAAGGAGCGGATCGCCGCGGTGATGCACACCGTGATCGCGCAGAGCCTCGCTGCATGGGAGGAATCCGCAACCGCCCAAGGGCCTGATGCGTCCGCACTGCGGCGGGCGCATGGACTCTCGGCGACCCGCGTCGCACAGTGGCGTTTCCCGGCCAGAGGAAGGTTCATGGACAACGAGGAACAGCAGTTGTACGCGCGGGTTATCGACAAGATCGGTCCGACCGTGCCCGCGTTCGAGAACTACGGCTATCCGAACCAGATCGAACTCGCACTCATCGACTCGGTGTTGTCGATTCGCGCCAACTATGGGAGCAGCGCCACCACGGGTGTACGCGGTGCCGTCGGGCGCTACAAGGACCAGCTCCGACGCGGGAGCCAGTGCAACGACCTGAGGACGCTGGCGTCGATCGATTCATCGGACCTCGGCCCGGTACTGGACAACAGGCAGCGGAGTTCTGGTCGCACGAAGGTCGATCTCATCTTCGAAGTGGCCGAACGGCTCGTTGCGGCTGGCGTCACCGAGGCGGCCCACCTCGATCCCGACAACGAGTCGCAGCGTCAGGCATGGTGCGGTGTGCATGGCCTGGCCGACGTGACCTGGGCCTACTTCGGAATGTTGCTCGGTCGACCTGGTGTGAAGGCAGACAGAATGATCCGGCGCTTCGTCGGCGATGCTGTGAACCGTGAGGTGAGTGCACATGAGGCGGCCAGGCTGGTGACGTCAGTCGCTGGCAGGTTGCACGGTGACACCTCACACCTCGACCACGCGATTTGGCGCTACCAGCGAAAGTCAGGGGCTCAGGTCGACGAAACGTGAGTAGAACCCCTGGAATGCGACGGTCGACGTCCACAGTGGACCGCGGCGGTTCTTGAGCACCGACAGGTCGGCCTCGCCGAGTCGATCCCGCCCGTCCTCGTCGGACAGGTCGTGGATGCGAACCTCGAGGACGAGGTCGGCCACGCGTGCCCACCCCGGGTCGAGGTAGGTGTCGCGGCGGTCACCGTGCACCACCAGGTGGCGGGGGAGAGTCACGCAGACGAACGCGCCGGTCGACGACCAGTTGGCGACGTGCTCGGGCGTGACGCCCTCGAGGAGGTCGACGTCGTCGACGAACAGTGCGGCCGGGGAGTGGTCGAGCAGCTGGTCCCGGCGTACGACCCCCCGCGTTGCACCGGCCCCCGACAAGGCCAGGCCGCTCTGTGCGAGACGTAGCCGGGTCGCGTCCAGGCGCTCGTCCTCCTCGCCGGCCAGGACGCCGCTGAGCGGGTGCTTGCCCAGGCAGGACAGCAGTCGCGCCACGCTCATCTCGACCGGCTCACGCGGGGTGTCCACAAAGACGAGCAAGTCGGTCAGGGCGGCGATATCTGGCCGCCAGTTGCAGGAGCAGGGTGGTCCGGCCCTGCCCCGGCGTACCGACCACGATCCAGGTCTGACCGGGGACCATGCCGCCCGTCATCTCGTCGATGCGCGCAAGGCCGGTCGGCAGCCCCCAGGGGAGGCTGCGCGAGTCGAATCGTTCGACGAGGAGGTCGGCTGGGAGCACGCGCCAAGCATGAGCGGGCGCACCGACAAGTCGCCCTGACCAGGCCCGTGTCACTGTCAGAGGCGGCTGGGATGCTGACGTACGCTGGCGATCTTCCCCAGCACCACCAGGCATCAGCCTGGGCCACACCGCCGTGTCCATCCAGAAGCTCCGGGAAGGGCTGATCGAGCTCCATGACCGCTGGCCGGGACGGTTTCGTCCACCTCCACGTCCACACCGAGTACTCCATGCTCGACGGTGCGGCCCGGCTGGGGGACATGTTCGAGCGGACCGCCGAGCTGGGCATGGACGCGATCGCGATGACCGACCACGGCAACGTGTTCGGCGCCTACGACTTCTGGTCCAAGGCGCGTGCCGCCGGCGTCAAGCCGATCATCGGCATGGAGGCCTACTTCACCCCGGACACCTCGCGCTTCGACAGGAAGCGGGTCCGCTGGAACGACGGCGGTGACGACGACGTCTCCGGGTCCGGTGCCTACACCCACATGACGCTGCTGGCCGAGAACACCGCCGGCATGCACAACCTCTTCCGCCTCTCCTCGCGCGCGTCGATGGAGGGGTTCTTCTACCAGCCCCGGGCCGACCGCGAGCTGCTGAGCGAGTACGCCGCGGGGCTGATCGCGACCACCGGCTGCCCGTCCGGCGAGGTGCAGACCTGGCTGCGCATCGGCGACTACGAGAAGGCCCGGCAGGCGGCCGCCGACTTCCAGGACATCCTCGGCAAGGACAACTACTTCCTCGAGCTGATGGACCACGGTCTCGACATCGAGACCCGTGTCCGCGACGGCTTGCTCCGGCTGAGCAAGGACCTCGGGATCCCGCCGGTCGCCACCAACGACTCCCACTACGTCCACCAGAAGGACGCGCCGTCCCACGAGCACCTGTTGTGCGTCTCTTCGGGCAGCGTGATGAGCGACCCCAAGCGGTTCCGCTTCAACGGCGACGGCTACTACATCAAGTCCCCCGCGGAGATGCGTGAGCTCTGGGGGGTCCGCAACGGACTGCCCGAGGCGTGTGACAACACCCTGCTCATCGCGGAGCGCTGCGACGTGCAGTTCACCGAGGGCAACGGCACCTACATGCCGGTCTACCCGGTGCCCGAGGGCGAGGACGAGAACTCCTGGTTCGTCAAGGAGGTCGAGAAGGGGCTGCGGTTCCGCTACCCCGACGGCATCCCCGACGAGGTGCGCACCCAGGCCGACTTCGAGGTCGAGGTCATCACCCGGATGGGGTTCCCGGGCTACTTCCTCGTCGTGGCCGACTTCATCAACTGGGCCAAGGACAACGGCATCCGCGTCGGTCCGGGCCGGGGCTCGGGTGCGGGTTCGATGTGCGCCTACGCCATGCGGATCACCGACCTCGACCCCCTCAAGCACGGCCTGATCTTCGAGCGCTTCCTCAACCCCGACCGCGTCTCGATGCCCGACTTCGACATCGACTTCGACGAGCGTCGTCGCGGTGAGGTGATCAAGTACGTCTCGGACAAGTACGGCGACGACCGGGTCTCGATGATCGTCACCTACGGCACGATCAAGGCCAAGCAGGCGGTCAAGGACTCGTCCCGGATCCTCGGCTACCCCTTCGCGATGGGCGACCGGATCACCAAGGCGATGCCTGCGTCGGTGATGGGCAAGGACGTCCCGCTCAAGGAGATCTTCGACCCCGAGCACAAGCGCTTCAACGAGGGCGGCGAGTTCCGCCAGCTCTACGACGGCGACAACGACGTGAAGACGGTCGTCGACACCGCGATCGGTCTCGAGGGCCTCAAGCGGCAGTGGGGGGTGCACGCGGCCGGGGTGATCATGTCGAGCGCGCCGCTGCTCGACGTCATCCCCGTGATGCGCCGCCCCGCCGACGGGGCCGTGATCACGCAGTTCGACTACCCGACCTGCGAGAAGCTCGGCCTGATCAAGATGGACTTCCTCGGGCTGCGCAACCTGACCGTCCTCGACGACGCGCTGATCAACATCGAGTCCAACCGCGGCGAGAAGGTCGTGCTCGAGGACCTCGAGCTGACCGACGAGGCGACGTACAAGCTCCTCCAGCGCGGTGACACCCTCGGTGTCTTCCAGCTCGACGGCGGCCCGATGCGGGCGCTCCTGCGCAGCATGCAGCCCGACACCTTCGAGGACATCTCCGCGGTCGGTGCGCTCTACCGGCCCGGCCCGATGGGTGCGGACTCCCACAACAAGTACGCCCGTCGCAAGACCGGCCGAGAGGCTGTCGAGCCCTTGCACCCCGAGCTCGCCGAGGCGCTCGAGGAGGTGCTGGGCGAGACCTACGGCCTGATCGTCTACCAGGAGCAGGTGATGGCGATCGCGCAGCAGCTGGCCGGCTACACGCTCGGCCAGGCGGACCTGCTGCGCCGCGCCATGGGCAAGAAGAAGAAGGAGGAGCTGGACAAGCAGTTCGAGACCTTCTCCGACGGCATGTCCCAGCGCGGCTTCTCCTTCGGGGCGATCAAGGCGCTCTGGGACACGCTGCTGCCGTTCTCCGACTACGCGTTCAACAAGGCCCACTCGGCGGCTTACGGCCTGGTGTCCTACTGGACCGCCTACCTCAAGGCCAACTACCCGGCCGAATACATGGCCGCGCTCCTCACCTCGGTGAAGGACGACAAGGACAAGATGGCGATCTACCTCAACGAGTGCCGCCACATGAAGATCCAGGTGCTGCCACCCGACGTCAACGAGTCACAGGCCAACTTCACTCCGGTCGGCACGGACATCCGGTTCGGCCTGACCGCGATCCGCAACGTGGGTTGGAACGTCGTCGAGCAGATCATCTCCACACGGCGCGAGCAGGGCCGGTTCACCGACTTCGCGGACTTCATGGACAAGGTCCCTGCCCAGGTGTGCAACAAGCGGTTGATCGAGTCACTGATCAAGGCCGGCGCCTACGACGAGATGAAGCACGGGCGCCGTGCCCTGCTGGCCATCCACGAGCAGGCGGTCGACCAGTACGTCGACATCAAGCGCAACGAGGCCATCGGGCAGGACTCCCTCTTCGGTGGGATGGACGCGGACGACGGCGGCTTCGGCGTCAGCGTGTCAGTGCCCGACATCGAGGAGTGGGACAAGCAGACCCTCCTGGGGCACGAGCGGGAGATGCTCGGCCTCTACGTCTCCGACCACCCCTTGACCGGCCTCGAGCACGTGCTGGCGGGGGCCGCCGACTGCACGATCGGTCAGCTGCTGACCGACGAGGACCGCCCCGACGGCACCCCCGCGACGATCTGCGGGCTGATCACCGGTGTCACCCGCAAGATCACCAAGACCGGCAACGCGTGGGCGATCGTCACCGTCGAGGACCTCGAGGGTGCCATCGACGTGCTGCTCTTCCCCAGCGACTACCAGCTCGCCAGCACGCTCCTGGTCGAGGACACGGTGGTCACCGTCCAGGGGCGCCTCGACAAGAGCAAGGACCAGCCCGAGCTGCGGGGCAAGTCGGTCTCGACGCCGGTGATGGACACCCGCGGGGTCGGGCCGGTGCTGATCACGCTGCCCTCGACGCGGTGCACCCCACCGGTCGTGGAACAGCTCAAGGAGGTGCTCCGCACCCACCCGGGCACGACCGAGGTCCGGCTGCGCCTGGTCACGCGTGGCGCCACCCGGGTGCTTCGTCTCGACGATCGGCTGCGGGTCTCCGCCTCGCCGGCGCTCTACGGCGACCTGAAGCACCTGCTCGGTCCCGGGTGCCTGGGATGACCGCGCCCGTGGACACCACGACCGGGTCCCCGAGTCCCGCGCCGACCTCGCCGCCACCACGGCGTCGGGCGATCGTCGCCGCGGCCCTCGATGCCGTGGTCGTCGGCGTCTGGTTCGCGATCTCCGGTCTCGTCGCCGGGGTGGTCTGGGTCCTGGTCGTGACGCCGCCGGAGGTCACCCGCACGGGCGGCAACGCCACCGTTCCGACCGAGGAGCTGGCCAAGCAGGTCGGGATCGACGGCTGGTTCGCGGTGATCGCGCTGGTGGCCGGGGCGCTCTCCGGCGTACTCCTGCTGGCGTGGCGACGGCGAGACCCGTTGCTGATGGTGCCCCTGGTGGCCCTCGGTGGCGGTCTCGCCGGTCTGGCTGATGATCCAGGTCGGCAAGGCCCTCGGCCCCGGCGACGAGATCGCGGCCCTGCGACGGCTTCCCGACGGGTCGCAGGTCTCCGAGCAGCTGCGTCTGCACGCCACGGGTGTCGTGTGGGTGTGGTCGATCGCCGCCGTGTTCGGTGCCCTCGTCTATCTCTGGGTTCTGGCAAAGCCCGGTGGCGACACCGACGGACCGGATAACCTGCGCTGACTTTGCCGCCACCCCGGGGGGAAGCATGACCGACCACACCACCGTGTTGCCCGAGCAGCCGCAACCCGAGCCGCGACGACCCTGGGGCGTCGTCGCCGTCGTGGCGTCGGTCCTCGCGGTCGTGCTCATCGCTGCCGGCGGGTACGCCGCCTGGCGGTTCTTCGCCGCCGGTGGCCCGCGGCCGGCCGAGGTGCTGCCCGCTTCGACGTTCGCGCTCGTCACCGTGGACCTCGACCCTGCCGGAGGGCAGAAGGTCGAGGCGATCAAGACCCTGCGGAAGTTCCCGAGCTTCCGCGACAAGAGCGGCCTCGAGCCGGAGTCCGACCCGCTCAAGCGGCTCTTCGACGAGGCCCAGGAGCAGGACCAGTGCGAGGACCTCGACTACGAGCGCGACATCAAGTCGTGGGCCGGTGACCGCTTCGGGGTGGGCGGCGTGCTTCTCGAGGGCAAGCCGGTGCCGGTGGCGACGGTGCAGGTGAGTGACCGCGACAAGGCGAGGAGTGGCTTCACCCGGCTGGTCGCTTGCGCCGAGCTCGACGAGCGACGACTTCGGCTGGACCCTCACCGAGGACTACATCCTGGCCAGCGACAGCACCGAGCACGCCAGGACCATCGCCGCCCAGGGCGAGAAGGCGCCGCTCGCGGAGGACGAGGACTTCCAGAAGTGGACCGACGAGGCCGGCGGGGCCGGGATCGTCAACGTCTACGTGGGTCGCAAGGTGGTCGACATCGCCTCGGAACAGCTGAGCTCGGACTCCGGTGGCCTCGGTGGCTCGTTCGACGGCACCCTGCCCGGATCGCCCGAGGACGAGGATGAGGTCGCCGACGCGCTCGCGGCGTACAAGGACTTCCGCGGGGCCGCGGCCGTCCTGCGCTTCGCCGACGGCGGGATCGAGCTGGCCCTCGCGGGGGGCGGCGGCCAGTCGATCGAGGGCGAGGAGACCGTGGCCGACCACGTGGCTGCGATGCCGGGGGACACCGCCCTGCTGTTCGCACTCGCCGTCCCGCCAGGTGCCTTCGACGCCATCAACAAGGCCGACACGGACGGCCTGGGTTCGGACTTCCTCGGCGAGATGCTCGGCATCGACTTCCCGGACGACCTCGAGACGCTGCTCGGCAAGTCACTGAGCATCAGCCTCGGCGGGGACGCTCCGGACGACCTCGGCTCCGTCGAGGGACCCGGCGACCTCTCGATCGGTGCACTCATCCGCGGCGACAGTGACGAGATCGAGGACGTGATCGCCAAGCTCGAGGAGCGAAGCGGCTCGAGCCTCGAGGAGCTCGAGGTCACCAAGAAGTCCGAGGACGGCAAGGTCGTGATCGCGAGCACCTCGGAGTACGCCGACCAGCTGCTCGGTGATGGTTCGCTGTCCGACGACGACGGGTTCGAGGACGCGGTGCCGAACGCCGACGACGCCCAGATGATCCTCTACGCCGACTTCGACGGCGAATGGGGCCGGGCCCTCGTCGACACGGTCCGCGAGGACGGGGACGACGAGTCCAGGGAGGTGGCCGCGAACCTCGAGGTGCTGCGCGCGTTCGGCGCGAGTGCCTGGACCGAGGGCGACGTGTCCCACGGCCTGGTCCGGCTCTCCCTGAAGTGAGCAGGGCATGCCCTGGCGCCGGCCCGCCCCGCACCCGTGCGGCGCTCTCAGTGCCGCGATCAGTTGGGTGACCAGCGGGTGCGGGCCACCTCGGTCGCGGGCAGCGAGGGCAGCGCCCGCATGGAACGCATCTCCTCGTGCAGCGTGCGGCGCAGCATGCCGAGCCGCTCCCGCGCCGTGGGGGCCTCGAGCAGCGACTGTCGCTGCGGCAGGGTCAGCAGGCAGGTGCTCGCCAGGGCGTAGGAGAGGTACGCCGGGTCGTGTGGCATCTCGCCGGCCAGCACGGGCCCACCCCGCAGCTCGGAGAGCAGCTTGCGATAGGTCTCGAAGGTGGCCAGCGTGCGCTCGGCCTCCTCGCGCGCGTCGGGCTCCTCGTCGTCGGGCAGCAGCTCCACCTCGCCGCGCAGGAACGGCCCCGAGTTGTCCGACTCGGTCACCCGCAGGCGCTGGCGCCCGATGACCTCGATGTCGAAGCGGCCGTCGTCGTACGGCTCGACCTCGGTGAGCTGGACGAGCGTGCCGACGCGGTGCGCGGACTGCATCCCGTGGTCCCCGACCTCGTATCCCTCCCGGATCGCGATGATCCCGAAGACCCGGTCGAAGACGGTCTCGATCCCCACCAGCTCACGGATCAGGGCGCGGTAGCGCTCCTCGAAGATGTGCAGGGGTGTGACCACACCGGGGAACACCACCGTGTTCAGTGGGAACAACGGCACGTCGGTCACGGATCCAACCTAGTCCGCCGTGGGCGCCGCCGGTGCGTTGGGCGCGGCGCAAGGGCGCGCCGCCCGGAGCGTGCCCATGGCCGTCGACCGGCCGCTCATCCGTGTCGGTCGGGCTCCGGGGATCTGGCGTCCACGCTGACCCCGCATCGTGGGCAGTGCGTGGTGTGCAGCCACTCCAGCGCCTGGCCGCAGGCGCAGGTGCGTTCCACTGTCACCACTGCCACGACGCACCTCCCGTGTCGACGAGTACCGGTCAGGGATTCGGAGTCAGCGCCCCCGCGGATCGGGGTGACCTCAGTCTGATGAATGTCGCGTCCGTTCGGGTGCTGCCACGCCACCAACACAACCAGCCACCACCGACAGTTTTCGGCGCCGGACAGGCAATCGCGGCGACTGATCCGCCGGCGCAAGCACGCTCGTCGCGGACGCTGGTTTGGACCCTGCGCCCAGACGACCTAGCGTGGAGGTTTGCCCTGTTCTCCGCGAGAGGAATGACATGAGCACGTCCGCACCGGACGACCTGCCCACCGACGCCACCAACGAGACCGTCGACACGGCTGCCGCGCAGGCGGCTGCGCAGGAGATGCTGCGTGAGCTGGCCGGCAGCGTCGCGCTGCTGCCGCAGACGCCACCCGCCGAGGGGGAGGAGCCTCCGTCGGAGGACGCGATCGCTCTCCCGGTGATCGAGCAGGACGGCACCCAGTACGTCCCCGTGTTCACCTCCGAGGACAAGATGCGAGCGGCCGGAGCGGACCCCGAGTCCGCCCTCAGCGTGCCTCTGGCCGGGCTGGCGGCCGGCTGGCCCGGGGAGAACCTGTGGCTCGCCATCGACCCCGCCGCCGAGGACGGCCTGGCCCTGCCGCCGGACGCGGTCCGGGCACTGCCCAGCTTCCTCGAGGGTTCGGGACAGACCCCAGGCGGCTGACCGCCGAGGCCCGGTCCCGGACCTCGCCTCAGAGCACGGTCCCGGGCGCTGGGCGCGGGTCCGGGCGAACGGACGCGCGCACCTAGACTTGGGCCCATGATTCGGCGGATCGATCTCAGGGGTGGCAGCACTGGCGCTGCCGCTCCGGACTATCGCGCCCTGGTGCCGCGTGCCGACTTCGACGTCGAGGCGGCGCTGCACGTGGTGCGGCCGATCTGCGACGACGTGCGCGACCGCGGGGTCGAGGCGATCGCGGAGTACTCAGCGAAGTTCGACGGCGTCGAGCAGACCGAGATCGCTGTTCCGCGCCAGGCGCTGACCGACGCCCTGGCCGCGCTGGACCCGGAGGTCCGCGCCGGTCTCGAGGAGTCGATACGCCGGCTGCGGGTCACCTGCGAGGCCGAGCTCGAACGGGACGTGGTCACCGACCTCGGACCCGGCGCTCGCGTCACCCAGCGGCTCGTCCCGGTCGACCGCGTGGGCCTCTACGTGCCCGGCGGAGTCGCACCGCTGGTCTCCAGCGTGCTGATGAACGTGGTGCCGGCCCAGGTCGCCGGCGTCGGCTCGATCGCGCTGACCAGCTCACCCCAGAAAGCCCACGATGGCCTCCCGCACCCCACGATCCTGGCGGCCTGCGAGCTGCTCGGCATCGACGAGGTGTACGCCGTGGGCGGGGCTCAGGCGATCGCCATGTTCGCCTACGGCGCGGGTCCGTGCCGTCGCGTCGACCTGGTCACCGGGCCGGGCAACATCTACACCGTCTCGGCCAAGCGACTCCTCAAGGGCGTGGTCGGCATCGACTCCGAGGCGGGTCCGACCGAGATCGCCATCCTGGCCGACGACAGCGCCGACGCGGCGTACGTCGCCGCCGACCTGGTCAGCCAGGCCGAGCACGACCCGATGGCCGCCTCGGTCCTGGTCACCGACTCGCTACGCCTGGCCGACGAGGTGGAGGCCGAGCTCGACAAGCAGGTGGGGGTCACGCGCCACGTCGAGCGCATCCGCACCGCCCTGTCCGGGCAGCAGTCCGGCATCGTGCTGGTCGACGACGTCGCCCAGGGGCTCGAGGTGATCAACGCCTACGCCGCCGAGCACACCGAGATCCAGACGGCCGACGCCGTCGCCGACGCCGCCAAGGTGCGCAACGCCGGCGCGGTGTTCGTCGGCCCATGGGCGCCGGTCTCGCTCGGCGACTACTGCGCCGGCTCCAACCACGTGCTGCCGACAGCCGGCTGTGCCTGCCACTCCTCGGGGCTGTCGGTGCGCTCGTTCCTGCGGTCGGTGCACGTCGTGGAGTACTCGCGCGAGGCGCTCGGCGAGGTGGCCGGGCACGTGCAGACGCTGGCCGACGCGGAGGACCTGCCGGGTCACGGTGCCGCGGTGCGCGTGCGGTTCACCACCGACCCCGACGCGAGCGACGCGTCATGACCGACCAGGACTGGCCGCCGCTCCGCGAGGAGCTCCGCGGCGTCGAGCCGTACGGCGCGCCCCAGCTCGACGTGCCGGTGCAGCTCAACGTCAACGAGAACCCCTACCCCCCCTCGCAGGTCGTGATCGACGACATCGCCGCAGCCGTCGCCGAGACGGCCACGACGCTGAATCGCTATCCCGACCGGGAGTTCACCGAGCTCCGCAAGGGGCTGGCCGCGTACCTCGCCGACGAGTCGGGCGCAGACCTGACCCCAGACCAGATCTGGGCGGCCAACGGGTCCAACGAGGTGATGCTGCAGATCCTGCAGGCATTCGGTGGCCCGGGCCGGACCGCGATCTCGTTCGCGCCGACGTACTCGATGTATCCGGAGTACGCCCGCGACGCGATGACCACCTGGGTCGCCGGCCGGCGCAACGAGGACTTCAGCCTCGACTTCGACGAGGCCCGCCGGCTGATCGACCAGCACCGGCCGAGCGTGATCCTGCTGCCGTCGCCGAACAACCCGACCGGCACCGCGCTGCCGCACGAGGTCATCGGGCAGCTGTGCACGCTGTTGGACGATCCGCGGCGCCCGGGGTCGTGGTGATCGACGAGGCGTACGCCGAGTTCCGCCGTGCCGGGACGCCCTCGGCGCTCGGGCTGCTCGCCGAGCACCGCAACCTGATGGTGACGCGCACGATGAGCAAGGCCTTCGCCCTCGCCGGTGCCCGGCTGGGCTACCTCGCGGCGGCTCCCGAGCTGTGCGACGCGCTGCGTGTCGTGCGGTTGCCGTACCACCTGTCCGCCGTCTCGCAGGCGACCGCGAGCGCCGCCCTGCGGCACGCCGACGAGCTCCTCGGACGCGTCGAGGAGCTCCGCGCGGAGCGGGACCGGACGGTGGAGTGGTTGCGTTCGAAGGGATTCGAGGTCGCGGAGAGTGACGCGAACTTCGTATTGTTCGGTCGGTTCGACGATCGTCAGGCACTCTGGCAGGGACTGCTGGACCGCGGCGTGCTCATCCGGGTGACCGGACCGGAGGGTTGGCTGCGGGTGTCGATCGGCACGGCCGAGGAGATGACGGCGTTCAAGGACGCCTTGACGGAAGTAGGGAAGCGATGAGTCGCACCGCTCGCATCGAGCGCCAGACCAACGAGTCGAAGGTCCTGGTCGAGCTCGACCTCGACGGGTCGGGTCGCACCGACGTGTCGACCGGCGTCGGCTTCTACGACCACATGCTCACCAGCTTCGGCCGACACGCGCTCTTCGACCTGACCGTGCAGACGGACGGCGACACCCACATCGACGCCCACCACACGGTGGAGGACACCGCCATCGTGCTCGGCGACGCGCTGCTCGAGGCGCTCGGGGACAAGTCCGGGATCCGCCGCTTCGGTGACTCCCTCGTGCCACTCGACGAGGCGCTGGTGCAGTGCGCCGTCGACGTCTCCGGCCGGCCCTACTGCGTGCACACCGGGGAGCCCGAGGGACAGGAGTACGTCACCATCGGCGGCACGGGAGCGGGCTACGTCGGCTCGCTGACCCGCCACGTCCTCGAGACGCTCGCGCACCACGCCCAGATCGCGCTGCACGTCCGCGTCCTCGGCGGTCGCGACCCGCACCACATCGTCGAGGCGCAGTTCAAGGCCGTCGCGCGCGCCCTGCGCGACGCCGTCGCCCTCGACCCGCGCGAGTCCGGGGTGCCCTCGACCAAGGGAACACTTTGATCACCCCACGACGTTCTCCGTCGGAGGAACCAAGCGGTGGAGACGGAGAACGCCGCGGGGACCCCGATCCCTCATGGCTGGCGTGACTCGGGTCACCGTCCTCGACTACGGGTCCGGCAACCTCCGTTCGGCCGTGCGTGCCCTCGAGCGTGCCGGGGCGGAGGTGACGCTGTCCGCGAAGCGCGACGACGCGATGGACGCCGACGGTCTCGTGGTGCCGGGTGTCGGTGCCTTCGCAGCGTGCATGCAGGGCCTGCGCTCGGTGCACGGCCACGAGGTCATCGGGCGTCGCCTGGCCGGCGGTCGTCCGGTGCTCGGCATCTGCGTGGGGATGCAGATCCTCTTCGCGCGTGGGGTCGAGCACGGAGTGGAGACTCAGGGCTGTGACGAGTGGCCCGGGGTGGTCGAACGGTTGCAGGCGCCCGTCGTACCTCACATGGGCTGGAACACCGTCGACGTCCCCCCGGACTCCTCGCTGTTCGCAGGTGCCGAGGACGAGCGGTTCTACTTCGTGCACTCCTACGGTGTCCGCGACTGGACCCTGCACACGAACGACCGGACGCGGGCCCCGCTGGTGACGTGGTCCGAGCACGGCGGTGATCGCTTCGTGGCCGCCGTGGAGAACGGGCCGTTGTCAGCGACCCAGTTCCACCCCGAGAAGTCGGGCGACGCCGGGGCCCGCCTGCTGCGCAACTGGGTCGAGGGACTCTGAGTGAGCAAGGAGAGGGCGCGGCGGCGCGAGGAACGCTTGCGGGAGGCAGCCATCGTGCGCGCTGCGCGGGCGCGCGAGGCCGAGAAGCGGGAACGTCGTGCGGCACGCACCCGCGCCGTGAAGGGACTGGTGCCGAAGCGTCACTCGCGCCAGACCGGTGCGCTGGCCGAGCGGCGCCGGAGGCAGGCCGGTGTCACCATCGCGCTGGTGATCGCCCTCAACGTGCTGGTCTGGGTGTTCTTCCCCGGCTGGCCCGCCCGCGCCATGGCGCTGATCGTGAGCCTGCTGGCGGCGCCCGTGCTGCACACCATGCTGTTCAGACGCTGAATGCTCCACCGATGAAAGGCCTTCCATGAGTGACCACCCTTCGACTGGCTCGGGACGACGCCTCGAGCTGCTCCCCGCCGTCGACATCGCCGACGGCCAGGCCGTCCAGCTGGTGCAGGGCGTGGCCGGGTCCGAGAAGCGGTTCGGTGACCCGGTCGAGGCCGCGCTCCGCTGGCAGGAGGCGGGGGCCGAGTGGATCCATCTCGTCGACCTCGACGCCGCGTTCGGCCGGGGGCACA
This sequence comes from uncultured Actinomycetota bacterium, assembly GCA_963723255.1. Taxonomy (GTDB): domain Bacteria; phylum Actinomycetota; class Actinomycetes; order Propionibacteriales; family Nocardioidaceae; genus Marmoricola. The sequence continues at coordinate 49,801 of CAVRQA010000004.1, forward strand.
ACCGCGACCTGCTGGCCGCGATCGTCGGCACGCTGGACATCGACGTGGAGATGAGCGGCGGCATCCGCGACGACGACTCGCTCGAGTCCGCGATGAAGGCGGGCTGTCGGAGGGTGAACATCGGCACGGCGGCGCTGGAGCAGCCCGAGTGGTGTGCGACGGCGATCGCCTCCCACGGTGACCGGATCGCGATCGGCCTCGACGTACGCGGGCGGACGCTCGCGGCCCGCGGCTGGACCCGCGAGGGGGGTGACCTCTACGAGGTGCTCGCGCGACTCGATGCCGAGGGGTGCGCCCGCTACGTCGTCACGGATGTGAACAAGGACGGCATGCTGCAGGGTCCCAACCTCGAGCTGCTGCGGTCGGTGTGCGCCGAGACCGACCGTCCCGTGGTCGCCTCCGGCGGCATCACCGAGCTCGCCGACCTCGAGGCGCTGATGGGTCTGGTGACTCCGCCGGACCAGGAGGGGGGCGTCGAGGGAGCGATCATCGGCACCGCGCTCTACGAGGGACGGTTCACGCTCACCGACGCCCTCGACCTCACCTGGCCGGAGAGACGGCGACCGTGAGCCTCGCCGTACGCGTGATCCCGTGCCTGGACGTCGATGCCGGGCGCGTGGTCAAGGGCATCAACTTCCAGCAGCTGCGCGACGCCGGCGATCCGGTCGAGCTGGCCAAGGTGTACGACGCCGAGGGGGCCGACGAGCTCACCTTCCTCGACATCTCCGCGTCCCACGAGGGCCGCACGACGACGATGGAGATCGTCTCGCGCACCGCCGAGCAGGTGTTCATCCCCCTGACCGTCGGGGGAGGGGTCGGCAGCGTCGAGGACGTCGACCGGCTCCTGCGCGCCGGGGCCGACAAGGTCGCCGTGAACACCGCCGCGATCAGGCGACCCGAGCTCGTCGCGGAGATCGCCGACCGCTTCGGCAACCAGGTGCTGGTGCTCTCCGTCGACGCCCGCCGGGTGCCGACCGGCTCCGCCACCGCGATGACCGAGTCCGGGTTCGAGGTGACCACCCACGGCGGCCGGACCTCGGCCGGCCTCGACGCCCTGGAGTGGGCCACCCGCGCCGCTGAGCTGGGCGCCGGGGAGATCCTGCTCAACGCCATGGACGCCGACGGCACGACACAGGGCTTCGACCTCGAGCTGATCCGTCAGGTCCGGGCCGCGGTCTCGATCCCGGTGATCGCCAGCGGGGGAGCGGGTGCGGTCGACCACTTCGCCCCTGCAGTCGACGCCGGCGCGGATGCCGTGCTCGCGGCGACCGTCTTCCACTTCGGCACCCTGCGCATCCAGGAGGTCAAGAGCGCCCTGCGCGAGGCCGGCCACCCGGTCCGCTGACCCGGCGTCCTCCCCGTCCGGACCGCCCTCAGGCCTCCGGCACCCAGCAGTAGCCGTACCGCTGGCCCGTCCTCCACTGGTCGCGGGTGGGCCACTCGAAGCTCCAGGTGAACTTCAGTGCCCCGTCGGCTCGCTGGGACGCGACGTCCTTGCACGTGGCGTCGCCGGTCGCCGTGACGTCCTTGGCGAGGTAGCGGGCGTCGCCCGGCAGGTCGACCACGTCGACGGCGCGCCACGAGTGCTTCTCGGAGCACACCACGCGCTGGAACTTCTTCGCGCTCGGTGCGGCGGTGCCGCAGGTGCCGTACCGGTCGAGGGCGTCGGGTGCGTCGAGGACGCCCTTCATCTTGGGTGGCAGCGAGATCAGCGCACCCTCCCGGCGCAGTCCCACCACGTCACACCGGAACCAGTCGGCCCCGGCGTCGGCCTGGTCGAGCGACGGACCGAACCAGACCACCTCGAACCGGCTCAGCCGCTGGGTGGTCAGGTCGCCGCCGACGTACCCACCGAGTGCGGGCGGACAGGCCTTCGCGAGCCGCGCGCGCACGGTGGGGGAGTCGACCGCCAGCAGGTGTCCGTCTGCCAACGCGGCGAGCTTGCCGACCTTGATGGTCGTCGCGGTGTGCGGGCGGCCGCAGGGAACGTCCTTGCCCGGGTCGACCGGGTCGGTGGCCTCGTCGACGGTCAGGTCGTGGCAGGTGCCCACCTCCGGCGCCGCCGGGGCCGGAGGAGCGGAGGTCACCGACGCGCCGTCGCTCGGCTGCGCGCTGCTGTCGGTACTTTCCGAGGTGCACGCCGCCAGCACCGGCACCAACAGCAGCGCGATCGTCGTCAGCCTTGCCTGCATCAGCCTCACCGGTCCGTCTTCGCCCAGCAGACCGTTCGCCGGTTGCCGGCCTGCCACTCGGCCTCGTGGAACCACGTGTAGCCGAACTCGTAGTCCACCGGATAGTTCATCCACGCTCCCACGGAGTCCGAGCAGTAGTCACGCGAGCGCACCTGCACGAGACGGTCACCCGGGTACGGGTCCTCCGGCTGCCCCAGCTTGATCGTGGTCACCGCGCGCCAGTCGTGCTCCTCGCTGCAGGGCACCTTCTCGGACTGGAGCACGGTCGCACCCCTGGCGCAGGTGAGCCACTGCTCCGGCGGCCTGGCGCGGAAGAGTCCCTTCCCGGTCGTGGGCAGATCGTCGTACGACGTCGCGTCGGCCCGCCCGCCGACGAGGTCGCAGCGGTACCACCGCGCACCCTTGTCCCAGCCGCGCTCGGACGGGCGGAACCACGCCCAGCTCAGCTGCACGCGCATCGCGAGGCTCTCGTCGACGCTGACGAACCGCTCGAACGCCTTCTCGCACGTGCGGAAGATCCACTTGCCGTGCTCCGAGGAGTCGTAGTCGGTGCCTGTCGAGTCCGGCAGGGTGCCGATGGCGAACGTCTCGGCGGTGTGTGGGCTGCTGCAGGCCACGGGCTCGGAGGTGTTCGTCTTCGCTTCGGTGTCCTTCGGCGTCAGCCGGTAGCACGCGCCGAGCTTCGGCGGGGTGACCTTGTCGGCCGCGGTCTGCGGCTGGAGCGGCGCCGTGCATCCGCCCAGCACCAGCACCAGGCCGAGGACTCCGATCAGCCCCGGTGGCACAGCCCGCAGGGCGAGGGGAGTACGGGGCACGAGTGTCTCCTCGGTGCGGACGGTGGCGGCCTGTGTGACCCCGGGGCCCCGGAGTCCCGGCGTCACCCGGCGAGCAACGCCGCGATCGTACCGCCGAGCTCGTAGGCCGACTCGGTATCGGTCTCCGACACGTCGTCCATCACCTCGAGCACGTCGTACCCCTGCCTCCAGCCGAGCGCGCCCGTGATCGACAACACCGACCGGACCGCGCCGGTCGTGTCGTAGCGTCCGTGCACGTAGAGCCCGAACGGGCGGCGTGCGGTGGCTCCCTCGGACGGTTTGCCGCTGCCGTCGTCGGACAACGCGCCCCCGATCTGCAGGAAGGTCGAGTCGAACACGTGCTTCATCGCGCCGCTCATGTAGCCGAAGTTCGCGGTGGTGCCCAGCACGTAACCGTCGGCGTCCAGTAGGTCCTGGTGGCCGGCCTCTCCGCGCGCGAAGGCCAGTGCTTCCAGGACCTCCACCTCGACGCCCTCGATGGCGTCGTCGTGGGCTCCGGACACCACCGCCTCGGTCAGGTCTGACAGGGCGCGTGTCGGGGAGTGGTGGACGATCAGCAGCCGCGGCATGCGCCGATGATGCCAAATCGTGGACGCGCCCACAGGGGACAAATACTGCCGAGGTGGAGCGAATCGCCCTCGGCTTCTGTGGGATCCGCGACATACCAGTCACGTCGGTGCCAAACCTGTGCTGTGTTCGGTGCACACTGGGCCGTCATGGACCTGATTCACTCGCGCACCGGGTCCGCCGACCCCGTCGCGGAGGTGCGTCGGCTCCGTCGGGAGCTGCGACGCGAGCGGGCCCGTCGACAGGCGGCCGAGTCGCTCGGAGCCCGCGCGAGTGCCGACCTCTACGACTCGGTGCTCGAGATGCGCTCGGCCCAGGCCGACCTGCTCGACCACCCCGACCAGCCAGGGGTGGTCAACGAGCTGCACAGCGCCCTCACCGAGGACCTGGCGTCGGGCCATGTGGTCAACCGAGCGGCCGAGTCCGTCGGCCGGGCGATCGCGGTCGACCGATGCGACGTGGTGCCGGTCGACGCGCACCGCTACTCCCTCGTGCAGGGCACCTGGTGCGACTCCGAGGTGGTGGCCCGGCTGCCCCGGGCGCGCTCGTTCGTGGACCTGCCCGAACCGCTCACCGCCCTGCTGATCGAGGCCGCCCAGCGACGCGAGCCGCTGCAGGTCGACATCGTGGACGACGACCCGCGCATCGGGACCGAAGGCGCGAAGGAGATCGTCGAGGCCCTCGGCATGCGGTCACTGGCCGCGGTCCCGGTGGCGATCGGCGACGAGGTCGTGGGCTGGATGATCGTGCAGTCCCTCGTGCCTCGCACCTGGGAGCAGCGCGAGCTGGCGGTCTGTGCGGCGCTGTCGCACGACCTGGTGTCGACGCTGATGCAGGTGCGCGCCTTCGAGCAGCAGCGCGAGTCCATGCAACGGCTCCAGGAGCTCGACCGGGCCAAGGACTCGTTCATCTCCACGGTCTCCCACGAGCTGCGCACGCCACTGACCAGCATCGTCGGCTACCTCGAGGTGATGAGGGACGGTGCCTTGGGGCAGCTGCCGGGTGCGGTCCACGCGGGACTGACGGTGATCGAGCGCAACGCGGTCCGGCTGCGCGACCTGGTCGAGGACCTGCTCATCCTCTCGGCGTACGACGCAGAGGTGGTCCAGCTCGACCGGCAGCCACTCAACCTGGCCGGACTCGCACGGGAGTGCCGGCAGTCCCTGACCGGCGTCGCAGCCGAGAACCATGTCGACCTGCGGGTCAGCGCCCAGCGCGGCCTTCCTCTCGTCCTGGCCGACCGCAGCCACATCGAGCGGGTGGTGCACAACCTCGTCGGCAACGCCCTCAAGTTCAGCCGGAGCCACAGTCGGGTCACGGTCCGGGTGGGCGCTGACGACGAGAGCGTGGTCCTCACCGTCGCGGACACCGGCATCGGGATCCCGGCGGACGAGCAGGAGCGCGTCTTCGCGCGGTTCTTCCGCTCCTCGCTGTCCATGGCGGAGGAGATCCAGGGCGCCGGGCTGGGGCTCGCCCTCGTCCAGACGGTGGTGGAGTGGCACGGTGGCACCGTCGAGGTCGACTCGGTGGAGTCCCGGGGGACCACCGTCACGGTGCGCCTCCCGCGTGCGTCCTGAGACGACCACTCAGCCCTGGCGCGCAGTAGTCCGCTCACAGGGGCGGCCCCGAACCCGCTGCTAGGGTGGGGGTCGTCATGATGCGCCAGCGACTCCTCCTTGGTCGCCGCCGCGAGGTCTGATCCAGCCGGACCCCTCGCTGCGGAGAGTTCGCGTACGCCGGCACCTGACACCTCCAGCGAGAGAACACCATGACCCTGCAGCACTCCGGATTCAGCAACACTCAACGCCCCAGCGGGATGCCGATCGAGCGTTACCGCGCGTTCCCGCCGATCGACCTGTCCGACCGCACCTGGCCCTCGCGCCAGGTCACCGAGGCCCCACGGTGGCTCTCCACCGATCTGCGTGACGGCAACCAGGCCCTCATCGACCCGATGTCCCCGGAGCGGAAGCACCGGATGTTCGACCTGCTCGTGCAGATGGGCTACAAGGAGATCGAGGTCGGCTTTCCCTCGGCCAGCGAGACCGACTTCGCCTTCGTGCGCCAGCTGATCGAGCGCGACAAGGTGCCGGACGACGTCACCATCTCGGTGCTGACCCAGGCGCGCGAGGACCTCATCGAGCGGACCACCCAGTCGCTGGTCGGCGTACACCACGCCAACATCCACCTCTACAACGCGCTCGCGCCGTTGTTCCGCCGCGTGGTCTTCCGGGCGACCAATGACGAGGTCAAGGACATCGCGGTGCGCGGCACCGAGCTGTTCATGAAGTACGCCGAGCAGAACCTCGGCCAGACCGTGATCGGCTACGAGTACTCGCCAGAGATCTTCACCGGCACCGAGCTGCCGTTCTCGGTCGAGGTGTGCGAGGCGGTCTCCGACGTGTGGCAGCCCGACGACGGTCGGGAGATCATCCTGAACCTGCCGGCGACGGTGGAGATGTCCACGCCCAACGTCTACGCGGACCAGATCGAGTGGTTCTCGCGCCAGCTGACCCGGCGCGAGTTCACCACGATCAGCCTGCACCCACACAACGACCGCGGTACCGCGGTGGCCGCCACGGAGCTGGCCATCATGGCCGGCGCCGACCGTGTCGAGGGCTGCCTGTTCGGCCACGGTGAGCGCACGGGCAACGTGTGTCTCGTGACCCTGGGCATGAACCTGTTCAGCCAGGGGATCGACCCGCAGATCGACTTCTCCGACATCGACGAGATCCGTCGCACGGTGGAGTACTGCACCCAGCTGCCCGTGCACCCGCGCCACCCCTACGCCGGCGACCTCGTCTACACGGCGTTCTCGGGCTCCCACCAGGACGCGATCAAGAAGGGTCTCGAGGCGCTCGACGAGGAGGCGGAACGGGCCGGGCATCGCGTCGAGGAGCACCCGTGGGAGGCGCCGTACCTGCCGATCGACCCCAAGGACGTGGGCCGTTCCTACGAAGCCGTCATCCGGGTGAACAGCCAGTCCGGCAAGGGTGGCGTGGCCTACGTGATGAAGTCCGAGCACAAGCTCGACCTGCCGCGCCGGCTCCAGATCGAGTTCAGTCGCGCGGTGCAGGAGCAGACCGACGGAGAGGGCGGCGAGATGTCGTCTGCCGCGATCTGGGAGTCGTTCCAGCGCGAGTACCTCAGCAGCGAGACGCCGCTGAAGCTCAACTCGGTGCACACCTCCTCGGCCGCGGGGGAGAAGGACCAGCTGACCGTCAACGTCTACGTCGACGGCGAGCTGCGCGCCCTCACCGGCCAGGGCAACGGCCCGATCAACGCCTTCACCAACGCCCTCAACGAGCTGGTGGAGAGCGAGCAGGCGGCCGGCAACCCGGCGTACGAGACCCGGCGCGACGTGCGTGTCCTCGACTACGCCGAGCACGCCCTGTCCGCCGGTGGGGACGCGATCGCCGCGGCGTACGTCGAGTGCGCGGTGGGCGACCAGGTCCTCTGGGGCGTCGGGCTCGACGCCAACATCGTGACCGCGTCGCTCAAGGCCGTCATCTCGGCGGTCAACCGCGGCTGAGTACGCCTCCCGTCCCGCGGTCAGCTGCCCGGAAGCCGCACCGGGCGGTTGCCCGGGTAACCAATGGGCAGCACGTAGGTGCCCCGGGTGTGGCTGTAGAAAACGCGCCAGTGCCAGTAGCTCCGGTAGGCCCAGCTCGACCGTCGCATCGTCTCGGCGTACGTGCGCACGGCTCGGACGTACCGCTCCGAGGGGTTGTAGTGATAGATCGCCCGGGCCATGTTGCGCGGTGCGCCATGGTCCCGGAGCAGGCGTGCGGCCGCGAGGATCGCATCGCGAGGATCGGTGATGTCACCGCCCGCGCCGTACCGGGCCCAGGTCGGCGGGATGAACTGCATGGGGCCGCGCGCCCCGGCGGTGCTGGTGCCGCGGATGCGGCCCATCCGGGTCTCGACGAGGTTGATCGCGGCTAGATATGTCCACGAGACACCTGTGCGCGCCTGCGCTGCCCGGTAGTGGGCGTAGAGCTTCTCGGCCGACAGCGGCGCGACGATGCGCCACGAGGGAAGCCGACGCACGGGCCCACCCATCGCGTCGAGCGACCGGGCAGCCCGGACGCAGGCCCGCGTGACGAACGCTGCCTCCGGGGAGAGACGCGCCACCACCGCGCGCCTGAAGTCGCGGCCGGCGTGGGCAAGCGCGCGTATCGCCTGCTGCTGGAACTCGCCCGCCGCACGAAGGTCGGGCGGCGCGGCGTTCGCGTCCCGCAGGATGGTCACCGCGCGGTCGATGTGGCCGGCCAGGGCACCCGGCCCGGCACCGGTCGGGAACGCTGTCGGGAGCCGCGTCGGCGCCGTTCGCACCTCGCCGGGACTGCGCTGGCGCCTTCCCGGGCTCAGCCTGCCGCGACGTGCCCTCGGACGGGCTAGACGTCGTGTCCGAACCGCTCCTGCTCTGTCCGGTCGGTTCGGCGGCACAGGACAGCAGCAGGGAGGCGACGGCCACGACAGCTGCTGCTCTCGAGGCTGACCGAAGCGTCCTCGGACGTAGGTGGTGGCTGGCGGGAGCGGGGTCGAGCTGCCCCCGCTCGTCCGCGTGCCTTGGGCGGAGCACCAATTCAGGGTCGCATCCCCGATCAAGGGCTCGTGCGCGGGTGGGGGCACGCTCGCCCGTGCGCCCCGTCGGTCAACCGCGGCTGACGCGGTCGTCGCTGCCCTCTGCGGCCCGCGACGACGAGCGGGCCAGCGGCAGCGTGATCGTGAAGGTGGTGCCTTCACCGCGCGCCGAACGTACGTCGATCCGCCCCTCGTGGCTCTCCACGATGGTCTTCACGATCGCCAGACCCAGCCCCGAGCCCTGGATGGCGTGCTCCTGGACCACGGCGGACCGGAAGAACCGGCCGAAGACCGCCTCGAGGTCTGACTCCGGGATGCCGAGCCCGGTGTCGGTGACGCTGAGGACCGCGGACCGGTGACTCCCCTCGACCTCGAGCGCGACGACGATGCTGCCTCCGTCGAGGGTGAACTTCACCGCGTTGCTGAGCAGGTTGGTCACGGCCCGCTCGAGGTGGGTCGCATCGCCGTTCAACATCACCGGGTGCGCGGGCAGTGCGTAGGTGATGTCGAGCTCGCGCGTCGCCAGCATCGAGGCGACGGCGTGGGCACTCTCGTCGACGATGGCCCGCAGGTCGATCTCCCCGTCCCGGTCCTGCCACGAGTCGTGGTCGAACGTGGCGAGGACCAGCAGGTCGTCGGCCAGCGCGAGGAGACGGTCGCCGTTTCGTGAGATGACCTCGACCATGCGCTGCTGCTCGGGGTGCAGATCACCGAGCATCCCCTCGCCGAGCATCTCCGCGCTGCCGATGATGCTGCTCATCGGCGTACGCAGCTCGTGGCTCACGGTCGAGACGAAGTCGTCCTTCGCCCGGTCGAGGTCCTTGAGCCGGGCCACCACCTCGCGTTCCCGGCGCAGGGCCTTGACCAGGATCTCCTGGCTCCGCCGGGTGTCGGTGATGTCGCTGGCCACGAACAGGTAGCCGATGATCTGGCCGAACGTGTCGGTCACCGGGTTGGTCGTCATCGACACCTTGATGGGGGTGCGGCCGCTGGGTAGCCACGTCAAGTCCCGTGTCTCGGGGGTGAGCTCGTCGACTGCGTGCTCCACGATCGCCTCGAAGGCTCCCTGGCCGCTCGCGCGGGGGTAGCGGTCGAGGTCCTCGGGACCGATGAACTCGACGAGCTCGCGACCCGTCGCGCTGGCGGCGTCGATGCCGAGCATGTGCTCGGCGCCGGTGTTGAACAAGGTGATGCGTCCGCGCAGGTCGGTCCCCACGAACGCGATCGTCCGCGCCGAGCGCAGCAGGTGGTCGACCATCCCGGCGTTCTCCCGGGCCGCGGTCACGTCGGTCGCCGAGATCACGTAGGTCACCGGCGCGTCCGGGTTCGCCTGGTAGACGTCGGCGGAGAACACCACCAGCCGGAGGCCGCCCGCCTTGGTCTGCAGCTGGGTCTCGCCGGCGCGCGGCAGATGGGTGACGTCGCCGAACAGCTCGGCCGCCTGCTCCCGGTGCTGGGCGGGGAGCAGCCGCTCCCAGAACGGCCGGTCGACGAGCTCCTCCTCCGCGAACCCGGTCAGCGCCGTGGTGGCGGGGTTGGCAGCGATGACCGTCCCGTCCGGGTCGGTGACGACGATCATGCTGCTCGCGGTGTCGATCACCGAGCGGGTGTAGTCGCGCTCGGCCTGGAGGCGCTCCTGGAGCTCGAGGGGCTCGGTGACGTCGACCATGTGCAGTGACATCGACGTGCGGTCCTCGTCGTTCTCGAGCAGGGACAAGGTCGTCTCGAGGCGGGTCCGTGGTTGGCCCGCGACACCCACCGGGCCGGTCCATCCCGTGATCGAACCCAGGGCCATCGCCTCGAAGGCCTCGAAGAGCCCCGTTGACTCAAGGGCCTCGTCCACCGGTCGACCCACGAGCTGCTCGCGGGGGCGGTGCAGCAGGTCGGCGCTGGCCAGGTTGCAGTCGGTGAAGCGAGCCTCACCCTGCATGCAGGTGACCAGGACGATCGGGATGCGTGACTCGGTGAAGTTGCGCCGGAACACACGCTCGCTGCCGGCCAGGCGGGCGACAGCGTGCTCCCGCTGCTGCATCGCCATCGCGAGCGGCAGGCCGATGAGGACGACGCAGATGATGTACAGCTGGGCGTACCGCGTGCTGCTGGCCGCGCTGTCGACCAGCCCCGAGAACGGCCCGCGCCCCAGCTGGGTCAGCAGCGAGACCGCCTCGGCGAAGATCAGCTGTTCGATGACCACGACCCAGGCGTTGAAGCGGACCGCAGCCCAGACCAGCACGGGCAGCGGGGCAAAGCCCAGGGTGATCTGCCCTGGTGCCAGCGTGAACAGGGTGGCCGCGGCCAGCATCGAGCACTGCGCCGCGAGCTCGACGCGGCGTACGCCCAGCGTGCGGCCCTGGGTGCGAATGCCGAGCAGCGCCAGAGGCGTCACCAGGAGGACTGCGGCCCCGTGGGAGGGCACCACGAGCCCGAAGGTGCTCCAGAAGGAGCTGTCCAGCATCAGCCAGTAGACCAGCGAGATCAGGAGTCCGGCCGTGGTCGCGCCGAGGGCGGCGATCGCGAACAGACGCCAGGCGTCCTGGACGTCCCGCATACGACGACCGATGAACCGGATCACCAGGGTCGCGACGAGGGCCACCTCGACCGAGTCGGCGAGGCCGAGCAGCGCAGCGACACCCAGGGAACGGCCCACAGTGACGTTGGCGAGCGCGAAGGCGACCGTGACGGCCACCAGCACCTGTGGCCACAGGCGCCTGGGAGCCACCAGGACGGCGAGGACGCCGACTCCCGCGGCCGGGAACCAGGCGGCCGTCGCCCCGGCGGCAAGGCCGATCCCCAGCGCCGCGGCGCCGGAGAGGTAGACCGCGAGGACGAGGCACCCAACGAGCAGGAGCCGCGCCGAGCTCGCTGTGTCCCGTTCCACTCCCCGATTCTTGCCCACGCCGGGTCCGCGACACGGGCACATCGGCTGGCGGCGCGACGCGGACTGGACCACATCCACCACGCACGGCATGCCAAGGTGACCCCCATGACCCTGGTTTCGGAGCGGATCGGCCAGTTCTTCCACGACGGTCACCGGCTGGAGTACACCGAGTACGGCGGCGGCGACCACTGGGTCGTCCTGATCCACGGCCAGCTGATGCCGCGACGGATGCACCAGCCGCTGGCCCGCTACCTCGCCGGTGCAGGAGCGCACGTCGTCACGATCGACCTGCTCGGCCACGGGCGCTCGGATCGGCCGGAGGACCCGCTGGAGTACTCCATGACCGCCTTCGGGGAGCAGGTGATCTCGCTGCTCGACGAGCTGGGTGCGGAGCAGGCGGTCATCGGCGGCACGTCGCTGGGGGCGAACGTGTCGCTGGAGGTGGCAGCGCTTGCTCCCCATCGCGTTCGCGGGATCATCGCCGAGATGCCGGTGCTGGACAACGCCGTCGAGGCAGGGATCCTGGCCTTCGCGCCGCTGCTGTTCATCTCGCGCTTCCTGCCCCTGTCGGTGACGGGACTGCGAACCATCACGAGGGCCGTGCCGCGGGGAATCGTGCCCTTCTGGGCCGGCATCGTCCTGGACACGCTGGACCAGCGCCCCGGTCCGATGGCCGCCGCGATCCACGGCCTCTTCTTCGGGCGGGTGGCGCCGTCCTCGCGGCTGCGCAGGCGGATCGAGGCGCCGGCGCTCGTGGTGGGACACCCTCGTGACCCCATCCACCCGGCCGCTGACGCCGACATGCTGGCGGAAGAGCTGCCCGACAGCACCTTCGTCAAGGCTCGCGGGATCCTGGAGTGGCGGCTGCGGCCCGGACGCCTGAACGCGATCACGGCGGACTTCGTCGCCCGTTGCTACGGCGCGGAACCGGCCGCCAAGCGGGTCCAGGGCTGATCGCGATGCGTGCTCGCGAACCGCGGCGAATGCCGGTCCTGCACCGCATCTCGCGTTAACCTGCCGTCACACGACCTCATCGTCGGGAGGAAAGCGGCCGGCATGCAGTCGCGCACATCTTTGGTCTCGGAGATCAAGCAGCTCCTGACCGGGGAGCAGGCTGACCCTCGGGCTGCCCAGGGCATCTTCCTGCTCCCGGTGCTCATGGAGCTGGTGCTCCGGGCCCTCATCGGCGTCGGGTTCGACGTCTACTTCGTCCTCGCCTCGCTCGTCGTGGCAGTGGCGACCGTGGGTGCCGTCGCCATCGGGCTGGACAGGTTGAGCCACCGGTGGACGATCGTGCTGCCGGTCCTCGACATCGCCGCACTCGGGATCTACCGCTTCTCCGAACCCACGGCGATCGCCGTCGCCGTCGTGTTCCCGGCGATCTGGCTCGGGCTGCAGTTCGGCCGTAAGGGTGTCCTCGTCACCACCGTGACGGTTGTGGTCACCTTCGTGGTGCCCGACGTTCTTCTTCCTCGGCCTCACGCTGCTCGATGCGCTCTCCCGGATCTCCCAGATGACCCTGATGGCGGTGATCTGCTCGGCGGCCGTCGCGTTCGTGGCCAACCTCTGGAGGACCCAGTTCGACGAGGCGCACAACAGCACCGAACGGCTCGAGCTGGCGATGGCCGACGTCATCGAGCAACGCCGGCTCACCCGGACCATCGTCAACGGCGTCGACGTCGGGCTCGTGGCCCTCGACGCCAGCGGTGCCTACGACTCGACCAACCCTCGCCACGAGGAGTTCATGGCGCTGGCCTACCCCGACGGCCACCGGGGGATGGCGGGCCAGGAGGGCTTCGTGTACGCCGCTGACGGCGTCACCGTGCTGCGGAGCGCTGACATGCCCACCAGCAAGGCGGTGCGCGGCGAGACGTTCCGCGACTACCTGATCTGGGTCGGGGAGACCCCGGCCGAGCGCCGCGCCCTCGCGGTCTCGTCCTCGCCGTACTTCCGCAACAACGGCGAGTTCGGCGGCGCCGTGCTCGCCTACCACGACATCACCGAGCTCGTGGTGGCCTCGCGCATCAAGGACGAGTTCGTCGCCTCGGTGAGCCACGAGCTGCGGACGCCGCTCACGTCGATCATCGGATACGTCGACGTGATCCTCGACGACAGCGAGAACCTGCCCGAGGACGCGCGCGCCTTCCTCCACGTGGTGCAGCGCAACGCGCGTCGCCTGCACCGCCTGGTCGACGACCTGCTCGCGACGGCGCTGCAGTCGGTCGCCACCGTGCTCGACATCGAGCGGGTCTCGGTGACGGAGCTGCTGGAGCGGTCGGCGGTCGAGGCGCGCAAGGCCGCGGCTGTTGCCGGCCTCGAGCTCCAGCTCGACACCGGCGTGGCTTCCGAGCTCGACATCAACGGCGACAGCGAGCGACTCTCGCAGGTCTTCGACAACCTGTTCAGCAACGCGATCAAGTACACCCCGGCCGGCGGTCGCGTCGAGGGCACCGTCGGCCGCGACGGTGATGTCGCCGTCGTCCGGGTCCGCGACACCGGACGCGGCATCTCCGAGGCCGAGATGGGCAAGATCTTCAACAAGTTCTTCCGTGGCAGCACCGTGCTCACCGACGCCATTCCGGGGGTCGGTCTCGGCCTGGCGATCACCAAGACCATCGTCGACGCCCACGGCGGCAGCATCACCGTCACCAGCGAGCTCGGGAAGGGCGCCACCTTCGAGGTGCGCCTGCCGCTCGCCGACCCACCGCTTGTCCCTGCCGCCTGAGCCGCGCAGCACGCGGCGGGTCGCTCCGGGTTGTCGGAGCGGCGGGGGACAATGGCCTCATGCCCCTGTACAGCGACGAAGCCATCGTGCTGCGCACGCACAAGCTGGCAGAGGCCGACCGCATCATCACGCTGCTCACCCGCCAGCACGGCGTCGTCCGGGCCGTCGCCAAGGGAGTCCGGCGCACGACGTCGCGCTTCGGCTCCCGCCTCGAGCCGTTCACGCACGTCGACCTGCAGCTGGCCGTGGGCCGCAACCTCGACGTGATCACCCAGGCCGAGACCCGGGCTCCCTACGGGGCCCGGATCGCCGACGACTACGACCGCTACACCGCGGCGAGCGTGATGCTCGAGACCGCGGAGCGACTGGTGTCCGAGGAGCGGCAGCCCTCGCTGCAGCAGTACCTCCTGCTGGTGGGTGCACTACGGGCGATGACGTCGGGGGAGCACCGCGCGGGCGACGTCCTCGACTCGTTCCTGCTGCGCTCCCTGGCCGTCGCGGGCTACGCGCCGTCGTTCGCTGCCTGCGCCAACTGTGGCCTCGAGGGTCCGCACCGCGCGTTCAGTCCCGCGGCGGGTGGTTCGCTGTGTGCCACCTGCCGGGTCCCCGGGTCCGTGAGTCCCGCGATGGAGACCCTGGCCCTGCTCGGGGCCCTGCTGGCCGGTGACTGGCCGGTGGTCGACGACTCGGAGCAACGGCACCGTCGGGAGGCCCGCGGTCTCGTCGCGGCGTACGTCGCCTGGCACCTCGAGCGCGGCCTGCGATCCTTGCCGTACGTCGGCGAAGGGTGACCGGTGCGCAGGTCCAGCAAGAAGCTCGTCCGGACATCGGTGCGCCGACCCGACCCGCATCCGTCGGGCGCCACCCCACCCGAGGTGCCTGCTGACCTCGTCCCGCGTCACGTCGCGATCATCATGGACGGCAACGGCCGGTGGGCCAACGAGCGCGGCCTGCCCCGGACCGCCGGTCACGAGCAGGGTGAGCACTCCCTGTTCGACGTCGTGGAGGGTGGCATCGAGATCGGCGTGAAGGCCATCTCCGCCTACGCGTTCTCCACGGAGAACTGGTCGCGGTCCGCCGACGAGGTGAAGTTCCTGATGGGCTTCAACCGCGACGTGATCCGGCGCCGTCGCGACGAGATGCACGAGCTCGGCGTACGCGTGCGCTGGGCGGGCCGGGCGCCGCGGCTGTGGCGATCGGTCATCAAGGAGCTCCAGGTGGCCGAGGAGCTGACCCGCGACAACGACGTGCTGACGTTGACCATGTGCGTCAACTACGGGGGTCGTTCCGAGCTCGCCGACGCTGCCCGGGCGATCGGCCGGGACGTCGCCGCCGGGCGGCTGAACCCCGACCGCATCGACGACCGCACGATCGCGAGGTATCTCTACGTCCCCGAGGTCGGCGACGCTGACCTCGTGTGGCGCACGTCGGGGGAGCAGCGTCTCAGCAACTTCATGCTCTGGCAGGCGGCGTACTCCGAGATGGTGTTCAGCGACGTGCTCTGGCCCGACGTCGACCGTCGTGACCTGTGGCGCGCGATCGAGACCTACGCCCGCCGCAACCGCCGCTACGGCTCGGCCTGAGGCCGAGGCGGGAGGTCGACGCATCCGGATCGGACGGCGTCCAGCACCGTTGACAGCCGGGCGACGCCGGGCGTCCCATGAGTACATGGGGCCGACATCGATCCGGTCGCGGCTCGGGCGCTTGATCACCCGACTTCTCGCGTGGAGGCGCCGGGTGCCCGCGGGGCCGCCACGTGGGCCCGGCGGCGGGCGTGGCCGTCGCGACGGCGGCGCCGGAGTCCGCGAGCCGCGTCGCCCGAGGCCCGGACCACCCGCCGCGGGCGCCACCGCGCAGCCCACTCCAGAGCAGTTCCTGGACCTGTCGCGAAGCTAGCGCCTGTACTCAGCGGCGGACCGAAGAGCCTCCCTGGACCGAATCTGCGCTGCCTGTCGCCTAGATGAGGATGCCGCTGGTGCGCAGCAGCCAGTCGCGCTCGCGGTCGGCCTCGCCGACGACCTCCGGGTGCGGCACGACGTCCTGGGAGGTGCGCATGTCCTCGGGCCGGATGGGCGCGGGCAGGTGGGCGTACTTGTTCGCCACGTCGATCTCCCGCTCGCGCTCGTCGTCCATGTTTCGAGCGTACGCCGGGCTCAGCAGGCGTCGCAGGTGCCGAAGATCTCCAGGGTGTGACTGACGTCGGAGTACCCGTGCGCGGCAGCGACCGAGCGGGTCCACTTCTCGACCGTCGGCCCTTCGACCTCCACCGTCGCGCCGCACGAGCGACAGACGAGGTGGTGGTGGTGGGTCGCGCTGCACCGTCGGTAGATGCTCTCGCCGCTCTCCGTGCGTAGCGAGTCGATCTCGCCGGCGTCGGCCATCGCCTGCAGTGCCCGGTAGACGGTGGAGAGGCCCACGTGCTCGCCCTTCTCCGCGAGCAGTGCGTGAACCTCCTGGGCGCTGCGGAAGTCGTCGAAGGTCTCCATCACGCGCGCGATCGCCCGACGTTGACGCGTCGGGCGGGACACGCCTGCCGGCGAGCCGGGATCAGTGCTCGTCATAGTGACCTCCGTGCGCCGCGTGCCGGTGCCCGTCGTGGATGTAGTCGACGTGGTCGCCGTGCTCCACGGCCGGGTGCCCGCAGCCCGGCCCGTGCACGTGGCCGTGGGGCTCCTCGACCGTGTCGTGGCCCGGCGCGGGCTCGATCGCGTCCGGGACCGGGAAGGGCATCCGCGCGCGACGTCGGCGCTGCACCACCAGCCCGAGCGGGAAGGTGAGTGCGAAGCCCGTCAGGGAGACCAGCACGATCGTCGCGCCGGGGGGCACGTCGGCGAACGCCGAGACGGTGACTCCGGCGATCGAGGCCAGCAGGCCCGCGGCCATCGCGCCGAGCATGGTGACCTTGAAGCCGCGGGAGAACTGCTGGGCCGTCGCGACCGGGATGATCATCAGCGCGCTCACCAGCAGCAGGCCGACCGTCCGCATCGCGACGCTGACCGTCACGGCAGCGAGCACCGAGATCAGCACGTTGTAGAACCGGACCGACAGGCCGGTCGTGCGCGCGTAGTCCTCGTCGTTGGCCACCGAGAACAGCTGCGGCAGCAGCACGAACGAGGTGACCAGGACGACCAGTGCCAGGACGACGCTGGCGACCACCGCGGACAGCGAGATCGTCGTGATCGAGCCGAACAGGTACTGCTGCAGCGCGAAGACCCCGTTCCCCGCGAGGGAGACCAGCAACAGCCCGCCCGCGATGCCGCCGTAGAACAGCAGCGCCAGGGCGACGTCACCGGTTGCCTTGCCGGTGGACCGGATCAGCTCGATAAGCAGGGCGCCGACGATCGCGACGACCACCGCCGTGAACGTGGGGGAGGTGCCGGTCAGCAGGCCGAGGGCCACGCCCGTGACGCAGACGTGGCCGATCCCGTCGCCCATCAGGGAGAGCCGGCGCTGGACCAGGAAGGTGCCGACCGCCGGTGCGGCGAGACCGGTGACCGCGGCCGCGATCAGCGCCCGGACCATGAACGGTGCGAGGAGGAGGTCCATCAGGTCGTGCCGTCTCCGTCGAGCGGCGCCTGCATCGGTGGGCGCAGCAGCGGTGGGGTGGTGGGCCGGTGGTGGTGATGGCCCTCCGGGTGCAGCGGATCGATCGGCGCGCCGTCGTACACCAGGCGGCCCTCGCGCAGCACCAGCGTGCGCTGGATCAGGTCCGCGAACGGCCCGAGCTCGTGGAGTACGACGACGATGGTGGCCCCTGCGCCGGTCAGCGACGCGAGCGTCGCGGCGATGGCTTCCTGGCTGGCATGGTCGACGCCGGCATTCGGCTCGTCGAGGACGAGCAGCTCGGGCTGGCCGGCGAGCGTGCGCGCCATGAGAACGCGCTGCTGCTGGCCACCGGACAGGGTCGACACCTGGTGGTGGGCGCGGTCGGCGAGACCCACGGCCTCCAGCGCCTCGTGGATCGCGGCCCGGTCCTCGCGCCGCTGCGGGACCAGCGGCCTGCGCCGCGACAGTCGTCCGGCAGCGACGACCTCCGCCACCGTCGAGGGCACGCCCTGGGTGATCGTCGATCGCTGCGGCACGTACCCGAGACGGTGCCACTGCCGGAACTCGCTCAGCGGTTCGCCGAACAGGCGTGATGCGGCCCGTGCTCAACGGGTAGAGGCCGACCATCGCCTTCACGAGGGTGGACTTGCCCGATCCGTTCGCTCCGAGGAGGGCGACCACCTCGCCGCTGCGCACCGTGACGTCGAGGTCCCGCACGATCGGTCGACCACCCAGTGCCACCCCGGCGCCGGCGATGTCGACGACGGGACCGTCGCTCCGGGAGACGTCGTAGGGGGTCATGAGCATCCACCTGCCTTCCGAAGCGCGCTGAGGTTGTCGCGCATCAGGCTGACGTAGTCGTCGTCGTCCTCGGGCGAGGCGAGTCCTTCGACCGGGTCGAGCACCTCGGTGTCGATGCCCAGGTCGCCGGCGAGTGTGTCCGCCAGCTTGGGGCTGGCCAGGCGCTCGCTGAACACCGTGTTGATGTCGTCCGAACGGATCAGGTCGGCGAGCTCGGCCAGGTGGCGGGCCGAGGGCTCGGCGTCGGGGGAGAGCCCGGCGATCGAGTGCATCTCGAGGTCGTAGCGCGCGCCGAGGTACCCGAACGCGTCGTGGCTGACCACGACCGTCCTGGTGGTGCAGTCCGCCAGACCGGCGCGGAAGTCACGGTCCAGCTGCTCCAGGTCGGCCTGGAGCCGGGCGTTGCCGGCCTCGAAGTCCGACGGCGTGCGCGGGGTCGGACTCCTTCATCTCCGCCGTGAACGCGTCGGCGACCTCGGCGAGCAGCGTGGGGTCCAGCCAGAAGTGCGGGTCGGCGTCGCCGTGCTCCGCTCCCTCCTCGGTGTGCTCGTCGGTGTGCTCGCCCGGGTGGCGGAGGTGGACCTCCTCCGCGGCGTCGACCACGTGGTCGGGGCCGTCGTTGCGCACCGCGTCGTCCACGGCCGGCTGCAGCCCCTTCTCGTAGAAGACGACCGACGCACCGGAGACGCGAGCGGCCTGGCGCGGGGAGAGCTCGACGTCGTGCGGCTCGATCCCCGGCGCCGTCAGGTTGGTGACCGTCGCGTGGTCCCCGACGATCCGCTGGGCGACGTACTGCAGTGGGTAGAAGGAAGCCACGACTCCGCCGTCGTCCTCGTCGGCCGCGCAGGCCGTGAGCGACGCAGCCGGCAGCAGCAGCGCCAGCGGCAGGAGGATCGGTCGCCACATGACAATGATTCTCATGTGGAATGAGAATCATTGTCAACTGGGTTTCCCCGAGGATCTGCCGTGAGTCGGGTTTCGACCAGCTCAACCACCGGTGGTTGAGCTGGTCGAAACCACGGCTAGTGTCGGCGGGTGCTGGTCGTGAGCAGGTTCCGGGTGGTCGAGGACGATGCGGCCGAGTTCCGCACCGAGCTGGAAGCGGCGCTCGAGGTGCTCGCGCAGCAGCGGGGGTACGCCGACGGCCGGCTGGGCCGCAACGTCGACGACCCGTCGCTGTGGGTGATGGTGACCCGCTGGCAGGACGTGGGCAGCTACCGCCGCGCGCTGTCGTCGTACGACGTGAAGGTCGGTGCGGTCCGCCTCCTGAGCCAGGCTCTCGACGAGCCGTCGGCCTACGAGCCACTCGACGGCGAGCTGAACGAGTCCCGCCCCCGGGACGTGGGCTGAGACTGGTCATCCGCGGTCGGTAGGGTGGCCCCTCGCCCACCGCAGCCAACGGACGGGCACATCGAGAAGTGCACAGGAGCGCCACCGTGGCCAAGCCGCCCCCCTCCGCTGTTGACCAGGTCGTCGGACTCGCCAAGCGCCGGGGTTTCGTCTACCCGTGCGGCGAGATCTACGGGGGCACCAGGTCGGCCTGGGACTACGGGCCGCTCGGTGTCGAGCTCAAGGACAACATCAAGCGCCAGTGGTGGCGCTCGATCGTGCAGTCACGCGAGGACGTCGTCGGCCTGGACTCCAGCGTCATCCTGCCCCGGCAGACCTGGGAGGCCTCCGGCCACGTCTCGACCTTCACCGATCCCCTGACCGAGTGCCAGTCCTGCCACAAGCGGTTCCGTGCCGACCACCTGCAGGAGGAGTACGCCGAGAAGAAGGGCATCGACAATCCCGACTCGGTGGACCTCGACACCATCGCCTGCCCCAACTGCGGCACCCGGGGCGCCTGGACCGAGCCGCGGCAGTTCTCCGGCCTGCTGAAGACCTACCTCGGCGTGACCGAGGACGAGACCGGCCTGCACTACCTGCGTCCCGAGACCGCGCAGGGGATCTTCCTCAACTTCACCAACGTCGTGACCAGCGCCCGCAGGAAGCCGCCGTTCGGCATCGCCCAGATCGGCAAGAGCTTCCGCAACGAGATCACCCCGGGCAACTTCATCTTCCGCACGCGGGAGTTCGAGCAGATGGAGATGGAGTACTTCGTCAAGCCGGGCGAGGACGAGGAGTGGCACCAGTACTGGATCGACGAGCGCACCCGGTGGTACGTCGACCTCGGCATCAATCCCGACAACCTGCGGCACTTCGAGCACCCGCAGGACAAGCTGAGCCACTACTCCAAGCGGACGGTCGACATCGAGTACCGCTTCAAGTTCGCCGGCTCGGAGTGGGGCGAGCTCGAAGGCATCGCCAACCGCACCGACTTCGACCTCTCCACGCACGCCGAGCACTCGGGCCAGGACCTGTCCTACTTCGACCAGGCGGCAGGGGAGCGCTACGTCCCCTACGTCATCGAGCCTGCGGCCGGCCTGAGCCGCAGCCTGATGACGTTCCTGGTGGATGCCTGGACCGAGGACGAGGCACCCAACACCAAGGGCGGGGTCGACAAGCGCACGGTGCTGCGCCTCGACCCGCGTCTCGCGCCGGTCAAGGTGGCCGTGCTGCCGCTGAGCCGCAACGAGGACCTGACCCCCAAGGCGAAGGCGCTCGCGGCCGAGCTGCGCGGGTCCTGGAACGTCGACTTCGACGACTCGGGTGCGATCGGCCGCCGCTACCGCCGCCAGGACGAGATCGGCACGCCCTACTGCGTGACCGTCGACTTCGACACGCTCGACGACAACGCCGTCACGGTGCGCGAACGGGACACGATGAAGCAGGAGCGGATCCCCCTCGAGGGCGTGCGTTCCTGGTTCGCCGAGCGACTCGTCGGGTGCTGAGGCCCGACGGCGCAGGCCAGTCTCGGGGGCCAATACCCGCCAAGCCCGCCAGCGACGGGCACAATGTGCGCGTGACCAGGAGACTGCCTTCCCCGCGTGCCCGCACAGCTCTCGTCGCGGCCCCCCTCGCGTTCGCGCTGGTCCTCTCCGGATGCGGAGCCGACAGCGAGAAGAAGCCGACGGCGAAGCCCTCCGTCGACCTGCCGACGGGCTCCGTCGAGGTGCCCGACGACGTCACCTTGACCGAGGCGGGCACCGAGCTGAAGTTCCGCGAGACGGCCACGGTCGCCTACCAGCCCAACACGCGGCGCAACTCCGTGCTGGAGCTGACGGTGGACTCGGTCAAGACCGGTCGCATCTCCGACCTCGCGTCCTACCAGCTCGACGCCGCCACCAGGACGGCTCGGCCCTACTACGTCCGGGTCCGGGTGAAGAACGTCGGCACCGGTGACCTGAGCCGGGCGGGGATTCCCCTCTACGCCGTCGACTCGCGCAACTCGCTGATCCAGTCCTCGAGCTTCAACAACAACTTCGCGAAGTGTCCCTCGAAGCCGCTGCCGGCCGGCTTCACCGCCAACAAGGCGTTCAGTGGGTGCCTGGTCTACCTGGTGCCGCGCGGTGCAACGCTCGTGGAGATGAGCTACCGCCCGCTCCAGTCCTTCGAGCCGATCACCTGGAAGGGCACGATCATCCCGGCCGTCACGAAGAAGCCGGCCAAGAAGCCCACCAAGAAGCCGGCCAAGAAGAAGGGGCAGTCCTGACCTCCGCTCCACCTGTCCCACCCAGGCCCGCCGGCAGGGGGCCCCTGCGGCTCGGGTCGTTGGAGGTGCCGGTCCCCGTGGTGCTCGCCCCGATGGCCGGGATCACCAACGCGGCCTATCGGAGGCTGTGCCGCGAGCAGGGCGCAGGCCTCTACGTCTGCGAGATGATCACCAGCCGCGGCCTCGTCGAGGGTGACGCGACGACCCGCCAGATGCTGGTCTTCGACGACCAGGAGACGGTGCGGTCGGTCCAGCTCTACGGCACGGACCCGGCGTACGTCGGCAAGGCGACCGAGATCCTCTGCGCGGAGTACGGCGTGGCCCATGTCGACCTCAACTTCGGCTGCCCGGTGCCGAAGGTGACCCGCAAGGGCGGCGGCGCCGCGCTGCCGTGGAAACGGACCCTGCTCGGCGAGATCCTCGAGGCCGCGGTCTCGGCAGCATCGCGCTACGGGGTGCCGGTGACCATGAAGACCCGCAAGGGCATCGACGACGACCACCTCACCTATCTCGACGCGGGGCGGATCGCCGAGGAGTCCGGCGTCGCAGCCATCGCTCTGCACGGTCGTACGGCGATCCAGGGCTACTCCGGCACGGCCGACTGGGACGCGATCTCCCGCCTCGTCGAGCACGTCGACATCCCGGTCCTGGGCAACGGAGACATCTGGGAGGCGGCCGACGCGCTCCGCATGGTCGAGCAGACCGGCGCCGACGGTGTCGTCGTGGGACGTGGCTGCCTCGGCCGGCCGTGGCTCTTCCGCGACCTCGCGGCGGCCTTCGCCCCTTCGCCGGGTGACCGTGCCGAGACCGGGACTCTCCCTCGCCTGGGCGAGGTGGCCGCGATGATGCGCCGGCACGCCGAGCTGCTGGTCGTGCACATGGGGGAGGAGCGCGGCTGCAAGGAGTTCCGCAAGCACGTCTCGTGGTACCTCAAGGGCTTCCCGGTCGGCGGTGACCTCCGACGTGACCTCGCGCTGGTGAGCGCGCTCGCAGAGCTCGACGTGCTGCTGGACAGGCTCGACCCGGAGGCGGAGTTCCCGGTCGCGGAGCTCGGCACTCCGAGGGGTCGTCAGGGCAGTCCCCGCAGGGGAGTGGCGCTACCGGAGGGATGGCTGGAGGACACCGACGGCACCGGGTGCGTCGTACGCGAAGAGGCCAGCGAGACCACCGGCGGCTGAGCTCCGGCCGGCCCTATCGAGGGCGCTGGGGAGACGGGTGAGCAGGCTCACGTGTCGAGGCTCACGCACAGAAACAGGGCATCCGCTTTGAGTCGGTCAGGCGCGGCATGGTTCCATCATCGGGTTCTACGTCCCAAAACGTTAGGAATCCCCCGTGCCCCGAGGACATTCCCGAGGCCAGTACCGAGGCAAGCACAGCCTGGAGCCCACCAGGTCAGCCTCGTTCCACACAGTCTTCCACCGCCGCCGTCTCGCCCTCGTGACCGCACCCGTGGTCACCGCGCTGGCGATCGGTACCGGTGTCGCGACCAGCGGCTTCACCGCACCCAGCTCGCCGAGCAGCGCCGCCGGGAGCATCAGCTCCGCAGCCGCGAGCACTGCCCCCGAGACCAACCGGACGCTCGGCACCTCGCGGTCCACGCAGCGGGTGCCGCTGGTCGACAACCGCGTGCCGAAGGCCAAGGGCAAGCTCTGGACCACGGCCGAGCTCGACCTCCGCACCCTGCCGCGCCACGACGCCCGCAGCGCTGGCCTGCTCGAGGCGGGCGAGCACGTGCCGGTCACCGGCGAGCGGCTCGGCAACTACTCCGAGGTGATCGTCAAGGGCGATGCCCGCTGGGTGACCTCCGAGTACCTCAGCAAGAAGAAGGTGCCTGAGGCCATGGGCCTGAGCTCTGCTCCGTGCCCCGACGGCTCCGAGATCGAGGCGGCCATCCAGCCGCAGGCGGTCAAGGTCTACCGCGCCGTGTGTGCGGCATTCCCCGAGCTCACGACGTACGGCGGCCAGGACGGTCACGGCGAGCACGTGAACGGTGAGGCCATCGACTTCATGGTGCCGGACTCCGGCACCGGCCAGCGTCTGGCCGACTTCCTCTACGCGAACCACGCCGAGCTCGACCTGTTCGACATCATCTGGAGTCAGCAGATCTGGACGATCGAGCGTGCCGGTGAAGGCTTCCGGGGTATGGAGGACCGCGGGTCGGCGACGGCGAACCACTTCGACCACGTGCACATCAAGATCAACTGACGCGACGGCCCCGCGGTCGTCAGAGGCCGAGGTCCCCCGAGGTGAGCGCGTCGACGTGAGCCTGGGGGCCCTCGAAGGAGAGCCCGGTGTGCTGGGCCCGCCCGAACAGGAGCATGGTCAGCTCGGCAGGCTCGCCGGTCACCACGACCGGGTCGTCACCCTTTCGCAGCACCGCCGATCGCTCGCGGTCGCCATCGGTCCAGCGGATCTCGACAGGTACGCCGGCCGGGCGGACCAGCCCCTTCCCGGCGACGGCGACGCCCTTGAAGAGGACCCGCTTCTCCTGGTCGGTCAGCTCCCGCGGCTCCCAGCCGGGCACGGCGCGGCGGATGTCCTCGTGGTGCACGAAGTACTCGAGGGTGTTCAGCGCTCGGTCGAGGGGTGGCAGCGCCATCGGTGACCAGCGCGGCGGACCGTTGCGAACGCGTTCGACCAGCGCGGTGAAGTCCTGCTCGGCCATCCGCCGCGCGGACCGGTCGGCCAGCTTCTCCAGCTGGGGGATCAGGATTCCGGGTGCGGCGAGCGGGTCGCGCTCGCGCACCAGCAGGTGGATCACGAGGTCCTTGACGGTCCACATCCCGCACAGCGTCGGTGCGTGCTCGCCCGCCTCGAGAGCCGAGTTGCACAGCGCGGCCCGCTCCGTGCGGTACATCTTCTCCATGGGCCGATCCTAGGGAATGGCGGAGAGGAATCGACGTGCGGAATGTCGGAGCCCCTACCTAGGGTTGAACCCGTCGTGACGAGAACCCCAGATGGGCTGAGCCGGTGAGCCAACGCGCCCAGTCCGACTCCACCCTGCTGGCCGGTTTTCGCGTACTCGGGGTCTCGATCCGGCGCGAGCCGTGGGTCTTCACGCTCTCGACGCTCGGCAGCATCCTCTTCGGTGCCCTGACCGTGGCGGACGCCTGGGTGCTCGGGTGGTCCACCGACCACGTGCTGCTGCCCGCGTTCGAGTCCGGCGCCACGACCACCGGCGGTCTGGTCGCGATCCTGGCGCTGTTCCTCGGCGTCGCCATCCTCCGGGCCGTCGGCATCGTCGCGAGGCGGCTCGGTGCCGGCGTGATGCAGTACCGGATGCAGGCCGCCTACCGGCGCGAGGTCACCCGCAGGTACCTCACGCTGCCGATGTCGTGGCACCAGCGCCATCCGACCGGCGAGCTGCTCTCGAACGCCAACTCGGACGTCGAGGCCGCGTGGGCGCCGATCGCGCCGCTGCCGATGGCGGTCGGCACCCTGGCGATGATGGTCATCGCGATCGCCCAGATGCTGTTCACCGACCTCGTCATGGCGAGCGTGGGCCTGCTGGTCTTCCCCCTCGTGATGGTCGTCAACGTCGTCTTCCAGCGCTTGTCCTCGCCGATCTTCACCCGCATCCAGGCACTGCGCGCCGAGCTGAGCGAGATCGCCCACGAGTCCTTCGACGGAGCGATGGTCGTCAAGACACTCGGGCGCGAGAGCCAGGAGACCGACCGCTTCGCGGCGAAGGCCCGCGAGCTGCGCGACGAGGGCATCCGCGCCGGCCGCGTCCGGGCCGCGTTCGACCCGCTCCTGGAGAGCCTGCCGAGCCTCGGGGTCCTCGTCGTACTGGGCGTCGGGGTGCTGCGGGTGCGCAGCGGGGCGGCCGACCCGGGCGACGTGGTCACCGTGGCCTACCTGCTCACGATCGTGGCCTTCCCGATCCGCTCCATCGGCTGGCTGCTGGGCGAGTTCCCGCGCTCGGTGGTCGGGTTCGAGCGCGTCCACCGGGTCCTCGACACGGTCAGCGACACGACGTACGGCGAAGGACGCATCGGCCCGGCGTCCGGTGGTGCCGAGCTCGTGGTCGACGACCTCGTCTTCACCTACGAGCCCGGCCAGCGGCTGCTCGACCGCCTCGACTTCCGCATCGAGCCCGGGCGCACCGTCGCGGTCGTCGGGGCGACCGCTGCGGGCAAGAGCACCCTCACCTCGCTCGTGACCCGCCTCATGGACCCGCTGGCGGGCACCGTCCGGCTCGACGGGCACGACCTGCGCGACCTCGCCCGTGGCGAGCTCGCCGAGCACGTCGCGCTGGTTCCGCAGGGTGCGTTCCTCTTCGACGACACGGTGCGCGACAACGTCACCCTGGGTGCCGACGTGCCCGACGACGAGGTGTGGGCCGCGCTGCGGACGGCGCAGGCCGACGGCTTCGTGGCCGGGCTGCGTGACGGACTCGACAGTCGGCTGGGGGAGCGGGGCACGACCCTGTCCGGCGGCCAGCGCCAGCGTCTCTCCCTCGCCCGGGCACTGATCCGTCGACCCCGGCTGCTGGTGCTCGACGACGCGACGTCGGCGGTCGACCCGGAGGTGGAGGCGCGCATCCTCGCCGCCATGCGCGAGCGGGGCGGCGACTCGACGACGCTGCTGATCGCCTACCGCAAGGCGACGATCGCCCTGGCCGACGAGGTGCTCTTCCTCCACGGCGGCCGGATCGCCGACCGGGGCACGCACGCCGAGCTGCTCGACCGCAACCCTGCCTACGCGCGGCTCGTCAACGCCTACGAGACCGAGGGGGTGGCGCCGTGAGCACCGTCGTCACCGACCTGGTCGCCGAGGGCACCCACGTCGACACCGGTGAGGAGATCTCCGCCCGGGAGACGATGCGGCGTGGGCTGGCCTACTCCCCGGAGCTCGCTGAGGGGTTCGGCCTGACGGTCCTGCTCGCCATGATCGGGACGGCCGGCCGGGTCGTCGTACCCATCGCCGTGCAGCAGACCCTCGACCGCGGCATCAACGGGCCCGACGGCGTCGACATCGCGTTCGTCACGCGGATGGCCTTCATGGCCGCGGCCGCGATCATCGCGACCGGGGTGTCGTCGTACTTCATGACCGCGCGGCTCTTCACCGCCTCCGAGCGCGGCCTCGCGACGCTGCGCATCAAGGCGTTCCGGCACGTGCACGACCTGCCGCTGCTCACCCAGAACACCGAACGGCGCGGGGCTCTCGTCTCGCGGGTCACCAGCGACGTCGACCAGGTCTCGCAGTTCCTGGTGTTCGGAGGCGTCTTCGGCATCGTCAGCGTCGGCCAGGTGCTGCTGGCGACCGTGGTGATGCTCTTCTACTCGTGGCAGCTGACCATCCTCGTGTGGGTGTGCTTCCTGCCGCTGTTCTTGTCGCTGCGCTACTTCCAGCGGCGGCTGTCGGCGGCGTACGGCCTGGTCCGGCGCTCGGTCGGCACGATGCTCTCCGCGATCTCCGAGCCGGTGGTCGGCGCGGTGACGGTGCGCACCTACGCGATCGAGCGACGCACCCAGCAGCGCATCGACGAGGCCATCGCCGTCAACCAGCGGGCAGCGACGAAGGCCCAAGGCCTGACGGCCTTCTCCTTCAGCCTCGGCGGCGTCTCTGCCGGCCTGGCCAACGCCGGCGTGCTGATCGTCGGCATCTGGCTGGGGCTCGCGGGCAAGATCACCTCCGGCGAGGTGCTCGCGTTCGCGTTCCTGGTGACGCTCTTCGTCGGCCCCGTGCAGATGGGCACGCAGGTCCTCACCGATGCCCAGAACGCGATCGCCGGGTGGCGGCGGGTGATCGGCATCCTCGAGACGCCGGCCGACCTCGACGATCCCGGTCCGGCCGGGCAGTCGCTGCCGCGTGGAGCGATGGACGTCGCCTTCGAGGACGTGTCGTTCGGCTACCCCGCCGGTCCACTGGTCCTCCAGGACGTGAGCGAGCACATCGAGTCGGGCAGCCGGATCGCGGTGGTGGGCGAGACCGGGTCGGGCAAGACCACCTTCGCCAAGCTGCTCACCCGGCTGATGGACCCCACGTCGGGCGCGGTCCTGCTCGACGGGGTCGACGTCCGTTCGGTGGAGTTCGCCTCGCTGCGGCGCCGCGTGGTGCTCGTTCCCCAGGAGGGGTTCCTGTTCGACGCCACCTTGCTGGCGAACGCCCGCTACGGCGACCTCGACGCGACCGCCGACGACGTCCGGACCGCCGCCCAGCAGCTGGGCCTCGGCGACTGGCTCGACGGGTTGCCGCACGGCCTGGAGACCCGGGTCGGTCAGCGCGGTGAGTCGTTGTCGGCCGGCGAACGCCAGCTGGTCGCGCTGCTGCGTGCCCACCTCGCCGACCCGGACCTGCTCGTGCTCGACGAGGCCACCAGCGCCGTCGACCCGGCCCTGGAGATGCGGATCGGCCGGGCGCTCGAGCGCCTGATGTCAGGCCGCACCAGCGTCACGATCGCCCACCGGCTCTCGACGGCCGAGAACGCCGACGAGATCCTCGTCTTCGACCGGGGGCGCGTCGTCCAGCGCGGGTCCCACGCCGTACTCGTCGGGCAACGGACCCCCGACGGCGAACCCGGCGTCTACGCCCGCCTGCACACCTCCTGGGTCGCCCAGCAGTCGCTCTAGCCCCCGCCGACCGGGCAATTTTGGTTGGCTGTACGACGCCGACCGGGCAATTTTGGTTGGCTGTTCGACGTCGACCGGGCGATCTTGGTTGGCCGTACGACGCCGACCGGGGCGATTCCACACCAGGCTCCAACGGCGCCGCCCGTGCAACCAGAACTGCCCGCTCGGCGTACTCCTGCCAACCAGAACTGCCCGCTCGGCGTACTCCTGCCAACCAGAACTGCCCGGTCGCGGATACTGGACGGCGTGAGCACACCGACCTCCAGGCTGGATCCCGCGATCGCGGGGCGGCTCAAGCGCAATTCCGACGGGCTCGTCGCCGCCGTCGTGCAGCAGCAGGGCAGCCGCGAGGTGCTGATGATGGGCTGGATGGACGACGAGGCCCTGCACCGCACCCTGACGACCGGGCAGGGCACCTACTGGAGCCGCTCGCGTCGGGAGCACTGGGTCAAGGGCGAGACCTCCGGACACACCCAGCGCGTGGTCGAGGTACGGCTGGACTGCGACGGCGACACCGTGCTGGTGACCGTCGACCAGACCGGCCCTGCGTGCCACACCGGTGCGCACACCTGCTTCGACGACGACGTCCTGCTCGCGGCGGGCGGCGATGGCTGACCCGCACCCGACCGCGTCCTCGGGCAAGAGCCGCACGTTCGGGCCGGTCGTCCTCCTCGGACTGGCGACAGCCGGGCTCGCCGCGGTGGGTGCCGCGAAGCCGTGGGTCGGATCGGCCGGCGGTTCGTCGGACGCCACCATGACGGCGCTGGACGCCGGCACCCGGTACCCACTCGGCTCGGCGATCAGCCTGGTGCTGCTGGCCTCATGGGGTGTCCTGCTGGTCACGCGCGGGAAGGTCCGCCGCGCCTTCGCGTGGATCACCGCACTCGCCGCCGTCGCACTGGTCGCCGCCGTCGTCGCGGCGTACGTCACCCTCCCGGACACAGCGCGCAGCTCCTATGACGAGCTGATGGGCCGTGGGTCGCAGGACCAGGGATTCACGGGCTGGTTCTGGACGACCGCGGTCTGCTCCGTGCTGGGGCTGGTCCCGGCGTTCCTCGCCGTGCGACTGGTGTCGTCCTGGCCCGAGATGGGGAGCCGGTACGACGCCCCCGGAACCCAGGATCCGGCCACCACGTCAGCCACCACCTCGGGGCCCACGCGCGAGCAGGACCTGTGGCAGGCGCTGGACGAGGGTCGCGACCCGACCGACACGAACAGGTCCTAGCACCCGCCGAGTCGGGCGGCCTCCCCACTACACTGGCGGCGCACCGATCGTCCGACCCGAGGAGCTCCATGACCGCGCATCACGGCAACACCCCGGCAGCCTGGACGGCCGTCGTCGTGGCCCTCATCGGCTTCACCGCCGCTGGCATCGCGCTCGTGGTGGGCAGCTGGCCCCTCTTCTGGGTCGGCGTCGCGCTCGGTCCCTTGGCGATCGTCATCGGCGCGATCATGGCCAAGATGGGATACGGCGCCGGCGACTGAGCGCCGATGGACGGCCCGCGATGCATCCCCGGATCCAGCTCCAGCCCAGATCCCGACCCGAGCCGGGCACGGGCCCACTCGAGCGCGAGCGGACCCGGTTCGAGCGGCTGCGCAGCCCACTGCTCACGGGCGGGCTCGTCGGCGGCCTGACCATCGCCCTGCACTTCCGCGACCCGCACTCTCCCGGGAGCTGGGGTTTCTGCCCCTTCTACGCGCTGACCGGCCTCTACTGCCCGGGTTGCGGCGGCCTGCGAGCCGTCAACGACCTCACCAACGTCGACCTGGTCGGCGCCGCGAGCAGCAACCTGGTCTTCGTGGCGCTGGTGCCCCTGATCGTCCTGTGGTGGGTCCGGTGGACCGGTCGGGCGTGGACCGGTCACCCGACGAGCGGGGTCGCCAGCCGTCGCGCCGGCGTCGCGATCGCGGTGTTCGCCGTCGTGCTGATGGTCTTCGGGGTGCTGCGCAACCTCCCGATGGGAAGCTGGCTGGCACCCTGAGCCCGACCGGGATCAGGTGGTGGTGTCGAAGTAGAAGTTGTTGCTGATGACCCCGGTCACGAACAGCACCCAGTAGACGATCGCCAGGAGGATCCCGACCCCGCCGAGGACCAGGCCGGCTGTCGCCATCCCGCCGCCCTTGATGCGCCCCTGCGACTCGGCGATCTGCTTGCGCGCGAGGAACCCGGTGACCACCGCACCGGCGCTCAGGACGAAGATCGTGCAGCACAGCAGCCCGACGATCCCGAGCACCAGCGAGGTGATCGCCAGCGGTGAGGTCTGCTGCGGCTGCCCGTAGCCGCCCGGGGCCCCGGGCGGTGGCGGCGGGTACGACGGCGGCTGCCCGTACTGCGGCTGGCCGTAGGGCTGGCCGTACTGCCCCGATCCGGCGGGCGGCGGCGGAGTGCCCGGGGACTGCGGGTTCCACTGCGGGTCGGTCGGCGGCGGTGGTGCCGACGGAGGCTGGTTCGGGTCCTGCCCGGGAGGGGGCGGCGGAGGCTGGTTCGGGTCCTGCCCGGGAGGGGGCGGCGGGTACTCGTTGCTCATGGGAGTGGCCCTTTCGAGTGGCTCAGGCACCTGGCTCGGCATGCGATGGCCCGAACCTACCGTTCTGGAGCGTGTGAGAACCTTGGGACACCCCGTGCGGACCCCGTTCGGGTCCCACCACAGCTCCTCCCGGAAGGCCCTCGCATGTCCGTGCTCGACGACATCGTCGCCGGTGTGCGCGAGGACCTCGCGGTCCGCCAGGCTGCCCGTTCGGAGGCCGACCTGGCAGCCGCCGTGGAGGCGCTCCCGCCGCCCCGTGACCCCATGCCCGCCTTCCGCGCGCCGGGTCTCTCGGTGATCGCGGAGGTCAAGCGCAGGTCGCCGAGCAAGGGTCTGCTGGCCGACATCCCGGACCCGGCCGCGCTGGCCGCGGCGTACCACGCGGGCGGCGCCGACGCCATCTCGGTCCTCACCGAGCAGCGTCGCTTCGGCGGCAGCCTCGACGACCTGCGCGCCGTCCGCGGTGCCGTCCCGACGCCGCTGCTCCGCAAGGACTTCGTGGTCACCGGCTACCAGCTCCTCGAGGCGCGGGCCGCAGGTGCCGACCTCGTCCTGCTGATCGTGGCCGCGCTCGACGACGCGCTCCTGAAGGACCTGCACGACCAGGCGCGTGAGCTCGGTCTGACCGTGCTCACGGAGGTGCACGACGAGGACGAGCTCGGGCGCGCCCTCGAGGTCGGCGCCGGCCTGGTCGGCGTGAACGCCCGCAACCTCAAGACGCTCGACGTCGACCCGGACACGTTCGGCCGCATCGCCGCGCTGGTCCCGGGCGGAGTCGTGACCGTCGCCGAGTCCGGGATCGGCGGTCCCGAGGACGCCGCGCGCTACTCCGCGCAGGGCGCCGACGTCGTGCTCGTGGGCGAGGCACTGGTCAAGGACGGCAACCCCCGGGCCGCGGTCGCGGCCATGAAGCTCGCCGCGAGCGTGCCCCGATGAGCACGTCGGGGCCCGACGAGGCCGGTCGCTTCGGCGACTTCGGCGGCCGTTACATGCCCGAGGCGCTGATGGCCGCGCTCGACGAGCTCACCGCCGCCTGGCAGGAGGCGATGGCCGACGAGGCGTTCACCGGCGAGTTCGACCGCATGCTCCGTGAGTACGCCGGCGTGCCGAGCCCGCTCTACGACGCGACCCGGCTCAGTGAGTACGCCGGCGCGCGGATCCTGCTGAAGCGGGAGGACCTCAACCACACCGGCGCCCACAAGATCCGCAACGTGCTGGGCCAGGCGCTGCTGACCCGTCGGATGGGCAAGACCCGGATGATCGCCGAGACCGGTGCCGGCCAGCACGGCGTCGCGACGGCCACCGCGGCGGCGTACCTCGGCCTCGACTGCACCGTCTACATGGGTGAGGTCGACACCCAGCGCCAGGCCCTCAACGTCGCCCGGATGCAGCTCCTCGGTGCGGAGGTGATCCCGGTGGCCTCCGGCTCCCGCACGCTCAAGGACGCGATCAACGAGGCGATCCGCGACTGGGTCGCCAGCGTGGATCACACCGCGTACTGCTTCGGCACGGCCGCCGGGCCGCACCCGTTCCCCGCGATGGTCCGCGACTTCTGCCGGGGCATCGGGGACGAGGCCCGCGAGCAGGTCCTCGAGCTCACCGGCGCGCTGCCCGACGCCCTGGCCGCGTGCGTCGGTGGAGGGTCGAACGCGATCGGTCTCTTCACCGCTTTCCTCGACGACCCCTCGGTCGCCATCTTCGGTTTCGAGGCCGGTGGCGAGGGCGTCGACACCGCACGCCACGCCGCGACGATCTGGGCGGGCGAGGTCGGTGTGCTCCACGGAGCACGCACCTACGTGCTCCAGGACGAGGACGGTCAGACCGTCGAGTCCCACTCGATCTCCGCCGGGCTCGACTACCCCGGCGTCGGACCGCAGCACGCCCACCTCGCGAAGACCGGCCGGGCCACGTACCGGCCCGTCACCGACACCGCGGCGATGGACGCGCTGGCGCTGCTCTCCCGCACCGAGGGCATCATCCCCGCGATCGAGTCGGCCCACGCGGTCGCGGGCGCGCTCGAGCTGGCCAAGGAGCGCCCCGGCCAGACCATCCTGGTCAACCTCTCCGGACGCGGGGACAAGGACATGGGCACCGCCATCGACTGGTTCGGGCTCGGCCAGGCCGACGCCGACGGGACTCCCGAGCCCGCCAGCGAGCAGCAGATCGCCGAGGGCGCACGGTGACGTCGGCGGGGCCCTCCTCGACCGGCACCGCCTTCGAGAGGACCAGGGCCGAGGGCCGCGCTGCGCTGGTCGGCTACCTCCCGGCCGGTTTCCCCGACGTGCCCGGCGCCATCGAGGCGCTGGAGGTGATGGTCGACTCCGGCTGCGACGTCATCGAGGTGGGCCTTCCCTACAGCGACCCGGTCATGGACGGACCCACGATCCAGGCGGCCGCCCAGCGCGCCCTCGACGGCGGCGTCCGGACCACCGACGTGCTGCGCACGGTCGAGGCGGTCGCGGCCACCGGGACCCCCACCGTGGTGATGACCTACTGGAACCCGGTCGCCCGCTACGGCGTCGAGCGCTTCGCCACCGACCTCGCGGATGCCGGGGGAGCAGGACTGATCACACCCGACCTCACGCCGGACTCGGCCGACGAGTGGATCGCCGCCGCCGACGCGCACGGCCTCGACAAGATCTTCCTGGTCGCTCCGTCGTCCACCGACGAGCGCCTGCGCTACACCGCCGGCGCGTGCCGCGGGTTCGTCTACGCCACGGCCGTCATGGGCGTGACCGGCGCACGTGCGTCGACCTCCGAGCTCGCCGGCCCGCTCGTCGAGCGCACCCGGCGGGTCACCGACCTGCCGATCGGTGTCGGGCTCGGCGTCTCCAACGGCGACCAGGCCGCCGAGGTGGCGTCCTACGCGGACGCCGTGATCGTCGGCTCGGCCTTCGTCAAGGCGCTGCTGGACGCGGACGAACCGGCCGCTGGTCTCAAGGCGCTCGCCTCGCTCACCGAGGACCTCGCCGCGGGGGTACGCCGTGGCTAGAACGCCTCCTGGTGGCCGTGCTGATGAGCCTTCGCCCTCGTCGGCTGCGGCTCCTCCGACGACGGAGCCCCCGTCACGGGAGTCAGCGTGGCCGACGACGACGGCTACCGGGGTATCAAGCTCGACCAGCCGTACGTCGTACCCGACATCTCCCTCACCGACACCGAGGGCCGGCCGTTCGACCTCGCGAAGCAGCCCCGTCGGACCCTCGTGTTCTTCGGCTACACCCACTGCCCCGACATCTGCCAGGTCGTGATGAGCACCATCGCCTCGGGCCTCACCAAGCTGTCGCAGGCCGAACGGGACGCGGTGGAGGTCGTCTTCGTCACCACCGACCCGGCGCGCGACACCGGGAAGGTCCTGCGCAGCTACCTCGACCGGTTCAACCCCGACTTCGTCGGCGCGACCGGTTCGCTGAAGGACATCGCCGCGCTCGGCACCCCGATGGGCATCGACATCATGAAGGGCCAGCGGCTGCCCAGCGGTGGCTACGAGGTCAGCCACACCACCAACGTCATCGCCGTGCGCGGAGGGAAGGGCGACCTGGTCTGGACGGCCAGCTCCTCGCCCGCCGACATCGCCGATGACCTCGAGAAGATCCTGAAGGCCGACTCATGACCCTGCTCTCCATCCCCAGCCCGTCCGAGGGGGTCTGGCACCTCGGGCCGTTCCCGATCCGCGCCTACGCCCTGGCGATCATCCTGGGCGTGATCGCTGCGATCTGGGTGGGGGAGCGGCGCTGGGTGGCGCGCGGGCGGCACGCGCGGCCAGATCGGTGACATCGCACTGTGGGCGGTGCCCGCCGGGCTCATCGGGGCCCGGCTCTACCACGTGCTCACCGACCTCGACCTCTACTTCGGCCAGGGCCGCGATGCCGTCGACGCGCTGAAGATCTGGCAGGGCGGCCTCGGGATCTGGGGCGCCATCGCCGGTGGGCTCTTCGGCGCCTGGCTCTACACCCGCCGGCACGGGATCCTGCTCCGCCCGCTCGCCGACGCGCTCGCACCGGGACTGCTGCTCGCGCAGGCGATCGGCCGCCTCGGCAACTACTTCAACCAGGAGCTGTTCGGCCGTCCCACCGACCTGCCGTGGGGCCTCGAGATCGACGTGGCGTACCGGCCGGAGGGCTACGCCCAGTTCGCCACCTTCCACCCGACCTTCCTCTACGAGGCGCTGTGGAACCTGGCCGGCATCGCGCTGCTGCTCTACCTCGACCGGCGGCTCAGGCTCGGCTACGGGCGCGCCTTCGCGGTCTACGTGATGATCTACACGGCCGGGCGGGGCTGGATCGAGGCGCTGCGGATCGACGCGATCGAGCTGGACGACGTCCTTGGCCTGCGCTGGGGCGTGTGGATGTCGGTGATCCTGTTCGTCGGCGCTGCGGCGTACTTCGTCCTGGTCGGCCGGCGGCACCGCCCTCCGAACACGCGCGAGCCCTCGCCGTACGCCGAACCGCGACGAGCCGGCGCGGACGCCTCCGCAGCGGACGCCTCGGATGACGCCCCGGACGACTCCCCGGACGAGTCCCCGGACAAGTCTGGGCCGGACCGACGAGGCGACACGGAGGCGACTCAGGGCTCCCAAACGCCGCCTGAGTGAGGTATTCGTCTCGCGAAACGGCCCGCAGGGTCCCCCGGACCCTGTTGTAGGCTGAAATCTCCGCATGGGCCAATGTCGTCCCAGCACCAGCATGCTCACATTCACCACACGTCCCGGCAGCCTCATGAGGCTCCCGGGACTGCGATGACCGACGACGGGAGAGTGCACATGCAGGCATTCCCGCCGCCTCAGGGGCTCTACGACGGAGCGCACGAGCACGACGCGTGCGGCGTCGCCTTCGTGGCCACCATGACGGGCGTCCCGAGCCACGACATCGTCAGCCAGGCGCTCACGGCGCTGCGCAACCTCGAGCACCGTGGTGCAGCGGGCGCCGAGCCCAACTCCGGCGACGGCGCCGGGATCCTGATGCAGATCCCCGACCGCTTCTTCCGCGAGGTGGTCGACTTCGAGCTGCCCGCGAACCACTCCTACGCCGTCGGCACCGCCTTCGTCCCGGGCGACGACGAGCAGGTCGCGAAGACCCGCAAGCGCATCGAGGAGATCGCCGCGGAGGAGGGCCTCACCGTCCTCGGCTGGCGCGAGGTCCCCACCGACCCGGCCTCGCTCGGCAAGACCGCGCTGGACTGCATGCCCTCCTTCGTCCAGCTGTTCGTCTCGGCCACGGGCAGCCGCATCATGGGGATGGCCCTCGAGCGGCTCGCGTTCGTGCTGCGCAAGCGCGCCGAGCGCGAGACCGACGTCTACTTCCCGTCGCTGTCCAACCGCACCATCGCCTACAAGGGGATGCTCACCACCGAGCAGCTCGACCACGTGTTCCCCGACCTGGTCGACGAGCGGGTCGAGAGCGCCGTCGCGGTGGTGCACTCCCGCTTCTCCACCAACACGTTCCCGAGCTGGCCGCTCTCGCACCCGTTCCGCTTCATCGCCCACAACGGCGAGATCAACACCGTCATGGGCAACCGCAACTGGATGCGGGCCCGCGAGGCGCTGCTCACGTCCGACCTGATCCCCGGCGACCTGGAGCGCATCTTCCCGATCTGTACGCCGGGGGCCAGCGACTCGGCGTCCTTCGACGAGGTGCTCGAGATCCTGCACATGGGCGGGCGCTCCCTGCCCCACTCCGTGCTGATGATGATCCCGGAGGCGTGGGAGAACCACGAGGAGATGGACGCCAAGCGCCGGGCGTTCTACGAGTTCCACTCCGCGCTGATGGAGCCGTGGGACGGTCCCGCCTGCGTCGTGTTCACCGACGGCACGCAGGTCGGCGCCGTGCTCGACCGCAACGGTCTGCGTCCCTCCCGCTACTGGGTGACCGACGACGGCCTGGTGGTGCTGGCGAGCGAGGTCGGCGTACTCGACATCCCGCAGGACAAGGTGGTCCGCAAGGGTCGCCTCCAGCCGGGCCGCATGTTCCTCGTCGACACCGAGGAGCACCGGATCATCGAGGACGAGGAGATCAAGGAGGAGCTCGCGAGCGAGCACCCCTACGACGAGTGGCTGCACGCCGGCCTGATCAAGCTCGCCGACGTCGCCGACCGCGAGCACGTGATCCACTCCCACGCCTCGGTGACGCGGCGTCAGCAGATCTTCGGCTACAGCGAGGAGGAGCTGCGGATCCTGCTCACCCCGATGGCCAACGCTGGCGTCGAGCCGATCGGTTCCATGGGCACCGACACCCCGGTCGCCGTCCTCAGCGACCGGTCGAAGCTGCTCTTCGACTACTTCGCGCAGCTGTTCGCCCAGGTGACCAACCCGCCGCTCGACGCGATCCGCGAGGAGCTGGTGACCAGCCTCAACGGCACCATCGGACCCGAGGCCAACCTGCTCGACCCGACGCCGGCGTCGTGCCGCCAGGTGGTGCTGCCGTTCCCGGTGATCACCAACGACGAGCTGGCCAAGATCCGGCACATCAACCGCGACGGCGACATGCCCGGCTTCATCACGCACGTCTCGCGCGGTCTCTACGACGTCAGGGGCGGCGGCGATGCTCTCGCCCGTCGCCTCGACGAGATCTGCGAGGAGGTCGGCGAGGCGATCGCCGACGGTGCCCGCGTGATCGTGCTCTCCGACCGTCACGCCGACGCCAACAAGGCACCGATCCCGTCGCTGCTGATGACCGCGGCGGTCCACCACCACCTCGTGCGGGAGAAGACCCGGACCCAGGTCGGGCTGCTGATCGAGGCCGGCGACGTCCGCGAGGTGCACCACGTCGCCCTGCTCATCGGCTACGGCGCTGCCGCGGTGAACCCCTACCTCGCGATGGAGAGCGTCGAGGACCTCGCGCGTGACGGGTTCTACGTCAAGGAGGAGCCGGAGAAGGCGGTCGCCAACCTGGTGAAGTCGCTCGGCAAGGGCGTGCTCAAGGTGATGTCGAAGATGGGCGTCTCCACGGTCGCCTCCTACACGGGCGCCCAGATCTTCGAGGCGCTCGGGCTCTCCCAGGAGCTGGTGGACAAGTACTTCACCGGCACGACCTCCAAGCTCGGCGGCGTCGGGCTCGACGTCATCGCCGAGGAAGTGGCCCGCCGGCACCGGATCGCCTACCCCGTCGGTGGCATCGCGCCCGCCCACCGCGAGCTCGAGATCGGCGGCGAGTACCAGTGGCGTCGCGAGGGCGAGCTGCACCTGTTCGACCCCGAGACCGTGTTCCGGCTGCAGCACTCCACCCGCGCCGGCAAGTACGACGTGTTCAAGCAGTACACCTCGCGCGTCAACGACCAGTCCGAGCGGCTGATGACGCTCCGCGGGCTGTTCCGCTTCAAGGACTCGGACGCGACCGGGCGTGAGCCGATCGACATCGACGAGGTCGAGCCCGTCTCCGAGATCGTCAAGCGGTTCTCCACCGGTGCCATGTCCTACGGGTCGATCTCGCAGGAGGCCCACGAGACCCTGGCCGTCGCGATGAACCGCCTCGGCGGCAAGTCCAACACCGGTGAGGGTGGGGAGGACGCCGACCGTCTCTACGACCCGGAGCGGCGTTCGGCGATCAAGCAGGTCGCCTCGGGACGCTTCGGCGTCACCTCCGAGTACCTCACCAACTCCGACGACATCCAGATCAAGATGGCGCAGGGTGCCAAGCCCGGCGAGGGCGGCCAGCTGCCCGGCAACAAGGTCTACCCCTGGGTGGCCAAGACCCGGTACAGCACGCCCGGCGTGGGGCTGATCTCGCCGCCGCCGCACCACGACATCTACTCGATCGAGGACCTCGCCCAGCTGATCCACGACCTGAAGAACGCCAACCCGCAGGCGCGCGTCCACGTCAAGCTGGTCGCCGAGGTCGGCGTCGGCACGGTCGCCGCCGGCGTCTCCAAGGCGCACGCCGACGTCGTGCTGATCTCCGGCCACGACGGCGGCACCGGCGCGGCGCCGCTCACCTCGCTGAAGCACGCGGGCGGTCCGTGGGAGCTCGGCCTGGCCGAGACCCAGCAGACCCTGCTGCTCAACGGCCTGCGCGACCGGATCGTCGTGCAGACCGACGGCCAGCTCAAGACCGGTCGCGACGTCGTCGTCGCGGCGCTGCTCGGTGCGGAGGAGTACGGCTTCGCGAGTGCTCCCCTGGTGGTGGCCGGCTGCATCATGATGCGCGTCTGCCACCTCGACACCTGCCCCGTCGGCGTGGCGACGCAGAACCCCGTCCTGCGCGAGCGCTACGCGGGCAAGGCGGAACACGTCGTCAACTTCTTCCAGTACGTCGCCGAGGAGGTGCGCGAGCTGCTCGCCGAGCTGGGCTTCCGCTCGCTCGACGAGGCCATCGGCCACGCCGACGTGCTCGACGCCACCGAGGCGGTCGACCACTGGAAGGCCGCCGGGCTCGACATCACGCCGATCTTCCACGTGCCCGAGCTGCACGAGGACACCGCCCGGCGCAACACCCGCCCGCAGGACCACGGTCTCGACAAGGCGCTCGACAACGAGCTCGTCGAGCTGTGCAAGGACGCCCTGGAGAAGGGTGAGCCGGTGCGCGCCCAGGTGCAGATCCGCAACGTCAACCGCACCGTCGGCACGATCCTCGGACACGAGGTGACCAAGCGCTACAAGGGCGACGGCCTGCCCGACGGCACCATCGACGTGACGCTGGTCGGTTCCGCCGGGCAGTCGTTCGGCGCCTTCCTGCCACGCGGGATCACCCTCCGGCTCGAGGGCGACGCCAACGACTACGTGGGCAAGGGACTCTCGGGTGGCCGGCTCGTCGTACGCCCTGACCGCGCAGCGACCTTCGTGCCCTCCGAGCAGATCATCGCGGGCAACACCATCGCGTACGGCGCCACCTCCGGGCAGATCTTCCTGCGCGGCCAGGCCGGCGAGCGCTTCTGCGTGCGCAACTCCGGCGCGACCGCGGTGGTGGAGGGCGTCGGTGACCACGGCTGCGAGTACATGACCGGTGGCATCGTCGTCGTCCTGGGCGCCACGGGGCGCAACTTCGCCGCAGGCATGAGCGGTGGTGTCGCCTACGTCCTGGACCTCGACGAGGGCCGGGTGAACAAGGAGCTGGTCGAGCTCGGCGCCGTCGAGGGTGACGAGCGCGAGACCCTCGAGCAGCTGGTCCGCGAGCACGCGGAGGAGACCGGATCGACGGTCGCCCAGGAGCTGCTCGAGGACTGGCCGGCCGCGCTGGCCCGCTTCACCGAGGTCATCCCGCGCGACTTCCGCATCGTGATGGAGGCCAAGGCGAAGGCCGAGGCCGACGGACTCAAGGACAACGACGTCGCCACCGCAATGATGGAGGCGCTCCATGGCTGACTGCACTCCCGGCACCTACCCGAAGGGGAACCAACATGGCTGACCCCAAGGGATTTCTGAAGCACACCCGCGAGGTGGCCGAGCGCCGCCCGGTCGAGGAGCGGGTGCACGACTGGAACGAGGTCTACCCCGAAGGACCGGGGCGCGCGCTGCTGCCGATCATCAAGACGCAGGCGGGCCGCTGCATGGACTGCGGCATCCCGTTCTGCCACCAGGGCTGCCCGCTGGGCAACATCATCCCGGAGTGGAACGACCTGGTCTGGCGCGACGACTGGGACGGCGCGATCGAGCGACTGCACGCGACGAACAACTTCCCGGAGTTCACCGGTCGACTGTGCCCGGCACCCTGCGAGACCTCGTGCGTGCTGGGCATCAACCAGCCGGCGGTCACGATCAAGAACGTCGAGGTCGCGATCGCAGACCGCGCCTGGGAGTCGGGCGCCGTGCGCCCACAGCCCCCCGAGTGGCTCTCGGGCAAGACGGTCGCGGTCATCGGCTCCGGTCCAGCCGGTCTCGCCGCTGCCCAGCAGCTCACCCGCGCCGGTCACACGGTGGCGGTCTACGAGCGCGCCGACAAGATCGGCGGGCTGATGCGCTACGGCATCCCCGAGTTCAAGATGGAGAAGAAGGTCCTCGACAAGCGGCTCGACCAGATGCGCCGCGAGGGAACCGTCTTCCGGGCGGGCGTGAACGTGGGTGAGTCACTCACCGGCGACCAGCTTCGCGACCGCTACGAGGCGGTCGTGCTCGCCACCGGCGCCACGGTCGCGCGCGACCTGCCGGTGCCGGGTCGTGACCTCGACGGCATCCACCAGGCGATGGAGTACCTCCCGCAGTCCAACCGCTCCTCGCTCGGCGAGGAGGTGGAGGACCAGATCACGGCGGACGGCAAGCACGTCGTGATCATCGGCGGCGGTGACACCGGCGCCGACTGTCTCGGTACGGCGACCCGCCAGGGCGCCGCGTCGATCACCCAGCTCGAGATCATGGACCGTCCGGGGGAGGAGCGGCCGCCCAACCAGCCGTGGCCGACGTACCCGATGGTCTTCCGGGTCTCCGCCGCCCACGAGGAGGCCGGCGACCGGGTCTACGCGGTCTCCACCCAGGAGTTCCTCGCTGACGACGACGGCCGCGTGCGCGCGCTGCGCCTCGTCGACGTCGAGTTCGAGGACGGCAAGTTCCAGGAGATCGAGGGCACCGAGCGGGAGATCCCCGCCGAGCTGGTGCTGCTCGCCATGGGCTTCACGGGTCCGGAGAAGGAAGGCCTCGTCGAACAGCTCGGCGTCGAGCTCGACGAGCGCGGCAACGTCGCGCGCGACCACGGCTACCTCACCTCGGTCGACGGCGTCTTCGTCGCCGGGGACGCGGGCCGTGGCCAGTCGCTGATCGTCTGGGCGATCGCCGAGGGCCGTGCCGCCGCTGCCGCGGTCGACGCCTACCTCAACGGCTCGACGAACCTGCCCGCCCCGATCCCGCCGACCGAGCGGCCGCTGACGGCCTGAGGTGTGCAGGGATACCCGGTCAAGCCGGGTAGTCTCCGGCCTCTATTGGAACGTTCAAGTAAAGCCCAGTAGGCTCAGCGCGTGCGGAGAGCCAAGATCGTGTGCACCCTCGGACCGGCGACCTCGTCGAAGGAGCGGATCCGGGAGCTGGTCGACGCGGGGATGGACGTCGCCCGCCTCAATCTCAGCCACGGCACGTACGCCGAGCACGAGGAGGTCTACCGCCGCGTGCGTGAGGCCTCCGACGAGACCGGCCACGGCGTCGGCATCTTCGTCGACCTCCAGGGGCCCAAGATCCGGCTCGGCAAGTTCAAGGAGGGCTCGTCGCGGCTGCAGACGGGCCAGTCCTTCACGATCACCACG
The DNA here is from genome assembly GCA_963723255.1 of uncultured Actinomycetota bacterium. Lineage (GTDB taxonomy): Bacteria > Actinomycetota > Actinomycetes > Propionibacteriales > Nocardioidaceae > Marmoricola. Next base: position 91,764 of record CAVRQA010000004.1, read on the forward strand.
CGCGAGGTGGCCGGCAACAACGAGATCGCCTCGACCACCTACGAGGGTCTGCCCGGGGACGTCTCGGAGGACGACCAGATCCTGATCGACGACGGCAAGGTGCGACTGCGGGTGACCTCGGTCGACGGTGCGGACGTGCACACCAAGGTGGTGGTCGGGGGCCGGGTCAGCGACAACAAGGGGATCAACCTTCCCGGCGTACCCGTCAGCGTGCCCGCCATGTCGGAGAAGGACGTCGAGGACCTGCGCTGGGCCCTGCACCTCACCGTCGACTTCATCGCGCTCTCGTTCGTGCGCTCGGCGTCCGACGTCGACGACGTACGCCGCGTGATGAAGGAGGAGGGCGTCCTGCTGCCGGTGATCGCGAAGATCGAGAAGCCGCAGGCGATCGACAACCTCAACGAGATCGTGCGCGCGTTCGACGGCTTCATGGTGGCCCGCGGTGACCTCGGCGTCGAGTGCCCGCTGGAGGACGTGCCGTTCCTGCAGAAGCGGGTGATCGAGAAGGCCCGCCGCAACGCCAAGCCCGTGATCGTGGCAACCCAGATGCTCGAGTCGATGATCAGCAACCCCGCCCCCACCCGCGCCGAGGCGTCCGACGTCGCCAACGCGGTCCTCGACGGAACCGACGCCGTGATGCTCTCCGGCGAGACGAGCGTGGGGGAGTACCCCATCGAGACCGTGCGCACGATGGCGAGGATCATCGCCTCCACCGAGAACCACGAGCTGCACCACATGGCGGCGATCGACTGGCAGCCCAGGACCCGCGGTGGCGTGATCGCCAAGGCTGCGGCCGAGGTGGGCGAGCGGGTGGGCGCCAAGTTCCTGGTGGCGTTCACCCAGAGCGGTGACTCCGCGCGTCGGCTGGCGCGCTACCGCGGCCCGATCCAGGTGCTGGCGTTCACGCCCGAGCCGATCGTGCGCTCGCAGCTGTCCATGACATGGGGCGTCGAGACCTTCCTGACCTCGTTCGTCGAGCACACCGACGAGATGGTGCGTCAGGTCGACGAGCAGCTGCTCAAGATCGGTCGGGTCAAGGAGGGCGACCTCGTCGTCATCATCGCGGGGAGCCCGCCGGGCATCCCCGGATCCACCAATGCGCTGCGCATCCACCGGATGGGCGACGCGATCAACGAGGTCGCACCGGCCTACCGCCGCCACTGAGCTGGCGGCTGAGTCCGGACTCACGACTTCAGGCCGACGTTCTCGTCGAGGGCGGCCACCCCTGCTCGGGTGGAGACCGACACGGTCCTGCTGGCCGGACCGTCGCCACGGCACGCCCACGTGGTCCAGCGTGGAGGTGCACAGCGCGAGGATGTCCTGGGAGGCGTTGACGAACTGCCACCGGGGGTAGTCGTAGCGTCGGCGCTCCCCACCCACCACTCGGGTCGTCCAGTTGTTGACCCGGGCGCCGTCGGAGTGCAGAAGTCCGCGCAGGAAGTCCCACGGGTACGCCGCGACGATGTCGCGCTGCCACGCAGCCAGCACGATCGGTCTCTCGTGCTTGCGACCAGGACCGTGCTGTGGAAACAGGCATGGCCAGTGCTTCCAGCCGTTCTGCACGACAGTCACTCCCGGCGCCTTGACCCGGTGGATCGCGCGGTCAGGGTGGACGGCCTCGGATGCAGCGTTCGACATCGGTGATGATCCCCGGGTAGCTCCGGTCGCAGGAGATGCGCAGAACCGTCGTGCGGGCTGCCGATGAAATGCACCCGTCGCCAAGGTAGTAGCCGAGCAGGGCTGAGTAATCGGCTTCGGGGCAGCCTCTCCCCGGGAGACTGCGAGTGCTCTGCCGCGCCGTTCGATCCCGTGGTCGCGCCAATCACGAATCGGCGGCACGGCTGACCCCTAGTGCCGCGCTCGCGGCGTTGACCGACGAACCGGATGGCCAGCATGCCATGGCGGTCGCGGCGCAGTTCGAGCGGATGCATAGGACGAGTAGTTCGTCGCCCGGACTGACAATGGCCGGTGCCCCGGGTGGGACTCGAACCCACACTGGACGGTGTTTGAGACCGCATTCTCTGCCGATTGGAATACCGGGGCGACGGCCGGCCAAGGTACCGGATCCGGTTAACCTCTCTGCCGTGACCACCGACCCGGCGCCCCGCGTCCTCATCGCCGAGGACGAGGCACTGATCCGGCTCGACCTCGCCGAGATGCTCGAGGAGGAGGGGTACGACGTGGTCGGCCAGGCCGAGGACGGCGAGAAGGCCGTCGCCCTCGCAGAGGAGCTGCGACCGGACCTGGTCATCCTCGACATCAAGATGCCGCGCCTCGACGGGCTGGCGGCGGCCGAGCGGGTCGCAGCACAACGCATCGCGCCCGTGGTCATCCTCACCGCCTTCAGCCAACGCGACCTCGTCGAGCGCGCCCGCGACGCGGGCGCCATGGCCTACCTGGTCAAGCCGTTCAGCAAGGCCGACCTGCTGCCCGCCATCGAGATGGCCGTCAGCCGCTACTCCGAGCTGCAGCTCCTGGCCACCGAGGTGGCCGACCTCGGAGAGCAGCTGGCCACCCGCAAGGTGGTCGACCGGGCCAAGGGAATTCTCCAGCGCCAGATGGGTCTGAGCGAGCCTGAGGCGTTCCGCTGGGTGCAGAAGACGGCGATGGATCTGCGGCGGTCCATGCGCGAGGTCGCCGAGGGCGTCGTACAGCACGGCCCGGAGCTCTCCGCGAGCGAGCACGAGGAGCCGGAAGGCTAGTCGATCGGCCCTGGAGGTCACGAAACTGCAACGACAGGACACCCCGAGGGCTCCAGGTCTCAGTTTGCGGCGAGTTTCGCAGTACCTTCACCCCATCCATGTGGCGGACGCCCCAGGCTGCCCGCCCCGACCTTCCACGACGGAGGATGCATGATTCGCCCAACTCGTACCTGGCGTGCGATCGCAGCTTGCGGTGCCGCAGCCCTGGTGCTCGCTGCCTGCGGCAGTGAGTCCGACAGCAGTGACAATGCCGACGACGGCTCCGGCTCGACGGCGGCCAAGGGTGACGGCACGCTCACCATCGGGACGCTGCTGCCCCAGACCGGTGACCTCGCGTTCCTCGGCCCCCCCGAGTTCGCAGGTGTCCAGCTCGCCGTCGACGAGATCAACGACGCGGGCGGGTGGAAGGGCAAGGACGTCGTCAAGGTCGACTCCGACTCCGGTGACGGTACGCCCGACATCGCCGGCGCCTCGGTCGACAAGCTGCTGGCCCAGAACGCCGACGTGATCGTGGGCGCGGCGTCCTCCAACGTCTCCAAGAGCGTGATCGACAAGATCACGGGCGCGGGCGTCGTGCAGTTCTCGCCGGCCAACACAGCCGCGGGCTTCGACGACTACCCGGACAAGGGCCTCTACTTCCGCACCGCCCCCTCGGACGTGCTCCAGGGCAAGGTCGTCGCCAACGTCGCGGTCGAGGACGGCAACAAGAACATCGCCGTGCTCGCCCGGCAGGACTTCTACGGCCAGGGCCTCGCGGATTCCGCTGCGAAGAACGTCGAGGCCGCCGGTGCGACCGTCGCCGCCAAGGTGCTCTACAACGCCGAGGCGGAGAACTTCACCGCGGAGGTCAACGAGATCGCGGCCGCCAAGCCGGACGCCGTGATCCTGGTGGCCTTCGATGAGACCTCGAAGATCATCCCGCAGATGATCGCCAAGGGCATCGGTCCGGACAAGATCAAGATCTACATCGTGGACGGCAACCTCTCCAACACGAAGTACGTGAAGGAGAACTTCGACCTGACCGGCCAGAAGGGGACCGCGCCGGGGGCTGCGGACCTCGACCCGGCGTTCACCGACAAGCTCAAGGCCATCGATCCGAAGGTGAAGGACTTCACCTACGGACCGGAGTCCTACGACACGGTGATGATCTCGGCACTCGCCGCGCTGCAGGCAGGCGACGACAGCGGAGAGGCGATCGCGAGGGAGATCCTCAAGGTCGTCCAGGAGGGCACCAAGTGCACCGGGCTGGGAGCAGTGCTCCAAGCTGGTCGAGGCCGGCGAGGACATCGACTACGAAGGCGCCTCGGGTCCCACGGACATGAACGAGACCGGCTCGCTGTCGAAGGGCACCATCATTATCAACCAGTACAAGAAGGGCAACACCTACGATGAAGGATCGACGCGGTGACCGGTCTGGTCGAGTAACCGCCGACTGACCGCGCTCACAACGACGAGCCCCCCGAACCGGAAACGGCTCGGGGGGCTCGGTCGGTGGTCGACCGCTGTGGGCTACTTCTTGGCGAGCGTGCCGAGGTAGAGCTCGATGACCTTGGGGTCCTTGGCCAGGTCCGCGCCGGTGCCCGTGTAGGCGTTCCGGCCCTGGTCCAGCACGTAGGCGCGGTCACAGATCTGCAGGCACCGGCTCGCGTTCTGCTCCACCATCACGACGGAGACACCGGCCCGGTTGATGCGCCGGGTCTGCACGAAGACCTCGTCCTGCAGGACCGGGGAGAGGCCGGCCGACGGCTCGTCGAGCAACAGCACCGCCGGGTTCATCATCAGCGCCCGGCCCATCGCGACCATCTGGCGCTCACCACCGGAGAGCGAACCGGCCCGTTGGGCCCGGCGGGTGCGGAGCGTCGGAAAGATCTCGCAGACGAAGTCGAAACGTTCCGAGAAGGTCTTCGGCGCCTGGAAGACACCCATCTGCAGGTTCTCGGCGATGGTGAGCGTGGGGAACACGTTGTTGGTCTGCGGCACGAACCCGATGCCTGCGGTCACGAGGGCATCGGCCCGGTTGTTGGTGATGTCCTCGCCGTTGAGCGTCACGGTGCCTGAGGTGACCTTGACCAGGCCGAACATCGCCTTGAGCAGGGTCGACTTGCCGGCGCCGTTGGGCCCGATGATGCCCACCAGCTCGCCGTCCCGGCAGTAGAGGTCGGATCCGTTGAGGATGTTCACTCCGGGCAGGTATCCCGCGACCAGCTCGTCGGCCCGCAGTACGGCGCCTTCGGCGGCCTTCAGGTGGGCGGACCGGTCGGTGGTCTCGCTGCCGGTCTGGCTGGCCGTCTCACTCATCGTGCACTCCTCGTTCCCGGTCCGGGCCCTCGGCGTGCTCGGCCTCCAGCTCGGCCTCGGCCGCGGCGATGACCTCTTCCTCCATCGTGCTCAGGTCCTTGTCGTGGTGCGAACCGAGGTAGGCGTCGATCACGCGCTGGTCGCCCATCACGGCCTCGGGCGGGCCCTCGGCGATGATCTTGCCCTGCGCCATCACGATCACCCAGTCGGAGATGTCGCGCACCATGTCCATGTCGTGCTCGACGAAGAGGACGGTGCGGCCCTCGTCACGCAGAGACTTCACGTGTCCGAGCAGCGACTGCTTCAACGCGGGATTCACCCCGGCCATGGGCTCGTCCAGCATCACCATCTCGGGCTCGGCCATCAGGGCGCGCGCCATCTCGAGCAGCTTGCGCTGCCCGCCCGACAGGGACCCCGCGAAGTCCTCCCGTTTCGCATCGAGCAGGAAGCGGGCCAACAGTGCGTCGGCCCTCCCGGTGATGTCGCCCTCCTGGCTGCGCCAAAGGGGCGCGAACATCGCCCGCAGGAGCGTCTCGCCGCGCTGGCCGACCGCACCGACCCGCATGTTCTCCAGCACCGTCAGCCTGGACAGGACCTTGGTCAGCTGGAAGGTCCGCACCATGCCGCCCCGGGCCACGCGGTACGCCGGCGTCCCCTTGAGGCTCTTGCCGTTGAACGTCCACTCGCCGTCATCGGGCCGGTCGAAGCCCGTGATCAGGTTGAAGAACGTCGTCTTGCCGGCGCCGTTGGGCCCGATCAGGGCGGTGATGACCCCACGCTGGATCTCCACGTGCTCGACGTCGACGGCGGTGAGGCCGCCGAAGGTTCGGCGTACCCGGTCTGCCACCACGATCGCGTCGGGCTTGGCGGCTCCCGGCTCGTGATCGACGTCCTTGAGCGCGGCGCGGTTGGCCGAGATGTCGACCTCGATGACCTGCTCGACCTCGATCTCGTCAGGGGTTGTCTCAGCGGGCATCGAGCGCCAGCTCCCTTCGGTCTCCGAAGATGCCCTGAGGTCGATAGATCATCAGCAGCATCAACGCCAGACCCATGAACATGAATCGGATCAGGCTTGCCTGGGTGGAGGTCATGATGGCGTCCGGGATCAGGTCGTTGGCCGTCGCCTGGGAGAAGAACACGTCGAGGAACGTGATCAGGAACCAGAAGATGATCGCACCCGCCACCGGGCCCAGCACCCGGGCGGCGCCGCCGATCAGCAGGACGGTGTAGGCGAAGAACGTGACGTCGGTGGCGAAGAAGGAAGGGTTGATGGCCGCGCTGCGCAGCGCGATCAGGAACCCGGCCAGGGCGCCGAAGATGCCACCGATGATCAGCGACTGCATCTTGTAGGCGTAGACGTTCTTGCCGAGGCTGCGGACCGCTTCCTCGTCCTCCCGGATCCCCTTGAGCACGCGACCCCAGGGACTGCGCATCAACAGGAAGACGGCGAGGCACGACAGGGCGACGATGATCCAGCCCACGGTCATCACCCAGAAGTCGTAGCCCCGCCACGTGACCAGACCGGAGATGCCGATGCGCCCGCTGTAGGGGTTCATCGAGGCGAACGTGCCGCTGAACTGCTGGAGCCCGTCCTGGCCACCGAAGTACTCGAGCAGGCTGACCGAGCCGACGGTCTGTCGGATGATCTCCGCTGCGGCGATGGTGACGATGGCCAGGTAGTCGGCTCTCAGGCGAAGGGTCGGGACACCGAGCAGGAGTGCCAGCAGCACGCTCAGCAGCAGGCCGACCAGCAGGCCGAGCCAGAACGAGAGCCCCCAGGTGGCGACGATCGAGGCCATGCCGTACGCCGCGACAGCCATGAAGCCTGCCTGGCCGAAGTTCAGCAGGCCGGTGTAGCCGAAGTGCACGTTGAGGCCGATGGCCGCGAGGCAGTAGACGATCGCGGTCGGGCCCAGGCCCTGCTGGATCGCAAGGCCGAACATCTGGCTCCAGTCCATGTCTTTCCTTCCTCCCCGTCAGCCGACTCGTTCGCGGCGGCCCAGGATGCCCTGTGGGCGGATCACGAGAACGATGATGAGCACCGCCAGCGCGCTGACGTACTTCAGCTCTGCCGGCACGATGACCGTGGACACCTCGACCAGGAGGCCGATGATGAACGAGCCGACGAGCGCGCCCCAGATGGTGCCGAGACCGCCGAGCACGACGGCGGCGAATATCAGCAGCAGGATCTTGAACCCGAACTGGTAGTTGAACCCCTGGGTGAGACCCAGCCCGACCCCCGCCAGGCCGGCCAGGGCGGCCCCCCCGGCCCAGACCAGTGTGATCACCCTGTCCACGTTGATGCCGGACGCCGCGGCCAGCGGTGGATTGTCGGCGACGGCGCGGATCGCCTTGCCCAGCCGGGTTTTCGCCAGGGCGAGACCGGCAACGACCAGGACCGCCAGTGACACCAGCGAGACCCCGATCTGGAGCGGCGTGACCAGCAGCGGCCCGATCTCGTAGGGCTTGGTGGCCGTGTACTGGGAGTAGCTGTAGTTGCCGCCGCCGATGAAGTACTGGTAGATGCTGCGCAGGAAGATCGAGAGGCCGATGGTGATGATCATCATCGCGACCAGACCGGTGCCACGCCTGCGCAACGGGTTCCACATGCCCTTGTCCTGGACCCAGCCGAAGATCCCCCCCGCGATGAACGCGAAGACCACGGCGGTGATCACGGTGACGTTCGCCCCGCCGATCGTGATCTCGCCGGGGAGGCGGTCCACGGCAAGCGCCGCGATCGCCCCGAAGGTCACCAGCTCGCCGTGCGCGAAGTTCGTCAAACCGGTCGTGCCGAAGATCAGCGACAGGCCGAGCGCAGCCAGCGCCAGCAGCAGCGAGAACGTGATGCCGCCGACGAAGAGCTGCAGCGCCTGGTCCACCTTGCCGGTGTCCGCCGCAGTCTCCTCACCGATGGGGAAGGTGATGAAGATGTCGGCGTCGGTCGTGATCCGGGTGCTGAGCGACTGCTTCTTCTCGTCGACCAGCGAGGTCTTGCTCGGCAGCGTCTCGACGTCGATCGTGATCATGTAGGTGTTGCCGAGGTTGTCCGCGGCGGTCCCCGGGAGCGGCACGTCGAAGACGCCCTGCGCGTTGCTCGTGCCGGTCCCGACCTCCTCGCCGCCCTTCTCCTTGACCGAGACCTCGACGTCCGGTACCGGTGACGGCGGCTTGTCGCGGTTGTCGGTCAGGCAGCCGATGAAGTGGATGGAGTCGTCGTCGCGCTGCGGGGGCTTCTGGCAGGTCTCCGAGTCGGCGGTGGCGTTCGGCGCCGCGGTCGCCGCGAGCGGCGCCAACACCAACACGGCAAGAGCGGCACACAGGGCGACACACAGGGCGGCGGCTGAGGTGCTGATCCTCGATCGGCGGAGGTGCATGAGTCTCCTGTCACGTATCGGCGGCACGTGTGTCGCGGGACTATATAGCGAGGCCGTCCCGCTCAGACGCACCCACGAGTGCGCGCCCTCGCGTTCGTCACCCTAGAGGTCCCGGCGCCGGGGTTGGACAACATTGAGGCAACGATTCGGCTCCCCGCGTCGAGTGCCTAGCGCAACTCAATCACGATCTGGGTCAGTAGGGGAGCGATGAGCAGCGCCGGAAGCAGGTCCGCGACCTTCACCTGCTTGAGGTCGAGGAGCCGGAACGCGACGCCGACGAGGACGAGCCCCCCGGTGGCGGTCAGCGCGCTGAGGTGGGCATCGGGCACGAAGCTGCCCAGCACCGCACCGAGGGCGGTGAGGCCACCCTGGATCACGACCAGCGCGATCACGCTGAACCCGACGCCCCACCCGAAGGAGGCCGCGAAGGCGATCGCCGCGAAACCGTCCAGAGCCGACTTGAGCAGCAGCTGGTCCGCTCCGTTGCCGAGGCCCTCGTTGATCGAGCCGAGGATGGTGAGCGGTCCGACGCAGAACACCAGCGAGCTGGTCACGAACCCCTGGATGAAGCGCTCCCGCCCCTCCCTGTCGGCGCCGGCCCCGAGCCGGCGTACGGCGGCACGCTGCAGCCAGCCACCGAAGTCCTCGAGCCGGTCCTCGATCCGGAGCAGGGAGCCCACGATCCCGCCGAGGAGCACCGAGCCCAGGACGATCAGCATCGGCGCCGCCGAGCCCACGGCGTCGCGCAGGGCGGCGTCGGACACCTGGGCGGCGGCGGTCCCGGCGATCAGGAGCGTGACCAGACCGAGCCCGTCGGTGACGACCTTGCGCGTTCGCTCCGGCAACCGGTGCCCCACGAGCACCCCCACAGTCGTGCCCGCGAGCACCGTGACCACGTTCACGGCCGTACCGATTCCGGGGATCACCCGCGCTCCTCTATATTTGACCGACTGCGGCGGGACAGTCTCTCACCGCCCACTTGTGTCCGATGCCCACGGGCAGGAGGTTCGATGCCACGTCAGGCTCCCAGCATCCGTGACGCCGCCCCCGAGGACGCCGCCGAACTCCTGCTCCTGTGGGCCGCCGACTCCCGCGCCGGCGACAACGTGGCGCACGCACGCAGCGTCGCCGAGGCCGAGCAGGCCCTGGCCACCATCGCCGTCGACCCCGACCAGCGACTGCTCGTCGCGGAGCACGAGGACGAGATCGTCGCAGCGATGAAGCTGAGCCGGGGCCCGCTGTGGCCCCTGGCGCTGGACCAGGCGGTGCACAGCTCCTTCCTGCTCGTGCTGCCGCAGTTCCGGCGGCACGGCTACGGACACGCGTTGATGGAGGCGGCCCTCGTGTGGGCGGAGGAGAAGGACATCACCGCGATCACGGCCCTGGCCGACGGGAACCGGGAGACCAACAGGTTCTTCGCCCGGCTCGGGCTCTCCACGCTCGGCAACCTGCGCCACGTGCACACCACGACGCTGCGCAAGAAGCTGTCCACCGAGCGAGGTCATGGTGCCGGCAACCGACACCTGGGCGAGGTGCTGGCCCAGCGTCGCTCGATGCGCCGTCGACACGGCGCGACCTGAGCCGGCCGCCCCGGGGAGACGCTGCGGAGGAACCTGACGGTGCCACCCGTTAGGGTCGAATCCGTGCCCGCGACTGCCCCTGAAACCTCCGCCGACACCAGGATGGCGAGCCGCCCACGGCTGCTGCTCCTCGACGGCCACTCCCTGGCCTACCGGGCGTTCTACGCGCTCCCGGTGGAGAACTTCTCGACCACCACGGGGCAGCACACCAATGCGGTCTACGGGTTCACCGCGATGCTGATCAACGTCCTCCGTGACGAGCAGCCCACCCACCTCGCCGTGGCCTTCGACGTCTCCCGGAGGACCTTCCGCAGCGAGACCTACTCCGACTACAAGGCCAACCGCGCCAAGTCCCCCGACGAGTTCCAGGGCCAGGTCTCCCTCATCAAGGAGGTGTTGAACGCCCTGCGGGTGCCGTTCCTGGAGAAGGACGGCTTCGAGGCCGACGACATCATCGGCACCCTGGCCACGCAGGCACTCGCCGACGACTTCGACATCCTGATCTGCTCGGGTGACCGCGACTCCTTCCAGCTGGTCAACGACCACACCACCGTCATCTACCCGATGCGCGGCGTCTCCGAGATGAAGCGGATGACTCCGGCCGCCGTGGAGGAGAGGTACGGCGTTCCGCCGGCCCGCTACCCCGAGCTCGCAGCCCTGGTGGGCGAGTCGTCGGACAACCTCCCGGGCGTGCCGGGCGTGGGCCCGAAGACGGCGGCCAAGTGGATCCTCACCTATGACGGTCTCGAGAACGTCGTCAACCTGGCGGAGGAGATCAAGGGAAAGGCGGGGGAGAGCCTCCGGGAGCATCTCGACGACGTGGTCCGCAACCGCCAGCTGAACGCGCTCGTGTGCGACCTCGACCTGCCGATGGCGCCGGCGGACCTCGCGGTGCAGCCCTGGGACCGCCAGGAGGTGCACACCCTGTTCGACGGGTTGGAGTTCCGGGTGCTGCGGGACCGCCTCTTCGAGACCCTGGAGTCCGAGGAGGACATCGACGACTCCGGCTTCGCCCTGGAGATGGCCCGCCTCGGGGCCGGCCAGGTGGCCGACTGGCTGGCGGCCCACGCCCACGTCGGGCAGCGTGTCGGGGTGCACATCGAGGGGTCCTGGCGCTCCGGCACCGGCGACGTGCAGACGGTCTCGTTCGCGACCGGGGACGGCGAGGCGGCCCACGTGGTCGTCGACCAGGTGACGCCCGAGGACGACGCCGCGATCGTGTCGTGGTTCGGCGACCCCGACCAGCTGAAGGTGCTGCACGACGCCAAGGGTCCGATGCTCGCCCTGGCGGCACGCGGCTGGCCGCTGACCGGGCTCGCCCGCGACACCGCGTTGTCGGCGTACCTCGCCCGGCCGGACCAGCGCTCCTACGACCTCGCCGACCTGACCGTGCGCTACCTCAAGCGCGAGCTGAAGCAGAGCGCCGGCGACGACGGGCAGCTCAGCCTCGACGGGCTCGACGACGCTCTGTCTGACGGGGGCGGCAGCGAGACGGCGATGCTGCACGCCAGTGCCGTGCTCGACCTCGCCGCGGCCCTCGACCTGGAGCTCGACGACCGCGGCGGCACCGGGCTGCTGGCCGACGTCGAGCTGCCGCTGATCGACGTGCTGGCGGGCATGGAGCAGGTCGGCGTCGCCGTCGACCACGACCTGCTCAGCGAGCTCGAGGCGGGGTTCGCCACGCGAGTCCGCGACGCCGCGGAGGCGGCGTACGCCGTGGTCGGCAAGGAGGTCAACCTCGGATCGCCCAAGCAGCTCCAGGTGATCCTGTTCGACGAGCTCGGCATGCCGAAGACGAAGCGCACCAAGACCGGCTACACGACCGACGCCGACGCGCTGCAGGGCCTCTACGAGAAGACCGGGCACCCGTTCCTCGAGCATCTCCTCGAGCACCGCGACGCCATCCGGCTGCGCCAGACGGTCGAGGGCCTCCTGAAGACCGTCGCCGAGGACGGCCGCATCCACACCACCTTCAACCAGCTGATCGCCGCCACCGGGCGGCTCTCCAGCACCGACCCGAACCTGCAGAACATCCCGGTCCGCACCGAGGCGGGCCGCCGCATCCGTGAGGCCTTCGTCGTGGGCAAGGGGTTCTCGGAGCTGCTCACCGCCGACTACTCCCAGATCGAGATGCGGATCATGGCGCACCTCTCCGAGGACGACGGGATCATCGCGGCGTTCCGTTCCGGGCACGACTTCCACTCGGTGACGGCGGCGCGGGTCTTCGGCGTCGACCCCGGCGAGGTCACGGGCGAGATGCGCGCGAAGATCAAGGCGATGAACTACGGCCTGGCCTACGGGCTCTCGGCGTACGGCCTGTCCCAGCAGCTGCGCATCGACACCAGCGAGGCGCGTGCCTTGATGGACGAGTACTTCGAGACCTTCGGCGGCGTCCGCGACTACCTCGCCGGCATCGTCGACGAGGCCCGGCGCAGCGGTTTCACCGAGACCATCCTGGGTCGACGTCGCTACCTGCCCGACCTGACCAGCGACAACCGCCAACGGCGGGAGATGGCCGAGCGGATGGCGCTGAACGCGCCGATCCAGGGCTCGGCGGCCGACATCATCAAGGTGGCCATGCTCAACGTCGACCGGGCACTGCGCCAGGAGGGGCTCGCCTCCCGGATGCTGCTGCAGGTCCACGACGAGCTCGTCTTCGAGGTCGCAGACGGCGAGCGCGAGGCGCTCGAGGCCCTGGTGCGCGAGCAGATGGCCTCAGCCGCGTCCCTGACCGTTCCGCTCGACGTCTCCGTCGGCACCGGGAGCAGCTGGCACGCTGCCGCTCACTGAGCGGGGTCCTCGCCACCCCTCCTGAACGCCCGCACCCAGGGGTCTGCGAGGCGCCCGAAATCGCAGGGTGGCGAAGGTCACGCTAACAATTGCTAGCACGGATTTCGTGGTCCGCGGGGGCGTCGCATACGCTTCGGGCGCCGCCAAGTTACTGGCAGGTAGTCATTGCTCGAAACGGGAGCTTCGAGCGTATGCCGGTGAATATCCCGGCACTTCTTTGGGAGGAGAGCGCTTTCGTGCGCAAAAATTTCGTAATTGGGACACTGCTGGCTGTTGCCGCAGGACTCGCCGTACTGGTCGGATCGGCCCTCGAGCTGGAGCTCGAGAGCGTGGCACTTCTCGGTGCCGCGCTGGGCGCGGTGCTTGCACTTGTACCGGACCGGACACCCCTGGTGCGCCTCGGCGGTTTCGCCGCCGGCTTCGTGGTCGCGTGGATCGGATACGTCGTACGCGCGGCACTGCTGCCGGACACCTCGGCGGGTCGCGCCGTTGCCGTGTTCGTCGTGATCCTGCTGTGCGCAGTGATCGCTGCCGCCACCGCCGACAGGCTGCCGTTGTGGACGCTGCTGCTCGGCACGGCGGCCCTCACCGGCGCCTACGAGCTCACCTACGCCGCGGCGCCCCCGGAGCTGATGAGCACGTCGGTGAGCACCGCCACCACGTTGCTCCTCAGCCTGTCCGTCGGGTTCTGCACCGTCGCGATCCTGGGCCTCTCGGCGAGCACCGCCCGCCGGGACGACGAGCGGCCCGCCCTTGCAGCGTCCGACACCAAAGGTGACTTCGAACGCGACCACACCCACGACCACGCCCTCGAGCAGGACCTCGACCAGGACCTCGAGCACGACCTCATGGAGATCTCCAAGTGAGCACCACCAACACCATTCGCCGATCCGTGACCGCTGTCGCCGCCACCGGCATCATCAGTGTCATCGCGACAGCACCGGCCACCGCCGACTCCGGCAACTCCGGTGACGTCTCTGTCATCAACACCGAGACCGTGCAGGTCTACGCCTCGGCCACCGGCACCCCCGACACCAAGCGCGTCTACGAACAGCTCGCGCTCACCGGCAAGGGCAAGGTCGACCTCTCCAACCCGATCGCCACGTCCGGCCTGCGCAACCTGGACGGGTTCGCCGGGTACGACGTCGAGAACGGCGACCAGATCGTCCGAGCGAGCGTCGACGGCGAGGAGAAGCTCCGTTCCGTGAGCGACTTCAAGGGTGACCTCCCGCTCGACGTGAGCGTCCGCTACGAGCTGGACGGCAAGTCCGTCGAGCCGGGCGACGTCGTGGGCGAGAGCGGTCACCTCACCGTGACCTACCTGGTGGAGAACGTCACCGGGCGACCCCAGGAAGTCTCCGTCCCCGACGGGAAGGGCGGCACCGTGACCAAGACCGTGGATGTCGCCATCCCGATGGTCGGGTCGCTCACCACCGCGGCCCCGTCGAGCTTCACGAACGTCTCCTCCAAGCAGGCCAACATGGCCGGCGACGGCAAGGGAGGCACCAAGCTCTCGTTCACGATGACGCTGTTCCCGCCCATCGGTTCCACCACGGCGACCTTCGGCTACAGCGCCGACATCACCGACGGCGTCGTCCCCCGCGCGGACATCTCGGCACTTCCCGTGAACCCGCTGCAGAGCCCCACGTTCGCGTCCGCGGCCGAGAGCTACCAGGGCGGTGCAGACACGGGTGCCAAGCTCGCCGACGGCGCCAGCCAGATCGACGCCAACCTGCTCAAGCTGCGTGACGGCTCCGCGGACCTGCTCGCCGGTCTGATCAAGCTGCGCGACGGAGCCGGTGAGCTCAGCGACGGCCTCAACGACAAGGCTGTGCCCGGATCCGAGAAGCTCGCCGCGGGTGCCGAGAAGCTGTCGCTGGGACTGCTGCGCCTGGAGGACGGCGCGGGCCAGCTCTCCGACGGGACCGGCAGGCTCAGCGACGGCGCCTCGCGTCTCGCGGACGGTGCCGGCCGGCTCGACGCCGGCGCTGGCAAGCTGGCCGACGGCGCCGGCGAGCTCAGCGCAGGTACCGGCTCCGCGGCCGCCGGGGGCAAGAAGCTCACCGACGGCCTCGGGCAGATCAGCGGTGGCCTGAACAAGCTGGGCGATGCGACGACGGGTCTCCCCGCCGCTCAGGCAGGCATCGACCAGCTCAAGAAGGGCGTGGACCAGCTCCTCGCCGGTTTCGGAACCGCGCAGCAGACCGGGACGCTGCTCTACGGCCTGAACGCTCTCGAGGCCGGCCTGACACAGCTCGACACGGGCGCGGGTCAGCTGGTGGGCGGGCTCCAGCAGGTCGGCAACGGCCTGCCCGCCGCGAAGGGCGGCGTGGACCAGGTGAAGGCAGGGCTGGACGGCTCGCTGAAGCAGGGCGGCAGCCTCGACCAGCTCGCCGGCGGTCTGACAGCCGTGCGGTCCAACTTCTGCGCGAGCCACCAGACGCTCGCCGCGCAGTGCACCGACACGGTGGACAAGCTGCTCGCCGGCGTCGGCGACAGCCGGAGCAACCTGACGGCCGCTTCCGGCGGCCTCGGTCAGGTGTCGACCGGTCTCGATGCGGCCATCGCCGGAGTCCAGCAGCAGCTCATCCCGGGGGCGCAGCAGCTGTCCGGTGGTCTGAGCGAAGCGCTGGCGGGGGCCACCCAGGTCAAGGGCGGCGCGACGCAGCTTCAGGCCGGGACCAAGCAGGTCAGGGACGGGCTCGACACCCTCGCTGTCGGCGTCACCAAGGCAGTGGCCGGAGTGGTCGCGCTGTCGTCCGGCGCGGGCGATGCCTACGCCGGCAGCTCGACGCTGAGCGCCGGACTGGACAAGCTGGACGCGGGTGCCGGTCAGCTCTCCGACGGTGCCGGCCAGCTAGCTGACGGCACCGGGACCCTGCGCGCCGGCGCTGGCGACCTGGCCGAGGGTGCGACCAAGGTCGACGACGGCGCGGGACGGCTCGCCGAGGGCTCGCAGGCTGCGGGAGACGGGGGCACCCAGCTCTCCGACGGGGCCGGGAAGCTCTCGGACGGTCTCACGGACGCAGCCGACGGCTCGTCGTTGCTCTTCGGCGGGCTGGTCAAGGCAGCCAACGCTGCTCCGCAGCTCCCCGAAGGCGCTCAACGTCTGTCGACCGAGGGGACCAAGAAGCTGGTCGCCGCCGGCAAGGCAACCGCGATGAACTACGGCGAGATGGCGGCCACGATGGCGGCCGGTGCCGAGCGAGCCGATGCCGAGGACATGGCCAATGGTGCGCCGGCGGACTCCATCGGGCTCACCGCCTACAGCTACGTGCTGGAGGGTGAGGACGGCGAGGGTGCCCGCAACGTGACGCGTGGCCTGAGCGCTGCGGCCGTGTTCGGTGCGGCAGGGTTGCTGTTCCTGCTTCGCCGACGGTTCAGCCTCTGATCAGCCGAGCCGTCCTCGACGAGTTGCTGAGGACATCGAAACCATGAGGCTCGACGAGCCCGGGGTCACCTGATCCCGGGCTCGTCCGCTCCCGGCGATCGATTGCTGCGCTGTCTCAGTGGACGCCGGGGGCCCCTGCACGTCGCTCACCGAGCCACGCTCGTCGGCCGACCCGACCGGCGGCTCAGACGCCGGCGCCGGGGCGGCCGGAGCGCCACCAGGCTGACCAGGACGAGGACGACGAGAACACTCGTGTCCACGCCGAGCACGATCCGTAACAGCTCGGCGAAGGTGTCGGCGAAGGAACCAAGGCCGACCACCGCGAGGAAGCCGAGCCAGAGCAGGAACACCGACTTCCTCGCCTGTCGGGCCAGGACGCTGTAGACGACGATCTGGAGCATGGCGAGCGCGCCACCGAGAAGGGCGAAGGTCCACAGGGTGCCTTCGATGGCGGAGTACTGCGTCCCGCCGACGAACACGATCGCCCAGCCGGAGAGCACGGTGACCCCCACTGCCACGACCGCGCCGCTCACGCCAACCGCGGCGAGGCTCTGGAGCAGGCTGCGCAGGCGTGTCTCCGCCACCCCCATGGACGGGAAGGCGAGCACCACGACGAATTGGGGGAGGAACAGCACTGCCTTGGCCAGGATGAGTCCGCCGGCGTAGAGACCGGCCTGGTGCTCGTCCAGCACGTTTCGCGCGACGAGGATGTCGACGTTGCAGAGCGCGAAGAACGCGAACAGTGCATGGGAGTTGTGGAAGGTCTCGCTCCACAGCGCCCCCTCCCGATGCTCGGATGGCTCGTCAGGATCGCGAGGGCGCCGGAGTGCGAGCCAGCCGACCAGGACCGGGAGGTACGCCGCGATGGTCACGCCGAGCAGTGCGGCGAACTCGGTCGGCCACCACACGATCAGGACCGTGCCCACGACGAGTCTGGGGAGGCCCGCCGCCACATAGATCAGTGCGAGCGCGAACCACCGACGTTCGCCCTGAAGGATCCCTGCCTGGGAGCCCATCAGCGTGAGCGGAGCCGCGGCGAAGGCGACGAGTGCGGCGGTTCCGAGACTGTCGAGGCGTACCACCTGGTCGATCACCGGCGCCAGCACCAGGCACAGCACGCCCATACCGAAAGCTGCCTGAACGCCGACTCGCAAGATGAGCTGCTCGATCTGGTGCACGTGGTCGGGCGCGGCCACGATGCGCCGCGCCGCGGTCGCCTGGAGCGCGAGCGACGCCACGGAAATGACGAGCAACACGCCCATCAGCGCGGCGAAGGCGCCGTAGTCACGCGGGCCGAGCAGCCGCGCGGCGAGGATCGTGTAGAGGTACGTGGCTACGTTCATGATGCCCATCGCCGCGGCCAGCGTGGTGCCACCGCGCAGATGTTGCTTCCGTTCGCCCGCCACACGGCGAGAGTACGGGGAGTGCCGCAGGATGGTTGGATCTGTGCGACACGACGCGGGACGGGAGGCACACGCGTGGCGAGCTGGCGTCGGTACGTCCCCTACGCGTGGTCGCTCGTGCTCTCGTTGCTGCTCCTCGGGCCGGCGCTGGGTCCGGGTTACGTGCTCAGCTACGACATGGTCTGGGTGCCCGACCTGACCCTGAGGTCGTCCTTCCTCGGGCTGGGGAGCGGGCTCCCGAGGGCGGTTCCATCGGACGCCGTCGTGGCGGTCCTCGACGAGATCGTCCCGGGGATGATCCTTCAGAAGCTGGCGCTGCTCGCCGCCCTGGTGTTCGCGGGCGCGGGGATCGTCCGGCTGACGGAGGACTCGTTGGTCGCACGGTTGGTCGCCGTGACGGCGTACGTCTGGAGCCCGTTCGTGGCCGAGCGGCTGGTCATCGGGCACTGGCCGGTGCTTGCCGGGTACGCCGTGCTGCCGTGGGTGATCGACGCTGCCCGGACCTGGCGCCTGACCGGGCGGATGCCACTCCGGTTGTGGTGGCTCGTGCCGCTCGGCAGCCTGAGCGCCAGCGCGGGAGTCGCCACCGCCGTCGCGGTGGTCGCCTTCGCGGTCACGCGGAGCCGGGGACGGTGGCGCGCCTTGCTCGTGCTGGTGGTTGCCGGCAATGCACCGTGGCTGGTCTCCGGGCTGCTGCACGCGGGGGACGCGGTGATCGAGTGCGACGGGGGTGAGCATGTTCGCGCTGCACGGCGAGGGTTCGGTGCCCGCGCCCCTTGCGGCCCTGACACTGGGTGGGATCTGGAACAGCGAGGTGGTCCCGTCCTCTCGCACCGGAGTCCTCGGCTGGGTCTCGCTCGCCTTCGTCGTCGGGATTGCCGCTCTGGGCGTGCGTCGCTGGCGGGAAGCTGTCGGACCGCGCGACGTCCGGGCATTCGCGTGGTGCTGGGCGGTCGGCTTCGTGCTCGCCGTCCTCACCTGGCTGGTGCCCGTTCAGCTGGGCTGGCTGGTCGGCCACGTCCCGGGAGCCGGTCTCGTCCGGGACGGTTCCAGGCTGCTCTCCCTCTGTGCTGTGGGAGTCGCCTCCGTGCTCGGCTACGGCGCCTCGACACTCGTAGGACGTCTGCCTCGCCCCGCGCGGCCCGGCAGCGCGTTCGCGCTCGTGCTCCTGCCGGTTGCCTTGATGCCGGACGCCGCGTTCGGCGTCTCCGGCCGATTGACGCCCGCGGAGCTTCCACCCGACTACGACGCCGCGCGCTCCGTCGTACAGCGTGACCATGACGCCGGGAGCGTCGGCGACGTCCTGGTGCTGCCGTTGAGCAGCTATCGGCAGCCCTCTTGGAACCACGACCGCAAGGTGCTCGACCCGGTCGGCCGGTTCTTGCCGCTCGACTACGTCGCGAGCGACGACCTGTTCGTCGATGGAGAGCGCATACCCGGTGAGGACCGGCGAGCCCGCGCCGCTGTGTCCGCCCTGAATGCGCCTACCCCCGAGCAGCGGGCGGCCCGGTTGAGCAGCCTCGGGGTCGGCTTCGTCGTCACGGAGAAGGACGCCGGCCGGTCGCCGAGCGTGGCCGGGACCACCACGCTCGATCGTCCGAAGGTGCTGGTGCAACGGCTCGGCCAACCACGTGACCTGACGACGTCAACGGCCTGGATCGTGGCGATGCTGTGCGCCTGGTCACTCTTCGTGATCCCGCCTCTGGTGGCGGCCGTGGCAGCCGTGACGGCCGCGCGACGGCGCGCCGGAGGAGGAGCGCCGACCCATTGACCCGCTGTTAGAGTTGCAAGCGGGTTTGAGGGAGGACAACACAACTTGGTTACAAACATTCTCGGCACCGTCGGCAGCCTGATCGCCGGTGGCGTCGTCGCGGCGGCCGCCGTCGTCGGCATCGTCGACCTGCGGACCAGCCCAGGCGCCAATCCGACGGACGTGACCAAGCCGGTCACGATCGACTACGGCAGCAACGGCTGAACAACTCGCCGGGTTGACCGGTCGACTCAGAAGCCAGGCTCTTCGGGGTCCTGGCTGTCGACCCTGCCGTTCACCAGCACCTTTCGCAGCACGACCGCGAACGACTCCTGGGCGTGCTGCCAGGTGAAGGTGTCGCTCACCTCGCATGCACCCTTGGAAAGCAGCGTGCGCAGAGCCTGGTCGCGGAGCACGTTGCCGAGTGTGTTCGTCAGCTCGATCGGGCTGTCCACCAGGAACCCCGACACTCCGTCCTCGATCGACTCGCGTGTGCCCCCGGCGCTGCGGTAGGCAACCGCGGGAGTGCCGTGCATTCCCGCCTCGCCGACCACGAGCCCCCAACCCTCCTTCAGGGACGGCAGCGCGAGCACCCACGCCTCCTCGTAGATCTCGTGCTTTCGCTGCTCGTCGACGTGCCCCTCGAAAACCACCGTCTCGCCTGCGCCGCGCTGCTCTGCGTAGTCGTGCAGGTTGCCCTCCCACCATCCGCCGCCCACGACGTGGAGCCGCAGATCCGGGAACTCCGCGCGCAACACGATCGCCGCGTCGATGACGTGCTCCACCTGCTTGTGAGGCACCAGCCGTCCGACCACGGCGATCCTCGGGGTGAGCGACTTCGCCACGTCGACCGCGAGCGCCCGGTCGGTGCCGTTGTGGACCACCGCGACGCGGGGGCCGGTGACGCCGAGCTGGCGTAGCTCCGTGCGTGTCGCGCGGGACACCGCGACGTACTGCTCGCGCCGGTACAGCCACGGTGCCAGCCTGCGCTCGATCCACCAGCCGATGCGACCGAGGAGGCCGGGGTAGACGACGGGCCATTGCTCGCGGTGCACGTGGTGGACGAGGACGACCACGGGCTTCCGGGTGACCATGCGCGAGAAGAACGGCAGACCGTTCTGCACATCCACCACGATGTCGGGCTCGCCGAGCTCGCCGCGCCGCAGCGCCGCCATGCCCACGCCGTACACCGAGAGCTTGGAGCCGCGACGGACAAACCGGATGCCGTCGACGATCTCATCGGGGGGCGCGGCCGCGTGGGCGACGCAGAAGATGGTGACCTCGCAGCCCCGGTCGACCAGGCCCGCGGCCATCTTCTCCAGGTAGAGCTCGGCGCCGCCACCCTCCGGGTTGTGGGTGTCGCGCCAGCTCAGGAAGACCACGCGCTTCCCGGCCAGCGCTTCGAGGTCGGTCATGGCGGCCACGCTAGCCCGCATCTCAATACGTGGACACCCGAGGTAGGGTCGCCGGCGTGCCCAGCCCGTCCGCCGCGTCCCCATCCCCGTGGCGGGCCTCGTTGGGGCGCTCCCTCCGGTTGCTGCGTGAGTTCCGCTACGAGCAGCCCGATCCCCGGCGCTTCTACACCGCGCTGGCCGAGGACTCGGTCGCCCAGCTGAGCAGGTACACCGACCTGTCCGGTGCCGTGATGCTCGACGTGGGCGGCGGTCCTGGCTACTTCCGCTCCGCGTTCGAGGATGCGGGTGCGACGTACCTCGCACTCGATGCCGACGTGGGCGAGCTGTCCGGCTCGGGTGAGGTGTCCGGGGGGACCGTGATCGGCAGCGGCATGCGGCTTCCGTTCCGTGACGGGTCGCTCGACATCTGTTACTCGAGCAACGTTCTCGAGCACGTGCCCGACCCCTGGCTGATGGCTGAGGAGATGCTGCGCGTCACGCGGAGCGGAGGGACCGTGTTCATCAGCTACACGGTCTGGTTCGGGCCTTGGGGTGGCCACGAGACCGCGCCGTGGCACTACCTCGGCGGCCGACGGGCGCGGCGCCGCTATCGACGCAAGCACGGCCGCGAGCCGAAGAACAAGTACGGCGAGTCGCTGTTTCCCGTCACCGTCGCTGGAGGACTTCGCTGGGCACGGCGCCAGAACACCGGGGACGTGGTCGACCTGACGCCGCGCTACAACCCCTGGTGGTCACGGTGGCTGCTGCGGATCCCGCTGGTGCGAGAGGTGGTGACGTGGAACCTCGTGATCGTGCTTCGCAAGCGGTGACGTCACCGCGGCGTTCCGTGGTCCGACTGATCGCCTCGTGCGTGGCACTCGTCGGGTTGGCGTTCGCCCAGTCTCCCGGGCTCCTCGTTCCGGACACCAAGACGGATCTCGCTGTGGCCCCGGACGTGTTCCTCGGCCGGGCCGCCCACTTGTGGGATGCCATCAGCGCCGGCGGTCAGCTGCAGAACCAGGCCTACGGCTACTTCTGGCCGATGGGTCCGTTCTTCTGGATCGGGCGATGTGCTCGGGGCGCCGGACTGGGCGGTGCAACGAGCGTGGCTGGCGCTCGTCATCTGTGTCGCCTTCGTCGGTGCGGCACTGCTCGCCCGGGCGCTCGGCGTCCGCTCGGACCTCGCCATCATCCTCGCTGGGCTCGCCTACGCGCTGTCGCCCCGGATGCTCACGGTTCTGGGTCCGATCTCGATCGAGGCCTGGCCAGGCGCCATGGCCCCGTGGGTGCTGTTGCCCCTGGTTGTCGGCAGCCAGCGCGGGTCGCCACGCCGGGCCGCCGCGCTCGCCGGCGTAGCTGTTGCGCTCGTGGGCGGGGTCAACGCTGCCGCCACGTTCGCGGTGATCCCTCTCGGCGCCATCTGGCTACTGACGCGCACGCCCGGCCCGCGGCGTCGCACGATGATGCTGTGGTGGCCGGTGTTCGTGCTCGTGGGCACGGCTTGGTGGCTGGTGCCGCTCTTCGTGCTGGGCGCCTACAGCCCACCCTTCCTGGACTTCATCGAGAGCGCCGCCACCACCACGTTCTCCACGACGCCTTTCGACTCGCTGCGCGGCACCTCGAACTGGGTGCCGTACGTCGACACCGGCGCGCGCGCAGGCAACGACCTGGTCCGACAGTTCGCGCTCCCCTTGCTGAGCGGCGCGGTGCTGTCCCTGGGCGTCTTCGGACTCCTGCACCGGCGCAACCCGCACCGGCAGTTCCTCGCGTTCGGGTTGCTCGCCGGGTTGCTGTTGGTGACGGCCGGACACCTGGGAGCCGTGCACGGCTGGGGCGCGGCCGAGGTCCAGTCGCTCCTCGACGGTGTACTCGCACCGTTGAGGAACGTGCACAAGTTCGACCCCCTCGTCCGCCTGCCACTGGTGCTCGGTCTCGCCTGGGCGGTTGAGCCTGCGGCGTGGCAGGGGCAGCGACGCGCTCGACCGGCCGAGCCGAGGCGTCGCCCCGCCGGTTGCGCCTGCGCGTGCTGATCGGCACCAGCGTGATCGCGGTGCTCGGCGCGTCGATGCCGGCCTTCCGGGCCGCATCACGCCCGCAGGTGGCTTCTCGTCGGTCCCGGACTACTGGCACTCGGCCGCCAACTGGTTGGAGGACCGGTCGGACGACGGCCAGTCACTCCTCATCCCGGGGTCCTCCTTCGGGCAGTACGCCTGGGGGACGCCGCGCGACGAGCCGATGCAGCTCCTCGCCGACAGTCGGTGGACGGTCCGCAACGCCGTGCCGCTCACCCCGCCGGGC
Organism: uncultured Actinomycetota bacterium; assembly: GCA_963723255.1. GTDB lineage: Bacteria > Actinomycetota > Actinomycetes > Propionibacteriales > Nocardioidaceae > Marmoricola. The sequence continues at coordinate 114,744 of CAVRQA010000004.1, forward strand.
GCGATCCGGATGCTGGATGCCATCGAGGAGCGGCTCGCCCAGGGCAGAGGGCCGGGGGCTGGCGGCCAATCTGAAACGGGCGGGGTGCCTTCCTCGTCGTACGCAACGATCTCGCCGCTGCCGGACATCCCGGACCCGGTCCTCGTGCACCAGGCCCTCGCCCAGCTCACCTGGTCTTCGCCGGGTGGCGACCTTCGGGCCGGAGGTCGGCGGCGGGGCACATCTGGACAAGCGCAAACAGCGGGTCCTGATCAACGGTGGGTGGCAGTCGAGGTATCCGGCAGTGGAGATCTTCGAGGTGGACCGAGCGACAGCCTTCGCCGAGGAGTCGGCTTCGCCGAGAACGGGTGATCGGCGGGCCCGAGGACTTGCTCGTCCTCGGCGATCTCGGGGTGATCGGCACGAGCCGACCGTGCTCGCCGCGACCGCGGCACCGGAGCGTCGACCCGGTGCGCGCGTGGTCCTGACCGACGGGCTGCGCGCCGGGAGCGCGTACTTCGCTCGCGTCCATGACGGTGACTCCGCGACGCTAGCCCGGGGACGACCGCCGCGCGACCGCAACCCGAACCGCGACTACTCGAGCCCGGGCAGTCGACCATTGGCCGACCGCGGCCCGCCTGATCGGGGCCCGGTCGCGTCACGGCTTCGTCCTCCTGTCCGACGCCGCGGCCGCGGGCACGCAGCGCGGGCAGCTGCCGTACGCCGCGGTCGACGGCGCGGACGCGACGGACTGGGTCCGAACCCTCGAGGCCCGGCCGTGGTGGCAGGTCGACCTCGAGCACGCCGCGCGACGTGGGCAGTTCGGTGACGCTCGCCGCTCGGCCGACGAACCAGTTGGTCCGGGTGCGGACCGAGCAGGGCGTGGCAACGGTGCACGTCAACCGGCCCCGGCGCGACCGTCGACGATCACCTCGACGCCCGGCCACCGTGGTTCCGGGTCGAGGACGCGTCGGGCGCCGACGAGCGCCAGCTCGCCCTCGCCGAGGTGGCGTTCGCCGGCGTCGATGTCACCGTGGAGCCTGGTCTGCCGGCGCTTCCCGCGACCTGGGGAGACCCGGCGCGCGATCGTGCTGCGAGCCGACCTCGACGCCCGGCGCGGCTGCGCCGAAGTCGACGGCAGCGTGCGCTGCGCCCCGGGCGTGGACGGTCGAGGAGGAGCCGTCGGCGTCATGCGGCGCTTCACGCTTCCCGAGGCGGGCCAGCTCATGCGGCCCGGCTGATGGTGCGCCTGCGCCCGGGCTCGGCCTCGACGCCCTGTCGACGCGCCAGCAGCCGTTCAGCATCACTGCTTCCTCGACGGCCACCCGACCCCCGCGGCTCGGTGCTCTCTGCTGTCGACGGCGATCCGCGCACCACCTGGACGGCGGCCGCGGAGCGACGACCCGGTGCTCGACCTGAACTGGGTCGGGCAGCACCGAGTCAGCGGCCTGCAGCATACACTCCGACGACACCGCCGCCCGGCGGCCGACCGAGCGTCACCCTCGCTGGCCGCGGCGACACCCGCACGGTCACGCTCGACGACGACGGTGCCGTGCGCTTCCCGCCGATCGTGCACCCAGCGGCTGCGCATCCTGGTACCGAGGCGCGTCCGGCCAGACCTGGGGTTCGACTCGGCTCCGCCGTCGGTGTCGGCATCCAGCGAGCTCGGCTCCACGGGTGTGCTCTTCGTGCCGGCCGTCCGTCCACGCCGCCCGCGAGCCCGGGGTGCGGCACCGGCCCCGATGTACGCATCAATGGCGACGCCACCAGACCGTGGTCTCGCGCCGGCTCAGCGAGCTGTCGCCGGACGATCGTGCCGGGCGCGGATCTGTGCGGCCGAGCCGACCTTCCCGGCGTCGGCCGGTACGACGCCTCGGGCCAGGTACCAACGACGTGACGGCGACGGGGTCGGAAGCCTTCGACGTTCGCGGTCGCTCGTGCTCCCGCGTCCTCGAGGACGCTGAGCGCTCGGGGAGCCGGCGTACCGCCTCGGCTGCGCACCGCGACATCCGCGTGCGCACGGAACTCGACCCGCTCTGACGCGGCTCGGCCGGGTGACCTGGTGGTGTTCCTACGGCCAGAACGTGAACCCCGGTTGGCCCGCCACCCCAGGAGGGCCGTGCTCGCAGCCTGTCGTCGTGGACGGCTGGCAGCAGGGATGGCAACTACGTCACCGAGTGGTGCGTGGCGACCTACGCGCCCGACCGGCCCTACCGCGTCGGGTGCGGGTCGGCGCTGCTCGCTGTTCCTGGCCTGATCGCTCCGTCGTGGTCGCTGAGCTTGGGCGGGTCGGGGCGCCACGAGCCGCAGCGCGCTCGGACGCGCCCGGGTGCCGTCGTCAGTGTCGCGTGGCCCTGGGCCTGCGGTGTCGGGCTCGCTGGCTGGGGGCTGGGCCGGCCGTGGCGGTGGCTGCGTCGTCGGTCGGCGCCGCCGGTCCTCCGCGCGCCGTGCGCCGGCGGCGGTGCCCTGGCTCGCTCGGCGGCTGCTGCCTCGTGGCGTCCGTCGGCCTACCCCTGCGCCCGTGGGGCGACCGACGGCTGGGCCGGGCAGCGATGGCTGGCCCGCTACTACCTGGTGCTGGTGCTCCTTGCTGGCGGCGCCCCTGGTCTCGCTGCCGACCGGCCGCGCCGAGGTCCTTCAGGCGCAGGCCGGCTGCTCCACGAGCGGTAGGCGACCTCGGGGCCAGCCAGGCTCAGCACAGCGGTCAGTGCCCAGAGCGCCGGGTGCCGCCCCTCGAAGAGCTGCTAGTCCGGTCAGCCTCATGCGAGGTGGAGCACCACCAGGTGGATGCAGAAGATGCTGTAGGAGATGTGTCCCAGGTGACGCAGCAAGCGTCGCGACAGACGGGAGTAAGAGCCGCCGGGACGCGAAGACCCGGTGAGCACGATCAGAGCGGCGAAGCCGGCGTAGAGCAGGTGCTTGGTCAGGGACTGGCGGGGTGGCGGCGAAAGGATGACGGTCCCGCCCAGCGGCGTGGCGGCGACGAGCAGCATCCCCCGCGGCATCGTCCAACAGGCGCCGGGCTGCGCACCCAGCGAAACCAGTCCGCTGACCAGCTCGAGCGGAGTCCGTGACTGTCCAGCACGTGCACCAGCGCCAGGCCGATGCCGACCAGGAACCAGGTGAGGTGGGCCGGCAGCCACTGCGCGGGCTCGCCGGTCGTCCAGCTCGCCGATGCCGGCGGCGCCGCCAGAGGTTCCACCAGCAGCTGCACAGCGTCCCCAGGACGAGCACCAGCACCCTTCGCGGGCCGGGCCCTGGCGCGGCCGACGGCAGCAGCATCAGCAGAGGCAGAACCAGGTAGAAGCAGCTTCGACCGAGAGGCTCCACATCTGGGTCAGCCCGTGAGGGAGCTCGGCCCTGACGAAGACGTCGGTCAGTGTGAGCGGTGACCCACTGGCCGAGGCTGCCGCCGAAGTCGTTCTCGGGAATCGCCACCAGCGCGATCACGACGGTCACGGCGTAGACCGGGTAGATACGCACGAACCGCTTCCAGTAGTAGTGGCCTGTGGCAGGAAAGGGTGCCCGCACAGCCGCTCTCGCAATGTACGGGCGCGCGAGCAGGAAGCCGGAGAGGACGAAGAACATCGCGACGCCGACGTCGAGGCGGGACAGCAGGGCACCCAGGGTGCCGTGTCGCACGTAAGCGCCGGACTGGAAGGCCACGTGCGTCGTGAGCACGGCGAGGGCCCCGAATGCTCGCAGGGTGTCGAGCACCGGAAACTCGGGACGCTGTTCGGGCTGGGGCAGCGCGTCCCTCTCTGTGCTCACAGCGGGCCTCCTGCCACGGGCTGACCTACCTCGATCGTATCGACGCACAGGACCGTCCCGGGATCCAGCCCGTCGATACGCACGAAGTCAAAGCCTCCTTCAACTCGGACGTACAGGCTGTGCACGCCACGGTCGATCATGGTGTTGACGACGTCGGAGCCGGCGGTGATCGTCACGTTCGAGCTGTCGTTGGCGAGGTAGCCGACGCGGATCCACCACGTCCAGAAGAAGGCTCTTCCCTGGAGGGGGATGGTCGCACCCGACTCGCGTGACCCGCCATCCGCAGCCTGCGACCGGGCCCGGACGGGAATTGACCCCGGGCTTGATGAGTGCCCGGCGCAGACCTCCGTCCGCGCCGACGACGGCCAGGCGTGCGCTCGTGGCGGGAAAGTCGACCCTGCCCGGAACGAGGGATGCCAGCGTGCGGGTGGTGTTCACCGGAGCCGTCAGCTGGGACAAGACGTCCTCGGGCGTGATCGTCTCCGCGAGGTCCACCCGACCGACGGCCTTCACCTCTGCCTGCAACCGGTGCATGTAGGCGTCGCTCGCATTCTGGGTGTGCCAGATTCGCGCGTACGTCGCCGAGTTGGCGATACCGGAAACGATCACCACGGCCGTGAGCGCGGCAACGACGAGTCGGGGGATCCGCACGACAAGCGGCGGCCTGCGAGGTTCGCTGCTCTCCACCGCTCCGAGCAAGGGGGTGAGCGCCAGGGACAGGCAGAGCACTGCGACGCAGGTGCCGTCGGTCAGGTAGCGGTACTCAAGACCGATGCCGGAGCCGAAGTTGGAGCGGCTGCTCGCCAGCAGGACCGCGAGGACCAGCAGGTAGCCGAAGAGAAACGCCCAGGCGCGCAGGGTTCGCACACGGCGCAGTGCGAGGTAGATGACCACGAGCCCGAGGACGATCCAGCACACGTTGACGAGGAGGTCCGGCGTGTCGGAGTACGCCGTGGGTGGTGCCGACACATTCCAGCGCCATGGCCCGCCCAGGATCCCGGTGACGAACGCGACCCCGAGCATGCTGGCCAGGATGCCTGGCAGCGAGGAGGAGAGGGGTTGGGTCGTGATCTGGGGGACGGTGAGCACGTAGTAGGTGCTGTAGGCGCCCCCGATCACGAGCAACATCGACCATGCCAGGCGGTACCGCACCAGCACGTCCTTCACGCGGCGCAGAGGGCCACCCGAGGAGAAGTACGCCAGGGCGATGAATGCCAGCACAGGCAGCACCAGCAGCGCCGGGACGTCGAAGGCCAGCCCCAGGACGACGATCAGCGCGGTGGCCATCAGCGGCCGGAGCTGCCGGCTGCGAAGATAGCTCACCCAGGTGGTGACTGCGGCGAAGAAGGCGATCTGGACCGGTAGCCGCGTCAGTGCCGCGACCCACCACATGAAGGCCGGCATCATCAGCGCACTGGTGAGGTACAGCCCGAGGGGGACGAGGATCAGCTTGCGGGGACCGAACAGCTTGACGAGCATCCACAGCGCCGCGGCGCTCGCTGCCAGCTGCATCACCAACGTGACGGTGGCGGACACCGCCCAGTTCAGCGAGCCGGTCTGGGCGACAAGCCAGACGATCAGCCTCCCCCCGGGCCAGACGTGCCCGGAGTACGGGTCGAGCAGGTAGGCAGGCGTGAGGCCACTGTGCCTGGCGGCGACGAGGATGTTGTAGTCATCGAGGAAGAACCACGCCGGGTAGACCGCCCACGCGCGGAAGACCAGTTGCGCCGCGATCATCAGTGCGCCGACGATGGGCACCAGCCGAGCATCGGGGTAGGAGCGGACCAGTTCTGCGGCGCGCTTGAGGCCTCCGACCAACGACTCCCGCACCCCGCCTCCTCAGCCGGTCATGCTACACACGCGCCCGGTCACGCCTGCCGCCGTCGTGGCTTGATCGGAGTCACGTGACGGCGATGAGCTGAGTGGTGTGAGCTGTTGTCGGAGAGTGACAGTCCGGTGTCCGTGCAACCGAGTCAGCTGCGCTACCGTTCGGCAATTGAAGTTCTGGGAGGGACTGAGATGCGAAAGATCATCCCGGTGTTGTTCGGGCTCGGAGGGTTCCTACTGATCGCGGGCCTCGTGTGCCTGTTGTGGGCACCGGGCGTCGTGAAGAAGACCCCGGTCGACGTGAACTCGACCACCCACCTCAGCGGCCAGGTCGAGAAGCTCAACATCTCGACCGGGGAGCTGGAGTCCAACCCTGCGAACGCAACCAGCGTCACCAAGTCGGACTCCAAGGCCTCCGACGACGAGGTCGTCGTGTGGACCAACAGCAGTTGCCTGGTGATCGACGAGGACGACGTGCCGGACTGCGTTGACGCTGACGACCCCCGACTTGTCTCGGCCAGCACCGACGTCTTCGCCACCGACCGCAAGACCGCGCTCGCGGTGAACGACAGCAAGTACCTTCCCGGAGACGCAGTCGATCACCACGGCCTCGTCAACAAGTTCCCCTTCGACTCGGAGAAGAAGACCTACCCCTACTGGGACGGCACTGTCGGCGAAGCCGTCGACGCGAAGTACCAGAACACCGTGGAGGTCAGGGGCACCGCCGACCTACGTCTACAAGGTGGTCACCAAGGACGCGCAGGTCGAGATCGCCGAGGGCGTCATGGGCACCTACGACGACGAGACCACGATCTACGTCGAGCCCCGAACCGGCGCGATCCTCAACCAGACCGATGACCAGCAGCGCTACCTCGAGAACGGCGACAAGGTGCTGGACCTCCAGCTCGCCTTCACCGACGCGCAGACCAAGAAGAGCATCGACGACCTGTCGAGCGACCTCACCCTCCTCACCTTGGTCGGCAGCGTTGTCCCGATCGTTGGAATCGTCGGTGGCCTGATCTGCCTGGGACTCGCCGGCTTTCTGCTGCTCGCCGACCGTCGTCGCGAGAGCTACTGACTGTTCCCGGCCGGGCGTGAGGTACTACGACCATCGCGCGATGGCGGAGGTACCGAGCTAGGATCCATGGTTGTTCCTGAGGGCACAGCAGCCTCGCGAACAGCCTGGAGGAACACCCATGAAGCGCATCCACCTCTACGTGGCCGGCATCCTCGTCGCGCTGGTCCCGGCCGTCATCGGTCTGACCGGCAACGCGTCCTTCTCCCAGTCGGTCCCGGTCCGCGTGCCTGAGCAGGCGTCGACCGGCGATGCCTCACCCAGCCCCGACGCGGACGACGACCGCGGACGACGCCACGGCGGCCACGGTGCCGACGACGGGCCCACCCACGACGCCGACGACGATCACGGCCGGCGCGGCGCTGATGACAGCCCCACCCCCGACGTCGATGACGACGGCGACCGCAACCGGCGCGGCGAGAACTCCGGACCCGGTGGCGGTGACGACGACAACTCCGGTCCCGGTGGCGGTGGCGACGACAACTCCGGTCCCGGTGGCGGTGGCGACGACAGCTCCGGTCACGGCGGCGGACACGACTCGGGTGGCGACGACAGCGGCGGCGACGACAGCGGCGGGTCCGGTGGGCACGGATCCGACGACTGACCTCCAGTCCGACCAGGACTCCTCGGCGACCCCCGGCGCCGGGGAGTCCTCGGCGCGTTCTCCGGCAGCGGACCTTCGAGACACAGGGGACCCAGGGCGAGGTCGACGACGTCGGTTGGCGGACAGTCGCCACCCCGACGCGCGAGGCGTCGACCGACGCGTCCCTCCCGCTGCGACGGGTGCTGGGCCAGCTCGCACTGGGAGTCGTCGTCGTGCTCGTCGTCGTCACCGTCGGCGGCACCTACGCGGCTCGTCGGCTGGCCGAGCGCGAGGCGGTCACGGACGCGGCCAACATCGCCGACGTGTTCGCCGAGGCAGTCGTGCAGCCGGTGCTCACCGACAGGCTGGCGTCGGGGGACCCGGAGGCGCTCGCGTCCTTCGACACGCTGATCGACGAGCAGGTGCTCGGAGCCACGGTCGTGCACGTCAAGCTGTGGACCCCCGAGGGCCGGGTCGTCTACGCCGACCAGGACGAGCTGATCGGGCGGACCTTCGAGCTCGACGAGGACCAGGCGGCCGCGCTCGAGGACCCGCGTACCCGGGCCGAGATCTCCAACCTCGAGCGCGACGAGAACACCCTCGACCGGACGGGCAGCGACAAGCTGGTCGAGGTCTACCGGCCGGTGTGGACCCCCTCGGGGGAGCAGATGCTGTTCGAGATCTATGCGCCGTACGACCAGGTGAGCCAGCGCTCCGGCCAGCTCTGGCGTGGCTTCGCCGGGGTCACCCTGAGCAGCCTGCTGCTCTTCCTGGTCCTGCTGTCGCCCTTGTTCTGGCACCTCATGTCACGCGTACGTCGCAGCCAACGGCAGCGCGAGCTCCTCCTGCAGCGGTCGGTCGACGCCTCCAGCAGCGAGCGCCGCCTGATTGCCGCGTCGCTCCACGACGGTCCCGTCCAGGACCTCGCCGCCACCTCCTTCGTGGTGGCCGGGGCCACCGCCCGCGCCAAGGCCGCCGGGCAGCACTGGCTGGTCGACGAGCTGGCGAACGTCGCCGGGTCGGTACGCGCCAGCATCCGTGCGCTGAGGTCGCTGCTCGTCGAGATCTACCCCGCGACCCTCGCCCAGGCGGGGCTCGGTGCGGCGCTCGACGACCTCGTCCAGTCGCTCCGCGCTCCCGGGCTCGAGGTGCGACTGCACCACGACGACCCCGAGGAGCTGGGCCTCACGCCGGAGCAGGAGCGGCTGGTCTACCGCATCGCCCAGGAGACGCTGCGCAACGTCGCCAAGCATGCGGTGCCCTGTACGGCGAGCGTGACGCTCTACCGCGTCGGGGACGAGGTGGTGCTCGACGTACTCGACGACGGCAACGGCTTCGACGTCGATGCACGACTCTCCGACCCCGAGCCCGGGCACTTCGGCCTCCAGCTGCTGGCCGATCTCGCGGCCACCGGCGGCGCGCTGCTCCAGGTCGCGTCAATACCGCGCCGGGGCACACACTGGCGGTTGCGGGTCCCGACCGGGGCGACCCAGGACTTCGAGGCGGAGGAGATCGCCCATGACTGAGCTGATCACGGTGCTGCTCGTCGACGACCACCAGATGGTGCGCACCGGCCTGGCCACGCTGCTCGGTTCGACCGACGACATCCGGGTCGTGGGGCAGGCCGGCGAGGGTGCGCAGGCGGTGGCGGAGGCCGCGGCGCAGCGGCCCGACGTGGTGCTGATGGACCTGTCGATGCCCGGCGTCGACGGAGTGGAGGCGACCCGGAGGATCCTCGCCGACCAGCCAGAGGTGAAGGTCGTCGTGCTGACCAGCTTCTCGGACCGTGGACGAGTCAGCGATGCCCTCGCGGCCGGGGCGGTCGGCTACCTGCTCAAGGACTGCGAACCCGCGGACCTGCTCGCCGCCGTCCGCGCGGCTGCCGCGGGCCACGTCCCCCTCGACCCCCGTGTGGCCGGGGTCCTGCTCCCGGACCTCGGAGGCACCCGTCCCGAGGACGCGATGAGCCCGCGCGAGCTCGAGGTGCTGCGGCTGGTGGCCCAGGGCCTGGCGAACAAGCAGATCGGTCGCCGTCTCGGCATCAGCGAACGCACGGTCAAGGCCCATCTGGGCCGGGTGTTCCGCCAGCTCGGCGTGGCTGATCGCACCAGTGCCGCGCTCTGGGCGCACGACCACCTGCCCGACCGGGTCGGCCCGACGGGTTAGGTCCCGGCGGCCGTCAGTCGCGCCACGAAGATCGCGGAACCCGGTGTGAGCACCCCGCGCACGCGGCTCCACCCGCCCCAGGTGCGGTCGTGGTCGGCCGGCCACTCCGGCTCGTGGAGGTCGGTGATCACGAAGCCGTTGCGCGCCAGTGCCGCCACCCAGTCACCGATCGTCCGGTGGTGCTCGACGTACCTCGTCTCCCCGGTCACGTCGTCGACCTCCACGTACGGCGTCCGGTCCCAGTAGGACTGCGAGGCGACGAGGCCCGCCTCACCCGGGTCGTCGGGGAACATCCAGCGCGTCGGGTGGGTGACCGAGAACGCGAACACGCCGCCCGGCCGCAACACCCGCACGACGTCGGCGACCAGAGCCTCCGCGTCGGCGACGAACTGCAGGGCCCCGAAGGCCGAGAAGACGACGTCGAAGCTGCCGGCGGCGAAGGGCAACCCGGCTGCAGACGCGCAGAGGGTGGGTACGACGACCCCGTGCTCGTCGTCGATGCGCCGGCTGTGCTGGAGCTGCCGCATCGAGACGTCGATGCCGACCGGACGGCCGCCGCGGGCCAGCACCCAGCGCGAGCACTGTCCGGCGCCGCACCCGATCTCGAGCACGTTCTTGCCGGTGACGTCACCCAGGGCGCCCACCTCGTCCTCGCGCACGCCCTCCGGACCCCAGAGGAACCCGTGGTCGCCGAGGAACTCACCGTGGGTCGACTGGTACTCGTCGGCGTAGGCGTCCCAGTCGGCGCGGTTGGCCCGCAGCGACTCCGCCTCGTCGACGGGACGCCGCTCGGGTCGTACTCCTGACACGCTCGCAGGCTATAGGTCGGGCTGGCGTTGTCAGGGTGGCGCGGTCTGTGTCAACGACGTCGAGCGACACGGGGACGTCGGTCACCGTGTCGTCGATGTTCGCTGCTCGCGCCGACGTCCTCGGGTCGGACGTCAGCTGTCCGCGAGTCGTCTCGCTGTGCGCCACGTGCAGCCCGGCGAAGTCGAGTGCCGGGGACGTCGGCACCGAGCACCAGGATGTCGCCGTGCGTGTCGGCGGAGTACGACGCGGGCAACGGGTCGGCGTGCGCGGCGAGCACCGGGCAGTCCGGTCATGCCGAGCAGCACCATCGTCGTCGTCAAGAGCGCAGGCAGGACACGGCGACGTGTCATTCGACTTTCCTCCCCCTGTGCGGCTCTGATCGAGCCGGTCCCGAGATCAAGTCGGGATAATCGTCACATATCGGATATATCCGCGAGCGTGGTGTTTCCGGCAGGTGGTGCAGCTCGTGGAATGAGGCCCAGCGCCCGGCGGGCCGTCCACGCCGGGGCGAGCGCATGACGGGCCTGCACGATGGAGGACGTACCACACGGCCGGGGCGCTCAGCCCTCGGTTGGACGCTCAGACGTGCCGACGGATAGACTGCGCGGTGCGCCAGAAGTCTGCCTGAGTCTCAGACGGAGCAGCCTCTCGCTCGCTGTCGGCCCAACGTGGGAAACCGTGATGGGCGAACGAACAATCGTGATGGTGAAAAGGGCTTCTACGCGTGCCCGCACGACTTCTATCCACCCGAAGGTTCCTCTTCCACATGACGATCACCCCCACTCTTTCCGACGCACCGCAGGTCGCAGTCAACGACATCGGTTCTGAGGAAGACTTCCTCGCCGCCATCGACGAGACGATCAAGTACTTCAACGATGGCGACATCGTCGAAGGCACCATCGTCAAGGTCGACCGCGACGAGGTCCTCCTGGACATCGGCTACAAGACCGAGGGCGTCATCCCCTCGCGTGAGCTGTCCATCAAGCACGACGTCGACCCCAACGAGGTCGTCGAGGTCGGCGACAAGGTCGAGGCACTGGTTCTCCAGAAGGAGGACAAGGAAGGCCGCCTGATCCTGTCCAAGAAGCGTGCCCAGTACGAGCGCGCCTGGGGCACCATCGAGCAGGTCAAGGAAGAGGACGGCGTCGTCGAGGGCACCGTCATCGAGGTCGTCAAGGGCGGCCTGATCCTCGACATCGGCCTGCGCGGCTTCCTGCCCGCGTCGCTGGTCGAGATGCGCCGCGTGCGCGACCTGCAGCCGTACGTCGGCCAGACGCTCGAGGCGAAGATCATCGAGCTGGACAAGAACCGCAACAACGTCGTGCTCTCGCGCCGTGCGTGGCTCGAGCAGACCCAGTCCGAGGTCCGGCACGGGTTCCTCACCCAGCTGCAGAAGGGCCAGATCCGCAAGGGCGTCGTGTCCTCGATCGTCAACTTCGGTGCGTTCGTGGACCTCGGCGGCGTCGACGGCCTGGTGCACGTCTCCGAGCTGTCCTGGAAGCACATCGACCACCCGAGCGAGGTCGTCACCGTGGGTGACGAGGTGACCGTCGAGGTCCTCGACGTGGACATGGACCGCGAGCGCGTCTCCCTGTCGCTGAAGGCCACCCAGGAAGACCCGTGGCAGCACTTCGCCCGCACCCACCAGATCGGCCAGATCGTCCCGGGCAAGGTCACCAAGCTGGTGCCGTTCGGTTCGTTCGTCCGCGTCGAGGAGGGCATCGAGGGCCTGGTGCACATCTCCGAGCTGGCCGAGCGTCACGTGGAGATCCCCGAGCAGGTCGTCCAGGTCAACGACGACGTGATGGTCAAGATCATCGACATCGACCTCGAGCGTCGCCGGATCTCGCTCTCGCTCAAGCAGGCCAACGAGACGGCGACGGCTGCCGAGTCCGAGGAGTTCGACCCGACCCTCTACGGCATGTCCGCGACGTACGACGACCAGGGCAACTACATCTACCCCGAGGGCTTCGACCCCGACACGGGTGAGTGGCTCGAGGGCTTCGACGACCAGCGCAAGCTCTGGGAGGACCAGTACGCCAAGGCCCACGCCCGCTGGGAGGCCCACGTCAAGCAGCAGACCGAGGCCGCGAAGGCCGAGGTCGAGGCCGGCGAGGCCACGTCGTACTCCAGCGGTGGCGAGGCCCCCGAGGTCGCCGAGGGCGCCGAGACCGACAGCGGGTCGCTCGCCTCCGACGAGGCGCTGCAGGCTCTCCGCGAGAAGCTCACGGGTGGCAACGATTCCTGAGGTCGCTTGGCGACCTTCTCGAGGAGGAACCTCGACCAACTGAACACGAGACAGGAGCCCGGCCCCCAGGGGCCGGGCTCCTGTCTCGTGTCCGGTGCCTGGCGCACCGGGGTGGGTTGCGGGTGGGGGGTCAGAGCGGGCGCGGACGCCCGGCAGCGAAGAGGTCCTCGTGGTGGGACCGGGGGGAGGGGCGGCGGCCGTAGCCGTCTCCACGGACAGTCGCGCGCACCATCTGCACGACGACGGCAGTCATGGCCAGCAGGGCCAGGATGAGAACGATGTCGGTGAAAGTGTTCATGGCAGTAATCATGCGCCCGCGCAATCCCCGCCAACAGTGGCAGAAACGTCGTGGTCCGCAAAGTTCCCGCCATCACCGGGCCGTGGGCGGCGTCCGGCGCTCTGGCTGGATGATCCCGGCGGCCCGGGCCGGGGTGGCGTAGGCCTCGGACAGGGTGGCGATGGTCTCGTGGGCGTTCAGTCCGCTGGGGTTGGGCACCACCCACAGCTCGGCGTCCTCGAGGGTCTCGTCCTGGCGACCGAGGGCGGCCGCGCGCAGCCCGAAGGCCTGGCGATAGGCAGTGATGCCCAGGATCGCCACCACCGTCGGGCGATGCTCGCGCACCAGGCCCCGCAGCTGCTCCGCGCCTGCACGCAGCTCGTCGGTACGCAGCTCCGATGCCCTCGCGGTGGCCCGGGGTACCAGGTTGGTGATGCCAAGACCGCGGGCCCGGAACCGGTCCCGGTCCGTGTCGGTCATGCCGGCGGACGGACTGACCGGGTGGTCGAGGATGCCGGCGCGGAGCAGCGCGGGATAGAAGCGGTTGGCGGGGTGCGCGAAGTGGGTCTGCACGGCCGCGGTCCACAGCCCGGGGTTGATGCCGACGAAGAGCATCCGCAGGGCGTCGGGTCCCTCCGGGAGCAGGTCGGGCACCTCGACGTCACGGAACGACTCGAGCTCAGCCTTCGAGAACCCCATCAGGGCCCGTCCGCCAGCAGCTCGGGGAGGTCGAGCCGACGTACCTTGCCGGTGGGCGTGCGCGGCAGCGTGTCGAGTCGGTGGTACTGCTTCGGCCGCTTGGCCGGCGCCAGGTGCTCACGGGCGTGGGCGTCCAGGGCGTCGTCGTCGACCTGTCCCACGACCGCAGCACACACGCGCTGCCCCCACTCCGTCGTCCTCGATGCCGAAGACCGCGATGTCGCGGACACCCGGCACCTCGCCGAGGACCTGCTCGACCTCCGCCGGGTAGACGTTGACGCCGCCGCTGATGATGAGGTCCTCCCGGCGGCCGTCGAGGTAGACGAAGCCGTCCTCGTCGATGCGTCCGAGGTCGCCGACGGTGAAGGCCGGACCCTCGGCCGTGTCGCGCCAGGCGGCCGCGGTCTTCTCCGGGTCGTGGAGGTAGGTGAACCGCGCATGGGGAGGTACGACGCACCACAGGTGGCCGCTGTCGTCGACGGTCATCACCCGACCCGGTCGTGCCCGGCCGAGCGTGCCCGGTCGCTCGAGCCACTCCTCGCTCCGGCAGGCGGTGAACTGGCCCTCGGTGGACCCGTAGAACTCCCAGGTCGAGCCGGCGGGGAACACCTCGATCAGTCGGCGCTTCACTCGCTCCGGGCACGGCGCGCCGGCGTGTGCCACCAGCCGGAACGACGACAGGTCTGGCGCGCCGCCCCCCGAGTCGAGCAGAGCGTCCCAGTGTGCGAACAACCTCTGGAGGTGCGACGGGCACGCAGAACATCGACGTCGGTCGCTCACGCTCGATGAGCTCGGTGATGTGGGCCGGGTCGAGCCCCTTGCGCCTCTCGAGACCCACGACACGACCGCCGGCGAGCAGCGTGCCCATCGCGAACCGGAGCGGCGCGGAGTGGTGGATCGGGCTGAGCACCAGGTTGACGTCGTCGGAGGAGAAGCCCCACAGCTCGCGCTCCTCGGCGAGCAGGGCGTCGGCCTCGGTCGGCTCGAGCAGTCCGGACCAGACCCCCTTGGGTCGTCCGGTCGTGCCGCTCGTCAGGTGGATGGGCCGCCCCCGAGGTGGACCGAGCGACGGGTCGTCGGGGAGCTCCGCGAGCAGCGCCTCGAGCTGCTCCTGCTCGGTGACGACGAGAGCCGGGTCGACATCTGCCAGCAGTGCCGTGCGCTCGCTCTCCGTCAGCCCGGCGTCCATCGGTACCGGGAAGATGCCACGTCGCAGGAGGCTGGTCGCCAGCTCCACGTAGGCGGTCGAGCCGGGAACGAGCAGAGCGACCCTGTCCCCAGGGGTCAGGCCGCGCGCATCCACGCTCCGATCCTGTCATTTCCCGACCTGGACCAGAGCGTGGCCAACGCGTCTGGACCTTCATGGACCAACTCAGGTGATCGCCAGACGCCAGGCATTGCGCTCGTCCACACTTGCCCGGTGATTCGCCTCGAACTGCTCCTCGGGCTGGTCGTGTTCGTGATGTGGGTGTTCGCCCTGATCGACGTGATCGGCAGCGACGAGGGTGCCATTCGCCACCTGGGCAAGATCTGGTGGCTGCTCATCGTCCTGTTCTTCCCGTTCGCGGGTTCGCTCGCCTGGTTCGTGGCCGGGCGACCGCGCCGTACAGCCTCGGCTTCACGACACGAGCGGTCGATGCCGGACTACCCGGAGTACGACCGGCCCGGTCGCGCCGCCGCGACCACGTCGGAGCAGGACGATGAGTTCCTGCGCAAGGTCCGGGAGCGTGCGGAGGAACAGCGCCGTGCCTACCGCGAGCAGCGCCTGCGGCGCGAGCGCGAGGAGCGCGGCGAGCAGGACAGCACGGGCTAGCGGCAGCTGGCTCGATGAGTCGGTGCTGTTCCGCGGCAGCCGTTCCTGACGCGCAGGTGCCACGAGCTCGGCCATACTCGGCGCCATGCCACATCGACGCGTCGGACTGACAGGGGGAGTCGCCTCCGGCAAGAGCACGGTCTCGGCGATGCTCGCCGAGCTGGGAGCCGTCGTCATCGACGCCGACGTGCTGGCCCGTGAGGTGGTCGCGAAGGGTACGCCGGGGCTGGCCCGCGTCGTGGAGGAGTTCGGCGAGGAGCTGCTCGGTCCGGACGGTGAGCTCGACCGACCCGCGATGGGCCGGCTCGTCTTCAACGACGAGGGGGCGCGGCGCCGGCTCGAGGCGATCGTGCACCCGCTGGTCTTCGAGCGGATCGTGGAGCTGGAGGAGCACGCGCCCCCGGACGCCGTCGTGGTGCACGACATCCCGCTGCTGGCCGAGAACGGACGCGGCGGCGACTTCGACGCGGTGATCGTGGTCGACGCACCCGCCGAGGTCCAGGTCGAGCGGATGACGCGCGAGCGTGGCTGGACCGACGAGGACGCCCGGTCGAGGATCGCCGCCCAGGCGATCGCGCGAGGACCGGCGCGCCATCGCCACGCACGTCATCGAGAACACCGGGACGCGCGAAGACCTCCGCGAGCGGGTCGCGGAGGTCTTCGACGAGGTCTCGGCGGGGCGACCGGGACGGCTGACCTGCCTCAGGCGGCCAGGTCGGGGTCGGCGAGCCGACGGAGCTTGGCGATCGCCTCGCGCTCGAGCTGACGCACCCGCTCGGCGGAGATGCCGTGGCGGGCACCGATGTCGGCCAGCTTGTGCTGGCGGCCGTCGGTGAGGCCGTAGCGGGACCGCACGATGTCGGCCGAGCGCTCGTCGAGCAGGTCGACGAGCGTGTTCAGCCGGTCGCGGGACTCGGTGTCGAGCACGGTCAGGTCGGGCCCGGGGAGCTCTCCTGGGCGATCAGGTCACCGAGGGAGGTGTCGCCGTCCTCGTCGACCGGGGTGTCGAGGCTGACGTGGTCGCGCCCCCACGACATCAGGTCGAGGACCCGCTCGATGTCCATGTCGAGCTCGGCGGCGATCTCCTCGGGCTCCGGGTCGCGGCCCAGCTGGCGCTCGAGGGTACGCCGGGCCGAGCCCACCTGGTTGAGCTCCTCCACGACGTGCACGGGGAGCCGGACCACGCGAGCCTGCTGGGCGATGCCACGCGTGATCGCCTGGCGGACCCACCAGGTCGCGTAGGTGGAGAACTTGTAGCCCTTGGCGTAGTCGAACTTCTCGACGGCGCGGATCAGGCCGGTGTTGCCCTCCTGGATCAGGTCGAGCATCGGCATCTGGCTGCGGCCGTACTTGCGCGCGATCGAGACGACGAGGCGGAGGTTGGCGTTGATGAAGCGCTGCATGGCGCGCTCGCCCTCTTCCACCATCCAGCGCAGCTCGGCCTCGGTGGCGTACTTCGGCGCGCCGCCCTTCCTGCGGCCGACGCGACCCTCCTCGAGGAGCCGGGCGGCGAGCAGGCCCGCCTCGATGGTCTTGGACAGCTCGACCTCGGTCGCGGCGTCGAGCAGCGGCGTACGGGCGATCTCGTCGAGGTAGAGGCCGACGCTGTCGCGGCCCTCGATCTCACGCTCGTGGCGGATGGTGCTCATGGGGGAAGTGCTCCCTTCCTACAGGGTGGACCGGTCCTACGTGGTCCTGACAGGTCCAACGTTTGGCCGGGCCCGCGGATTCCCGCTGGATCGGTCTGACGCCGGTGCGACCGCTACGTGCGATCTCATGAGTAGTGACGGCCCGGACCGTCGTGAAGTTTCGCCGCGCGCCGACTTCTCAGGCACTTCTCAGCGACGCCCCCGTGCCCGGGCAGACTGGATCCATGCACACCGAGCCGGGCAGACCGCGAGGCATCGATCTCAACGCCGACCTCGGGGAAGGGGTGACCGACGACGCCGGCCTCCTGCAGGTCGTCACCAGCGCCAACGTGGCCTGCGGGTTCCACGCCGGGGACGAGGAGACCATGCGTTCCGTGTGCGCGGAGGCGGCCGCCCGTGGCGTGGTGGTCGGTGCCCAGGTCTCCTACCTCGACCGCGACAACTTCGGCCGCCGGCACATGGACCCGGGCCCCGACGTGCTCACCGGGTGGGTCCGCGAGCAGGTCGACGCGTTGGCCTCGATCGCCGAGGAGTGCGGGACGGCCGTGGCCTACCTGAAACCGCACGGCGCGCTCTACAACCGCGTGGTCGACGACGAGGCCCAGGCCCGGGCGGTGCTCGAGGGGAGCGGGTCGCTGCCGGTGCTGGGGCTGCCCGGCTCGGCGATCCTGCGGATCGCGGAGGCGGCAGGGCGGCTCGGTGTGCGTGAGGGGTTCCCGGACCGGGGCTACACCGAGGACGGCCGCCTGGTGCCGCGCGACCAGCCGGGGGCGCTGGTCGAGGGGGCCGACGCCATCGCCGCCAACGCCGTCGCGATGGCCGCCGGGGGCGAGGTGCAGTCCCTGTGCGTGCACGGGGACTCCCCGGGGGCCGTCGAGGCGGCCTCGGCCGTGCGTGCCGCGCTGCTCGGGGAGGGGTACGACGTGCGGCCGTGGGTCGCAGCGGCCCCGCCCGGGACTGCACCTGGCTAGTCCAGCGGGTCCCAGTTGTCCACAGGAGCCTGTGGACGAGATGTGGACAAAGGCCGCGACCTGTGGATCGTGCACCACCATCTGTGGGCACGGCAGCCGTCCGACCGAAAATGGTCGGAACAACTTGCGAATTGCTCTTGTGCCGGAGTCGGGCGTCGCGTAGAAATCTCTCACCGCAGCCCGCGAGGGTTGCGATGGACCGGATGAATACTGCAGGTCCAACTGGTGGGGAGACCCGCCGGAGGTCGTCAGTGATGGGATGACCGGCATCTGCGGTAGTCCCCGGTTCGGAACGGAGCATCATGGCCGTTCCAACCCAGTGGGGTCCGCGGAAACTCATACTTTCCGCGGACCCCACGTCTAGTTGTGCTCGATGGTGCGGACCCAGAGTGCCCGGTCCGCGCCGTCGTCGACAACGGTTTGCGAGGATCGCCACATGCGCGTGCGTTCGTTCGGCGACCGAGCCCTCCTCCTCGAGTGCGGCGGTCCGGCCGAGGTGCGAGCGGCGTACGCCGAGGCGCTTCGTCGCCGCGAGTCCGGCGAGCTGACCTGCACCGACCTGGTCCCCGCAGCCCGGACCCTCCTCCTCGACGGCCTCGACGACCTCGCTCAGGTCACCGGCAGCCTCGACGACTGGCCGACGACCCCGCCGGACGACGCGGAGGGTGAGCTGGTCGAGCTGCCGGTGACCTACGACGGACCGGACCTCGAGTCGGTCGCCCGGCTGTGCGACCTCGACGTCGACGAGGTGGTGCGGCGCCATCGGGAGAGCGAGTTCGTGGTGGCGTTCTGCGGGTTCGCTCCGGGTTTCGCCTACCTCACCGGCCTGCCGGAGGAGCTCGAGGTGCCCCGGCTCGAGGAGCCCCGGTCCAAGGTGCCGGCCGGCTCGGTGGGTCTGGCCGGCACGTTCACGGGCGTCTACCCGCGGTCCTCGCCCGGCGGGTGGCAGCTGATCGCTCGCACCGACGCGCAGCTGTGGGACGTCGATCGTGACCCCCCGGCGCTGCTCGTCGCCCGGCACCCGGGTCCGGTTCACCGATGGCTGATGACCGCGCCCTCGAGGTCACCGACGCCGGCCTGCAGGTGACCGTCCAGGACCTCGGCCGCGCCGGACAGGCGCATCTCGGCATCCCGCGCTCGGGGGCGCTCGACGAGCCCGCGCACCGGCTGGCGAACCGACTGGTGGGCAATCCGGAGACCGCGGCCACGCTGGAGTGCCTCGGGGGTCGGGTGGCCTTCCGCACGCGCAGCGCCGTGACCCTGGCGGTGACCGGTGCGCAGGTCCCGGTGAGGGTGTCGGGGCACGCGCGCGAGTGGGCGATCGCCGTGACGGTGCCGGCCGGGTCGCTGGTCGAGCTGGGCAACGCCACCGCGGGGCTGCGGGCCTACGTCGCGGTCTCGGGCGGGATCGAGGTGGAGCCGGTGCTCGGCTCGCGGTCGAGCGACCTGCTCTCGGGACTCGGACCTGCGCCGGTGGAGGAGGGTGACGTGCTGCCGGTCGGGTCACCGACGGGCGAGCCGGTTCCGGTCGACGTGCTGCGCTCTCGCGGGTCGAGTCACGTCCTGCGGCTGCGGCTCGGGCCGCGCGAGGACTGGTTCGAGCCCGGGTCGGTGACGGGACTCAGCGGGTCGTCGTACGTGGTGGGGAGCGCGTCCAACCGGATCGGCCTGCGCCTGGAGGGGGAGCGGATCCGGTGGCGCGGCCAGGAGGAGCTGCCGAGCGAGGGGATGGTGCTGGGCGCCGTGCAGGTGCCGCCCAACGGGCTGCCCGTGGTGTTCCTCAACGACCATCCGACCACGGGTGGCTACCCCGTGGTCGGCGTGGTCGTCGCGGACGACCTGCCCGTGTGCGCCCAGCTGCGTCCGGGCGACGAGATCACTCTTCGGGTGGTCTGAACGGCGTCAGCGCGGGGTCGGTCACCGCGAAGCTGAGCACCCGGCCGGGCCCGGTCTCGGCCGTCTCGAAACGCACCGTCACGACGCCCCGCCCCGAGCCCCAGACCCACCCGCGGCCGTGCGCCTCGTGCACCACGTCCATGCCGGGCACCCACCCGCGGTGGCGGGAGGCGGCGGCGACGGCGGCCTCCGTCTCTTCATCGGGATCGCACGTCCGGGACGTCCTCGTCGGCGAACAGGTCCTCCTGGATCCAGTCCGCGAGCCCCGAGACCCCCACCCCGAGAAGGCGTACGCCGCCGGAGGTGTCCAGCTCGCCGAGCAGCGTGCGCGCCACCCGGGCGATCTGACGGCCGTCGTCGGACGGCTCGGACAGCGTCGCCGAACGGCTCAGCGTGGAGAAGTCGTGCAGCCGCACCTTGATCGAGACCGTCCGGCCCGACAGGCGCGCCTTGCGCAGCCGCTCGGTGACCTTGGCGGCCTGCCGGTCGAGCAGCGCCACCAGCAGCCGCGGGTCGACGTGGTCCGTGTCGTAGGTGTCCTCGACGCTGATCGACTTGGTCTCGCGCTCGGACTGGACCGCGCGGTCGTCCTGGGCCCGGGCGAGGGCGAACAGCCCGGTGCCGTGCGCCCGACCGAGCAGCCGCACCAGCTCGTCCTCGGTGAGCCGCTCCAGGTCCTCGACGGTGTGCACGCCCACCCGGCGCAGCCGCTCGGCCGTGGCCGGACCGACCCCGGGGATGACGGTGACCTGCATCGGACGCAGCAGGTCCTGCTCCATGCCCGGGGCGACGACGACCAGCCCGTCGGGCTTGTCGAGGTCGCTGGCGATCTTGGCGATCAGCTTCGAGGAGCCGATGCCGACCGACCCGGTCAGGCCGCCGGTCACCTCGTGCACGCGCTCCTTGAGCTCGCGGCCGAGGGCGCTGACCGCGGCCACGCTGTGATCGGGCAGGTCGGCCGCCTCGAGGTCGACGAACGCCTCGTCGAGGGAGAGCGGCTCGATGACGGGACTGATCTCGCGCAGCAGCGCCATCACCGCCCTGCTGGTGTCGCGGTAGGCGTGGAACCGGCCGGCGAGGAACGCTGCGTTCGGGCACCGCCGCCGAGCCTCGGAGGTGGGCATCGCCGAGTGGACCCCGAAGGTCCGCGCCTCGTAGGACGCGGTCGCCACCACGCCGCGCCCGCCGACCCCTCCGACGACGACCGGCTTGCCGCGCAGCGAGGGCTTGTCGCGCTGCTCCACGGCCGCGAAGAAGGCGTCGAGATCCACGTGCAGGATCGTCGGCTCGGAGCGCACGCGGTGATCGTGTCACGCACCACCGACGCGCCTCGCGCGGCGACGTGGCCGTTTCGCTTCCACAGCCCGGTGCTCGCCGGCCACTCCCTCCACCGGTGCCGTGCACCCGCCTGCCGACGGTCGCTCCCGGCTCGGAGGGTGGCGGCCATGACCTCCTCACAGCCGCCGACCCGTCCGTCGACGTTCGTCGCCCGCACGCCGACCGACCTGGTCGCCATCGTCCCGGTGGTGCTCGGGTTCCATCCACGCGACTCGGTGGTGCTGCTGACCTTCGGCACACCCGGCTCCGCGTTCCACGCGCGGGTCGACCTGCCGGTGGGGTTGGCCGAGCAGGAGGACGTGGCCGAGGTGCTGGTGCGCGCCGTCGTGGCCAACCGGGCCGAGCGCGTCGCCGTCCTGCTCTACACCGACGACGAAGAGGTCGCCCACACCCAGTTCGACGCTGCTCCTGGGGCGGCTCCTGGACCGCGGCGTCGAGGTGATCGACGTGCTGCGCGTCGACGACGGGCGCTGGCACTCCCTTCCGGAGGACGGGTCACCCGGCACGCCGTACGACCTCGGCGCGCACGCGTTCACGGCGCAGGGAGTGTTCGACGGGCAGGTGGTGCACCGCGACCGGGCCGAGCTCGCCGACACCCTGGTGGGCACCGACGAGGAGGACGCCGTCGAGGTCGCGCTCGCGGCCACGCGGTTCGCCGACCTGACGACCGCGTCGACGTCCCGCGAGCCGTGCTCCGCGTTCCTGCGGGCCGAGGCCCGGTGGCTGCAGCGGCGCATCAGGTCCTTCGTGGAGGAGCGCCGCCCGATCCAGCCCGGCGACGCCGGCCGCCTGCTGGTGCTCGCCTCGCTCGTGCCGACCCGTGACGTGGCGTGGGCGGAGATCACCCGGGCCTCGTCCGCGAGCCACGTCGACCTGTGGCGTGGTCTGGTGCGCCGCGCCCCGCGCGACCTGTTGCCGGGCGCCTGCTCGCTGCTGGCCTTCGCGGCCTGGCAGCACGGGGAAGGTGCCCTCGCCTGGTGCGCGATCGACCGCTGCCTCGAGGTCGATCCCGACTACTCCATGGCCCACTGCATCGCCCAGGTCCTGACCGGCGCGGTTCCGCCGGGAGTCTGGGAGCCGATCCCCGAGGACGAGCTCCCGGTCTTCGCGGACGACATCGCTCCTGGTCAGGACTCGAGTCGAGCCTCGTGACACGAGCGGACACCGGACTAGGGTGCCGACATGGGCACCGAAGTCGACCTGCAGGAGTTCTCCCGCTCCGACCGCACGCGGCACCGGGAGAAGGTACGCCGCTGCCTCGACGTCTTCGCGCGGATGCTGCGCGAGTCCTACTTCGACATCGAGAACCCGATGACCGGGATGGAGATCGAGTTCAACCTCGTCGACGACGAGGGGCGCCCCTCGCTGAAGAGTGCCGAGGCGCTGGAGGCGATCGCCAACCCGCACTTCCAGACCGAGCTCGCCCAGTTCAACCTCGAGATCAACGTGCTGCCGCGCCGCCTCGGCTCACGCGGCGTCTCGGGCTTCGAGGACGACCTGCGCAGCAGCCTCAACCAGGCCGAGAGCAAGGCCAACGACGTCCACGCGCACATGGTGATGATCGGCATCCTGCCGACCCTCGAGGACGGTCACCTGAGCCCCTCCAACGTCAGCCCGAACCCGCGCTACAAGCTGCTCAGCGACCAGATCCTGGCGGCGCGCGGTGAGGACCTCGTCATCGACATCGCCGGCACCGAGCGGCTGCGCACGACCTCGGAGTCGATCATGCCGGAGGCCGCCTGCACGAGCACCCAGCTGCACACCCAGGTGAGCCCGGACAACTTCGCGGCGTACTGGAACGCCTCCCAGGCGATCAGCGGCATCCAGCTCGCGGTCGGCGCCAACTCGCCGTACCTGCTCGGGAAACAGCTGTGGCAGGAGACCCGGATCCCGCTGTTCGAGCAGGCCACCGACACGCGCAGCGAGGAGCTCAAGGAGCAGGGCGTGCGACCTCGGGTGTGGTTCGGCGAACGCTGGATCAACTCGATCTTCGACCTGTTCGAGGAGAACGTGCGCTACTTCCCCGCGCTGCTCCCGATCACCGACGACGAGGACCCGCTGCAGGTGCTCGAGGGGGGCGGCACCCCGTCGCTCTCGGAGCTGAAGCTGCACAACGGCACCATCTACCGCTGGAACAGGCCGGTCTACGACGTCGTCGAAGGGGTGCCCCACCTGCGGGTGGAGAACCGGGTGCTCGCCGCCGGCCCCACGGTCATCGACACGATGGCCAACGCCGCCTTCTACTTCGGCCTGGTGCGGACCCTCGCCGAGGACGATCGACCGCTGTGGTCGCAGATGTCGTTCTCGGCGGCGGAGGAGAACTTCCACGTGGGCGCGGAGCACGGCATCAGGGCGCGGGTCTACTGGCCGGGTGTCGGCGAGGTGTCCGCGACCGAGCTGGTGCTGCGCCGGCTGCTGCCGATGGCCCACGCGGGCCTGGAGCGCTGGGGCGTCGAGTCCGACGAGGCGACCCGGCTGCTCGACATCATCGAGCAGCGCTGCGTCCTGGGTCGCAACGGCGCGACGTGGTGCGTGGACGAGGTCACCGCCCGCGAGGAGCGGGGCGCCGACCGCGCCGAGGCGTTGCGTCTCATGCTGCAGGACTACCGCGAGCTGATGCACGCCAACGAGCCGGTGCACACCTGGCCGTTGTGAGGCTCACCCGCCGCGCGACCGGGTGCGGACCCGGCGCCACTGGCGGCGCTCGCCGCTGACCAGGTCCAGCCACGCGGTCCTCGTGACCACCACGAACGCAGGCAACGTCAACCCGTGGCGGGCGTACCCCGCACGGGCAGCGGCGAACCAGGCCGCGTCGGCGTCGGTGGTGCCGAGGTCGCCACCGCGCGTCACCCAGGCACAGGCACCGTCGGTGGCGCGGAGCCCGTCGATCGCCCGCTCCACGAGGTCGGCGCGGAGGCTGGCCTCGTCCACGGTGGCCAGTGACACCTGCTCACCGCACGGGTGCCCGACGTGGCAGGTGGTCCGCAGGGCGCGGCGCGTGCCGGCAGCCGCCACGAACGCCCTCAGCTCCTCGGTGATCCTCTGCGCGAGCTCGACGTCCACGGCTTCACCCTGCCTCGCCCCATCGACGGACGCCGGCTGGATCCACAGGCGCAGCGGGCGCGGGTCCGTGCCTCGCGGACACGCCGACGGACCGATCGGGACCTCGGGGTGCCAGTCACGCCGACACCGGAGCCTTCGGTCCGCCGCCGGGTACGCCGCGACCGTCAGATGTGGTGAGGCATGCTGGCCCCATGGCCATCCACATCACCGGCGACGACAAGGCCGACGAGGTTCTCGAGGGATCACCCTTCGCACTCCTGCTGGGGATGCTGCTGGACCAGCAGTACCCGATGGAGCACGCCTTCCGCGGCCCCGCGAAGATCCTGGACCGGTTCGGGAGCCTGGAGCCGGCCGAGATCGCTGCCGCGGAGCCCGAGAGCTTCGCCTCACTGTGCTCCGAGCCACCGGCCGTGCACCGGTTCCCGGGCTCGATGGCGCAGAAGGTGCAGGCCGTCGCGCGGATCGTCGTCGAGGAGTACGACGGCGAGGCCGAGCGCATCTGGACCGGAGCGGCGGATGCCCAGGACCTGCTCCGGCGGATGACCGCCCTGCCCGGGTTCGGCAAGCAGAAGGCCCAGATCTTCATCGCCCTGCTGGCCAAGCAACGCGGCGTACGCCCCGACGGCTGGGAGGCGGTCGTGGGGGACTACAGCCAGGAGGGCTACCGCTCGGTCGCGGACGTCGTCGACACCGCCTCTCTGGAGAAGGTGCGGGCCTACAAGAAGGAGAAGAAGGCCGCGGCGAAGGCGTAGTACGCCTCAGGTGCTTGTCTCGGGCTCCCGCTCGGGCAACCCCTGTGGAGCCCGTCGCGTGCACGTGAGCCGTCGTCTGCGAGTCTTTGGCGTCATGACACAATGGCCATGCGGCTGTTGACACCTACGGGTCTTGTCGCGCCCCAGTAGATTCCTGAGAAGCCCCTGAACGGCAAGCGAGAGGTAGTTCGTGTCCTCGAGTTCAAGCTCGACCGCCAAGAAGACGGCGGCCAAGAAGGCTCCGGCGAAGAAGGCTCCCGCCAAGACCGCCCCCGCGAAGAAGGCGGCAGCCAAGAAGGCCACCTCAGCCAAGACCGCCGAACAGATCCAGGCCGAGACGGCCGCCGTCGGGCCCGACGGCAAGAAGACCCTCGCGGACGTGCCCGACGAGCAGTTCGAGAAGGACGTCGTCGCGGACCCATCGATCAAGGAGGACGAGAAGGAAGCCACCTTCATCGTCTCCTCGGCCGACGAGACCGACGAGCCCGAGCAGCAGGTCATGGTCGCCGGTGCGACCGCCGACCCGGTCAAGGACTACCTCAAGCAGATCGGCAAGGTCCCCCTCCTCAACGCCGAGATGGAGGTCGAGCTCGCCAAGCGCATCGAGGCCGGCCTGTTCTCGGAGGAGAAGCTCTCCAAGGGCGGCAAGATCGGGCCGAAGGTGCTCGACGAGCTCGAGTGGATCTCCGAGGACGGCCGCCGCGCCAAGAACCACCTGCTCGAGGCCAACCTGCGCCTCGTCGTCTCGCTGGCCAAGCGCTACACCGGCCGCGGCATGCTCTTCCTCGACCTGATCCAGGAGGGCAACCTCGGCCTGATCCGCGCGGTGGAGAAGTTCGACTACACCAAGGGCTACAAGTTCTCGACGTACGCCACCTGGTGGATCCGGCAGGCGATCACCCGCGCGATGGCCGACCAGGCCCGCACCATCCGCATTCCCGTGCACATGGTCGAGGTCATCAACAAGCTCGCCCGCGTCCAGCGCCAGATGCTCCAGGACCTCGGGCGCGAGCCCACCCCGGAGGAGCTCGCCAAGGAGCTCGACATGACCCCGGAGAAGGTCATCGAGGTGCAGAAGTACGGCCGCGAGCCGATCTCGCTGCACACCCCGCTCGGTGAGGACGGCGACTCGGAGTTCGGCGACCTGATCGAGGACTCCGAAGCCATCGTCCCGGCCGACGCGGTCAGCTTCACGCTGCTCCAGGAGCAGCTCCACGCCGTGCTCGACACGCTCTCCGAGCGCGAGGCGGGCGTGGTCTCGATGCGCTTCGGCCTCACCGACGGCCAGCCCAAGACGCTGGACGAGATCGGCAAGGTCTACGGCGTCACCCGCGAGCGGATCCGCCAGATCGAGTCGAAGACGATGTCGAAGCTGCGGCACCCGAGCCGCTCGCAGGTGCTGCGCGACTACCTGGACTGAGGTCGCACTCGGCGGCACCGGGTGCCGCTCGTCGAATGCCGGTCCGCCCGAGGACTCGGCTGAGCATGCGCCGGTCGGGTCAGTCGGTGCCGTTCTCGATCTGGCGGACCCGTCGCCGGCCGGCGTCCCCGCACAGGTTCCGGAAGGTGACCTCACCCAGCCGCGGGGTCACGCGCCGCCGCACGGTGCCGTCGGTGATGTAGCGCTGGAGCCGGGCGCCCGGGCACAACGTGTTCGCGTAGGTGCGGTGCCCGCGGATGGCGCGCGGCGCGATCCCGTAGTGGGTGCACGCCCAGGCCAGCACACTGATCGTCGTGTTGAGCTGGGCCCGGGAGATCTACTGCACCTGGAAGTTGCCGAGTGCCAGCACGAGCAGGTGCCCGCTCGGGTCGTAGCTGGTGTTGGTGTCGCCGGCGGCCCACAAGGGCCGGCCCCGGTAGAGGTTGCCGTGCCGGTCGATGAGCAGGTGGTAGGCGATGTCCGGCCAGCCCCGCGACTGGTGGTCAGCCTGGAACGCACGCAACTGCGCCGGTGCCTTCCGGTTGTCGCGCAGGACGACGGCACTGTGGTGGACAGTGATCCGGTTGATCTGGTGGGGGACGTAGACGCCGGTCGGCTGGCGCGCGCCCCAGGATGACCGGCAGATACGCGCCACTGTCCGCGCGGCGCCGTAGGCCGGGGCATCAGCCAGCAGGGCTGCGCCAAGCGCAGCCGGTGGCGTCCACAGCATCTGTCGACGAGTGATCGTCCGCCCCACGCAGTCGTCGCACATGGCTTTCCCGTCACATCGATGCTGACGTCCAGAGCATCACGACGGACCTCGTCATCGCAACGGGCTGCCCGCCGCAGCACCCGCACGTTCTTGGTTCGTGAGACGGAGATGCGCGCTAGCCCACCGTTGACACCCGGGTGGTCCCGGGTTAAACCACTCTGACCAGGAATCTCACATCTGCGGTCGTCAGACCTCGGCGGCGATCTTTCACCTTAGGTTCATCCCATGCTTGATCGCCGCATCCGCATCGCCATCTTCTACACGACGATGGCCGTTGCGTTGCTGGTGCTGGTCACGAGGGCTCAGCAGCACTTCCTGCCGAGCGGACTGGCGACCCAGGTCGGACACAACAGCGAGGCGTTCCTCTTCGCCATGCTCGTCGCCGCAGAGATCCAGATCCTCAGGACGCGGGCGCGCACGCTGCGACTGTTGATCGGGATGGCGAGCTGCGGTGTCCTGTTCGTCGCGCTCGGGTCGGCCTTGCGCGCCTCCGATCTGCCGGCCACGCTGACGACGCTGAACGAGCCGATCATCGGGGCCGGCTTCCTCCTGTTCTACATGTGTCTACCGCGCTCGCGGACGACGGCCCTGGTGTGCGCCGCGGTCGGTGACACTCTGCATCGTCGTGCTGGTGGACACGACGTTCGTGATCGACCAGGCCGAAAGCCTGGTCCCGCTCGTCCTGGCCGGGCCGGCGATCGACATCTTCGACCGCCGGCTGCTGAACGGGGACGCCTCGGGGACCAGAGCCCTGTGGATGACCTGGGTGGTGGCGCTCACTCTCGTGGCCATCGTCCTCATCCCGGTGGGTGCCTGGGCTCGGGAAGACCTGAGCGGGGGCGGGCGGTGACGATCGACTATCTCCGCCGGGCGATCGAGGGCTACTGGGGCTGGGTGTTCGTCCATGTCTACTTCGCCTTCCTGCTCGGCGTTGCGTGGCGCAACTCCCGCTCGGCCGACGAGCCGCCAGGGGGACGACCCCCGAGTCTCACGTCGCAGGGAGCGGTGACCGCCCCGCAAGGCTGAGGGAGCCGCGTCGGCGACGTGTGGCAGGTTTGGCCCGGTGAACGACGCAGCGTGGGCTGAGCGAGCCGCGTCCCGACCCAGGACCGAGGTGCTCCACCTCGACTCGGCCGCCGTCGGACGATCCTCGACGGCCACGCTGGAAGCGGTCGCCGCGCACGCCCGGCTCGAGTCCGAGCTGGGCGGCTACATCGCCCAGGAGCGCGCCCGAGACCGGCTCGACGGCCTCCGGCGCGACACCGCGGTGCTGCTCGGCAGCGAGCCGGACGGTGTCGCGTTCGTCGAGAGCGCCACCGCCGCGTTCGAGGCGCTCGTCGGCGCCTGGCCGCTGCCGCGAAGGCGCGCGGGTGGGTGTCGCGGCGTCCGAGTGGGGCCCGAACCTCGAGCTGCTCCGCTGGCTGGGCCTCGAGGTCCAGCAGCTGCCCGTGGACGATCGGGGCGTCTCGACCTGGCCGCCCTGGAGACCCTGCTCGCCGGGGACCCGCCCGACGTCGTACTCGTGGACCAGCTCGCCGCCCACCGCGGGCTGGTGCAGCCGGCGGCCGAGGTGATCGAGCTCGGGCGTGAGCACGGTGTCCCGGTCTGGCTCGACGCCGCCCAGGCGGTGGGGCACCTGCCCGTCCCTCCCGGGGCCGACGCGGTCTTCGCGACCAGCCGCAAGTGGCTGGCCGGACCGCGTGGGGTCGGGATGCTGGCCGTCGCCGAGCGGCACCGCCCCCTCCTGCGTGTACGACGCCCCGCGAAGCAGCCCGGACCTCCCGCCGCTGCGCCTGCTCGAGTCGGAGGAGGCCCACGTGGCCGGGCGGGTGGGCCTCGGCGTCGCCGTCGAGCGAGTACCTGGCGCTCGGCCCCCGTGCGGTTGCCGGCCGCCTGTCGGAGGTGGGGGCGCTCGTGCGCGAGATGGCGCGCGACCTCGATGGCTGGGAGGTCGTGCAGCCGCAGGCACCGGCTTCGGCGACCACCGCTCTGCGGTCGACGGCAGGGCACGACGTGACGCCGCGTCCAGGAGCGCCTGCTGCACGAGCACCGCATCCTCACGAGCGTCTGCCTGCCATGGCGGGCGCCGCGCGAGATGGGTGCGGACCACGGTCCCTGGCTCCGTCTCAGCCCCCACGTCGACCTCGGCGACGCGGACCTCGACCGGCTGGCCCGGGCGCTCTCCCGGATCTGACC
Source organism: uncultured Actinomycetota bacterium (assembly GCA_963723255.1). Lineage (GTDB taxonomy): Bacteria > Actinomycetota > Actinomycetes > Propionibacteriales > Nocardioidaceae > Marmoricola. Next base: position 144,049 of record CAVRQA010000004.1, read on the forward strand.
ACCGTGTGAACAGCCGGCGTCGGCCCCGATGTGCGGGTTGGACTTGTCGGCGGGCTTTGCCATAGTGCACAGGAGAATCACGAGGACGGCCGGAACCTGACGGCCGCCCCCGCACCGACCCGCGGCTGCAGCGCAGCCGGTCCGGACCTGGAGGGGGCGGATGACCGCTCAGAGGCACACCGCCACCGTCGCCGCGAACGCGCGCGCTCGGCCGACGACCCGCTGCTGGCCGCGCGCGACCCGCTCGAGACGGCGCGTCGCCACGTGCGCCGAGGCGGCCCTGTCCGACACTCCCGGCGGTCTCGTCGGCCTCGAGCTGGAGTTCCACCTCGTCGACCTGGTCCACCCGGCGCGGCGTCCGACGTGGGCCGAGGCACAGCGACTGGCCGAAGGCATCGGTGCGTTGCCGGCCGAGCAGCCTGGTGACGCTCGAGCCGGGCGGGCAGATCGAGCTGTCCACGCCGCCGCGCCGTCGGCGTCGTGGCCGCGGTCGACGGCCCTGCGGGCCGACCGAGCACGTGCTGCGGCAGCGCCTGCGCGGATGCCGGCTTCGGCGCGGCCCCGCTCGGCACCGACCTGGCCCGGCCCGTGGCCGCGGATCAACCCGAGCCCCCGCTACCGCGCGATGGAGGCGCACTTCGACGCCCTCGGCTGCGCCGGCGCCGGGCAAGGCGATGATGTCGGCCACCGCCGCCCTGCAGGTCAACCTCGACGCGGGCCCGGCGGCCGGCTGGGCCGACCGGCTGGCCCTCGTCCGCATCGCTGGTGCCGATGCTGGTGGCCGCCTCGTCCACGTCGCCCTACCTCGGCGGGCGGTCCTCGGGCTGGCACTCGATGCGCCAGGGCACCTGGCAGGGCATCGACCACGCCCGCAGCGACCCGCTGCCGCGCGGCGAGCCCACCGAGGCGTGGGCCGGCTACGCGCTGGACGCGCCGGTGATGCTGGTCCACGACCGACGACGAGCTGCCGGGCCGGTCACCGACGCGGGTCTCGTTCGCCGACTGGCTGCGCGGCGAGGCGCCGTTCGGCCGGCGGCCGTCGATGGCCGACCTCGACTACCACCTGACCACGCTGTTCCCGCCCGTCCGGCCGCGCGGCTACCTGGAGATCCGGTGCCTCGACGCCCTGCCCGACCGCTGGTGGCCCGCGCTCGCCGCGCTCGTGGTCACCCTGGTCGACGACCCGGTCGCCGCCGACGAGGCGGCCGACGCTGTGCGCACCGGTCGCCGAGCCTGGCAGACCGCCGCCCGACGGGGCCTCGACGACGCCGTCGGTGCGGCCGGCGGTGACTGCCTGCGCCGACCTGGCGGCCACGCGGTGTCCCGACGGGCTGCGCCGCGAGGTCGAGGAGCTCGCCGAGCTGATCGCGGCCGGGCGCACCCCGAGCGGCGAGCTGCGGCGCCGGGTCGAGGCGGCCGGCCCGCTCGTCGTACTCGAGGAGGAGGCGCATGCGTGAGCAGACCGCGCGCGGCGCTCGAGGCCGCCGCGCGACCCGCACCCTGCAGCTGACGGACGTTCGACGAGGCCGAGCTGACCACCCAGCACAGCCCGCTGATGAGCCCGCTGGTCTGGGACCTCGCCCACATCGGCCAGCAGGAGGACCTGTGGCTGCTGCGCGGCGGCGACGCGGCCGCGCAGGGGCTGCTGGCGTGCCGGATCGAGCGCCTGTACGACGCCTTCGAGCACCCGCGCGCCACCCGCGTCGACCTGCCGCTGCTCACGCCGCGCCGAGGCGCGGAGCTTCATCGCCGACGTGCGCGGCCGCGTCTTCGACGGGCTCGACCGCCTCGACGACGCCACCGCCGGAGCGGCTGTTCCCCTACGTGATGGTCGAGCAGCACGAGCAGCAGCACGTCGAGACCATGCTCGCCACCCACCAGCTGCGCGCCGGCGAGCCGCTCCTCGGCACCGGGTGCGCCGCTGCCGCCCGGGCGGGTGCGTGCCCGGCGACGCCGTGCTGGTGCCCGGCCGGCCCGTTCGTGCTCGGCGTCGACGGCGCCGACCGAGCCGTGGTCGCTGGACAACGAGCGGCCCGCGCACACGGTCGACCTGCCGGCGTTCCGGATCGCGCGGGTGCCGGTCACCAACGGCGAGTGGCAGCGCGTTCGTCGAGGCCGGCGGCTACGACCGAGCCGCAGTGGTGGTCCGAGCGCGGCTGGGCGCACCGCGTCGAGGCCGGGCTGGAGCGGCCGCTGTTCTGGTCCGCCGACGGCTCCCGGCGCCGGTTCGGCGCACGTCGAGGAGATCCCGGCCGACGAGCCGGTGCAGCACGTCTGCTTCTTCGAGGCCGAGGCGTACGCCGCGTGGGCCGGCGCCCGGCTGCCCGACCGAGCAGGAGTGGGAGAAGGCGTGCGCCTGGGACCCCGCGCGCGGCGCCGCCGGCGCTGGCCGTGGGGCGACTCGGAGTGGACGCCCGCCCTGGCCAACCTCGGCGGGCGAGCGCTGCGTCCCGCGCCGGTCGGCGCCTACCCGGCGGGCGCCTCGGCGTACGGCGTCGAGCAGATGATCGGCGACGTGTGGGAGTGGACCTCGTCGGGGTTCGAGCCGTGGCCCGGCTTCGAGCCGATGCTCTACGCCGACTACAGCGCGCCGTTCTTCGGCGGCGACTACCGCGTGCTGCGCGGCGGCTCGTGGGCGGTCGGCGGGGCGTCGGTCCGGCCGTCCTTCCGCAACTGGGACCTCCCGATCCGCCGGCAGATCTTCAGCGGGGCTGCGACTGGCCTGGGACGCTGTGTAGGCACCTCGCGTGGCTGGGCGAGCCGCGCACGCTCGCCTCGCTGGTGCTCGAGCCGGAGCACGGCCTGCTGCGGCAGAGCTACCAGCCGCGTCGCCAGCGCACGGCCTGATGAACGCCGACGGCTGGGGCGTCGGCTTCTTCGTCCCGGGGCACCCCGAGCCGGTGCGCTGGCGCTCGTCGCGGCCGCTGTGGAGCGACGCGTCCTTCGCGTCGGTCGCGCCGGTGCTCAGCTCCGGCTGCGTGCTGGCCGCGGTGCGCTCCGCGACCGCCCGGCATGCCGGCCGACGAGACGGCCGCCGCGCCGTTCACCGACGGCCGCTGGCTGCTCTCGCACAACGGCCGCGTCGACCGCGCCGTGCTGCCCGCCGACGCCGAGGCCGAGTCGGTCTGCGACTCCGCGGTCCTGGCCGCCCACGTGTTCGCCCAGACGCGACCCCGGCGCCGACCAGCTCGCCGAGGTCGTCACCGAGGTCGCCGGCCTGGACCCGGCGGCCCGGCTGAGCCTGCTGCTCACCGACGGCGACCGGATCCTGGCGACCACCTGGGGTGACGACGCTGAGCTACCTGCGTCGAACCCGACGGCGTGGTGGTGGCGAGCGAGCCCTACGACGACGACCCGCGCTGGGTCGACGTACCCGACCGACACCTGCTGGAGGTGACCCCGGCCGACGGCGGATCACCGTGACCTCCCTGGAGAGCTGATGCCGATGACCGTCCCGCTCGACAGTCCACCTCGACCCCGGCGCGCTGGCCGCCCAGATGGCGACCGACGTGCGTGCCGGGCTGACCGCGACGCCGAAGACGCTGCCGCCGAAGTACTTCTACGACGCCCGCGGCAGCGGAGCTGTTCGACGAGATCACCCGGCTGCCGGAGTACTACCCGACCCGCGCCGAGCGCGCGATCCTCGAGGCGCACGTCGGACGAGATCGCCGCGCTGACGGGCGCCGAGACGCTGATCGAGCTCGGCAGCGGCACCTCGGAGAAGACCCGGCTGCTGCTGCGACGCGCTGCGCGGCGCCGGCACGCTGCGCCGGTTCGTGCCCTTCGACGTCGACCCGGTCGTGCTCGAGGAGGCGAGCGTCGCGGTGTCCGAGGAGTTCCCGGGCTCGAGGTCGGCGCCCGTCGTCGGCGACTTCGAGCGCCACCTCGGCGTGCTGCCCCGTCACCCGAGCGCGGCTGCTCGCCTTCCTGGGCTCGACGATCGGCAACCTCGAGCCCGGCCAGCGCGCGGCGTTCCTCGCCGACGTGCGGCGGACGCTGCACGAGGACGACGCGTTCCTGCTCGGCACCGACCTGGTCAAGGACCCGGCCCGCCTGGTCGCGGCGTACGACGACGCGCAGGGCGTGACGGCGGAGTTCAACAAGAACGTCCTGGCGGTGCTCGACCGCGAGCTCGGCGCCGACTTCAAGCCGGACGACTTCGAGCACCGGGCGGTGTGGGACGCCGAGCAGGAGTGGATCGAGATGCGGCTGGAGTCGGTCGGCCGACCAGCACGTGCGCGTCGCCGCCCTCGAGCTGCGACGTGGAGTTCGCGGCGGGGGAGCAGATGCGCACGGAGATCTCGGCCAAGTTCCGCCGCGAGGGCGTCGCTGCGCGAGCTCGCCGAGGCGGGCCTGCGGCTGACCGCACTGGTGGACGGACCCCGGCGGTGACTTCGCGCTGTCGCTCTCGGTGCCTGCCTATTTTGGGAGACAGCCTAGCGCCCGGACGGGGCGTGGTCCGGTGGCGCCGAGGCCGTCCAGGTCGCTGAGCACCTTCGCCCGCTGGATGGCGGTCACCGCGAAGAGCGGGCCGAGGACCAGGGGCACCACCGCCCAGAGCAGGATGAACGTGAAGACGACACAGCCGAACACCGCGAGCACCACGCCCAGCCAGGGGTCGCCGGTCCATGATCCAGAAGCCGACGGCCCCGTCGGCGATGAACCCGAAGAAGACGGCGCTGACGAGCTGGTTCGTGGGGTTGTCGGACCAGAAGTCGAGGCCCAGGGCCGCGGCGATGCACAGGGAGACCACGCCCCCGATGCCGACGATCCCGAGGACGAGCGCCGCGGCGAGACTGAAGGTGCCGAGCCTGCCTCCGGGCTGACGCAGGTGGTCCAACATGCGCGTCATCCTGTCAGCCGGCGGCGACGCAGGCCACGCTGACCACGCAGAGCGCGAGTCCGACCGACTGGGCGCGGTGCAGTCGCTCGCCCAGCAGCAGCGTCGCGAGCAGGACGGTGAACGCCGGGTAGAGCGAGGTGAGCACGGCCGCCACGCTGAGCAGGCCCTGCTGGCGAGCCAGCAGGTAGCCCACGACCGCCACGGTGGCGAGCACGCCGGCCGCCAGCCCCCACCAGTGCTGCGCCTGCCGCGGCCACGGGATCGCCGCCGAGGAGGAGCGGCGGCGAGGACGACGGCTACGAGCGAGACCACCTGGGTGGCCATCACCGGCCAGAAGCCCGCGCCCTCCGGCACCTGGCCGAGGGCGGCGAACAGCAGCCCGAACCCGAGCGCCCGCGAGGATGCCGTCGAGGAAGCCCTCCGCACTTCCCGCCGCCGTCGGGCTCCGCGGGTGCCTCGCGGGAGACCAGCCAGATGCCGGGCAGCGCGGCGATCATGCCCACCCAGACGACCAGGCTGGGCCGCTCGCCGGTGGCGACGCGATCGACCACCGGCACGCAGGGCGGCGCCGACCGCCGAGACGGGCGCCACCACGCCCATCCGTCCCCGGGCGAAGCCGCGGTAGAGGAACGCCGTGCCGGCGCCGCTGCCCACGCCCGGCGAGCAGCGCCCCAGGCGATGTCGGCGCCGGTCGGGTTGCCCGGGACGGTGAGCGCGAGCACGAGGGTGCCGGCGGCGCCGCCGCCGCAGGCAGTCAGGGCGACCGGCCAGACCGACGTACGGCGCGAGATGACGCCGCCGAGGAAGTCGGAGAGGCCGTAGGCGAGCGCCGCTCCGAGCGCGAGGACGACGCACCGTCGGTCATGTCATGCAATACCCCGGCCACCCAGGTGGCTGCGGCCAGCAGGCACGCGGCGAGCTCGATCAGGATCGAGAGGCCCACGGCCTTCAGGGCGTGCTTGGTCGCCGGCCAGGCCGCGGCGCGTCCCACCCGGTTCAGCTCGGCGAGGTAGACCCCCAGCACGAAACCGACGATGAGGCCGACCACCGGGATCACGAAGAACCCGACCACACCGAGCACACCGCCCAGCAGCAACGTGGAGGTCGGGATGCCCGCCTCCTGGAGGCGGCGCCCCGGCACGGCGTACTTCACGACCGCGCCGAGGACGAGGAAGGCGGCGCAGCCGGCGAAGACGGCCCATCCCGTGCGGGTGCCGATGTCCAGGGCCCACACCAGGGTCGCTCCGAGGACGAGGACGGAGCCCGGCAGCACCGGCACGATCACGCCGACCACACCGACGGCGATGGCCAGCGCCACCAGCACCTCGACGCCCGTCATGGACCGAACTCTCTCACCGCCGGGTCCGGGAAACGCCGAGGCCCCGGTCACAGGGACCGGGGCCTCGGGACGCGTGTCGGTGTGGGTCAGATCTCGTCTTCGGTGGCCGTCGCGGGCGTGTCGGCGAGCTTGTCGGTCTCGTCGTGCACGTGCTCGGCGATCTCGCGGAGCTTCTCGCTGTGCTCACGGGCGTGGTGCGCGCAGAACAGCAGCTCGCCGCCGCTCTTGAGCTGGACGCGGAGGTAGGCCTGGGCACCGCATCGGTCGCATCGGTCGACCGCGGTGAGCGGCGCCGCAGTGGGGGCTGTCGCAGTGGTCACGGTCTGGCCTCACTCTCGTCTGGGTAACTGCTTCAACGACTCGACAGGGAGAACGTTCCCCTGACGTCTCGTCTTCGCCAGTCACAACAGTCAACCACGGTGGATGCTTCCCGGCGGAGAGGCCTCCCCTCGATGAGATGGGTGGTGCTCCTCACACGTCGTACAGATGAGTGTCCACCCCATCTCCCAGATACGGAGCGAAACGGATCAACTCACCGTGGAAGTACCCGTTCTGGACAGTTCAGCACATCTGCCCAACGGCTCACGGGTGATTCGTCACCGTGGCGAGTCGTGGATTGGACCAGCGGGCGGGTCGGTAGATTCGGACCACACCGGTGTGCACACGCCCGACCGCCGCGCACAGAGGTCAGACCCATCGACAACACCTACAACGCCCAGCACCTGCTCGTTCTCGAGGGGCTCGAGGCCGTCCGCAAGCGGCCGGGCATGTACATCGGCTCCACCGACACCCGCGGGCTCATGCACTGCCTGTGGGAGATCATCGACAACGCCGTGGACGAGGCGCTGGCCGGCTTCTGCACGAGGGTCGACGTCACGCTGCACCCCGACGGCTCCGCCGAGGTCCACGACAACGGCCGCGGCATCCCGGTCGACAAGGAGCCGAAGACCGGGCTCTCCGGCGTCGAGGTGGTCTTCACCAAGCTGCACGCGGGCGGCAAGTTCGGCGGGGGCTCGTACGCCGCGACCGGTGGCCTGCACGGCGTCGGCTCCTCGGTCGTCAACGCCCTCTCCGCGAGGCTCGACGTCGAGGTCGACCGCTCACCGGCGACCCAGCTGATGTCGTTCCAGCGCGGGTTCCCCGGGGTGTTCTCCGGCGACGGGCCCGCAGCGGCCTTCGAGCAGCAGTCCGGGCTGCGCAAGGGCGGCCGGGTCAGGAAGGGCGTGACCGGGACGCGCGTGCGGTTCTGGCCGGACCGCCAGATCTTCACCCGGGACGCGACGTTCAACTACGACGAGCTGGTCACGCGTGCCCGGCAGACCTCGTTCATCGTGCCCGGTCTCGAGCTGACGCTCACCGACCTCCGCGGCACCGGGTCCGACTCCGGGCCGGTGACGGAGTCGTTCCGCCACGACGGCGGCATCACCGAGTTCTGCACGTTCCTCAGCCACGACGAGCCGGTCACCGAAGTCCTCCGCCTGCAGGGTTCGGACTCGTTCACCGAGACGGTGCCGCTGCTCGACGAGCAGGGCCACATGACCCCGCAGGACGTCGAGCGCGAGCTCAGCGTCGACGTGGCGCTGCGATGGGGGACCGGCTACGAGACCGAGATGCGCTCGTTCGTCAACGTGATCGCGACCCCCAAGGGCGGCACCCACGTGGCCGGCTTCGAGGCCGCGCTGACCAAGACGTTCAACGAGTCGATGCGAGGCTCGCGGGTGCTCAAGGCCAACGACACCGACGTGATCAAGGACGACGTGCTGGAAGGCCTCACCGCCGTGGTGACCGTCCGGCTGGCCGAGCCCCAGTTCGAGGGCCAGACCAAGGAGGTGCTCGGCACGCCGGCCGCGCGGTCCGTCGTACGCAAGGTGGTGGCGGGGGAGCTGAAGAGCTTCCTGACCTCCAACAAGCGCGCCGAGAAGGCGCAGGCCAAGCTGGTCATGGAGAAGGTCGCGGGTGCGGCCAGGACGCGGCTGGCCGCGCGCCAGCACCGCGAGACCCAGCGCCGCAAGAACGCGCTGGAGTCCTCGGCGCTCCCGGCGAAGCTCGCCGACTGCCGGTCCAACGACGTCGACCGCTCCGAGCTGTTCATCGTCGAGGGCGACTCGGCACTCGGCACGGCGAAGCTGGCCCGTGACTCGGAGTTCCAGGCGTTGCTGCCGATCCGCGGCAAGATCCTGAACGTCCAGAAGGCCACCGTCGCCGACGTGCTGAAGAACGCCGAGTGCGCCTCGATCATCCAGGTCGTCGGCGCCGGGTCGGGCCGCACGTTCGACATCGAGGCAGCGCGCTACGGCCGGATCATCTTCATGGCCGACGCCGACTCCGACGGCGCCCACATCCGCTGCCTGCTGGCCACCCTGTTCTTCAAGTACATGCCCGAGCTGGTCACGTCCGGTCGCGTGTTCACCGCCGTACCCCCGCTGCACCGGATCGAGCTGACCAACCCCAAGAAGGGGATGGACAAGTACGTCTACACCTACTCCGACCCCGAGCTGCAGCGGAAGCTGGCCGAGCTGACCAAGAAGGGCGTGCGCTGGAAGGACCCCGTGCAGCGCTACAAGGGCCTCGGCGAGATGGACGCCGACCAGCTCGCGGAGACCACCATGGACCCCCGCCAGCGCACCCTGCGGCGGATCACCGCCGACGACGCCGCCCAGGCGGCCGAGGTCTTCGAGCTCCTCATGGGCACCGAGGTCGCCCCGCGCAAGGACTTCATCGTCGCCGGCGCCTACGAGGTCGACGCCGACGCCATCGACGCCTGACGGCGCCGGGCATCGGCCCTGGCCGGTCGCGTACGACGAGCGCGGTTGATCGGCCTCACCTGATGAGGCTGATCAACCGCGCTGATGGCCCGCGCGCTGGGGCACGATGGAGCCATGGAGCACACCGATGTCGAGGCGTGGGTGGCGGGCTACGAGCAGGCCTGGCGCTCGCCGGGGACGGACCGGCTGGCCGGGCTGTTCACCGAGGACGCGAGGTACCTGGTCTCACCCTGGGCGGAGCCGGTCCTCGGACTGGGAGCGATCAGTCGACTCTGGGAGGCGGAGCGCGACGGGCCGGACGAGCAGTTCACGATGACCTCCGAGGTCGTGGCTGCCGAAGGAGATGTGGCCGTGGTGCGCGCGCAGGTCGACTACGCCACCGGGAGCCGCTGGCGCGACCTGTGGGTGCTGCGCTTCGCCGCCGACGGCCGGTGCGAGTCCTTCGAGGAGTGGCCGTTCGCGCCCGGCCAGCCCGACGGCCACTGACCGCGCTGCCGGGTCAGATGACCTGGTCGATCAGCCCGGTGTCGACGTCGTACATGAACCCTCCGACCGCCACGGTCTCGGGGATCAGGGGATGGGCGAGCACCTTCCGGACGTCGTCGCGGAGCGCGGCCTTCTGGTCGGTGACGACGTCGAAGGTCTGCCAGGAGGCGTCTTGTCCGGCCGACTCCGAGACGCGCTCACGCAGCTCCTCGAGGGTGGCCGAGGCCATCGCGCACCGGGTGTGCGGGACGACCAGGATCCGCTTCACCTGCAGCAGGTGGACGCCGAGCACGAGCGCCTGCAAGGCCTGCGGGGTCACCCGACCACCCGGGTTGCGGAAGATCTTGGCGTCGCCCGGCTTGAGGCCGAGCATCCCCAGCGGGGAGATACGCGAGTCCATGCACGTGACGATGGCGATCCCGGCATGGGCGACGCCGTCGAATCCCGACAGGTCGAAGGTCCTCGGCGAACTCCCTGTTCGCCGCGAGCAGGTCGTCGAATTCGTCAGCCACGGGGAGCAAACTACCTAGCCGGTGCCGAGCACTGCCCGGTCGGGGGTGATGCTCCGGGTGTTGGCACCGCGGAAGCAGAGCACGGCCAGGGCTCCGGCGACGACGGCGCAGAGGGCCGCGCCCAGGAAGATCGCCTGCAGCTGCTCGATGCCTGCCGCCTCGATCAGCCGCGTGTACTCCGCGCAGCGGGTCCTCGTCCCGCCGCAGACAGAGTTGGGGGAGGGGATGTCCACCTGCACGGCGTAGTAGCGGCGCAACCCGATCGTGGTCAGCGCCGAGATGCCGACCAGCATGCCGACCATGCGCGCCACCACGAGCAGCGCGCTCGTCACGCCGTGCACGGTGTCGGCCGTGCTCGCGAGCAGGGCAGCGTTGACCGGCGCCAGCGCGAGGCCGAACCCGAGCCCGGTCATGGCGAGCACGACCGACGAGGACACATGCTCGAGGGACTCGAACGCTCCAGCCGGCCATCAGCCAGAACCCGAGGGCGGCGAGGATCATCCCGACAGCGGCGATGCTGCCGGCCGGCTGCCGCCTGGTGAGTACGCCGCCGAGCAGTGCGCCCACCGGTAGCGCGACCAGGAACTCCAGGAGCACCAGGGCCGCCTTGATCTGGGAGCCCTCGGCCACGGTGAGGCGGGCCAGGATCGGGATGTCGACCAGCGCGGCGATCAGCGCGGCCCCGACGAAGAAGCTCACCACGATCGCCCCCCACGCCGGTCGCTGCGCGAACGCGCCGTGCGGCACCAGGGGCTGGGTCGAGCGCCGGTTGTGCCGCGCGAAGAGCACGGTCGCGATGCCGGCGACCGCGAGGTACCACGGCCCGGCCGGGCTGAACACCTGCACCTCCGGGTCGGCCGTCGCGAAGGCGAGGATGATCCCGCCGAGGGCCACCGACAGCAGCCCGGCGCCGACGAGGTCGGCCTGACGGGCCGAGGCCCACCAGCTGCGCAGGTCCACCAGCGGACGCCTCGCGGTGAGCAGCCGCGCGAGCAGCAGGAGCGCGAGCAGCACGGTCACGATGCCGATCGGGGAGAACCAGATCGAGCCACCCGACGTGAACGGCACGAACGGGCCGCCCAGCTCGACCGAGGTGACCAGGCTCCGCGGCTGGCGCATCACCAGCAGCAGCGAGACCAGGGTCAGCGCCAGCAGGAGGAGGCCGATCCAGTCGAACCCCCGGACCGGATAGTCCCGATCGTTCGGCCCCTCGACACGCCGTACCGAGGTGGCCGTTTGCTCGGGACTATCCGGTTCTCCACGGTCCACTCGCTGTGCTCGATCCTCGACCGCCGAACGGCGAGCCAGGGTGACGATCGCGGCGGCGAGGACCAGCCCGACGGCGAGGTTGATCCAGAAGATGTCGCGCCAGGTGCCGAAGGCGATCACCACGGCGCCGTACAGCGGCCCCAGGACACTGCCGAGCTCCTGCACCGCGCCGACCACGCCGAGGGGTACGCCGCGTCGGTCGGCCGGGTAGAGGTCGGCGACCAGCGCCAGCGTCACCGGCACCAGCCCACCGCCGCCGACGCCCTGGAGGAAGCGGCCCGTGACCAGGCTGCCGAGGTCGTACGCCGCAGCGGTGACCAGCGAGCCGAACGCGAACACCACCAGCGCCGCCACGAGGACCGGTGTGCGCCCGCGCAGGTCGGCGATGCGTCCGATGAGCGGGAGCATCGCGACGTACCCGAGGAGGAAGCCGCTGACGATCGGTGCGGCCCGCTGGAGCTCCTCGATGCTCAGGCCGACCGAGCCCATCATGTCGGGCAGGGAGAGGACCACGACGTAGGTGTCGGCCGCGGCGAACATCACCGCGACGGCGGCGAGGCCCAGCAGCAACCGGGCAGCCCGGTCGGGCCTGGCGGCGACGGGCCCGGTGCTCGGCATGGTGGCCCCGATCAGCTCGAGGGAGCGGTGATCTCGACGCCCTTGTCGTAGCTGCTGAGCTTCACGTCGTAGGTGACGTCCTGGTTGCCGGTGAAGAAGATGCCGGTCACCTTCACCGTGCGGGCGTACCCGTTCTCGTCGATCGCCCACCACGGTCTCGTAGGTCTCCTTGGCACTCGCGCTCGGGATGACCTCCTTCACCGCGGCGCCGGGCAGGGTGCCGGAGTAGCGGGTGAGGATCTGCTCACCGCTGCGCGTCTCGGAGCCCTTCTTCAGGTCGTCCATCTGGGTCAGCAACCCGGAGAGGCCGGTCTCGGGATCGGCGAAGTCGGCGGGGTCGGGAGCGCCGTACTCGGCGGGGTCGATGGTCGCGTAGCCGGCCGTCAGGGGGAGCTTCGCGTAGACCTTGCCGCCCACGGACGTGACCGGAACCGTCGCCGTGATGCCGCTCAGCAGCACCTTCACCTCGCCCTCGAAGGCCGGGTCGTGGGTGACGTCCCCCGTCGCGCCGAGGACGCCGTTGCCCTCGGTGGGCATCGAGTCGGTCGCGAGCTCGATGTGCACGCTGCTGGCGTCGTCGAACAGCTTCTTGGCCTTCGCCATCACCTCGGCAGGGCTGGGCCCCTCGGCCTGCTCCGGCTCGTCGCCGCCGCCGCAGCCGGCGAGCACGAGTGCGGCGCTCAGCAGGACGGCGAGCAGGGCAGGGGCACGCCCGCGGTGGCGGTGAGGAGTCATGGCGTCAGCCTGTCACGTGCCGGCGTTCGCCGGATCCGGAAGGGAGGCGCCGACGGGACCGGCGCAGGCCGCGGCGATCGGCTGGCTCCCGGGCTGTCCGGAGCCGTCGCGCCGCTTGACCGGCTCGGGAAGGTCCACCGGCGCGCCGCTGTCAGCGGCCGCGAAGGCCGGTGCGGGACCGGCCCAGGCGAACACCAGGTCGTCCTCGCCCTTGAGGAAGCGGTGGCAGCGGACACCGCCGGTGGCGCGGCCCTTGGCGGGGTACTCAGCGAACGGCGTGACCTTCACCGAGCCCGCCTCGGTGCCCGGCAGCGCGGAGGCGGCGCCGGACACCGAGACCAGGACCGACGTGGCGGGGTCGAGCGCCGTGAAGGAGACGACCCGGGCTCCCGGCAGTGAGCTTGATGCCGGCGATGCCGCCGCCGGAGCGTCCTTGCGGACGCACGCTGCCGGCACCGAAGTGGAGCAGCTGCGCGTCGCTGGTCACGAAGCAGAGGGTCTCGTCCCCGGTGCGCAGCTCGACCGCGCCCACGACCTCGTCACCGTCCTTGAGCGAGATCACCTCCCAGTCGTCACGGGCCGAGAGGTAGTCGGGGTTGACCCGCTTGACGACCCCCTGCCGGGTGCCCAGCGCCAGGCCGGGGGAGTCGCTGTCGAAGCCGGTCAGCCCGAGCACGCGCTCGCCGTCCAGGGTCAGGAACTCCCCGACCGGGGCGCCGCCCTGCAGGTTGGGGTGGCTGGCCGTGCTGGGCAGCGTGGGCAGGTCGAGCACCCCGAGCTTGACCACGCGGCCCGCCGAGGTGAGGACGCCGACCTCGCCGCGCGCCGTCGTCGCGACGGCCGAGACGATCACGTCGTGCCGGGTCCGGCCGCCGCGCCGTCGCCGGGTAGGGTCGAGGGTCGTCGTACGGGCGAGCAGGCCGGAGGACGACAGGAACACGTAGCACGGGTCGTCGGCGACCTCGAGCGGCGTCGCCGACGCGGTGGTGGTCTGGCCGGAGGACTCGAGCAGGACCGTACGACGGGGCGTGCCGTAGGTCTTGGCGACGTCGGCCAGCTCGTCGGCCACCACCTTCCGCAGGCGGGCGTCGTCGCCGAGGATCTCGTCGAGCTCCTCGATGGTGCGCCGCAGCTCGGTGGCCTCCTTGTCGAGCTCGATCTTGGAGAACTTCGTGAGCCGACGCAGCGGCATGTCGAGGATGTAGTTGGCCTGGATCTCGGTGAGGTCGAAGACCGTCATCAGTCGCTCGCGCGCCTGCTCGGCGTTGTCGCTGGACCGGATCAGCTGGATGACCTCGTCGATGTCCAGGATCGCGGTCAGCAGCCCCTCGACCAGGTGGAGCCGGTCGGCGGCCCTGCCACGGCGGTACGCCGACCGCCGGCGTACGACGTCGAAACGGTGCCCGAGGAACACCTCGAGCATCTCCTTGAGCCCGAGGGTGCGCGGCTGCCCGTCGACGAGGGCGACGGCGTTGATGCCGAACGACTCCTCCATCGGGGTGCTCTTGAACAGCTGCTCGAGGATCGCCTCGGGATGGAAGCCGTTCTTGACCTCGATCACCAGGCGCAGACCCTTCGCCCGGTCAGTCAGGTCCTTGACGTCGCTGATGCCCTGGAGCTTCTTGGTCTGCACGAGCTTCTTGATCGCGGCGATCACCCGCTCGGTGCCGACGCCGTAGGGCAGCTCGGTCACCACGATGCCCTTGCGTCGGGCCGTCACCGACTCGACGCGGGCGGTCGCCCGCATCCGGAAGCTGCCCCGGCCCGTCTCGTAGGCGTCGCGGACCCCGTCGAGACCGATGATCTTGCCCCCGGTCGGCAGGTCGGGACCCGGGATGAAGCGCATGATCGCGTCGAGGTCGGCCTTGGGGTGGGTGACGAGGTGGCGCAGTGCCTGGATCACCTCGACCAGGTTGTGCGGCGCGATGTTGGTGGCCATGCCGACCGCGATGCCGGCCGCGCCGTTGACGACGAGATGGGGGATGGCGGCCGGCAGGACAGCGGGCTCCATCTCGCGTCCGTCGTAGTTGGGGCGGAAGTCGACCGTGTCCTCGTCGATGGACCCGGTCATCGCCATGGCCGCCGGGGCCATCCGCGCCTCGGTGTACCGCATCGCTGCCGGCGGGTCGTCCGGGGAGCCGAAGTTGCCGTGGCCGTCGACCGTCGGGAGCCGCATCGACCAGGGCTGGGCCATCCGCACCAGGGCGTCGTAGATGGCGCCGTCACCGTGAGGGTGGAACCGGCCCATGACCTCACCGACGACGCGGGAGGACTTCACGTGGCCGCGGTCGGGGCGCAGGCCCATGTCGTGCATCGAGTAGAGGATCCGGCGCTGCACCGGCTTCAGGCCGTCGCGGGCGTCCGGCAGGGCTCGTGAGTAGATGACGGAGTAGGCGTACTCGAGGAAGCTCGTGCGCATCTCGTCGCCGACGTCGATGTCGACGATGTGTTCGTCGAATTCCTCCGGAGGGGTCGTGGTACGGCGAGCCATGCGGTGATTCTCCCCAACGCCCCATGGCGATCCTCGCCGGGCACGCCGTTCGTGGGGCTTCGGTACATTTCACGGGTGACCGCGCAGGACACCGAGTCGACCCCGACGCCCCGGGACTACCCGGAGCACTGGGAGGCCGACGTCCTGCTGCGCGACGGCCGGACCGCCCATCTCCGGCCGATCCTCCCGGAGGACGCCGAGGGCCTCGTGGAGTTCTACGGGCAGGTCTCCGAGGAGTCCAAGTACTTCCGGTTCTTCGCCCCGATGCCCGAGCTCTCCGACCGCGACGTCCAGCGCTTCACCAACGTCGACTACCGCGAACGGGTGGCGTTCGTGATGACCGTCGCCGAGAAGATCGTCGCGGTGGGGCGTTACGACGTCATCGACCCCGAGGCGGACAAGGACCGGGCGGAGGTCGCGTTCCTCGTCCAGGACGCCCACCAGGGCCGCGGCATCGGGCAGCTGCTGCTCGAGCATCTCGCCCAGGCCGGACGCGAGCGCGGCGTGCGTCGGTTCGTGGCCGAGGTGCTGCCCGACAACCGGCGGATGATCCAGGTCTTCCGCGACCAGGGCTACCAGGTCAAGGGCGGCTGGGAGGAAGGGGTGATGCACCTCGAGTTCGACATCGACCCGACCGACACCTCCATCGGCGTCATCGCGGCGCGCGAGCACCGGTCCGAGGCGGCCTCGATCTCCGCGTTCCTGAACGCCCGCAACGTCGCCGTCATCGGTGCCTCGCGGCGCAGCGACACGATCGGTGCCGCGCTGGTGCGCAACCTCGTGCTCGGCGACTACGCGGGCCGGGTGTACGTCGTGAACCGGGCCGCCGACGCGGTCGCCGGGATGCCGGCGTACCCGTCGGTGAGCGACATCCCCGGCGACGTGGACGTGGCGATCGTCGCGGTGCCGGCCGACGCCGTCCAGGACGTGGTGCTCGACTGCGCGGCCAAGGGGGTCCACGGCCTCGTCGTCATCTCCAGCGGCTTCGCCGAGACCGGCGAGGAGGGACGCAAGCGTCAGCGCAAGCTGGTCGGGCTGGCCCGCTCCTACGGCCTGCGGCTGATCGGGCCCAACTGCCTCGGCGTGATCAACACCGCCGCGGAGGTGTCCCTGAACGCCTCGCTGGCCCCGTTGATGCCGCCGCGCGGCCGGGCGGGCTTCTTCTGCCAGAGCGGTGCGCTGGGCACCGCGATCCTGGAGAAGGTGCGCGGCCGGGGCCTGGGCCTCTCGACGTTCGTCAGCGCCGGCAACCGCGCCGACGTGTCCGGCAACGACCTCCTGCAGTACTGGGAGGAGGACGACGCGACCGAGGTGATCCTGCTCTACCTGGAGTCGATCGGTAACCCGCGCAAGTTCTCCCGCATCGCTCGTCGCGTCTCGCGGGTCAAGCCGATCATCGCCGTGCGCTCGGGACGTACGACGCAGGGCGTGCCGATGGGCCACGCCGTCCGCCAGATCGCTGCGCCACCGCAGGCCGTCGACGCGATGTTCCGCCAGGCGGGGATCATCCAGGTCGACACCCTCGACGAGATGTTCGACGTCGCGCAGCTGCTGGCCCACCAGCCGCTGCCCAGTGGGTCCCGGGTGGCCATCGTCGGCAACTCCGACGCTCTCGGCCTGCTGGCGGTGGACGCGGCCGTGGCGAGTGGGCTCACCGTCACCAGCGCCACCGCCCTCGGGGCCGACGCGACCGCCGAGGACTTCGAGGACGCGCTCGACTCGGCGATCGACGACGAGCACGTGGACGCGGTGGTCGCCGTCTACATCCCGCCGCTGGACGCCGGCGGCGAGGAGGTCGCCAACGTGCTCGCGGCCGTCGGCGAACAGTCCGACAAACCGCTGGTCTCGAGCTTCCTCGGTCGGGAGGGCGTGCCCGAGCTGCTGCGGGTTCCCGACCTCGCCGGCCACACCGCGGGACGCGGCTCGGTTCCCTCCTACCCAGCCGTCGAAGCGGCCGTGCGCGCACTGGCGCGGGTGGTCGAGCATGCCGCCTGGTTGCAGCGGCACGACGACTCCGGCGGCGTGGTGGAGGACATCGACCCCGACAGCGCGAAGCGCCTGGTGAACAAGATCCTGATCGACAGCCCGGACGGGCGAGAGCTCACGGACGAGGAGCTGCGCGAGCTGCTGGGCAGCTACGGCGTCCGGCTGTGGGACCGGACGGCCGTCTCCACGGCCGACGAGGCGGTGGCGGCCGGCGAGCGGCTCGGCTGGGACGTCGTACTCAAGGCGACCGCGGAGCGCCTGCGCCAGCGGCCCGACCAGGCGCACGTGTGGCGCAGCATCGACACCCCCGAGGAGATGCGGGACGCCTGGGACTCGCTGGCGGGCATCATCAGCGACTCCGAGGAGGCCGAGTTCGTCGTCCAGAGCACGGCCGCACCCGGTGTCCCCGTCGCGGTGGCCGGGCTCGAGGACCCCCTGTTCGGCCCCGCGGTGTCCTTCGGCATCGCCGGGGCGCTCACCGACCTCGTGGGCGACCGCGTCTACCGGATCCCGCCGATCAGCGCGCTCGACGCGGCGGAGACGGTGCGCTCGATCAAGGCCGCGCCGCTGCTCTTCGGCTACCGCGGCAGCGAGCAGGTGGACGTGGCTGCGGTCGAGGACCTGATCCGGAGGGTGGCCCAGCTCAAGATCGACCTCCCCCAGGTGAGCCAGATCGACCTGATGCTCGTGCACGCCACCGTCGAAGGGGTGAGCGTGCTGCACGCCGCCGGTCGCGTGGACCAGGTCGCCGACGCCCGCTCGGACCTGTTCGTACGCCGCCTCTCCGCTCCGGCCGGTGACACCCTGCCCGGCTGAGTGCGCTCAGCCTCCCTCGCTCTCCACGCGGGTTTCGAGACGCGAACGCTCAGCCCCTCGCTGCGCTTCGGGCCTGACCTTCGCTCCTCAACCTCCCGCGCTGTCCCGGCCTCGCAAGCTCGACCGGGGCGCGTGACAGACTGACCGCATGCGTTCTGTTGCCTCGAGAGACCGCTTCGACGACCTGGTCGTGGCGATCGAGAAGACCGGCTACTACCCGCAGGTGGTCGCGGCCGGGGTCCGTGCCGCCGTGGCGGGCGAGGAGGTGGCCTCCTTCCTCGTGCACCACGAGCCCACGATCGACCGCGACGAGGTCCGACGACACATCACCGTCGTCGTGCTCACCGGCACCCGCCTGATCCTGTGCCACACCGACGAGCACGCGCCGGACGACCTGCTGCCCGAGCCCTACACCTCCACCTCGACCGAGGCGATCCGGCTGGCGGAGGTGCGGTCGGTGGTGGTGAACCGCATGGTTGCCAACCCGGCCTCCGTCGGAGGCGGCGAGGAGCCCACGCCGAGCGAGGCCGTCTTCACCGTCGGTTGGGGCGGGGTCAACCGCATCGATCTCGAGCCTGCCGCGTGCTCGGACCCCGACTGCGATGCCGACCACGGTTACACCGGCGTGCTCGCCTCCGACGACTTCTCCCTCCGCGTGAGCTCGGCCGCCGACGGGCAGGACGCGGTCGACGCGCTGCTCGAGTTCGCCGAGTCGCTCTCGTCCCGCACGCACAGCTGAGCTGGTGACCGGCCCACAGGTCGAACCCGGGTTCGTCGAGCCCGACTACGCCGGCCGCTCTCTCGGTGACGTGCTGCCCGCCGCGGCGGCCGCGCTGGGTGTCTCCATCGGGTTCCACGAGAGCTCGTTGTCGCTCCCGCCGGCTCCGGCGTACGTCGTGATGCTGGTCGACGGGCTCGGCCACGACCTGCTGGCCGAGCACCGGGCGCAGGCGCCGTACCTCCACTCGCTGCTGGGCCTCCCCGGCAACGACGGCCCGCCGGCGACGTGTGGCGTGCCCTCGACCACGGCCACGTCGCTGACCTCGCTCGGGACCGCCCTCACACCCGGGCAGCACGGTCTCGTCGGGTTCACCTCACGGGTGCCGGCCACCGGCGCGCTGCTCAACTCGCTGTTCTGGGACCAGCCCGTCGACCCCCTGGAGTGGCAGCCCAACGCGACCGCGTTCGCCCGGCTCGAGGCGGCCGGGGTGCACACGAGCGTGGTCAGCAAGCGGGAGTTCCGGGGCTCCGGGCTGACGCGCTGCGGTCAGCGCGGCGCGGCGTACGTCGGCGCGGACGACATCGGCGAGCGGATCGCCGGCGCGGTCGCGGGCGCGCACCGGCGGCCGTCGCTCACCTACGTCTACGACGGCGACCTCGACTGGCACGGCCACCGCGCGGGAGTCGACTCGGAGCGCTGGCGCGCCCAGCTGCGGGACATCGACGAGGACGTGCAGGAGCTGCGCGAGGCGCTGCCCGACGACGTCCGGCTGGTCGTGGTCGCCGACCACGGGATGGTCGACTCGACCAAGGAGACCCACATCGACATCGACGACCACCCGCCGTTGCGCGACGGGGTGGTCCTGCTCGGCGGGGAGGCCCGCTTCCGCCACGTCTACTGCCGCGGCGGGGCTGTCGAGGACGTGGCGGCGACGTGGTCCTCCGTGCTCGGCGACCGGGCGACCGTGCTGACGCGCGACCAGGCGATCGCGCGCGGTTGGTTCGGCACCGTCGACTCGCAGGTCCGGCTCCGCCTCGGGGACGTGGTCGTGGCCGCGCACGACAACTGGGCGCTGATGAGCTCGGTCGACTTCAAGTACGAGATGACCCTGATCGGGCTGCACGGCTCGCTCACACCCCGGGAGATGCAGATCCCGATCCTGGTGAGCTGAGAATTCCGGGTAGTCCAGAACGTTTTGCCGGTCGGGAGCGCCGTACGAGCGGCCATTCGTTCTGGATTATCCGGTCCCTCACGCGAACGGCAGCGGCTCGGCGATCATCGAGATCGCCCGAGCACGGGCGGCGGTCATCCGGCGGCGGTGGTGGGCGCGGCAGAGCACCTCGTAGGCGACCTCGGCCGGTAGCTCCTTGTTCTCGACGTCGCCGACGACGATCACCTCGCCCTCGGTGACCATCTCGCCGTTGACCGTCCGGGCGTTGTGGGTGGCGCGCCGGCCGCACCAGCACAGCGCCTCGACCTGGAGCACGTTCATCCGGTCCGCGAGCTCGACGAGACGACGGGAACCCTCGAAGAGCTGGGTCCGGAAGTCGCTGAGGATGCCGAACGCGAACACGTCGACCTGGAGCTCGTCGACGATCTTGGCCAGCTGCTCGATCTGGGCGGGGGAGTAGAACTGTGCCTCGTCGCAGATCAGGTAGTCGATCCGCGCGCCGTGGGTCAGCTCACCGACGACGAACTTCCAGAAGTCGAAGCTCTCGTCGACCTCGAGTGCCTCGTGGGTCAGGCCGAGGCGCGAGGAGACCTGGGCCTCACCCGCGCGGTCGTGGGTGGTGAAGATCCGGCCGATCCGGCCGCGCGCCGCATGGTTGTGGTTGGTCTGCAGGGCGAGCGTGCTCTTCCCGGAGTCCATGGTGCCGGTGAAGAACTGGAGTTCGGCCATGGGGGAGGATCATGCCATGCAGGCAGGACCTCCTCGCCCCCTGATCAGCGCCGGCGAGCTGGCCCCACTGCTCGCCGACGAGGGGTGCACGGTCCTCGACGTCCGCTACCAGCTGGGCGGCCCGTCCGGGCCCGAGGAGTACGCCGCCGGCCACATCCCCGGAGCGGCGTACGTCGACCTCGACACCGCTCTCGCGGGGGCTCCCGGGAGCCGGGGCCGCCACCCGCTGCCCGAGGTGGCCGTCTTCGAGGAGGCGATGCGGGTGGCCGGAGTGAGCGGCCACCGCCCCGTGGTCGCGTACGACGACTGGGCCGGTCGCGCCGCCGCCCGCTGCTGGTGGCTGCTGCGCTGGGCGGGCCACGAGGACGTCCGCGTGCTCGACGGCGGCTGGTCGGCGTGGCTGGCCGCGGGACAGGCCTCGTCGACGGATCAGGTGTTGCCGCCACTGGGCGACTTCACCGCGCGACCGGGTCGCTTGCGGGCCCTGGCGCCCGAGGAGGTCCTCGAGTTCGCGAGGGTCAACGTGCTCATCGACGCGCGCGCCCCCGAGCGGTTCCGGGGCGAGGTCGAGCCCGTGGACCCGGTCGCCGGCCACATTCCCGGCGCGGTCAACGTGCCGACCGGCGCCAACCTCGCCGAGGACGGGCGGTTCCGCACGGCCGACGAGCTCGCCGGGATCTACGCCGCGGCGAAGGACCGTCCCGTTGCGGCGTACTGCGGCTCGGGCGTGACCTCCGCCCACGACGTGCTCGCCATGGCCGTGGCCGGGATCGAGGCTGCGCTGTACCCCGGATCGTGGAGCGAGTGGGTGGCCGATCCCGAGCGGCCGGTCGCTACCGGCGGGTGAGTCACGCCTCGACGCCGACCGTGGGGTCGAGCGGCAGCACGCGCGTCACGGCGTCGGGCGACAGCGCTCCGTAGATGTGCGGGAAGGTCTCCGACCCGACGCTGTCCTCGCGCCACGGCACCTCCAGCCGGTCGGTCTCGATCGTCAGCAGCACCAGCGGCTCGGCGGCGTCGGCGTAGTAGCGGTTGAACACCGCGGGCACCTGCTCGCGACGAGCCGCGTGGAGGAACCCCTCCTGCTCGAGCGTCCTGCCGCGGGTGGAGGTCGCGTACACACCCGACTCCAGCGCCTCGGTCCAGTCCGAGGCGGTGGCGATGTGGAAGATCTGCACGCGCTCATCGTGACAGGCCGTCCGGGTCGGTGCCGCCGGCCGGACAGTCACGCGGTCTCGGCGATGCTCCACCGGTCAGGCGCGGCTACCCGCACCGGAGAGGACAGCCGGGCCAGGAGGCTCTCGAACAGGCCCGCGGTCTCCTGGAGGGTGAGCAGGCCGGCCTCGTGGCCGCTCCAGCCGAAGACCTCCGCTCCGTCGATCTCGTGGACCTCCAGTGCGACCGCGCCGGTGTTCAGGACTACCCGACCGGTGGCGCCCGCCTGGCGATGCTCGGCGCAGTCGCAGGCCGCGCGGAGCAGCAGGGTGGTCAGGTCGCTGGGACGGTAGGCGGTGAGGCGCAGGCGGGTGCCGCGGGCGGCGAAGTGGAGCACGCGGTCGTCCGCAGCCGTGCCCTCACGCAGCCACAACGAGACGGGGACCGCGTGACTGGGCGGGAGGACGTCGTAGCCGCGCGCCGTCAGCGCACGGGTCCAGCCGGCCCAGGTCAAGGGGGAGTTCGAGAGAGACATGCGTCGAGTTCGTTCCTGTGTGTCGGGGCTGGGCAGAGTCGGCGAGACGCACCAGCCCGGAGGCTGGTGTCAGCGACAGCGACAACACAGGTGGTTCAGCACGAGCAGCGAGATTACCAGTGGACGCCCTGGAATGCCCGGGAAAGCGCCTTTTGCAGGCTGACCCTCTCCGTCCGGGCCTCCGGGTTGTCTCCGCGCGCGGCCGACGAGTCCGGGAACACCTGGTAGGCGACGTGCAGGACCCGGAACGCCGTCCTTGGGCGCGAGCGTGTGGGCGAGCGCGCCGAGGTTGCCGGTCTTGGTGTTGATCTCGTGGGGCCGCTCCACCAGTGCCTTGATCACCTTGCTCGCCGCCTGCGCGGGCGTGATCGCGGGGAACCGGTCGTACATCTTGGTCGGCGCGATCATCGGCGTCCGCACCAACGGCATGTGGATGCTCGTGAACGAGACCCCGTCACTGATCAGCTCGCTGGAGACCACGTTGCTCCACGCGTCCAGGGCGGCCTTGGAGGCGACGTACGCCGAGAACCGGGGCGGGTTGGTGAGCACCCCGATCGAGGAGACGTTCACGACGTGGCCGGACTTCTGCGCCCGCATCTTCGGCAGCAGGCCCATCACCAGCCGGATCGCCCCGAAGTAGTTCAGCTGCATGGTGCGCTCGAAGTCGTGGAAGCGGTCCTCGCTGAGCCTCAGCGAGCGGCGGATCGAGCGGCCGGCGTTGTTGACCACGAAGTCGATGTGGTCGAAGTCCTCCGAGAGCTGCTTGGTCAGTGCGTCGATGGCGTGCAGGTCGGAGAGGTCGCACGGGTAGGCGTACGCCGTACCGCCCTGGCTCTCGATCAGCCTCTTGGTCGCCTCGAGCTTCTCCTGGCCCACGGGCGACGAGGATCGGGATCGCGCCGGCCTTGGCGACCTGCACGGCCGTGACCAGACCGATGCCCGAGGAGGCGCCGGTGATGACCACGGTCTTGCCGGAGAGTGCCTTCACGACGGACGAGTCACCCTTGATGGAGTCGTCGAGCATCTCCTCCCAGTACGACCACAGCTCGAGGCGTAGGACTCGATGTCCGGCACCGCGATGCCGGAGCCGGCGAGCGCCTTCTCGGTGGACTTGGAGGCGTACACGGAGGGGAACGACGCGTGCTCCAGGACCTCCGGCGGGACGCCGAGACGGCCGATGGTCTGGTTGAGCGCGATCTTCACGGGCGCCAGCCGGAGCGCGGCGCCGACCAGGCTGGCCGGCTGGACGGCCCGGGGGAGCAGCCCGGTGGGCACCTTCGAGGTGACCTTCCGGTCGACGGGTACGGCGAACTGCGGCGCCTTCGCGGCCGAGGCGAAGGCGTTGATCAGCCCCACGGTGCTGAGCGGCTCGGGGTTGACCAGGTGGAAGGCCTGGCCGTCGAGGTCGGGCTGGTGGGCGATGTGGTCCATCGCCTTGGCGACGTAGTCGACCGGCACGACGTTGGTGTCGCCGAGGTCCACCCCGACCAGCGGCACCCAGCCGGGGAGGGTGTCACGCATCCGCTTGAGCAGCGGGAAGAAGTAGTAGGGGCCGTCGATCTTGTCCATCGCCCCGGTCTCGGAGTGACCCACGACGATCGCCGGGCGGTAGACGCGCCACGGGACCTCGGACTCCTCACGGACGATCTTCTCGGACTCGAACTTGGTGCGGTGGTACGGCGACGGCAGCCGCTGGCCCTCGTCGAACATCGACTCGTCGAAGACGCCCCGGTAGTCCCCGGACGCCGCGACCGACGACACCTGGTGGAAGTGGCCCGCCTCGAGCTTGCCGGCCAGCCCGACCGCGTTGCGGGTGCCGCCGACGTTCATCGTCTCGTTCATCTCGTCGGAGGCGGTCATGTCGTAGATCGCCGCGAGGTGGAAGAAGTGCTCGATGTCGCCCGTGTGGGCGGTGATCCACTGGTGGCTCAGTCCGAGATCCGGCTCGCCGAGGTCACCGACGACGGGGGTGACCCGGTCGGTGCCCCACTCCTCGATCAGCCGCTCGAGCCGGTCGCGCGACCCCTCCCGGCACAGCGCGAAGATCTCACCCTCGCGGTTGTCCACCAGCTCCTGGACCAGGAATCGACCGATGAAGCCGGTGGCGCCGGTGACGAAGTAGGCCATGGTGAGTTGCACCGCTCTCGCTGTGGGGAGTGTTCTGTCGTCATTCAACTCGTCGCGCCACCTGCGGTCACGCGATGCGCCTTATATTACCGGCGGGTAACCTTCGTTGTCAGCCCCGCTGAGCGTGGGCACGATCACTCCGACGGTGACATCGGATCGCAAGCCCGGACCGTGCCGAGTCCGGCGTGGGGCAGGACCGGTCAGTCCTCCTTGGCGCTGCCGCCGAACATGATCTCGTCCCACGACGGCACCGACGACCGGCCCTTGCGCTTCGACGCCGACTTCCCCTCCGGCGTCTCCGCGGCCGATTCGTCGGCCGGAGGAGGCTCCGTGGCCTCCTCGGGCGATGCCGCCTCGGCGGCAGGCTCCGGGAGGGGCTCGGCGTCGGGTTCCTGGACGGGTTCCTGGACGGGGTCCTCGATCAGCGGGACGTCGTCGGGAGCGGGTTCGGTGGCGTCGGAGAGCCAGTCGGCGTCCGCCGTCTCGGCCGTCGGGTCGGTCACGTCCGCAGGGTCGGCCGGTTCATCGGGTGCGGCCGCCCGGTCGCGGACCAGCTCGATCGCGTCGTCACCGAGCGGGAGCTCGTCCTGGGTCGGCACCGGGCTCAGCCGGCGCGACTGCGCGCGGGCGGTCGCGCCGGATCCCTCGGGGGCGCGCAGCTCGCCGGTGAGGAGACGCGCCTCGTCGTTGTCGGCCACGACGTAGCGGCCGGGCAGGTCATGGGTGAACTCCGCTGTGCGAGGCTGCCCGCCCACGGCGTACGACGCGACCAGCGCCCAGCGTCCGTCGGGTCGGCGCCAGGCGTCCCACTCCACGTCCTCGTCGTGCAACGAGTGCTCGGAGAAGTACAGCTCGGCCGCCTCACCGAGCGTGCGCGCGGTGGAGGAGTCGCCGGAGCGTCGGCGCAGCGACCCCTTGAGTGCGTTCCGCGCGACGTGCTGGCGCTCGGCGACCACCGGCCCGGCGAAGGGCATGATCGCGTCGACGGTGGTCTGGGCGGCCGCGGCGACGTCCTCGGGGGACTCGCCCGCGCGGATGCGCGCCTGGATGTCTCGGGGGCGCAGTGCGCTGTCCATCTTCGTCTCCAACTGACCGTGTCGTGCGTTGTCACCACGCAGTGCCGCGCGCAGCCGGGTGTCCACGGGAACGCTGAACTCCTCTCCCGCCGAGCTGACCAGGACCAGTCGCGTGCCGTCCTCGCTCAGCCCCACCGGGGTGAGGTCCGCATGCCTCGACAACTCCTTCGCTTCCACCTGCGGCCCGAGCCTACTTCAGCGCGAGCGCGCCGGTGAGCAAGGCGACGCGCCGGGCTCCCGTACCTGCGCAGCGCCGCGGCCTACGCTGCGCCCATGGGTGATCAGGACACGTTGGTGCTGGTGCTCGACCTGACAGGCATCTTCGTCTTCGCGATCACCGGCGGCCTGGTCGCCGTACGCAAGCGGTTCGACGTCTTCGGGGTGCTGGTCCTGGCCGGCGTGACCGGCCTCGGCGGAGGCTTCCTGCGCGACGTGCTGATCGACGCGACGCCACCCGCGGCGCTCGCCGACTGGCGCTACCTGATCGCGCCCGTGGTGGCGGGGCTGGTGACGTTCGTGTTCCACCCGGCGGTGGGCCGACACGAGCGGTTCGTCAACGTCTTCGACGCCGCCGGGCTCGGCCTGTTCTGCGTGACCGGCACGCTCAAGGCGCTCGAGTACGGGCTCGGGCCGGTGCCCGCCGCGCTGATGGGGATGGTGACCGGCATCGGCGGCGGGATGGCACGCGACCTGCTGGCCAGTCGCGTGCCGGTCGTGTTCTCGAGCGAGCTCTACGCGACCCCGGCACTGCTGGGCGCCACCTGGGCGGTGCTCGCTGACGCGTGGGGACTGCCGGTCGTGATGGTCGCCATCCCGGGGGTGGTGATCTGCTTCGGCCTGCGGGTCGTGGCCTTGCTGCGCAACTGGCGCGCTCCGTTGCCGCGCGGGTCTGCCAGCGTCTGAGTTCGGTGCGTGCGGTTTCCCGTGTTAACACGGGAAACCGCCGCTTCCCACACGTTGCAACGCGTGGGAAGCGACAGTTCTTCGTGGGAAGTACGTCGACCAGCCCTCAGCGGCCGAGCACGCGATCGAGGTAGGGGTTGGTGAAGATCCGGTCGGGGTCGAGCCGGTCGCGCATCGACAGGACGTCGGCCCACCGGGGGTAGGACGGCTCGAGGTCGGCTGCGGTGCGGGTGTGCAGCTTGCCCCAGTGGGGGCGGCCGTCGTACGCGCGCAGCACCTCCTCGATCCCACGGAAGTAGCCGGTGTGGTCGGTGTGCTGGTTCATGTGGAAGGCCAGGTACACCGAGTCGCGCTGGTACGACGTCGACAGGGGGACGTCGTCTGCCGGGCACACGCGGACCTCGACCGGAAAGCTGATCACCCAGTCACTCGCCTCGATCACCGACCGCACCTCGCGCAGCACGTCCACTGCGACCTCGCGCGGGAGGGCGTACTCCATCTCGCGGAACACCACCCTCCTCGGTGACGTGAACACCCGGTGCGGCACGTCGGAGTAGCGGCGCTCGCTCAACGCCCGCGCGGACATCTCGTTGAGCCTCCGGACCAGTCGAGGCCGACGGTTGCCGACGCGGTTGGCCCAGCCGAAGACCCGGTTCGCCAGGAACTCGTCGTCCACCCAGCGCCTGGCGCGCGAGAGCGGCTCCGGCGGGTCGACGGTGCGGTTGTTGCGCTTGGTGAGCAGGCGCTCGGTGTGCGGGAACCAGAACATCTCGAAGTGGTGGTTCTCCGAGGCCATCTCCTCGAACCGGTCCAGGCTCTCGGTCCACGACATCGGCGCCTCGTGCGCCTCGAGGGTGAACATCGGCTCGACCTCGAGGGTGACCGACGTGAGGATGCCCAGGGCGCCGAGCCCCAGCCGGGCGAAGTCCAGCACGTCGGGGTTCTCCGCGGCGTCCGCGCGGAGGAGCTCACCGGCGCCCGTGACCAGCTCGAGCCCCGACACCTGGGCGCTGAGGGAGGACCGCTGGCCGCCGGTCCCGTGGGTGCCGGTGGAGATCGCGCCGGCGATCGTCTGCTCGTCGATGTCGCCCATGTTGTGCAGCGTCAGGCCGAGCTTCTCCAGCGCGCGGTTGAGCTCGGCGAGGGTCGTGCCGGCCAGGGCCGTCACGGTCATCGCGTCCTGGTCCACGCCCACGATGCCGCGCAGGCTGCCGGGCCGCAGCATCAGTCCGTCGGTGAGCGCGATGTCGGAGAAGGAGTGGCCACTCCCGGGCATCTTCACCCTGAGGTGCTGGTGGCGGGCGGCCACGACGGCGTCGACGACCTCGCCCGGGTCGTGCGGGGAGACCTCCTGGGTCGGGTGGGCCGTGCTCAGCCCCGACCAGGTGGTCCACGTCGCCATGGCGCGAGATTAGTCCCAGCAGGCTCCTCGGTGTCGTGCATCGCCATCCCGGCGAGGGCGGCCAGCACGGCAGACACGGTGCACACCCAGTACGCCGCCGACCCGCTGGCCCTGTCCGCCACCACACCGGCCAGCCACACGCCCGGTGCGATGCCGCAGCCGATGCCGGTCTGGACGAACCCCATCGCCTCGTTGAGACGCGACCTCGGCACCGACTCCTCGATCAGCGAGAACAGGGCGATCAGGGTGGGCGCGAGGGCGAGGCCCGTGACGAACAGCGCGCCGGTGGCGACCGCGAGGCCGGACAGGAACGGCAGCCACACGGTGCCCACCGCCAGCAGGCCCAGACCGATGCGGGCCTGGTCGAGGACCCGCCGGCGCCAGGTGATCGCACCGGCCACGACCCCGGCAATCAGGCTGCCGAGCGAGAAGACACCGAGCATCAGGCCGGAGAGGGGCTTGTGTCCCGCGTCGTCCGCGTAGGCGACCGTGGCGACCTCGAGGGCCCCGAACAGGCTGCCCAGCGCGATCGCGGCGACCGTGATCGGCACGAGCAGGCGCCAAGGCATGCGTTCGCGCGCGGCCTGCTCGCTGCGGGGGTGGGCGGGTGGCTCGGTCCCTCGCTGCACGGCCAGCGCGAGCGCGCCGACCGTCCCGACCGCCATCGCAGCCACCAGTGCCGATTGCGGCGCGAAGGAGGTGGCGAGGAACGTCACCAGCGCCGGTCCGGTCACGAAGACCACCTCGTCGACGACGCTCTCGGCTGCGAACGCGGTGTGGCGCTCCCTGACCACGGGGAGCAGGTGGGCCCAGCGCGCACGCACCATGGTGCCGATCTGCGGGATCGCGGCCCCCGAGAGCGCTGCCCAGAGGTGCGGCCAGGGCAACGCCCACCCCTCGACGATCGAGACGATCATCAGCGAGGTGGCCAGCGCGAACGCGACCGAGTCGGCGTACAGCACCCGGCTCTGGCCGAACCGGTCGGCGAGGCGGCCGTGGGTGATCGCGAAGGCAGCGTTCCCCACGATGTACGCCGCCGAGACCTGGCCGGCCAGGGCGTAGGACCCGCTCAGCGTGCTCACCAGCAGGACGATGCCCAGCGTCATCATCGAGATCGGCAACCGAGCCACGAGGCCGGTGGCCGAGAAGCCGAGGGCGCCGGGGTAGGAGAACACCCGGCGATAGGAGGCGAGCATCAGCCGGGCCCCCGGACCCATGGCCTGCTGCGCGACGCCTGCCCAGCTGGCTGCGTTCTGTCGGAGCCCTGGCCTGCTGCGCGACGCCGCTCGCGACGGCCGAGGTCCATCAGCCGCACCCTAGGCTGGGCCCCATGCCCAACGAGTCGGTCGCGAGGCGACCTCCTCAGGAACCACCGGACCTGCGGCCGTACGACGCGCTCCTGCTCGTCTCCTTCGGCGGTCCGGAGAAGCCCGACGACGTGGTCCCCTTCCTGCGCAACGTCACGGCGGGGAGGGACATCCCGGACTCCCGGCTCGAGGAGGTCGGCCAGCACTACTACGACTTCGGTGGCCGCAGCCCGATCAACGACCAGAACCGCGCCCTGATCGCCGCGATCGAGGGTGACCTCGAGGCGAACGGCGTCGACCTCCCCGTCTACTGGGGCAACCGCAACTGGGACCCCTACCTGCGCGACGCGCTCGCGCAGATGAGGGCCGACGGGATCACCCGCGCGGCCGCCCTGCTCACCAGCGCCTACTCCTCCTACAGCGGCTGCCGTCAGTACCGCGAGAACCTCGCCGACGCCGTCGACGCCGTGCCCGGGGCTCCCCGGATCGACCGGCTGCGGCAGTACTTCAACCACCCGGGCTTCGTCGAGCCGATGGTCGACGCCACCCTGGCCGCGCTCGCGGAGCTCCCCGAGGAGGCCCGTCACGGCGGGCATCTCGCCTTCGTCACGCACTCGATCCCGATCGCGATGAACGACTCCAGCGGCCCCCGGGGCAGTGCCTACGTGGCGCAGCACCGGCTCGTCGCCGCGGAGATCGTCGAGCGGGTGCGTGAGGAGACCGGGCACCGCTATCCCTCGGCCCTCGTCTACTGCTCCCGGTCCGGGCCCACCGAGGTCCCCTGGCTGGAGCCCGACGTGAGCGACCACCTGCGGGCGCTGCACGAGAAGTCGGTACCAGGCGTGGTGGTCATCCCGATCGGCTTCGTCTCCGACCACATGGAGGTCATCTACGACCTCGACACCGAGGCCCGGAAGACGGCGGAGGACCTCGGGCTGCCGTTCGCGCGCGCGGCCACGGCCGGGGTCGACCCCAGGTTCGTCGCGATGGTCCGCAACCTGTTGATCGAGCGGGGGGCGGCCGAGCGCGGCGAGTCGCCCGATCGCGCCGCGATCGGCTCGGAGGCGACCTGGGACGTGTGCGCTGCCGGGTGCTGCCCCAACCCGCGCGGGCGCAGGCCGGCGCTGTGCGGGGAGGACTGACCGCGTGAGCGGGTCCGCCGCCGACCTGCTCGCCCTGGCCGTCGAGACCGCACGGGAGGCGGGTGACCTGGTCGTGTCGATGCGGGGCCGCGGCGTCGCCGTCGCCGGCACCAAGTCGAGTCCCGTCGACGTCGTCACCGAGGCCGACCGGGCCTGCGAGGAGCTGATCCTCGAGCGGCTGCTGGGCGCGCGCCCCACCGACGGGTTCGTCGGCGAGGAGGGCGACGACGTCGAGGGCACGTCGGGGATCCGCTGGATCGTGGACCCGATCGACGGGACGGTGAACTACCTCTACGGGCTGCCGCACTACGCGGTCTCGATCGCGGCCGAACGTGACGGTCACGTCGTGGCCGGGGTGGTGGTGAGTCCCGTCGCGGCGCTGGAGTACGCCGCGGAGCTCGGTCAGGGAGCCACCTGCAACGGCGTACCCCTCGAGGTGCGG
>CAVRQA010000005.1:0-229487 GCA_963723255.1 uncultured Actinomycetota bacterium
CAGTCGCAGTAGTCGCAGACCCCTGACGCGGGCATCTCGGTGAAGCAGGTGGGGCACAGTCGGGCCGCCGGCTTGGCCTCGGGCGCTGCTGCCCTGGGTGGGACGGTCTTCCGGGCCGGGGCCTTGGGAGGTTTCGGCGCGCGGGCAGCCGGCTTGCGCGGAGCGGCCCGGCGTACCGGCTTGAAGTGGGCGGTGCGCAGCGGCGTACCGCCGTCGCGGGGCAGGCCGGTGGCCTGCCAGTGCCGGTAGCAGCTCCAGCCGCTCGTGCGCGGCGTGGTCGTCGGGGTCGGTCGGGCGGGTGCCGCGGGCTTGCTCGACGGCGTCGGCGTACCCCTGGCCCACGCTGCCCTGGGCGCTCACGCACAGGGAGGAGAGCAGGGGTTCGCCGCGGGACTGGCACTCGTCGGTGACGCGGCCGAGCACGTCGCCGATCCACTGGTGCATCAGCTGGGTCGTGGTGATGCCGGTGGACTCCTGTACCGCTGCTGCCAGCTCCTTGTAGGTCACCAGCGCGCGGTAGCGGCCCGCGGCCTCCAGCAAGACGGGCCGAGCGGCCTCGGCCCAGGCGGCGCGAGCGGCTTCGGAACCGACCGTCGAGGCGTCCCGCTGCTCGGGCGTGCCGGCGTGGATCTCGAAGCCGAGCTTCTCCAGCCACTTCACCGCTCCGTCGAGCCCGCCGGAGAAGTCCTCGCTCGTGGCGGCGACGCCGGTGGCGTACCGGTGGGCGACGCCGAGGACGGCCTTGGAGTCATAGGTCGCGCCGTCGTGGACGAGCAGATAGGTGCGGGCGGGCTTGAACCCGTAGGTGTCGAGGAACGCGTCGCCGCCGAGCTCGTCGTACTCGGCGAGCGCCTGCAGGACGTGCGGGCGGTCCACCCGGGAGAAGTCGACAGTCACGTGACATGTGTACTACGGCTCGACCACCTGTCGCAGACGCCGGCTGCCACGGTCACGGCGTCCTACGGTTCACGCGAGCTGCCTGCCGCGGACCGGCGTGATGTACCTGCGGTACTTGCGCTTGCCGATCAGGTGCCAGAGCACCTTCACGGGCGGAGGCAGCGTGCCGAACATCATCGCCACCTCCTCGGGCGTCGCGACCTCGACCATCTGCCCGGTGGCGATCCACCGCTGGGCCGGCGTGAACTTCTCGAACCCGCGCTCCCCGACCTCCTGCCACTCGGCCTCCGTGAGGTGCCGGTCGATCAGCGGTACGACGACCCGCTCCTCCTCGTCGAGGTGTCCTTCGAGGACGACGAGGAACTCGCCGATGCGGTCGGCGAGTGCCGAGGATGTTGTCGGCGTCGGATCCGAGCGCCACGCCGACAGGGCCGCGCGCACCTCCGCGACTGACGCGTCGATCTGCCGGTGCTGCTCCTCCATCCGCCTGACCAGCGGTGCGTCGAGACCCGCGCGGTCGAGAAGCCGCGGCCAGATCAGGTCGTCCTCCGTGGTGTGGTGCATGTGCAGGCCGTCGAGCAGGAACCCGAGGTGGTCGGCAACGGCGCCCACCCGCGTCTCATCGGCTGCGGGCACCTCCTGCACCAGCGCCTGCACCTCGGCGAACTGGCGCCGGAAGATCCGATGGATGATCGGCATCTCGCGGGCCGCCGGTCCTCCCGAGCCGCTCACTTGACTCATGGCCATCACTCCTCTGGCCCCGAGACGCAACGTGCCGGCGTGGCGCCAGCAGATGTTCAGGTAACCTGAATACTCTGCGGACCGGGAGTTGTCAATGCATGAGCGACTGAACACGGTCTCGATGCTGGGCCAGGCCTACAGCCTGCTCGGCTTCCAGATCGTCGAGGGCGTGGTCGGTGCCGGCTATCCGCAGAAGCCCAAGCACTCCGCCGTCTTCGCCCAGATCTCTCCCGACGGCTCGCGGCTCACCGAGCTCGCGCGGAAGGCCCACATGACCCCCCAGTCGATGGCCGAACTCGTCGACGAGCTCGTGGACATGGGGTACGTCGTCCGTCGTCCCGACCCCGCCGACGGCCGGGCGAAACTCATCGTGCTCACCAAGCGTGGCCGGGACGCCGTGGCGGCCGGGCGCCAGACGATCGAGGGCATCGAGGAGCAGGTGACCGAGCTCCTGGGCGAGCGGGGGCACCAACAGCTCCGACGGCTGTTGTCGAAACTCCTCGACGCGACAGATCCCTGAGTCGGCAGCAGCCTCCGACGACGACGATGTCCGCGTCGTCGTCGTTACGGCTCGACGACTGCCGCAGCCGGGCCGCCTGACGCGTGAGGTGGTTGCGCTCGGCCAGGTTGCTGGCGGCTGCGGCGGCCTCGGCGTAGAGGTCGGCCGCGATCTTGGGTTCGCCGGCGCGCTCGTGCAGCCAGGCGGCGACGGCGGTACGGCGGGGTACGTCGGCGGGTACGTCCTCGAGCGCCTTCAGGCCGAGGAGCGGGCCGTCGGCCTCGCCGACGGCGACGGCGCGGTTCAGGGCGACGACGGGGGAGTGGGTGAGCTCCAGGAGCTCGTCGTACCACTCCAGGATCTGGGGCCAGTCGGTCTCGTCGGCGGAGGCGGCGTCGCAGTGGAGGGCGGCGATCGCTGCCTGGGCCTGGTACTCGCCGAGCCGGTCCTGCGCCAGCGCGGTCTGCAGTACGTCGACCCCCGCGGCGATCATGGCGGTGTCCCACAGGGAGCGGTCCTGCTCGGCCAGGGGGACGAGCGCAGCCGTCGGCGGTCCAGCGGGCGTCGCGACGGGCGTGGTGCAGCAGCAGGAGGGCCAGCAGCCCGCGCACCTCGGGGTCGTCGGTGGTGCCGGCGAGCATCCGGGTGAGCCGGATGGCCTCGGCCGCCAGGTCGACCTCGCCGGAGTAGCCCTCGTTGAAGATCAGGTAGAGGACCTTGAGCACGTCGCGCAGGTCGCCCGGCCCGCTGAGTCCCTCCTTCGCGACGGTGCGCTTGGCGCGGCTGATCCGCTGGCCCATCGTCGACTCGGGCACGAGGTAGGCCTCGGCGATCTGCCTGGTGGTGAGGCCGCCGACCGCTCGCAGGGTGAGAGCCACCGCCGAGGAGGGGGTCAGCGAGGGGTGGCAGCACAGGAACAGGAGCAGCAGGGTGTCGTCGTGCTGCTCGGTCGGTCCCGGCGCCACGTCCATCACCACGCGTTCCTCGCGAGCGCGGCGGGACGACTCGGAGCGACCGGAGTCGACGAGCTTGCGCCACGACACGGTGACCAGCCAGCCCTTGGCGTCGTCGGGAGGGTCGTCCGGCCAGCGTCGTACGGCCTCGACGAGCGCCTCCTGTACGGCGTCCTCGGCCGCCGCGAAGTCTGCTCCGCGGCGGACGAGGACACCGATCACCTGCGGGACCAGGCCGCGGACGACCGTCATCCATCGATGCAGTCGGTGTGGGGTGCTTCCTGCAGGAACGGCCGGACCTCGATCCACTCCTGGATCGGCCGGCCGCCGGGGCCGGGAGCCGAGGACAGGAACGCCGCCGCTTCGTGGGCGCGCTCGACGGAGTCGACGTCGATGACCATCCAGCCGGCGATCAGGTCCTTGGTCTCGGCGAACGGGCCGTCGGTCACCGGGGGCTTGCCCTCGGCGTCGTACCGGACGAAGGTGCCCTCCGCGGAGACCGCCTGCGCGTCGACGAACTCGCCGCGCTCACGCAGCACGTCGGCCACGTGGCCCATGAAGGCGATGTGCGCGGAGACCTCGTCGGGGGTCCACTGGTCCATCTGAGTGGTGCAGTTCGGCATCGGCTCCGGGCCGCCGCGGTAGTGCTTGAGCAACAGGTACTTCGCCATGGTTCTCTCCTCGAGTCCGTCGGTTCCGTGGCGTCTTCGGTGGCGCCACACCCCTGGGACGGAGCCCCCTCGCGATTCTCGACATCCCTCCGACAGAAATTCCATCACGGATCGGTGAGCCCGCGTCGCGGCGGGTGGGGCTTGGGTCGACGTGTGGCCACGGTCGCAAGACGCCATCCGGGCGAATTGTCCGAATCATGAGACAGTTGGCTGGATGCACTCCTAGGCTCTCGGACGTTGGGACACGGGGGAGAGATGACCGGGGAGTTTGCTCACGAACTGGCGACGACGCGTGCGCTCGACGCGCTGCCCGCCGGTGCGTGGCGAGTGATGCACGACGTGCGCGTCCCGGGACGACGGGTGACGAACGTCGACCACATCGCCGTGGGTCGAGCCGGGGTTTTCGTCATCGACTCCCGGGACTGGTCGGGGCAGCTCGAGGTGCGCTCGCAGGTGCTGACGCAGGACGGGAGCGACCGGCAGGCAACGGCGGACCGCGTGACCGACTCGGCGCGGGCACTGGCCGAGGTGACACCCGACCTGGACCCGCAGTTCGTCGTACCGGTGCTGTGCTTCGACCGGGACGAGCCGTTGTCGGGGTGGGCGGGCGAGGTCCTGGTGTGTACGACGGGCAACCTGGTCGACCTGCTCACCACCCAGAGGCGGGTGTGGGACCCCACCACGGCGGACTCGATGTTCGATCGGCTGGCGTGGACCCTGCCCCCTGACACGTATCGGGTTGGTGCGCCGAGTGGTCCACCGCGCAACGGGCATCGGCTCGAGGGGCGCGCGCGGACACGGTTGATGCCACGGAGGCGGTCGGCGGCGAGGCATGTTCCATCGAAACGGGGGGAGCACATGACCCCGTGGATACGCGCCGCGCTGTTCGCCAACGCCTGCTGCCTGGTGCTGTGCGCAGCGATCAGGTTCGGGGCGTGGCCGGGCGCGTTGTCCTGACCTTGGCCGGCTGAGGGTGGTCTCGAGACGCGTGCTCCTCAACCACCGATGGGACGACAGTCAGACCAGCCCGTGCTCGTAGGCGTACGCCGCGGCGGCGGTGCGGGAGCCGACGTCGAGCTTGCCGAAGATGTTCGAGAGATGTCGGGCGACGGTCTTCTCGCTGAGGGTGAGGTCCGCGGCGATCTGGGGGTTGCTGCGGCCGGAGGCGACGAGGCGGAGGACCTCGACCTCGCGGGCGGTGAGGCCGCCGGGGAGGCGGGCGGGTTCGATGAGGCGGGCTACCTCGTCGACCATCGGTGCGGCGCCGAGAGCGAGGAACGCGTCGCGGGCGGCGTCCAGCTCCTGGCGGGCCGAGCCCGTCGTCGCCGAGGGCGGTGAGGGCGCGGCCGGTGAGGAGGCGGACGCGGGCGACCTCGTAGGGGCACTCGGCCCGGGCCCAGAGCTGGCGCGCCTTGCGCAGATAGGGCAGCGCGCCGGAGGCGTCGCCGGAGGCCAGCTCCACCGCGCCCGAGGCGTACGCCGAGAACGCCAGCATCGCGACCGAGCCGACGGCCGACGCGACCTGGTCGAGCTCCGCCGCGACGATGCGGGCCTCGTCGAGCGCGTCGACGGCGAGCAGGACGTCGACCGCTGCGGGGAGCACGCGGCACTTGCCGACCGGGTCGCCGGTCTCCGCGACCAGCCGGCGTACGGCGGCCGCGGCGGCGTCGCGTGAGCCGCGCGCCAGCCACAGCAGGGCGAGCCCGGGCTGGGGGTCGTAGCCGTGCTCGCCGGCCCGCTGGTACGCCGCCTCGGCCGCGGCGTACTCACCCTGCAGACGGAGTACGTCGCCACGCTCGCCCTCGGCCTGGCCGATCGCGGCGAGGGTGTTGGCCAGGCGGTACCGCTCGCCGGCGAGGGTGAACTCCTCCAGCGCGTCCGCCCACGCGCCGCGCTGCCGCATCACCTGGCCGCGGTGGATCGAGCACTGGCCGGTGTACGTGACCAGACCGGGCTGCGAGGCGCACCAGCGGGTCAGCGCCGAGCTCCACTCGGCGACCCGGTCGAAGGCGGCGATCTCCTGGCAGCCCTCGATGGCGATGCAGTAGACGTCGCCGAACACCTCGGGGGAGACCTCGCCGGCCGCGACCGCGACCATCGCCTCGTCCAGCAGCTCGAGCCCCTCGACCGCCCGGCCGGAGTAGATCGCCATCCTGCCCGCGACCACGAGACCGAGCGCGATCAGGTCGCGCTCGCCGTGCCGACGCCCGATCTCGGCGGTGGCGTTCGCCGTCTCGGCCGCGGACTGCCAGGTCGTCGTCACCGAGGTGGCGATAGACGTGCAGGAACATCACGTAGCCGGCCTCGACCGCATCGGGGCCGAGCCCGTCCAGCATCCGCTGCGCACGAGTGGCCCAGCCGGCTGCCATCGCCATCTCGCCGCTGTTCCCGAACAGCATCGCCAGATGGAAGGCGCACATGACGCCGGCGGCTGCGATCACCGCCGTCCTCGCACAGCCGGAAGGCCCGCTGGTAGCGGTCGACCGCCTCGTCCCGGCGACCGAGGAGGTACGCCGACCGCGCGGCGCCGCGGAGGTCATCGACGCCCAGGTCGTTCTCGTCGACGCCGGACCAGATGTCGAGCGCGGTGGCCCAGTCGCCGCGCTCGTAGTCCGTCCGAGCTCGCGCCAAGTCCTCGAGCACGCCCATCGCGGGTACCTCCGGTTCGGACGATACTCGCGCGGGCGTGCCGGGGAAGGGACCTGGTTCAGGCCGCCTCGCGCTCACGTCGCTCGACCCGGCGAGGTGTGGAGCGAGAGGCGCGCGCGGCGATCCGGCGGGCGACGTACTCCGCGTCGCGGCCGCAGCCGCCGACCAGCATGGAGGAGAAGCGCGTACTGGAACGACAGGCCGCAGAAGAAGAGGCCGGGGGCGTCGTCGCAGACGCCTCGGTACTCCGTCGGCCAGCCGTTCTCACCGAACACGGGCAGGTCGATCCAGTCGAACTCCTGCCGGAAGCCGGTCGCCCACACGACGTTGGCGACGTCGACGACCGTGCCGTCGGCGAGCACCGGGAGCCCGTCGCTGCACGCCCTCGACCCGGGACTCGTTGCGCACGACGCCGCGCTCCTTGAGGTCCGATCGCTGCACGCGCAGCATCGGTCCGCCGTGGAAGCGGAGGTGGCCCATCTCCTTGCGTCCGATCGGTGTGCGCCGCGTGACCACGTGACGCCACATGAACATGATGATCGGCCAGGCGACCTTCATCCGTCGCGACTCGAGCGGGACCGGGATCTGCCCAGGGTCACGCCCGACGAGCGTGGTCGGCCGGGTCGCGGCCGCCTCGTAGGCGATGTCGCAGCCGGAGTGGGACGCGCCGACCACCAGGACGGGGCCGTCGCGGAGCTGGCCGGGGCGGCGGTACTCGCTGGAGTGCAGCTGCAGGATCGACGGGTCGAGGTCCTTCGCGAAGTCGGGCACTTTCGGTGAACGCCCGAAGGTGCCGGTCGCCACCACGACGTTGTCGCACGACAGCGGGCCGGTGGAGGTGTCGACGATGAACCCGTCGCCTGGGCCTTTGGACAGGCGCGACACGCGGACGCCGAGCCGCACCGGGATGTCGAAGCGGTGCGCGTAGGCCTCGAGGTAGTCGGCCAGGTCGTCCTTGCTGGGGAACGACGAGGGCTTGCCCGGGAACGGCATCCCCGGCAGCCCGTCGTACTTGGCGGGGGAGTAGAGGCGCAGGCTGTCCCACTGCTGCCGCCAGCCGTCCCCGATGCGCTGGTTGCGGTCGAGGACGACGCAGTCGCGGCCCTTCTGCTTCAGGTGGTACGCCGTCGACAGGCCGGCCTGGCCGGCGCCGATGATGACGGTCTCGATGTGGTCCATGGTTCCTCCTGGTGGCTCGGTGGAATCACCGTAGGAACGCGGAGGCGCCCGTCGCGTCGGGCTGGATGTGCATCTGTCGCGAGCTGCTGATGGGTGGAATTACCCACGCGCGGCGGGTAGTCCACAGCTGACGGCACTCCGCTCGGCCCTGCTCAGTCCGTGATGCCGACCGGCCGGCACGCGTGACCTGCACGCCATGAGCCGCGATCTGAGGTCGTGCGAGCCATCGTGCTCGGGCGGCCAGCTGCGGACTAGAGCAGTTCGACGAGACGTGCTCGAGCTCGCGAGGATCGGCCGTTATGGTCGGCGCGCCCCGTTCTCGGGGGACATGTGTTGGCAATCAACGGGGGAATGGAACATGGTGCGAGTCATCGCGACCAATGGACACGTACAAGGCGTTTCGTTTGTGCGGGCGCAATCGGAGCGATCCTGCTCGGAATCGACAGGTTGTGGGGGTGGCGAGCCGGTCGAAATGCCGGACGTCACCGCAAGCTCGAGCTCGACGTGGCGCTCGAGCGACATCAAGCGTGCAGGCTTGGAAGGACGAGGTCGAGGTCCTAGGCGGCGGCACCTTCGGGGTCGTGGACGACGTCGGCGCTGGACCGGTGTGCAAGCAAGAGCCGTCTGCCGGGGCCACGATCGGGGAAGTGCCGCGATTGACCGTTGATCGCGAATGTGGCGACGGCGGTGCGTTCGGCGAGCAGCGACGAGTCCACAAGCCAGAGGAGGACACAAACCCCGAGCCAGCCGAGTCCGGGTCGGGTGACCAAGGCGATCAGACCACCGAGCGAGAAGTTCGTGATGCCAGCCCTGGTCGGGCAGAACCTGCAGGATGCGCAGGATCGACTGCAATCGCTCGGCAGCTACTTGCTCACCTAGACAGATGGAACTGGGATGAGAGCGTTTGCCAGATGCTTGATTCCGGCTGGAAGGTCTGTGGGTCAACAGGCCGCGCGCAGGTAAGAGGGTGCTCCGTCGACCGCATGGTCGAGCTGATCGCAGTGAAGTTGCACGAGCCGTGCCAATACTGGAGCCCTGCAACCGTGCCCGTCGGCGCTCCAGTAGAGGAGCGGCGCCAGGACGAGCGAGTGGTTAAGCGATGCGCTGCCTGAAACTTCCGGGGAGATCATCTTGACCCTGTATTCGAACAGGTGTACGATAGAGTCAAGCTCGAGGTGATAGTGATGCTGGGGCCTCGGCTTGATCCGTACGACGCTACGGGTCGCCTCTGACAGGCGCGCTGCATCGACAGGTCAGGCAATTCGCCGTGTCGATGCAGGAGGTGCCATGGAGTCGTCGGTGGAACCCACGCGTCATCCCCTTCTCGCCGGTGTCGAGGACATCGAGGCCGCGCTGGACCACATGGCCTCGGCCGAGCCGCTCTATCTGTCGCCCCCGGAGAAGCGGGCTCTCCTCGTCGACCTGGCGCGGCTCGAGTCGCGCCTCACCTCGGTGCGCTCCGGGCGATGGCGGTGGCTGACGATGCGGCGGTGGCCGAGGGTGCTCGCGACGCGGCTGCTCTGTTGACGCACCACACGCGCGGCGATGGGAGTGCCCACCGACGAGAACTGGCGCTAGCGGAGTCCCTCGATCGGCGCTGGGCGGCCACGCGGGCCGCGATGTCCGAA
The DNA here is from genome assembly GCA_963723255.1 of uncultured Actinomycetota bacterium. GTDB lineage: Bacteria > Actinomycetota > Actinomycetes > Propionibacteriales > Nocardioidaceae > Marmoricola. The sequence continues at coordinate 9,218 of CAVRQA010000005.1, forward strand.
GGCGCGATCAACGTGGCACAAGCGGTCGTCATCACCCGCGCGCTGGACGACCTCCCGCACGAGCGCGTCGAACCCGAGATCCTGGACAAGGCCGAGGCGCACCTCGTGGCCGAGGCGGCCCACCACGGCCCACGCGAGCTGCGTGTGCTGGGTCGCAAGATCCTGGAGGTCGTCGCGCCGGACGTCTACGACCTCGAAGAAGGCAAGGCGCTGGAGGCCGAGGAGCGCCGGGCGCGGGAGCGGACGACTCTCAGCCTGAAGGCCCTCGGCGACGGGTCGACGCGAATCGTGATCCGGGTGCCCGATGCGGTCGCCACTCGCTTGCGGACCTACCTCGAGGCGTTCTCCTCACCACGCCACCAGGGGGCGGGGGAGGCCGACCGGATCCCGGCCTTCCGCCGACTGGGCAGCGCCTTCTGCGCCTTCCTCGAGACGGTCGACCCGCGCCGCCTGCCAGTGCATGGCGGCGACGCCACGACAGTCATCGTCACGATCCCTCTCGAGGACCTGACGAGGGAGCTGTCGGCCGCGGGATTGTCAGCAGGGGACCGGATCTCCGCTGGGGAGGCGCGCCGACTCGCCTGCAAGGCCGACATCATCCCGGCGGTACTGGGCGGCAAGTCCGAGGTGCTTGACCTCGGTCGCAGCTCTCGACTGTTCAGACCGGCGCAGCGCAAGGCGATGGTGATCCGGGACCGCGAGTGTCGGGCAGAGGGCTGCACGGTCCCGGCGACGTGGTGCGAGGCCCATCACTGGGGGATCCCGTGGTCCCGCGGCGGACGGACCGACCTGAAGGACGGCGTACTTCTCTGCTCGTGGCACCACCATCGCGCCCACGATCCGACCTACGCGGGGGACCGGCATGCCCAACGGCGATGTGCGGTTCAGACGAAGGAGGTGAGAACACGCAGACCTCAGGAACGCCCCTCCTGCGGGTCGTCGCCCGCCCGCGGCAGCACCTGTGTCTCGGCGTCCGGGCCGGTCGGTGGAGGGGGTGACTCCCGGTGCGGACGGTGCAGCGAGGTGGGCAGATGCGTTCGGCGGTGCTGGGGAGCGAGCCGCAGCTGGCGACGTACCCGCTCGTCGATTGCGAGCTCGTGCTGGAGTCGGCGGACCGTCGCGCGGGTCGAGGAGTAGAGCTCGATCACGTCGGGTGACAGCTCTGCGGTCAAGGCGTCGTCGAGTCGGGTGCGGGCACGGTGCAGCCCGTCCTGGGCCTCCTGGAGACGGGCGATGTCAGCCCGGCTGAGGTCGGCCTTCACCTCGGCCTCGTTGCGGACCAGTTCCCCGAAGGCGTCGACCCCTGCCGCCAGCTCGCGGCACGTGGCGGCCAGGTCTTTCAGCACGGCCGACGCGGAGTCCTCGGCCAGCCAGCTGCCGTCAGCGCAGTCCCGCACCGAGCGCATCAGGACGCGGATCGCCACCGCCGAGTGCTCCAGCGCTTCCATGCCCTGCCGTAGCCCCGGCTCGACCTGTGGCATGCGCACGGCGCGCAGGTTGAGCCGGCGGCCCTCCTCCGCCTTGAGCAAGGCGGCCCCGACCTGGGGGATGGCGTGGGTGATGCGCCTCGCGTCGTCCAGCCACTCCCGGGACGCACCGGGCAGACGCTCGCGATGGCTTTCGGCCATCTCGTCGAGCTCGTTCGCCGCGCGGACCAGCAGTTCGCTGACGGCGTCGGCCAGCCCGTCGATGGCGCGGCCGGCATCGGCGCTGGCGACCTTGGGCGGGAAGAGCAGGGTGGCGATGATGCCCACAGCCGCGCCGACCAGGGTCTCGGCGATCCGCTGCGATGCCGCCGCCTGCGCGCCGATCGCGCCGACGCCGAGCACGAGCATGGCGCTGATCGCCACCTCGACCAGGTTGGAGCGCAGCCGGAGGAACTGACCGATGGTGATCGAGATCAGGATGAGGATGCCGAGGCTCCACCACTCCAGCGGTACGACGGCCGCGAACCCGACTGCCAGCAGGACCCCGGCCACGACGGCGACAACTCGGTCGAGGCCGCTGGCGAGCAGGGACAGCGGCGTCACCTGCACCACCAGCATCGCGGTCAGCGGAGCGAGCAGCGGCTGGGTGCCGGGGAAGATCAGGGAGGCCACGACATAGCTGGCAGTGGCCGCGACCGTGATCCGCAGCGACCACAGCACGGCTGCCCGGCCGTCACGGCGCACCCGCGCCAGCTCTCGGGAGACGAAGCCCCGCCACCACTGGACCACGCCTCATCATGCACCGCTGGTCGATCCGGTGGCCCGGTCCAGGGGGTGACACGCAGTGTTTCGCGCTCGATCGGCCGGGTACCCGCCTCACAAGGTTGGGGGCAGCCCATGCACCGGTTGAAGAGCCGCGCGGCCCGCGCGGCAGCGGCCATTCTCGTCGGCTTTGGCGTGCTCACGGCCGTCTCCACCGGCTCACCGGCGGCGGGAGCACCGCCCGCCCCACCGGCGACGTGCACCGGCGCCTTTGGACCTGCCGTGCGCGCAGTACCCCGGCGGGGACACGGTGTGCTCCGGCGAGGTGAAGAGCTTCGACGGGTCGCCGTTGGACGTCGACGTGACGCTGCCGAGCAACGGCCGCGGCGGGCAGCACCCGCTGATGGTCATGTTCCACGGCTTCGGCAACAACAAGCACGAGTGGGAGTCCACCACCGACGCCGGGGACGGCGCGGACAAGTACCACTGGAACAGCCACTGGTTCGCCGCGCACGGCTTCTACGTGCTGACCTACACCGCCCGCGGATTCACCGACCAGGGCACCGACCGGCCGGACCAGCCGGAGACGCCTGCGGGCACGGACCCGAGCTGTCGTCCGCCGACCGCCGGCACGGGCAGCTCGGCGGGCTCCAACTGCGAGCCGAGCGGCACCATCCGCGTCAAGAACAAGGAGGTGGAGATCCGCGACAGCCAGTACCTGGCCGCGTTGACCGCCGCCGCGTTCCCGGACATCGACACCCAGCAGGTCGCCGTGTCGGGTGGGTCGTACGGCGGCGGCGAGAGCTGGCTGCAGGCGGCGGACCCGGAGTGGACGTTCCCGCAGAGCGTCGATCCTGACCTGCCCGTCCTGCGGCTCCAGGTCGCGGTGCCGAAGTACGCCTGGACCGACCTCGCCTACGCGCTCGTCCCCAACGGCCACGGCGGCTTCCTGCCCGGTGACCCGATCTACTCCTCGTCGCAGGGCGAGCAGGACGCGCACGGCATCGGCAACCCGATCGGGGTGGCGAAGCAGAGCTACATCGCCGGGCTCTACGCCCTCGGCACCACGACCGGCAGCTTCGAGGAGGGCACGGCGCCCACACCGGTCAAGCCGCCGCCGTGCGACATGCCGGAGACCTTCACCGCGTGGCTGGGTCGGGTCAACGCCGGCGAGCCCTACAGCACGGCCGGCGTCGACGACCCGGTGATCGCCCAGATCCGGCAGGACTTCAGCGACTGCCACTCCGCGTACTACCAGTCCGGCTGGAGCGAGCAGCAGAACGCCGGCCACCAGACCGCGGTGTTCGCGATCCAGGGCTGGACCGACGACCTGTTCAATGCGATCGAGCCGTTCCGGATGTTCAAGTACCTCAAGGGCCTCGACCCCCGCTGGCCGGTCGCCGTCGGCGTGGCGGACGTCGGGCACGCCCGCGGCCAGAACAAGCCGGCGACCTGGCGGTCGCTGAACAACCAGGCCAACCAGTTCCTCTTCTCCCACATCGCCGGCAGCCACCCGCAGCAGACGACGGTGTTCAGCCAGCCGACGCTGTGTGCGAACAACCCGAACCCGGGTCCGGAGACGGCCACGCAGCAGGTGAACGCGACGACGCCTGAAGGTCTGTCGACCGGCACGCTGAACGTCGTGGGTCCGGCCGGGTCGACGGTCAACCCGCTGGGAGCCGGCGACCCGGACGGTCTGGCCACCGACGCAGTGGTGCCCAGCCGGCTGCCCTCGGCGGTCAACCCCACGCCGGACTGCCGGGAGAGCACCACACCGAGCTGGCCGGGCCGCTACACGGCGGTGTCCGCCCCGCTGGCGCAGGAGCACGACGTACGTCGGCCTGGGGTCGGTCAGGGTGCCGTACACGCTGACCGGCGGCCCGACCGCGACGCTCAACGCCCGCGTGTGGGTGCTGCCGGCGGCGAGGTGGCCCGGCGCTGCTGATGACGCGCGGGACCTACCGCCTCGACACACCCGCCTACGACCCGGCGGCCGGCACGCTCCGGCTGCCGCTGTACGGCAACCACTGGCCGCTGCACCCCGGCGACCGGATCCGCCTCGACCTCACCCAGGTGGACTCGCCGACGTACCGCCCGGACAACGAGCCGAGCTCGATCGCGTTCACGTCGCCGACGCTGACGCTGCCCACCCGCAGCGCCCGCGACATCACCCTGACGGCGACCACCGGCTGATCATTCGCATGAGGCGTCACCTGACGACGTCGTACACCAGCTTCTGCAGGCCGTTGGAGTAGGACTCGCTCTCGACCACCTTCAGCATCTGCTTGTCCTTGTCGGTGTCGCTGAACAGGCGCTTGCCGGCGCCGAGCAGGGTCGGGAAGACCAGCAGGTGGTAGCGGTCGACCAGGCCGGCATCGGCGAGGCTGGCGCCCAGGCGGGCGCTGCCGTGGATGATGATCGGCCCGCCGTCGGTCTCCTTGAGCGCGGCCACGTCGTCGGCCGAGCGGAGGATGTGGGTCTCGCCCCAGTTGGACACCAGGTCGGACTCCTGGAGGGTGGTCGAGACGACGTACTTCGGCAGCGCGTTGTAGCCCGTGAAGTAGTCCAGGTCGGGCCAGACGGGGGAGAACGCCTCGTAGCTGACCCGGCCCATCATCATGGCCGCGGCCTCGTCCTGCTCGCGGCCCTTGATCTCGTAGGACTCGGGCACGTGCTCGATGTCCTTGAAGGTCCAGCCGGTGTTGCGGTAGCCGGCCTCGCCGCCGGGGGCTTCCATCACGCCGTCGAGCGACACGAAGGCGGTGACGATCAGGGTGCGCATGGTGGTTCTCCTCTGATTGGTGGTTCGGACGCTTCCTTGCCCTCACCACGAACAGCGAACACCGGATACGACACCCGAATCAGAATTTCTGGGTCGCGTGAGAGAGGCGCTCAGGCGAACGCAGGCATCACCCGGTCGTGGATCTGCTGGATCTGGGTGTCGACGTCGGGGACGCCCTCGATCTCGCGGCCCATCAGGGAGTTGACCATCGCCTTGTCGACGACGGCGAGGATGAGGTGGTTGATCCCGGTGGACGTGATCTCACGCTTCATCTTCTCCGCGCACTCCTCGGGCGTGCCCGCGATCGAGAGGCGCTCGGCGATCTCGGGGGAGGTGAGCTCGATGCCCTTGGCCATGTCGCCGGCACCGATGGCCTCGATGATCGGGGCCATCTCCTCGGGCTCGACGCCGTTGCGCCGCAGCTGGTCGTCCGGCATCGAGGAGGCGTAGAGGCCGACCATGCTGCGGGCCGCGTCCTTGGCCTTCGCGGAGTCCTCGCCGCACGAGAACACCACCCAGGCGCCGAGGTCGAGGTCCTGCACGTTCTTGCCGGCCCGCTCGGCGCCGATGGTGCAGTGCTCCATCATGTACTCGTAGGCCTCGCGGGTGTAGCTCAGCGCGTGGTGGCAGCCGTCGGAGAACTCGGCAGAGGCCTCGAACGACTTGGGGCCCTTCATCGCACCCATCTTCACCGGTAGGTGTTCCTGCACCGGCCGCGCGAAGGTGAACAGGCCGTTGTAGTTGAAGAACTCGCCCTCGTGGGTGATCGCGCCGTCGTCGAGGAAGGTCCGGATCACCTCGACTCCCTCCTTCACCCGGGACAGTGGCTTCGTGTTCTTCCAGTCGATGCCATGCATCGCGAGCAGCCCGAAGTTGCCGCTGGAGAGCACCACCTCGGCGCGGCCGCCGCTGAGCTCGTCGAGGGTGGCGGCCGCCTGCGCGATCAACGTGGGCTCACGCAGCACCACACCGGAGACACTGGGGCCCATCCGGATCTGGGAGGTCTCGGCCGACGCGGCGGCGAAGAGCAGCCAGAGGTCCTTCCACCAGGTCTCGTCCGCGGCGTACACACCGTAGAAACCGAGCTCGTCGGCCTTCTTGATCGTGGCGAGGGACTCGCTGAGCGGGTACGTCGGGACGATCACATAGCTGAACTTCATCATTTCCTCCTGGGTGGTGCGGTTGCTCAGGGGAGACCGTCCTCGGCCTCGACCTCGGCCAGCAGCTCCGAGCCGGTGACCACGTTGTGGGCGAAGTGACGGTGCATCCACGCGAGGTGGTCGCCGCGGCTGTTCATGATCCGCAAGCTGTCCCAGTTGGGGAACGTCTGCTGCAGCACCCAGCGCTCCATCAGCCGCGGATCGACCTCGTAGACGTGCTCGTGGGTGGTGATGGCGACGTCGGAGACCCGCTGCGGGCTCGGGCGGGGTGGACTGCTCGGCGTAGCGGTAGCCGATCGGTTGCTCGGGTGCGTCACTCATGGGCGGCTTTCATTGGCCCTCGGTTCATAGGCTCTGTCGAGGAGGTACTTCCCGGGATTCATGATGTTGTTCGGGTCGAGGGTGCGCTTCAGGTCGAGCATCACGTCGTACCCCCGTCCCAGCTCGTCGGGGACCAGGTCGACCTCGCCCTCGCGGCAGGATCCGTGGCACGCGCTGATCGAGCCGTCGTGAGCGAGCGAGACGGCGGCGATGTCGCGCTTGGCCTTGACCCACATCTCCCAGGCCCGGTCGTCGAGCTGCTGCTCCCAGATGCCGACGTCGATCTCGGTGAGGTAGTCCACGCCGGTGTCGGCCGAGGTGTAGGCGAACATGCCCCAGTCGTCGAAGACGTCCGTACGCCGGCGCAGGTCGGCGACGATCTCGTGCCAGGCCTTCGTGACCGACGGCAAGTGGGTGTAGCTGATCGCGGCGTCCTCGCAGTGCCAGCTCATCGGGACCACCTGGCCGGCCTTGGTGCGGCCGTGCAGCGGGGTGGCGTAGCGGTCGTGGCGCGCGGCCCAGTCGCCCTCGGAGATCTCGTCGCCGAGGTAGCGGGCGCCGTGCTCCTTCGCGATCCGGAAGAGGCGCTTGCCGGCGGGGCGGACCTCGTCCTCGTAGCCGTACATCACCGCGCACACCAGCGCCCGCACGTCGGTGGGCTGGGGGATGTAGGCCTCGTCGTCGCGGCGCAGGTAGGCGACCTTCCACTCGTCGAACAGCACCGCGCCGGCGAACGTCGCGACCCCGGCGCGGTGCAGCGCCCCGACGCACCTGTAGGCGTCGTCGTAGTTGTCGAACGCCCAGAACGGCGAGAGCTCCGCCTCCGGCTTGGGGTAGAGCTTGAGGGTGGCCTCGGTGGCGATGCCGAGCGTGCCCTGGTGACCCATGAACAGGTGCTTGAGCTGGTAGCCGCTCGAGGACTTGCTGATCTTGTGGCCGACGCCGTCACCGACGTGCATCACCTCGCCGGTGGGGAGGACGTGGTCGAAGCTGAGGACGAGGTCGCGGGTGTGCCCGTAGCGCGAGCCGATCAGCGACCAGCCGCTGGTGCCGATCCGGCCGCCCACCAGCGAGCAGGGGTACGACGCCGGGTCGTCGGGGTAGAACAGCCCGTGCACCGCGAGCTGCTCGTTGAGCTTGAGCATGTTGATGCCGGTGCCGACCGTGACGGTGCGGTTCTCGAGGTCGATCTCCTTGATGTCGTTCATCCGCTTCACGTCGACGACGATGCCGCCGCGCAGCGGGACCGCACCGTCGGTGAGGCCGGTGCCGCCGTCGCGCGGGACGATCGGCACCCGCAGCTCGTTGGCGATGCGTACGACGCCCGCGACCTCCTCCGTGCTCGTCGGGAGTACGGCGAGGTCGGGCAACCGTTCGGACCAGCGATGCACCGGGAACGGAGCCGGCACGCGCGCCCGGTTGTAGCGATCAGGCTTGGACGTCAGGATCTGCTCGTCGCGCAGCACCGTGCGCAGCGCGGTGACGACCTCGTCGAGACGCTCGACCGTGATGGTCACGACGGGCTCCCCCCGTTCGTTGCGATCCACCACGGGACCCGCCGACCGTGATCCCCAGGGACTCGGCCAGCAGCTCGTGGATGTCGATGACGTCGATGTTCGCGGCTGCACCGGCCTCGCCGAGTGGCCGTTCGGACCACGGGCACGCGCTGACCAGGGTGTCGACCTCGAGGGCGGACGCCTTCTCCAGCCGGCTCGCCGAGATCGCCGCCGTGAGCTCCGGCTTCTCGACGGGCAGCCCGCCGCCACCTCCGGAGCAGTAGGACCACTGGGTGACGCGGTCGACGTCGGTGAAGTCGAGCCCGGGGATGGCGCGGAGGATCTCGCGCGGCTCCTTCCAGATGCCCTTGCGCTTGTTGAGCCGACACGGGTCGTGGTAGGTGATCGCCCGCTCGATGGGCACCGACGGGGTCAGCCGGCCCTCGCGGATCAGCTCGGCGAGCAGCTCGACGACGAGCACGATCTCGATGTCGTAGTCGGCCCCGAAGTACTTCGGGTAGTCCTCGGTGAACGAGATGTAGTCGTGCGGGTCGAGCACCAGCACCCGCTTGGTGCCGGTCGAGCGCCAGTTGTCGAGGTTGTGCTGGGCGAACCGTTTCGCCTGGTCGACGTACCCCATCTCGGCGGCGGGTCCGCCGCAGCACCACTGCTCGCCCATCAGCCCGAACTCGTAGCCCGCCTGCTGCAGGATCTGTGCGACCGCGCGGGGGACGGAGGTGCGGTAGAAGGCTGCCTCGCAGTCGACGAAGAGGACGGTCTCGCCGCCGATCGGGAGGTCGAGCCCCTCGGACCAGTCGCGGACGTGCTCCTGGCTGACCGGGGTCTCGCCGAGCACCGGCTCGTGGGTCTGCTCGTCGGTGCGCGCGTTCCACGACCGCCACTCCGGCTGGTGCACCCCGCTCTCCACGGCGAACGCACGAACCGCCTTGACGACGTCGACCGTGCGGGTGCGGAACCGGTAGAAGTCACCGGTGAACAGCGTGTTGGGGCAGCGCAGCTCGCAGGCGCCGCACTGGGTGCAGTTGACGTAGTCGGAGGCGATCTCCTCGATGGTCAGCTCGCCCTTGTCCATCGCCACGACGTTGGCGTGGAACGCGGTCGGGGTCCACGACTCGTTGCGGGTCACCTGCATCACCGGGCAGACCTCGCGGCAGAACTTGTGGCCCGAGGAGAAGCAGTTGTAGGACGCGTTGCGCCACTCCTCCGCGAACTCCTCCGTCGGTGTGGGGTTCTCGGGGACCGGGTGCTCCCGCGCGATCTCGTCGGGGATGGCCGCCAGCTCGTCGGGGTTGTCGCGCATGCCGGGTGTGAACGGGACCGACACCGGGTCCGGCGATCCGTGCCGGTCGAGCTGGGTCATGTGTGCCTCCTGCCGGACGTGATCCAGGTCACACTTCTGGCAACATACGGCGGCCCCGGTGGGGGCCACAAGGGAGGGACTGCTCGGCCGCTGACCGGCCGCGTAGATTGCCCACGACGCCACTTTTGCGCCAGCCGAAGGGAGACACGTGACCAAGCGAACCCGTGGGAAGCAAGCGCCGGCTCCGCAGACCGAGGAGCACCTGCATCTCGCAGACCGCTTCATCGCGCACAACTACTACCCACTGCAGGTCGTGCTCGCGGAGGCGGAGGGTGCGTGGGTGACCGACGTCGACGGTCGTCGCTACCTCGACTGCCTGGCCGGGTACTCCGCGCTCAACTTCGGGCACCGTCATCCCGGGCTGCTCCAGGCGGCCCGGGACCAGCTCGACCGGGTGACGCTGACCAGCCGGGCGTTCCACAACGACCAGCTCGGTCCGTTCTGCCGCGACCTGGCGGGTCTGGCCGGGATGGAGCGGGTGCTGCCGATGAACACGGGCGCCGAGGCGGTGGAGACGGCGATCAAGGTGGCCCGCAAGTGGGGCTACGACCTCAAGGGGCTGCCGGCCAACGAGGCGAACATCGTGGTCGCGGCCGAGAACTTCCACGGTCGGACCACCACCATCGTCAGCTTCTCCACCGACCCGCTCGCCCGGGAGGGGTTCGGCCCGTTCACGCCGGGCTTCCGGATCGTGCCGTACGGCGACGCCGGTGCGCTGCGGGACGCCATCGACGACGAGACCGTGGCCGTCCTGCTGGAGCCGATCCAGGGCGAGGCGGGCGTGATCGTCCCGCCGCCGGGCTACCTTCCCGAGGTCCGCGAGATCTGCACCCGCAACGACGTGCTGTTCATCGCCGACGAGATCCAGTCCGGGCTGGGACGCACCGGCTCGACGTTCGCGTGCGACCTGGAGGGCGTCGTACCGGACATGTACGTGCTGGGCAAGGCGCTCGGTGGCGGCATCGTCCCGGTCTCCGCGGTCGTGTCCTCCGACGAGGTCCTCGGCGTGCTCCACCCGGGCAACCACGGGTCCACGTTCGGCGGCAACCCGCTGGGGGCCGCGGTGGGCCATGCGGTGGTGAAGCTCCTCGAGACCGGCGAGCTCCAGGCGCGGGCGCGAGAGCTGTCCGGGACGCTGCAGTCCGGGCTCGAGAAGTACGTCGGGGAGGGGATCGTGGAGGTGCGGACCCGGGGACTCTGGGCCGGCATCGACATCGAGCCCGCACTGATGAGCGGTCGCGAGATGAGCGAGGCGATGCTGGCCAAGGGGGTGCTCGTCAAGGACACCCACGGCTCCACGATCAGGCTCGCCCCGCCGCTGGTCATCGAGCAGGAGGACCTCGAGTGGATGGTGTCCCAGCTCGGAGCGGTGCTGGCCGAGGCGCACTGATTCCCGGGTGGTGTGAGGCCTGAGTGGTCTGCACCGGGGCTGGCGCAAAGCCGGGCAACAGTGCACCCTCTGCGCAGAAAGCACCGCTCGGCCGCGTCGGACTCGCCCTCGCGGCTCCGGTCCAACGGGGGGTTGAGTGCGATGTCATCTGCGTTCTGGAGCTGGACGTCCACGCGAAACGCGCGTCGCGCCGCAGTCATGGGAGCCGCCGGCGCGCTGGTGATCGGCGTCGGGGTGGCGACCGCCGCTCCGGGTGACGGCGGCCAGATCACCGCGTGCTACCAGAAGAGCACCGGGGCCATGCGCGCCATCGACCCCGCCGCCGGTCAGCAGTGCACCAAGAGCGAGTCCCAGCTGCAGTGGTCGACCGAGTCGGGCTCGCTCGAGGACGGCTCTGTGTCAGGCGGACCGGGCGGAGTGGTGCTCGACGAGTCCCTGACCAAGCGACGACCTCGCGCCGAACTCCGTGGGGTCGAGCGAGCTCGCCGACGGTTCGGTGGACACCGGCGCCCTGGGGGCCGACGCGGTCACCGCGGCGAAGATCCTGAACGGGGAGATCGGTACGGACGAGCTGGCCGACGACGCGGTCACGTCGGGCAAGATCGTGGACGGCGAGGTCGGCACGGGCGATCTGGCCGGCGATGCGGTCGACGTCGGGCAAGATCCGGACGGCGCGGTGGGCACCGGCGACTGGCCGTCGACGCGGTCGACGTCGCGGCAAGATCCTGGACGGCGAGGTCGGCACCGACGATCTGGCCGCCAACGCCGTCACTGCGGCCAAGATCCTGAACGGGGAGGTCGGCACCGACGAGCTGGCCGGCAATGCGGTCACGACGGACAAGATCGACGGACGGCACCGTGTGGGGAACGGCGAGTCTCGGCCGGAGACGCGGTCACCTCGGACAAGATCGACGACGGCGCGGTCGCACCGGCGACCTGGCCGACGGAGCCGTCACCACGGAGAAGATCACCGCCAACGCGGCTGATGCGTTAGCTCGGAAGCCCTCCCACCGCTGCTTCCCGGCACGTCCGACACGGGGACCTCCGCGACTGTCAACACCGGCGCAAACCACACGCTCATGGTCCTGGGTCAGGCTCAGCTGGACTGCGGCTGCGCTGGGACCGATATCGTCACCGTCACGTGGCAGGTGTTCGAGGGCGCGACGCCGGTGAGCCAGGAGTACCACGCGAAGATGACGAGCACGGACACCGCTGCGGTCCGGCGACGATCTCGGCACTCATCGCGTGATTCTGGGGCTGCGGGTCCACACACCTACACGCTGAAGATCACCCGCCAGGCCCTCGGCCGGCAGCACCTCGATCGTCGACGCTGACGAACTATCTCGCTCTCCGTCGTCGACCTCGGACGCTGACCCGCGGCTGACCCGTGCGCCGGAGGGCGCACGGGTCAGTTGTCGCTCGGAGCCCTCCCGGGAGACGGCACGCATCCGTGACGACCTCCCGCGGACGGCCACGGAAATACCCGAGTCGGATCACGTGTTGACGTAGCCAAGCGTGACCGAGACGGCCATGGCACAATGAGGGCGACTGCTTCCGCGTCATGATGAGCCCGTTCGGGGCTGGCGCAGGCAGATCCCGCGGGGGGATGCGGACATCGGTCCGCCCGTGCGGTGGGGAGTCAGGGACCACCACAAGCGTCGTCCTCGGGCGCGAGGACGACATCGTCCGCGCGACGGCCGCACCGGTCGGAGCGCGTTGGAAGGAGCACGTGTGGCAACTCGCCACCGAGATCGGTCCGGACGGGCCCGCCGCCCAGCGGGCAAGTCGGGCGAGCAGTCCGGCCAGAAGGCCAATGGCCAGAAGCAACGGCCAGAACACCAATGGCCGGACCGGCGGCGCACAGGCGCGCCGTCATCGCGACCAGGAGGGCATCGTCCCGGTCCTGGCGCGAGAGGTACGCCGCGTCGAGGGTGCCGTGCAGAAGGCTCGCGTGACCTCGATGGACCGGGCGACGTACCAGGCGATCGCGCTGCTGGCCCGCCGCGAACGTGCCCGTTTGAGGGCCGACGAGTCGCTCCCCGAGTCGCGCCGCGACGTCGAGCTCAAGCGGCTGGACGGCATCGCCGCGATCCTGGCCAGGACCGCCGCCGGCGACCCCTCCTTCTTCGAGCTGCTCGACGAGGACGCCGAGGTCACCTCCGGGGTGCGTTCCCTGATGCGGGAGATGCAGCGCAAGGCAGGCCTCGAGCAGGACCCGGAGAAGCCCGCGACCCCGGAGCCCGGCACCGACAGCGCCGCCCCCGAACGCCGGGCCGCGCCGCCCTCGGCCGTCGCCCGGCAGCTCGCCAACCCGTTCATGAAGCCCGAGTTCTCGACCGCACCACCGCGACCGAGCACGCGCAGGCTGGCCGGCTGGGAGCTCATCGAACCGCTCCTCAACTCCTTCGAGCACGCCTCGCCGGGCGCGCCCGCCTGCATGACGCTGCCGGCCCCCGTCAAGGTGACTGTTCCCGAGGGACTGGCGCTGATGCCGCACCAGGCACAGGTCGTCGGGGCCGCCGCCGACGGGACATCGCACGTTCCTGCTGGCCGACGAGCCGGGCCTCGGGAAGACCGCGCAGGCGCTGCTGGCGGCCCAGTCGGCGGACGCGTACCCGCTGCTGTGCGTGGTGCCGAACGTCGTCAAGACCAACTGGGCTCGCGAGGTCCAGCAGTGGACTCCGCGTCGTACGGTCACCGTCGTGCACGGCGACGGCGAGTCGATCGACGGGTTCGCCGACATCGTGGTGCTCAACTACGAGGTGCTCGACCGCCACGTGGGCTGGATGGGCACGCACGGCTTCCGCGGCATGGTCGTCGACGAGGCGCACTTCATCAAGAACAAGAAGTCCCAGCGCTCCCAGCACGTCCGCGAGATCGCCGACCGGATCCGGCAACGCGTGTCCCGGCCGCTGTTCATGGCGCTGACCGGTACGCCGCTGATCAACGACGTCGAGGACTTCCGCGCGATCTGGGAGTTCCTCGGCTGGATCGACCAGAAGAAGCCCCGCGCCGAGCTGATGGCGAAGCTGGAGGCGACCGGGTTCACCCCGGCCGACCACCCGTTCTATCCGGCGGCGCGCCAGGCCGTCATCGACACGGGCATCGTGCGCCGCCGCAAGGTCGAGGTCGCCGCCGACATCCCGGCCCGCAGGGTGGCGGACATGCCCGTCGAGCTCGAGGGTGCGGTCGGCCGCTCCATCCGCGAGGCCGAGCGCCAGCTCGCCGACAGGTTGGTGGCCCGCTACGAGGCAGCGCTCAAGACGCGGAGGTCGGGCGCACACGAGGGCATCGACGCGGACCTCGTACGCCGCGTCGCGAAGTGGGAGCTCTCGGAGGACGGGGACGACAGCTCCGTCAAGGAGAACGTCTTCACCATGGTCCGCCGGATCGGCGAGGCCAAGGCGCCGCTCGCCGCGGACTACGCGGCCCAGCTCGCCCGCAGCGCCGGGAAGGTCGTCTTCTTCGCCAAGCACATCGCGGTCATGGACGCGGCCGAGGAGGCGTTCGCCAAGCAGGGTCTCGGCTACATCTCGATCCGCGGCGACCAGACCTCCGCGGTCCGGCAGCGCAACGTCGACGCGTTCATGAACGACCCGGACGTGCACGTGGCGGTCTGCTCGCTCACCGCCGCAGGGGTGGGCCTCAACCTCCAGGTGGCGTCCAACGTCGTGCTGGCCGAGCTCTCCTGGACCGACGCCGAGCAGACCCAGGCGATCGACCGGGTCCACCGGATCGGCCAGAGCGAGCCGGTCACCGCGTGGCGCATCATCGCCGCGCAGACGATCGACGCCCGGATCGCCGGCCTGGTCGACAGCAAGGCCGGACTCGCGGCCCGGGCGCTCGACGGTGCCGACGTCGAGGTGGAGCCGGAGGACGTCCAGGTCCAGGCCCTGGCGGCGCTGCTGACCGAGGCGCTCACGGAAGCGGCTGCGAAGGACAAGAGCTGAGCACCCGGGTCATCGCGTTCTTCTCGGGCGGCGTCACCCAGAGGTCGTACCTGGCCTTGACCGCGATCTGCCGCGCGACGTAGGCGCACCGGTACTTCTTGTTCGGTGGCAGCCAGGTCGCGGCGTCCCCGTCGCTCTTCTGCTGGTTCAGCGGCCCGTCGACGGCCAGCAGGTTGAGCGGGTCGTTCGCGAAGCGCAGGCGCTTGCCGGGACGCCAGTACTGGGAACCCGTCTGCCACGAGTTGCTCAGGGCCACGACGTGGTCGATCTGGACGTCGATCGAGGTCTCCCAGCCGCGGGTGAAGTGGATCAGGCGCCCGCTGTAGGGGTCGGCGAGCAGTCCGCTCTCCGCGATGCAGTGGTCGGACGGGTCGTGCACGATGCGGGTCAGGTCCCGGGCGAGGATGTCGTCGCGGGTGTCGCACCCGTTGCCGTCGACGTCCGCCCAGTCGGGCCCGAACCGAAACCGCTCATAGCCGGTCTGTGGTGCCCGGCCCTTCACGTCGAGGGACGCGAGCGTCGTCAGGGCTCCGACGAAGGACCCGGGCGTCGGGGGAGCAGACGGCGGCGCCTCGGCAGTCGCGGACGGCGGCGGTGTTGGAGTCGCGTCGGTCGAGGCGCCGGAGGTCGGGGAGCCGGGCGCCGTACGACGCGGCTCGGTCGTCGGGCCTGACCCAGCGCCGACCTGGCTCAGGGCGACAGCGGCGGTGACCCCGACCAGCAGCGCCACCACGGCGAGCACGATCCAGGTCAGTGGGGTGAACCATCGCCGCTCCTGCAGCGGAGGCTCCTCGGGTGCCGGCGAATCCTCGTCGAGGAACTCCCATCCCTCCGGGACATCCGAGTCACCCATGCGCCGATGATCGTTGCCGACGGATCCCCGCGATCCGGCATCTCAGGGAGCGGTCGCACAGATATCGATGATGCTGCGGCGGCGCGCGCGCCCCGATAGCCTCAAATGTGGATCAGACCAGCTTGGGGGGTCGCGACGTGGAATCCGAGCCTCGAACTGCGCGCACACTGCGGGCTGTTCACGCGACCGAGATGCCGCTTGCCCTGACGGCCGTCGTGGCCGCCGTCGGACTGCTCGTCGCAACCCTTCAGCACAGCACGGTCTCCTTCGTCGCCTACTGGATCGTGCTGCTGGTGTGCACGGGTCTGGTGGCCTATCACCGCTGGCTCGAGGCGCACGAGAGCCTGAGGCCTGACCACGTGATGCCGCCACGCTGGCGACGCCGGCTTGCCCTGCTGCCGGTGGCGCTCTTCCTGCTGGCGTGCATGGTCAACGCCCTGGTGTGGGCCACCGAGGCCGCGAAACGATGAGTTTCGCGCCCTCGCGCAGAGGGATCGGCTGGGCGGCCGCCCTCGTGCTCGGTCTCCTCGTGACCCTCACCCCCGCCGCGGCCCAGTGGTCGTCGGCGGCGGGCGCCCCGGGCAGTGGCGTCGAGAGGAACCAACGCGGCTTCGACGAGCTCAACCAGTGCCTGGCCACGCACCGGCGGGTGGATGCCCTCTACGTGATGGACGTGTCGGGAAGCCTGCGTCAGAACGACCCCGAGGGCCGCAGGTTCGACGCCCTGGAGGCATCGGTCGCCCAGCTGGGGGTGCTGGCGTCGGCGGGCGAGGACCCCATCGACGTGTACGCCGCAGCCAGCACGTTCGGCAACTCGTTCACCGCCCCGAAGGGGGTCCAGGACTGGACCCGGATCCCCGCGCAGCGATCGGCCGGGTCGGTCGCGCGCGAGTTCCGGCGTTCCGCCGAGACGGCCTGGCGGGATGCAGGCACGGCCCAGGGCACCAACTACGAAGCCGCCCTCTCCGGAGCACGCAAGGCCCTGCAGGCTCGCGGCTCGCGCGCCGACGCCTGTCAGGTCGTCTTCTGGTTCACCGACGGGCTCTTCTCCCTGGGCGACCCCTACGACGTGGGTGCCACGGACGCGGCCAGTGCCCGGATGTGTAGGCCCGGGGGACTGCTGGACAAGCTGCGCGACGACCAGACGAGCGTCGTCGCGCTGGCGTTGAAGGGGCCGGACGTCGAGGCCCAGCTGAGCCAGCCGCAGTACGCGCATCGCCGCGGTGAGCTGGAGGCCATGGCGGTCGGCAGCTCGGGCAAGAAGGGGTGCGGAACCACGCCGATACCCGACAGCTCGAGGGCGGGGATCTACCTCTCCGCTGGTGAT
Source organism: uncultured Actinomycetota bacterium (assembly GCA_963723255.1). Lineage (GTDB taxonomy): Bacteria > Actinomycetota > Actinomycetes > Propionibacteriales > Nocardioidaceae > Marmoricola. The sequence goes on from CAVRQA010000005.1 coordinate 26,067, forward strand.
CCGACGGCCCTGGGTGCGCTGTTCTCGGGAGTGGCGGCACGAGCCTCGGGCTGTGTCCCCACGGTGCTGCGGACGACCCTGCCTGCCCGGGTGGCCGTTGCTCCCGGCGTACGCAAGTTCCAGCTGGACGTCTCCGCAGCCGGGAACAGCGGACCAGTGAGCATCACCGGCCCCGGAGGCCAACGGGTCACGGCCGAGGTGGGATCCACGCCCTACCTGGGTGGAGACATCCGCGTCACCAGGGTCGGGTCGCTCACCACCGTCACGGTCACGATGCCCGGCGCCGGGACGACCCGGTGAGTGGGCTCTCGCGCTCGGTGGTTCACGCGATCCGTCCGCGGTCACCCTGTACCGATGTTCCGACCTGCACATCGACATCGCGGATCCGGACACCGCGCTGCGCGGTGGGACCCAGGCCACCGTGGATGCCGTGGTGAGGGACTCCTCGGGCAATGCCGCCGACCTGAGTGACTACCGCGGGAGCACGCCCGAGTCGGCACCCAGGATCGTGACGACCTCCGACCCGGCATCGGACATCACCGCCGAGTTCACCGACCTCAGCGCCGGCAAGGTGCGCATCACGCTCACGCCGCCCGAGAACACGCTGTCGGTCGACGTCGGGCTCGCCTTCACGCCGCGGCTGGCCGACAAGGCGCGGACGGAGCTCAGCCAGGTGACCGGGTCCAAGGTCCTGTCCGTGACGCCACCCGGATCCTTTCCCACGATGACGCCCGCTGATGCGCTCGACCTGGGCGCGACGGACGGGGTCGCTCCTGCCAAGGCCGTGATCAACGTCCGGGGTCCCTCCGAGGGGACCGGGCGGGTCTGCTTCGCGCCGGCCCAGGAGATCGACGCGCCGGAGGCGGCGGGAACAGTGAAGGTCACGACGTCGCTGAAGTGCCGCAGCCTCGACCCAGGGGAAAGTCTCGACGTGACCGTGGCGGCCACGCCGTCCGAGTCGTCCGACGGCTTCGGCACCGCGACTGTCCCGGTCACGCTGTCCAACGCCGACGGTGACGAGATCCGGCAGGACGTGGCCGTGCGATGGGAGCTCCAGCGGCAGGTGGACCAGGGGCTCCGGCTCGGCCTCCTGCTCGTCGCCCTGCTGCTCGCACTGCTCCTCCCGCTCCTCGCGCTCGCGCTGGTCAACCGCGCACTCGCACGGTTCGTGCCGGGCGACGTCCGGCACGCCAGCTACCACGTCCGCGTCAGCGAGGACGGCACGATCGTGCCCGAGCGGCCGCTGTCGACCACGGACCTCGCGTCGACGTACGTCCAGGGAGCCGACCGACGCCACCTCGAGGGCCTGGGCGACTCGGGGATCGACCTGCGGGCGAAGGCACCCCTCAGCCCGCTGGGCTCACCGGAGTTCGTGGCGACCGCCCCGCCGGGCACCCGCCTGGTCGCCGGGGACGGGGACATCCGCCGTCGGGGCAAGCAGGCCGACGTGACCGCGGGCCTCGGCGCGATCTGGCTGCTCACCGTCGACGACGCGGGTCTTCGCCCCGAGGCCGAGCGCCCCGAAGGGGACACCGCAGAGGAGAACAGGGCGACCCCGGCGACGCTGACGATCGTGACCCGCGGTGAGGGACAGGACCATCTCGAGCAGCTGTTCACCCGATGCAGTACGGCGCTCTCGGACGGCCGGTGGGCCCGGGTCAAGGGTGAGCTCGAGCGGTACGTCCGCGAGGACCAGCCGCGTCGCCCGGCCGCTCCCGAGGGCCAGGAAACGGAAGCGGCCGGTGCCGAATTCGAGGATGATCCTTTTGGATCGCCTGACGAAGCCGGCGTCACGGCGACCGGCTCGGAGCTCCACCAGGCCCCGGAGCGTGCGCGTGGCGGTGTCGGCGGGCGAGCGCGACGAGGTGGCACCCGAGGGCCGGACCCACAGCCGCCTCCGGTAGACACGGACGACTACGAGGACCCATTCGCATGACCGTTCAGCTGACGATCACGAGGAGCACCTGATGCTGCGACCATTTCTACTCATCGGGGTCGGTGGGTCCGGCGGCAAGACGCTCCGCGTCGTACGCGAGAACCTCGAGTGGGAGCTGAGGCGAGCCGGCTGGCCGATGGACGAGGAGGGCTTTCCCAAGGCGTGGCAGTTCCTCCAGATCGACGTCGCCAGCGCCCCCGACGGGGACGACCCTGACCTGCCGCCGCAGCTGCCGCCCGCGAACTTCATGGGCCTCGTGCACGCCGGGCTGACCTACAGCGCCATGGACACGACGCTGTCGCAGGCGCTTCCCCCCGACCAGCAGATCGAGTCCCTGGGCGGCTGGCGGCCCGACCCGAACAAGGTCCAGGTCGCCATCACCCGGGGCGCGGGGCAGTACCGCGCCCTCGGCCGCGTCATCGCGCTCACGCGGCTCGACGAGATCAAGCGGCGCGTGGACCGAGCCGTGGACGCCCTCACCGACGTGGACGTGACCCGACAGCTGGGTCGCCTCACCATGATGCTCGGCCAGGGGCAACCGCGCCCGGACTCCGCGGAGCCGGTGGCGATCGTCATCTCGTCGATCGCCGGAGGGTCAGGCGCCGGTGCGGTGCTCGAGGTGTGCGACCTCATCCGGGCGGCGGGACGCACGTGGCTCGACGAGTCGGTCGGCATCCTGTTCGCGCCGGACGTGTTCGACGAGATCCCCGAGGCCGCGCGTCGAGGGGTCCGCCCCAACGCCCTCGCCACCCTGAGCGAGCTCGTGGCCGGAAGCTGGAGCTTCGAGGGCCGTGAGGGCGGCATCACCGACAGCAGCGCACGCCTCTACCAGGCACGCGGCGTCGAGACGACCACGATCAACCGGCTCGGCCCCCGCTACCCGGTGCTCGTCGGCGCGCGGAACGCCGACGTCTCCTACGGCAGCCAGAACGAGATCTACCGGGGCATGGGTCGAGCCCTGTCGGAGTGGGTCGCCTCGGTGCAGCTCCAGGACTCCATGAACGCCTACTTCTCGGGCAACCGGCAGGCGACCGCGGTGGCGATGATCGACCGGCTCGGGTTGAAGCAGCGCCACCACGAGACACCCTTCTCCGCGCTCGGTTTCGCGCGGCTGTCGCTCGGACGCGACTGGTTCGAGAAGTACGCCTCCCAGTACGTCGCCCGGGCCGCGGCCGAGCGCATCAACTCGCAGCACCTCGCGGGGCGCCTGCACGACGACAGCCGTACCGACGACGAGCTGATCGCCGAGCAGGCCGACCAGGCGTGGCCCGCGTTCCTGGGCGCCAGTGGGCTCGACGAGCGCGGCGTCGACGCCAACCAGGTGGTCGATGCCCTCCGACCGCTCAACCGGCAGGCGATCGCGAAGGCCTGGATCGAACGGGTGCTGCTCACCATCAAGAAGGGTGAGATCCCGGCGGACGGCCTGCCGGTCCAGGTGTGGCAGGACCGGATCGAGAAGCAGCTGCGCGAGCAGGGCCCGCAGCTGCGCGACGACCTGCGCAGCGCGAGGCTGGGGCAGGCGCGTCGGTGGGTCGACGCGATCCAGGACAGCCTGCTCGACCACGTCATCGACTCCGTGGCGACGTACGGCGGAGCGGTGACCCAGCAGCTGATGAGCCGGCTGAGCCAGGAGCTCGAGATCGTCGTACGCGAGCTTCCCGAGGAGCGCGGTCAGCAGCAACAGAAGTCCAGCCGCGCCGCCTCCGACATCCGGGCCGCCCTGAGCAAGGACGGCAAGGGTCGCCTCGCCGCCGGGAGCGCTGCTCTCGAGAAGGCCGTGGGCCGCGCGGCCGCCAGCGTCGGGTTCGACGCCGAGGCCGAGCTGTACCTGCTCGTCGAGGAGCTGCTGCGCGACCTGCGCACCGGGTTGGTGGAACCGCTCAGCCGGGCGGTGACCCATGCGCTGGAGACCATCAGGAGCGATGCGCGGCGTCAGGCCGGGCACCCCTCCAAGATCGAGTTCTGGCCCGTGGGCAACCAGGTGCCGGGCCGCCTCCATCCCGCCAAGAACGAGTTCCTGCTCGACGAGATCCAGAACTTCCCGCGCACGATGCGCGACCTGCTGAAGCAGGACACCGGGAAGTCGGTGGTGGGCGACGCGGAGGTCGAGGTCGTCCAGGACGTCATCACCGGTGCCGATGCCCGGGTGTCGGGTGTGTCCGACCGGTTGAAGGCGGCGGTCAAGGACCGGACCTGGGTGCCGGCGGTCCCGGACCTGCACGAGACCATGGCGAGCCCGTCGGCGGCGGCCTTCACGGTCAGGCTCGGGGCCGACGACCTGCTGCAGCGCGCCGAGGACTGGATCCAGAGCGACCAGCGCAACTTCGGCCGCCACCTCGAGGAGAGCCTGGCGCAGCCACCTCTCCGACCCGAACGTGTCGCCGGCCGTGCTCGCCACCCGGCTGCAGCGGTTCGCCGGCCAGTTCAAGGCGACCATCGGGAGGGCGCAGCCACTGGTGCACATCGACCGTGAGCTGCTCTCGCTCGTCCACGACAAGTCGGATGCGCAGACAACGTTCGTCATCGACCAGATCCCGCTCCCCACGGGCTCCGATGCGGCGGAGAAGGCCCGCGAGGTGCTGGCCACCAGCAACGCGGCGATCGACGCCGAGTTCACCGACCTGGCCGGCCAGACGATCAGCGTCTTCGGAGTGCTGACCGAGCCGTACGAGCCGACCGTGTTCACCTCGCTGATGAAGCCGATGGTCAACGAGTGGGCCGAGGTGCGGCTCTCCGACGACTCGCGGCAGAGCTTCTGGACGTGGCGGCGATCCAGGACGCTGCCGGAGTTCGTCCCGGCGGCACCGGCCGTGCGCAGGGCGATGATGCGCGGCTGGTTCACCGCCCTGATCCTGGGTCAGATGAAAGGACATGCAGCGGCGAACCTGGGTGGCGTCGAGGTCTGGAGTCCCGGGCAGACCGGTGGGGCCGGGGCATGGCAGCAGTTCCCGCACCCGCTGCTCCGGTCGTTCCAGTCGCCGGCCGAAGCGTCCTCGGCCGTGCTGGAGTCGCTGCCCGTGGCGCTGCTGGACGTCTTCGCGACGCGGAGCCTCAAGCCGCTGGGTGCCTACCACCGCATCCGCGACCTGGGGGCGGCCGGTCACAACCAGGGTCTGGAGAGCTACGAGACCCTCAACGAGGAGCTCGCCGGCCTGGGTCACCTCCGGCGGCACGCGGCCCGGGGCACCGACACCGGACGAACGCGCGGGAACGGCCGGGGACAGCCGGGACGTGCGTCGGCAGAAGGTCGTCGAACGGCTCGAGGCGCTGCGGCAGGGATACGTGGGCCGGTTCGAGGACCTCACCAAGCGCGCGACCCTGGTCTCCGTGCCCCGCGACTACGAGCTGCGTCACGACATCCTCGAAGCGCTCGAGGACCTCATCAAGGCGGTCGAGGCCGCGGCCTCGAGGGACGACGAGCTGTTCACATGAGGCTGTTCACATGAGGAGGCAGTCGGCGACTGGCGGCCCACATGACTCGCTGAGTGTGGTCATCGTGCCGTCCGCCGACACCGGGCAGCGCCTGCTGGGCGTCGTCCGGGAGTGGTACGCCGCCGGGCTGCTCACCTCGGCCGTGTGGGTGAGGCCGGAAGACATCACTGGCTCCCGGGTCGAGCGCGGACGTCACGGCGAGCACTTCGGTGACTGGGGGGTGCGGAACGCAGACCTGTTCGAGATCCTCGGCGCTATCGCCGCAGCTCGTGCGCGTCGTGCAGGCGCAGGTCCTCGACGGGCGGCTCATCGACGAGCTGCAGCTGGACATGGCCGCGCAGGTGCGTGACTGGATCCAGAGTCTGCCCCGCGCCAGACGGGTCCGGTGGCGCGAAGGGCACGGAGGTCCGCGCCATGAACTGATCACCGGGGCGACGGGCTGCGGAGATGCCTTAAGCTGGTGTCGGTGACTGGACGTGAGTGGGGGGGGGGGGGGGTGGGGGACGCTCCGCGGAGCCGGTGGCGATCGTGATCTCGTCGATCGCCGGAGGATCCGGAGCCGGTGCGGTGCTGGAGGTGTGCGACCTCATCCGGGCGGCGGGACGCACGTGGCTCGACGAGTCGGTCGGCATCCTGTTCGCGCCGGACGTGTTCGACGAGATCCCCGAGGCCGCGCGTCGAGGGGTCCGCCCCAACGCCCTCGCCACCCTGAGCGAGCTCGTGGCCGGAAGCTGGAGCTTCGAGGGCCGTGAGGGCGGCATCACCGACAGCAGTGCACGCCTCTACCAGGCACGCGGCGTCGAGACGACCACGATCAACCGGCTCGGCCCCCGCTACCCGGTGCTCGTCGGCGCGCGGAACGCCGACGTCTCCTACGGCAGCCAGAACGAGATCTACCGGGGCATGGGTCGAGCCCTGTCGGAGTGGGTCGCCTCGGTGCAGCTCCAGGACTCCATGAACGCCTACTTCTCGGGCAACCGGCAGGCGACCGCGGTGGCGATGATCGACCGGCTCGGGTTGAAGCAGCGCCACCACGAGACACCCTTCTCCGCGCTCGGTTTCGCGCGGCTGTCGCTCGGACGCGACTGGTTCGAGAAGTACGCCTCCCAGTACGTCGCCCGGGCCGCGGCCGAGCGCATCAACTCGCATCACCTCAAGGGGCGCCTGCACGACGACAGCCGTACCGACGACGAGCTGATCGCCGAGCAGGCCGACCAGGCGTGGCCCGCGTTCCTGGACGCCAGTCGGCTCGACGAGCGCGGCGTCGACGCCAACCAGGTGGTCGATGCCCTCCGACCGCTCAACCGGCAGGCGATCGCGAAGGCCTGGATCGAACGGGTGCTGCTCACCATCAAGAAGGGTGAGATCCCGGCGGACGGCCTGCCGGTCCAGGTGTGGCAGGACCGGATCGAGAAGCAGCTGCGCGAGCAGGGCCCGCAGCTGCGCGACGACCTGCGCAGCGCGAGGCTGGGGCAGGCGCGCCGGTGGGTCGACGCGATCCAGGACAGCCTGCTCGACCACGTCATCGACTCCGTGGCGACGTACGGCGGAGCGGTGACCCAGCAGCTGATGAGCCGGCTGAGCCAGGAGCTCGAGATCGTCGTACGCGAGCTTCCCGAGGAGCGCGGTCAGCAGCAACAGAAGTCCAGCCGCGCCGCCTCCGACATCCGGGCCGCCCTGAGCAAGGACGGCAAGGGTCGCCTCGCCGCCGGGAGCGCTGCTCTCGAGAAGGCCGTGGGCCGCGCGGCCGCCAGCGTCGGGTTCGACGCCGAGGCCGAGCTGTACCTGCTCGTCGAGGAGCTGCTGCGCGACCTGCGCACCGGGTTGGTGGAGCCACTCAGCCGGGCGGTGACCCATGCGCTGGAGACCATCAGGAGCGATGCGCGGCGTCAGGCCGGGCATCCCTCCAAGATCGAGTTCTGGCCCGTGGGCAACCAGGTGCCGGGCCGCCTCCATCCCGCGAAGAACGAGTTCCTGCTCGACGAGATCCAGAACTTCCCGCGCACGATGCGCGACCTGCTGAAGCTGGACACCGGGAAGTCGGTGGTGGGCGACGCAGAGATCCAGGTGGTCCAGGACGTCATCACCGGTGCCGATGCCCGGGTGTCGGGTGTGTCCGACCGGCTGAAGGCGGCCGTCAAGGACCGGACCTGGGTGCCGGCTGTCCCGGACCTGCACGAGTCCATGGCCAGCCCGGCGGCGGCGGCCTTCACGGTCAGGCTCGGGGCCGACGACCTGCTGCAGCGCGCCGAGGACTGGATCCAGAGCGACCAGCGCAACTTCGGCCGCCACCTCGAGGAGAGCCTGGCGAGCCACCTCTCCGACCCGAACGTGTCGCCGGCCGTGCTCGCCACCCGGCTGCAGCGGTTCGCCGGCCAGTTCAAGGCGACCATCGGCAGGGCGCAGCCCCTGGTGCACATCGACCGTGAGCTGCTCTCGCTCGTCCACGACAAGTCGGATGCGCAGACAACGTTCGTCATCGACCAGGTCCCGCTCCCCACGGGCTCCGATGCGGCGGAGAAGGCCCGCGAGGTGCTGGCCACCAGCAATGCGGCGATCGACGCCGAGTTCACCGACCTGGCCGGCCAGACGATCAGCGTCTTCGGAGTGCTGACCGAGCCGTACGAGCCGACCGTGTTCACCTCGCTGATGAAGCCGATGGTCAACGAGTGGGCCGAGGTGCGGCTCTCCGACGACTCGCGGCAGAGCTTCTGGACGTGGCGGCGATCCAGGACGCTGCCGGAGTTCGTCCCGGCGGCGCCGGCCGTGCGCAGGGCGATGATGCGCGGCTGGTTCACCGCCCTGATCCTGGGTCAGATGAAAGGACATGCAGCGGCGAACCTGGGTGGCGTCGAGGTCTGGAGTCCCGGGCAGACCGGTGGGGCCGGGGCATGGCAGCCGTTCCCGCACCCGCTGCTCCGGTCGTTCCAGTCGCCGGCCGAAGCGTCCTCGGCCGTGCTGGAGTCGCTGCCCGTGGCGCTGCTGGACGTCTTCGCGACGCGGAGCCTCAAGCCGCTGGGTGCCTACCACCGCATCCGCGACCTGGGGGCGGCCGGTCACAACCAGGGCCTGGAGAGCTACGAGACCCTCAACGAGGAGCTCGCGGCCTGGGTCACCTCCGGCGGCACGCGGCCCGGGGCACCCACACCGGACGAACGCGCGGGAACGGCCGGGGACAGCCGCGACGTGCGTCGGCAGAAGGTCGTCGAACGGCTCGAGGCGCTGCGGCAGGGATACGTGGGCCGGTTCGAGGACCTCACCAAGCGCGCGACCCTGGTCTCCGTGCCCCGCGACTACGAGCTGCGTCACGACATCCTCGAAGCGCTCGAGGACCTCATCAAGGCGGTCGAGGCCGCGGCCTCGAGGGACGACGAGCTGTTCACATGAGGCTGTTCACATGAGGGGGCAGTCGGCGACTGGCGGCCCACATGACTCGCTCACTGTGGTCATCGTGCCGTCCGCCGACACCGGGCAGCGCCTGCTGGGCGTCGTCCGGGAGTGGTACGCCGCCGGGCTGCTCACCTCGGCCGTGTGGGTGAGGCCGGAAGACATCCACCTGGCTCCGGGTCGAGCGCCAGACGTCACGGCCCAGCACTTCGGTGACTGGGGGGTGCGGACCGCGGACCTGTTCGAGATCCTCGGCCGCCATCGCCGCGAGCTCGTGCGCGTCGTGCAGGCGCAGGTCCTCGACGGGCCCGGCTCCATCGACGAGCTGCAGCTGGACATGGCCGCGCAGGTGCGTGACTGGATCCACGAGTCCCTGCCCCGCGCCATCACGGGCTCCGGTGGCGCGAAGGGCACGGAGGTCCGGGCCATCAACCTGATCACCGGGGCCACCGGGCTGGCGGAGATGCCCTCCCAGCTGGTGTCGGTCGACTGGGACGTGAACGCGGTGACCAGCCCGGAGGACCGCCCCGACCCGGAGCGGGCCAACCGGTTCGTGAGGCCCGGCACCAACCTCGTGCCGGTGGCCGTGCTGTCCACGGCCTCCGTCGCCGGGCTCTTCCCCGGCACGGACGTCGCGCCCTTCGACGCAGTGACCGGAGACAGCTCGGTCGTCTTCGGCAAGGCCCTGGTGGTGCGCCCCACCGTGCGCGCGCTGCTGGGTGAACGGTCGATCAAGGGGCTGGCTCTCCTCTGCGCCAACGAAGCGCTGGGGTCGGGATCCCCTGCCGTGTCGAACCCGAACCGCTTCGTCGCCGGGGAGCCCGACCAGATCATCGAGCCGCTGCTCGACTGGCTGGACACGACCGACGGCGCCTCGTTGACCCCGTCGCCGCACGACGACGAGCCTCACGACCAGGGCCGCAGCGTCACGATCATGCGTGGTCTCTCGACGTTCGCCTGGTTCGTCGGCCGGGCCCTCGTGACGATGGGGTGGTCGCTGTGGCGGCAGGTCGTGAAGAGCACGGAGAGCCTGGCGACGAGGATGATCGTCGGCGATGCCTCCGGGATCCGACTCACGCTCAAGCCCGACGTCGGCGACGACCTGGCCGAGGACGTGGCGGCTCTCGAGAAGCAGGACATCGAGCGCAGCAGGGCGGAGCTCCGCGAGATGGAGCGCCGACCGGTCCGGATGCCGACGCACCGGCTCTGGAGCGACCTGCGCGAAGTCGTCCATGGCGTCCTCGACGGGGGCAGCCTCCCCCACGGTGCGCCGCGCCAGCTGGAGGGTTCCCGCAGGGTGCTCCTCGGCACTCCGGGTCACGTGGTCCCGCGGCCCGACGACGAGCACCAGGTCGCCGAAGGGGCCATCCCGGGCCTGGACCCGCAGCGCATCCCGGCATGTTCACCGGAGCACGCCGCTCGCGTCCGGCAGCACCTCGAAGGTGTGCTCGCCGAGGCCCGGAACTCCGTCAGCGCCGCGGAGGCCGAGCTCGCCGGGCTGGGGAGCCCGCCCGAGGACGAGTCGAAGCGCAAGGCCCATGCCCAGGCCGTTGCGAAGGCCCAACGCCGCCTCTCCGATGCCGCTGCGGAGGTACGCCGGCTCGAGACCGTCGAGCGGAGCCTGCACGAGTGGCTCTCGCGTCGAGAGGGCAGCCTGCTGTGGCGGCTCACGGAGCGCGCATCAGACCGTCGAAGTGAGGCGTCCTCGCAGGAGGCCAACGCACGTGAGCTGGCCGTGACGAGCGCGGGACTGGACGAGACCAGGCCGATGACCCTGCGTCGTACGTTCCTGATCCGTGCGTGGGTCGTGGTGGGGATGACCGCGCTGCTCCTCATCCCGATGAACTGGGGTCGGCTCGACGGCTCCAGCAGCGAGTCCTGGTGGTCGTCCCTCCTCGTGGTCCTCGTCGCGGCAGCCGTCCTGCTGCTCGTGATCCGGTCCTGGTACCACGGCATCCTCGCCTTCCTGCATGCCTACGAACGCGGTGCCGACCAACGAGCGCGCGGGGCTCAGCAGTTCGAGCGGGCCAACGCGGACCGACGCCGCTTCGACGAGATCACTCGCCAGCTCGGCCAGTGGACGGCCATCCTCGGCTGGACCCTGCACGCGCCGTGGCAGCCGCCGGCCGACGAGACGGACGAGGTAGCGGTGCTGCTCGACGAGTCGGTCCGTCCCGCGGCCCTGGTCCTCGCCGAGCCGGCGCTCGACGAGGCCGACGAGGCCGAGATCGCCAGGTTCGCCGTCCGTGAGCTCGCGGGCGCAGGCTGGCGCGCGCGTGCGTATCGCCGCTTGGTAGCCAGTCACGTCAGCGACACCAGGGAGGTGCAGGACGACACCCTCCTCGCCGCGCTCGACCGGATCGACCGGGACGACGGTCGTGGGGCACCCGACCGGCAGCGGTTCCTCAGCGACCTCGAGTCGGGTCGCCCCCAGGCCCGCGCGACGAACGAGGTCGTCGACGATGCGGAGGGGTTCCTCAGGAGCGCGCGCCTGTACAAGGACAGCATGTGGGTCCGGCCGCTGGAGGCCAGCACGTCCCCGGGGATGCCCGTCGAGGACGTCGCGTTCCTGCTGCAGGCGCTGGTGCCGGCCAGCCCCCTGGCCAGGGAGACGTGGAGCGACGCGGCCCTCGTCGAGGGGGCCCACGAGCGGCTGACGACGCACTACTGGACGCGGCACCACCCCGACTGGGACGTCGCGGAGCGCGTGAGCCCGGGCACCATCTCGGATGCCGCGATCCAGCACACCCCTCTGCTCGACATCGCCGTGCGGGTCGACGTGTCGGAGTGGCTCGACGTGGGCTCCCTGCGGCTGTTCGGCAAGGCGCCGGCCGGAGAGCCCACGGAGTGGTTCGGTTCGTCCGGGTCGGACGACGTCTTCACGTAGGCGACGCCTCAGAATCGGGGTATCTCGACCACTCCCGGCACTCGTATCACAGCCGGTTCCTTGTTTCTCTTGCATCACAAGGGCACAAGGGGGTCATCATGGAGGGTCACCGGGACATCCGGGAGTAGCCATGGGCAGGCTGAGGGAGTTCGACCGGGCGCACGGCGAGCGCGTTCTCGTCGGGGTCGCGGGCTCGAGTGCGGCCTCGAGCCAGCGGGGGCACCTCCATGGGTAACGACCTCGAGATCGAGATCCGTGCCGGCAGCACCCCCGGCACGTACGACGTCGAGGTCGACTCACCGGCCGGCACGGCGACCGGGACGATGCAGCTCGACGCGGCCGCGATCCTGAACCGGCGCCGCGAGCTGGCCTCCAGCGTGCTGGCCTCGTCGGTGACCAGCCGGTCCACCTTCTCTGCGACCGAGGCACCGGTCCGTGAGGTCGGGAACTCGCTCTTCCAGGCACTCTTCGCCGAGCGCGTCTACGGCCGCTACACCGCGAGCCTCCAGCAGGCCAGCAGCAAGGGTGAGCCGTTGCGCGTCGTGCTGCGGCTGCGGGCCCAGGAGCTGGCGGGGATCCCGTGGGAGTCGCTCTACGACCCGGAGACGGGGGAGTACCTGTGCCAGCGCGAGCCGGTCGTGCGCTTCGTCGAGGCGGCCCAGCCGTCGGCACCGCTCACTGCGACCGGTCCGCTGCGGATCCTCGGCATTGTCGCGGCGCCCCAGGACCTGCCCGAGCTGGACACCGCCGAGGAGCGGCGCCGGCTCGACGACTCACTGGGCGAGCTGCAGGAACAAGGCCTCGTCGACATGGTGTGGGTCGAGACCGGCACCTGGCACGCGCTGCAGGAACAGCTCATCGACGGGCCGTGGCACGTGCTGCACTTCGTGGGCCACGGAGGGGTGCGGGCGAACAAGGGCGTCCTGGCTCTCGAGGACGAGAAGACCGGCAAGGCGGACATGGTCGGCGCGGTCCGGTTCGCCCGGCTCCTCAGCGCCTGCCGGCCCGTGCCGCGCCTGGTGGTGCTCAACTCCTGCTCCTCGGGGGAGTCAGCCGCCGACGACGTGCTCTCGAGCATGGCGTCCTCGCTGGTCCACAGCGGGACCACCGCCACGGTGGCGATGCAGTTCGCGGTCACCGACCCGGCGGCCCTGGCGTTCTCGCGAGGCTTCTACCAGGCGATGGCGCGCAACATCCCCGTGGACGAGGCCGTCCGCCTCGGCCGGATCGCCATCGACGGGACCAGCGAGCAGACCCTCGAGTGGGTGACGCCGGTGCTCTACCTGCGCACCGCGGACACCCGGTTGTTCCAGCTCAGCGCGGGTGAGAAGCAGTCCACGGCGTTGCCGGAGGAGGGCGAGGAGATCTCGCACGAGGCGGCCAAGTACGGCCTCTACGTGCAGGCGCTCGCGGCCGCACGCAAGGGGAGGTACGACGAGGCGGCGGCCCTCTACGACAGCCTGAGCACGCTCGACCCGTCGTACCGGGACACCACGGTGCGCCGCGACCGGGTGCGACGAGCCCTGCGCATCGAGACGGAGTACATGTCCGCGCGAGCAGCCGAGGACGCGGGCGACTGGGAGGCGGCCCTCACTGGCTACCGGGCCGTTCTCGAGCTGGATCCCGAGCACCGCGAAGCGCTCCGCGGCCGTGACACGTGCCAGCGGCAGCGGGACATCATGAGCCTGCGCGACGAGCTCAAGATCCATGCCGACGAGGAGGACTGGACCGCGGTCCTCGCGGTGAGCGAGGACCTGAAGAAGCTCGACCCTGCAGCGGCTGATCCCGACGGACTGGCGTCCAAGGCCCGGGAGGCACTCGCGCAGACCGAGGGTGTGAGCGGTCTGCGGACCCGGACGGTGTCTCCGGCCGGTCACGGGGACGCGCCCACGCAGCCGGACTTGCCGTTGCAGGAGCCCGCGCCGCAGCCGACCCAGCCGCAGCAGCCGGCCGACCAGCCACCGCAACAACCGGCGGACCAGCCACCGGCGCAACCACCCCCACCAAAGAGCCCGCCGCCCCAACCCCCGCCGCCCCAACCTCCGGGAACCCGGCGCCGCAGCCTGGTCCGATCGAGACCCCCGACCGCCGGACGTACCGACCCCGGGCGGCGACGACGAGGAGGACGACGAGCGACAAGCACCGCCGCCTCAAGCAGCTCCTGTGGAGCCTCGCCGTCGGGGCCGCGCTCGTGGGAGCGGTGACGACAGCAGGGTTCCTCGGCAACCGCGAGCAGCAGGAAGCCTCAACGGGCGGCACCGCGGACGCGCCGGCTGCCGGACAGGTCCAGTGTTGGGACGGCTCGGGGGCCGACGCACCGTCGGCCTGCCCGCTGCCCGAGGGTGCCGAGGGCCTGGCCTCGGTGTTCCCCTCGATGAACGAGGACTGCGAGGAGAAGGACCCGAGTGCCCCGGGCAAGGCCGAGCTCTTCGAGTGTGTCTTCGACACCTTCACCGTCAGGTACTCGCGCTGGGACGAGGACGTCGACCGGTTCGCGTTCTTCGACAGGAACATTCGCAACGCACAGACCGATGTGTGGACCATCGACGGCGTCCCCGCCGGGCGCCAGTGGATCGGCCTCGACGACCGGACGTCGGAGGAGCGGCGCTTCCGCTGGATCGCCGCCTACGAGAGTGCGCCGTACGACGTGACGGTGAAGGGTCTCGACGAGGCAGCCCTCCAGGAGGGAATCCAGAGCGTCGTCGCGAAGAAGCCCGAGGAGATCGGCCTTCCCTGAGGATCACGGGCGACGGGTCGCCGGCCTTCACCCCAGGGTCGCGCTGTGGTCGGGCACGTAGGTGGTTTGCTCGCGCGGGGGTCGCTGGTAGCCCTTCGGCTCGGGGCGAGGCGGCAGCTCGAGCGGCGGAGCGGGCACCTCGACGTACGGGAGCGTCGAGAGCAGGTGGGCCATCATGTTCAGCCTCGCCCGCTTCTTCTCGTCGCTCTCCACGACGTACCAGGGCGCCTCGTGGATGTCGGTGTGCACCATCATCTCGTCCTTCGCGCGCGAGTAGTCCTCCCAGCGCTCGATCGACTCGAGGTCCATCGGGGAGAGCTTCCACTGCCGCATCGGGTCCTCGAGCCGGGACTTGAAGCGGCGCTGCTGCTCCTCGTCGCTCACCGAGAACCAGTACTTGCGAAGCAGGATGCCGTCCTCGACCAGCATCCTCTCGAAGGTCGGGCACTGGTGCAGGAAGCGTTGGTGTTCAGTCCGGCGTGCAGTACCCCATCACTCGCTCGACACCGGCGCGGTTGTACCAGGACCGGTCGAAGAGCACGATCTCTCCGGCTGCGGGCAGGTGCTGGATGTAGCGCTGGAAGTACCACTGGCTGCGCTCCCGGGCGCTCGGCGCCGGGAGCGCGGCGATCGGAGCCGACGCGCGGGCTGAGGTACTGGGTGATCCGCTTGATCGTGCCGCCCTTGCCGGCGGCATCGCGGCCCTCGAAGACCACGACGACGCGCTGGCCTTCGGTCTTGACCCACTCCTGGACCTTCACGAACTCGGCCTGCAGCCGGTACAGCTCGGCCTCGTAGACCTTGGGCTTGAGCTTCGAGGCCTTTCGCGAGCCACCGCCCTTGCGCTTCCCGGTGTCCCCGCCCATGCCAGCAGACTACGTCCGGGGTTTCCTGAACGGCAGTGCCCGTGCACGGCATCCCCACCGAGGTGGGATGCCGTGCTTTCGGGCTGCTGGGTCTGGCCGGTCGGGGTCACATGCCCGGGACGGGCTGCGCCTCGTGGATCTCGATCTCGCAGCCACCGGGCATGTTCAGGTGCGGGTGGTTCTTGGCGAGGTCGAGGGCGGCGTTCTGGTCGGCGGCCTCGATGAGGCTGTAGCCGACCACCTGGCGCTCGCTGGTTGAGGTGCCGTCGGGCGTGACGCGGACGCCGTCGGCCAGGGGGGTGCCGAAGTCGACCATGCCGTCGCCGACGCGGGTGGCCCAGTCGTTCCACTGACCCATGACTGCCTCCATCTGCTCAGGCGACGGCGGTGCTGCGTCGGCTGGGGTGCTGGGGGCGTGGTAGACGAACAGGAACTTGCTCATGACGGTTCTCCTTGTTGAGTGTTGCGGTTGTGGTGCTGCGGTTGTGGTGTTGCGGTCTCGGTCTGTCGGGCCGAGGTCAGCGGTGGAGCGGCGTACGACCTGCGAAGGCGGCCAGCCGGACCATGGGGGTTGCGTCGTCGGGGGCGGTGACCTCGGGGCCGAAGGACCTGCCACGCCCG
Source organism: uncultured Actinomycetota bacterium (assembly GCA_963723255.1). Taxonomy (GTDB): domain Bacteria; phylum Actinomycetota; class Actinomycetes; order Propionibacteriales; family Nocardioidaceae; genus Marmoricola. The sequence goes on from CAVRQA010000005.1 coordinate 41,933, forward strand.
CCCGGTACGACGTCATCGGCGATCGTGCGCAGGTAGCCCACGAGCTCGTCGGAGATGTGCAGGTCCTGGCCGCTTGCCTGCGCGAGGTCCCAGCCGTGGAGGACCAGCTCGAGCGGGAGGATGCTGGCCCCCACCGCAGCGGGCATCTCACCCCCACCGGGGCCGGGCACGGTGCCGTCGAGGTCGACCGAGCGCCAGGCATCGATCGCCTGGGCGGCCATCACGGAGACCTTGTTCTCCAACGAGCCCGGCCCGGGGTCGGCCACCGATCCGCCGGCCATCGCTCCCAGCTGGGCGAGCGACTCGAGCAGGTGGTCGGCCAGCTCATGAGCGGTGAACTCCTCGCACGGAGTCGGCTTCGGCTGGTCCTCGGCGGTGAGGTTGCGCAGCGTGGGCTGGATGACGGAGAGCACGGCGTCGGCTGCGGTGACCGGGGTCAGGTCCTGCGGCGCCCACGCCCACTCGTCCTGCCCGGCATCGCCCGTGGTGGCGAGCTGCTGCAGCCGCTCGAGGTAGTGGTCCCAGCCCTCGGCGTGACTCTTCTCCTGCTCCTCGTTCAGGCCCTCGTGCGTCAGCGTCACCAGGGTGCCTCCGTCGACCGCCTCGATCGTGACGGTCACCGTCGAGGCATCCGGTGGCAGCGCGTCATTGCCCTCCCAGCCCCAGCCGTAGACGACGCGCTTGCCCGGCTCGACCTCGCGGAAGGTCCCGGCGGCGACGTTGCCGGGGACAACGGTGAACCGGTAGCCGCCGCCGGCCCGCAGGTCGACGTACGCCGACACGGTCTTCCAGCGACGCAACCGCTCGGGCTCGGTGATCAGCGCGAAGGCCTCGTCCGGCGAGACGGGCAGCAGCGCGGAGTTGGTGTAGGTCATGTCTTTCTCCTCAGTGAATGGGCATCGGCGACGAGCGTGTCGAGCTCGTCGGTCCAGAACCGGTTGATCTCCGCCTGCAACCGCTGCAGTCCGGAAGGCAGCACCCGGTAGAACCGCTGGCGGCCGACCTTCTCGGCCTCCACCAGTCCGGCGTCGGCCAGCACCAGCAGGTGCTGGGAGATCGCCGACCGGGTCACCGTGAACTCCCCAGCGATGGCGCTGACGGTCCGTGGTTGTGACGCGAGCAGCTGCAGGATGCGTCGCCGGTTCGGCTCGGCGGCGGCTGACAGGGGATCGGTCACGAGAAATACGTTAGTCGTGACTAACGCATTCTGGCAAGTGGTGGGCTCCCCTGGTCGCTGTCGGGGTTTCTGCGGTGCGGCGTATGCTCCTCGCCACTCACCATCGGGATCGCTGTTCTCCCTTGTGGGTAAGGGAATTCTCTGAATCGAAACTGTCGGTGGTCGCCACTAGCGTGGGGTCATGTCGATCAGCTCCGCCGCCGAGACGCACCCGATCCTGCGGTGTGTTGAAAGGGTCAACGTGGCGATCGATCGAGACGGCCGGTGCTGAGCCGCTCTACCTGCTGGTGAGTGAGAAGGCCGTCGGCCCTGGTCGAGCTGGAGCGCGAGGTCGCCCGGCTGCGGGCCTTGCAGCTGCGGATCCTCGCGGTCGCCGACGACGTGGCGGAGGAGACCGGAGCGCACGGAGCGCGGAGGCGTGGTTGGACGAGCAGGTGAAGCTGGGGCACGCCGCGGCCGGTCGTGCCGGTCGGCTCGCTGCTGCGCTGGAGCTGAGCTGGCCCAGGTGGGTGCTGCATTCGCGGCCGGGCGACTGACCGAGGCCCAGGCGCGCGGCGATCGTGCAGGCTCTGGACGAGCTGCCGGAGAGCGTCGGCCAGGGACTGCGGGAGCGCGCGGAGGCGCATCTGGTGGAGCAGGCCGAGCCTTCGACCAGCGTCGGCTGCGGATCCTCGGTCGTCGCGTGCTGGAGGCGGTGGCGCCTGAGGTGGCCGAGGCCGAGGAGTACCGCCAGCTGCTGGCGGAGGAGCAAGCGTGCGCGACGGGAGACGCGGTTGTCCATCCGGAGCCGCGGTGACGGCACGAGCGAGCTGCGGGGAGTGGTGCCCGACCAGGTGGCGTCGCGTTGCGGGTCTACGTGGAAGCGATCGCCTCGCCGCGTCGGTCGGGCTGCGTCGGCGACGGTGAGCATCGCGGGCGGCTGGTCGGGACGCAACGGCTGGGCCAGGCCTTCTGCGCGCTGATGGAGCGGCTGCTCGAGCAGGCCGTTGCCGCAGCACGGTGACAGCGCGACCACGGTGATGGTTCTGATCGACTTCGACGAGCTTCGTGCGGAGGCCGGCGTGGGGGAGGTCGGCACCGGTGACCGGTTGACCGCCGGGGAGGACGTCGGCTCGGCCGGCAACGCCGGGATCGTGCCGGCAGTGCTGGGCGGGAAGTCGGAGGTGCTGGACCTGGGTCGCTCGGCGCGGTTCTTCAGCGCCGGGCAGCGCAAGGCGATGGTGATCCGTGACCGGGAGTGCCGCGCCGAGGGCTGCTCGATCCCGGCGGCGTGGTGCGAGGCCGACCACTGGGGCAAGCCGTGGGCGAAGGGCGGCCGGACCGACCTCGCCGACGGCGTACTGCTGTGTTCCTGGCACCACCATCGCGCCGACGACCCGGCGTACGACGGTCAGCCGACTGCCCAACGGAGACGTGCGGTTCAGCCGACGGACGTGAGACGACTGCAGCTACGTCGGACGGCGCCCGGAGCGGGTGGGGAGAATGGGGTATGGTGGAAAGGGAGAGATGGTTGTAGTTAGCTGAAAGAGGGGAGGGCAGGGGATTAGGGAGCAGGGGAAATGGAGTTGCCTCGAGGCGTCAGGCGCTGGATGCGACTACGAGCAGTCGTGCGGTCAGGCTGGTTGGCATGGTCGCGTGCGTCGTGGTGTGGGCGGGCTGGTGGGAAGACCCGCGTATCGTTGATCGGTTAGGGAAACTCGATCGACGGGTAGCGACGACGACGACTGAAAAGTCGGGCGCAGATCGATCGCGACGGGCGTGCATTGGGTCCGCCGGCGAGGTCGCTGAAGAGGAGCAGACGCTGAGAGTGACAAGACCCGCGGTTTCCGGAAGGTTCAAGGGACATAGGATCGTGGCGCTCGAGCTGACCATTGAGGACGCAGGGACGACAACGATGGGTCGCGAAAGATGGCACGGAGAGCCAGGTCGAGGGTGAGGCGTGGACGACGTACTAGTCGGATGCAAGGGTCCTGAAGGTACGAGGGGCCAAGGTCTTGACCGTGATCACGTTGCCACCGGGGCGCACGATTCGGCGGGTGGTGGTTTTCGCCGTGCCCCGGCAGGCGAGCATCTCGTCGGCGCGGTTCACCGTCGGATCGGGCCTGACGCGGACCGCCGAGTGGCGTCTGCAGAAGCGGTAGTGACTTTCCTCGAGCTGGACGGCTACGTCGGGTCCGGCAGCAGGTGTCGGGTCCTGTGCTGGTGTCGATCAGCGTGAGCGTCGACAGGGTCGCCGGCAGGGGCAGGACGTCGTACACCCTGGCGGCGACGACCGGCAGGTCCTGCAGGTGCAATCGCGGCGCCAGCGTCAGGTGCGGGACCCACTGCCCGGGCCGGTAGTGACGATGCAGGTCGGCACCGGACCGCCGAGCGGCTGCGACGACCTCTTCCTGATGGGTCAGCAGGCCCTGGGTGGGTGCGGGCACGAGCCAGCAGCGGCTCCGGCGGAACATGCCGAGCGCGTCGAAGTGGACGACCTCGCGCGGCATCGGCGGCAGCCGGTCAGCTCGGGTCCGAGCGTCTCGAGGTTCCAGGACCGGAGCGAGGCCAGGGTGAGGTGTGGGACGTGGTGGCCGTGCGTGTGCGACAGGAGAGTCCGGACACCGGCGTCCTCCAGCCGCTGCCACAGGGCACGCACGGCACGCTCGGACGCCAGGTCGAGGGTCAGGCACACCGACAGGGTCACGGGTCGATCATCACCCGGGAGCGGCCGACGGGCCGCGCAACCGGCGAGCTTGATGTCGTGGCGTCCCGGGCAGTGCATCCCCGCCGGGGGATCAGGCACGATGACGGGATGGGGAGCGATGAAGTGCAAGGTGTGGTCTTTCCGGCGGACGACGAGGGCAGGCGGAGTACGTCGGCCGTGGGACGCGCCGTGGTCGCCGACGCGCTGCAGTCCACGGACCCGGTCGGCGCCCGGGCGGCCGAGCAGGCGACGGCCTGGCGGACGGACTACCTGGTGCACTTCCGACGGCTGGTCGAGGCCGGACTGGACTCGCCAGAGGCAGCGGTCGACGTCGCCAGGGGCGGGCTCGAGTCACTGCACGAGCGGATGCGGGTCGCCCGTGAGGACGGGGAGGAGCGGCGACTCGACGAGTGGGACGGCCCGGCCTCACCGGCTCGAATGCCGCCAAGGACGTCGAGGGCGTCGAGGTCGTCGGCAACGGGAAACCCGTCGACGAGCTGGTGCTGCCTTACCACGGGGAGCGGCTGCGGGGCACCGGGATCCGGCGCCGGCTCGAGGCCTGGGCCAAGGCCGGGATCATCGAGCCGACCGTCGGCGACGCGATCGGCCAGGTGCTCGACAACCCGGACTGGCTGCGGCTCGAGGGACACACGGTCGCGGTGCTCGGCGCGGGTGCTGAGATGGGGCCGCTGCCGTCGTTGATGCGGTGGGGTGCGCGGGTGGCCGCGGTCGACCTGGACCAGCCGGACATCTGGAAGCGCATCGTCCCGATGGCGAAGGAGGGTGCCGGGCGGCTGGTCGCGCCGGTGCGTGCCGGCGCCGAGGGGCCGATCGAGGACATCGCCGGCGTGGATCTGCTGACCGACGTGCCGGCGGTCGAGAGCTGGCTGCGCGAGCTGCCCGGGACGCTCGTGATCGGCAACTACGTCTACGCGGACGGTGCGACCAACACCCGGGTCTCCGTCGCGGTCGACGAGCTGACCACCCGGCTGCAGGCGGAGTCGCGACGACGTGGCGCTGGCGTTCCTGGCCACGCCCACCGACGTGTTCGCCGTACCTGCGCGACGCGGTGGACCACTCGACCCGTGCCTACGAAGGACGCTCGACCCGGGCCAAGACCCTGGGTCGCCCGCTGCGGGCGTTCTCGGGCGGGCGGCTGCTGCGTCGTTGCTACGTGCCGGGCTCGGACCCGGGGATCAACGACTCGCTGGTGCCGCAGCAGGGACCGAACTACGCGCTCGCCAAGCGGCTCCAGCGCTGGCGCGCGACGGTGGCCCGACGTGACGGCGCGCTCGTCTCGATGAACGTCGCGCCGCCGACGCGGACCAGGTCGGTGGTCAAGAACCGCGCGCTGGCCGCGGCGTACGCCGGTGCGCACCGCTTCGGTGTCGAGGTCTTCGAGCCGGCGACGTCCAACGTGCTGATGGCCGCCTTGCTGGTGCACGACCTGCACACCGGCGGCGGGCCGAAGCACGAGCACCCGTGGCAGGACGAGGCGTACGCCGCGGCGCACGGCGGGCTGTGGCGGGCGCCGTACGCACCACGCAGCGCGCTGGGACTGGCTGCGCTCCTGGGGTACGGCGCCGCGCGGAGCTGAACCTCAGCCGCGGGAGCGAAGCTCGGGCTGGGCGTTGAACGTGTTCAGGGTCCAGCTGTCGACGGAACTGATGAAGCGTCGCAGGGTGCTCATGGATTCTCCTCTGATGGATCGGGTTCCTCGCGAACCCTGCACAACACCCGCGACGCGGCGGTCATGCCCCGGATGCCGGCGGCATGTCGCATGACCTGAGTCACGCGACTCAGGTCACTTGTCCTTGACCAGGTCGAAGACGTAGCGGCTGGTGGGGACGACGTCGAGGTCGCGGTCGGCGCCCATGGTCGCGACGCTCTCCATCAGCCGGGTCATCCGGCGGCCGAGCTCCTCGTCGGAGCCCTCGCTGCCGTAGAAGGCGTGGATGTCGTGCATCGCCTCGGGCGGGAAGAGCTCCTCGACGATGGCATCGACGCGTGGGGTGTCGTCGGTCAGGGCGCGGAGGACGCGGTTCTGGACGTAGCCGAACGTCGCCTGGGTCTCGATCGCGATCTGGGTGTGCGGGCCGTGCCAGTGGGCGAGCCAGTCGTCGTAGGGCGAGCTCGGGCGGGCGGCGGAGGAAGGCGACCTGGGCGAGGGCGTCGGCGCGGTGGCCGTCGGGGGCGTCAGGGGGGACCAGCGGCGTACGTTCCTCGACCTCCCAGGCGGCCATGCGTCCGGCGTGCGGGCGCAGCGCGGACAGCACGTCGTCCGCGGCGCCCGTCCGTCCAGACCGAGACGACACAGGTGAGCGCCTCGTCGAAGGCCTGCAGGCGCAGCACCGTCTCCGGGATGTCCTCGTCGTCGAGGTTGACCTGCAGCCGGCTCGCCCCGGCTGCGGCCAGGGCCTCGCGCAGGTCCGCATCCAGCAGTGCGTCGGGCTGCGGGTTCCACAGGGCGAGGACGAGCTTCACCCGACGCACTCTAGGGCGCGTCGTCAGAGCCGGCTCGTCCAGTCGTCGATGGCCGAGGTCTTGCCGTCGAGGTTCTGGATCTCGATGCGCTGGAAGGTCATCGAGATCCGCTCCAGCGCCCGGGGGTCGCGGGGCGGCTCGGGTTCGCCGTCGATGTACTGGTCGATCTCGTTGATGACGGCGTTGGTCAGCTTGATCGTGTGGAAGACGTACTCCTCGCCGCTCTCGTTCGTCCTGACGAACTCGAAGAGCACCGACTTGAGCGCCTCGTTGGTGACGGCGGCCTGGAACAGCTGCGGCGAGGCGGCTCCCCACTCCTTGACGAAGCTGATCGGCTGGTGCTGGCGCTTGCCCGACGCCTGCCCGCTCGCTGCGTCGCGCGGCGAGCTCACCGAGTAGTGGAACGAGATGCCGCTCAGCTTGTCCCCCTTCCGCTCGCGCGCCGACTCGCCCTTGAGCCTTCCCTGCTTCGTGCCTTCGACCGTCACGTAGAACTCGTACGCCATGAGACGCCTCCCTGCGCTGAGACCCCCGCGCCCTCACAGTAGGACCGGCCCGGGTGGGCGACCGGCGGGAGCGGCTGACTGGTCCGGCGACCAGCGCCCTAGGCTCGTGGCGCCGAGGGGAGTGGGCCAGATGAGTCGTGCGCGTCCGATGGACGTACGGCGGGCCGGGGTGCTGCTGCACGTCACCTCCCTGCCGTCGCGGCGATCTCGGCCCCGAGGCCTTCGGGTTCGTGGACTTCCTCGCCGACGCCGGCGTCACCGTGTGGCAGCTGCTCCCGCTGGTGCCGACCCACGAGGAGGACCGGTCGCCGTACAACGCGCTCTCGGCGATGGCCGGCAACCCCGAGCTGATCAGCCGGGCACGGCAGGTCGAGGCGGGTCTGGTCGACGTCGCCGGGCTGTCGGCGAGCCCAGCGGGCGGCGTACGGCGCGTGGTGCGAGGAGCAGCGCGCCTGGCTGGACTCCTACGTCGAGTTCATGGCGCTGCGCGACCTGCTCGACCACGCGAAGTGGCCCACGTGGGAACCGGGCCTGCGTGACCGCGATGCCCGACGGGTGGCCGCGGTCCTCGCACCCCACCAGGACGCGCTCGAGGCGCTGCGCTTCGAGCAGTGGGTGTTCGCGGAGCAGTGGCGCGAGCTGAAGGAGTACGCCGCGTCGCGGGGTGTGCTCCTCTTCGGTGACCTGCCGATCTTCGTGTCGCACGACAGCGCGGACGTCTGGGCCGCGCGCGAGCTGTTCCAGCTCGACGCCGAGGGGCAGCCGACGACGGTGACCGGGGTGCCGCCGGACTACTTCGCGGCCGACGGGCAGCGCTGGAACAACCCGCACTACGACTGGGACCGGATGGCCGAGGACGGGTACGCCTGGTGGCGGCTGCGGATCGCTCGTCAGCGCGAGCTCTTCGACCTCGTCCGGATCGACCACTTCCGCGGGTTCGAGGCGGCCTGGCACGTGCCGGTGGAGGCCGAGACCGCCAGGGAGGGCTACTGGGTGCAGACCCCCGGTCGCGAGGTGCTCTCCGCGCTGGTCGAGACGGCCGGCCCCGGGACGCTGGTGGCCGAGGACCTCGGGGTGATCACGCCGGAGGTCGAGCAGCTGCGGACCGAGTTCGCGCTGCCCGGGCATGAAGGTGCTCCAGTTCGCCTTCGACGGCTCACGAGGACAACCCGTACCTGCCGGAGCGGCACGGGGAGCAGAGCGTCGTCTACACGGGCACCCACGACAACGACACGACGGTCGGGTGGTGGTCGGGGCTCGACGAGCCGACGCGGGAGCGGGTCCTCGACGTCGTTCCGGATGCCGATGAGCCGATGCCGTGGGCGCTGGTCCGGCTGGCCCTGGCGTCGACCGCGCGGCTGTGCCGTCGTACCCGCGCAGGACCTGCTGGAGCTGGGGAGCGAGGCCCGGATGAACACGCCGGGCACCGACGCGGGCAACTGGAGCTGGCGCGCCGCACCCGGGTCGTTCGACGCGGTTCTGGCCGCGCGGGTTCGCGGGTTGGTCCGATACTCGACACGAACAGAATAGTCCGATTAGCCTGTTTTATCCGATTCTTGTGACGCGCCCGCAGGTCAGTATCTAGGGTTCCTGTGTTGGGGGGCTTGATGGCTGGGGAAATGGCTCGCGCGGGGGCGCGTACGCAACGGGACAGAACGGAGCCGACGCTCGGCAGCGCCGACGCGTTCGAAACCGTTGCGCCCGACGAGCAGTCCACCAAGCAGGTGCTCGCGTCCCTCCCCAGCAACGAGTGGCGGATCTTCCACGACGTGCGGTGGCCCGGGCGGGACCAGGCGAACATCGATCATGTCGCCGTCGGGCCCAGCGGGGTCTTCGTCATCGACACCAAGACGTGGGGCGGCAACGTCGAGGTGCGCGGCGGCGGGCTCCGGCAGGACGGCAAGCGCCGCTCCCGGACGGTCGTGGCCGCGGCTGCCGCCGCGATGGCGGTCGAGGAGCTGGTGCCCGGCCTGGACTCCAGGACGATCAACCCGGTGCTGTGCTTCGTCCGCGAGCAACCCCTCTTCGGCTGGGCGGGCGACGTGATGGTCTGCTCGACGCAGAACCTGGCCACCTTCATGACCTCCCGGCCGCGGGCCTTCTCGGAGACGGAGGCCATGGAGGTCGCCACGGCTCTGTCCCTCCAGCTGGAGGCAGCGGCCGCGCCCGTCCAGACGACCCGAGGGGGCCTGGACGCTGTCCCTGCGCCGCCTCGGTCACCCCCGGGCGCGTCCCCCGGGCGCCGCTGCCGCGGCCGGTGCGCGCTGGTGCTGCGGCTGGGACTGGTGGCGCTGCCGTCGCGGTGGCCCTCCAGTTCGACCTGCCCACGAAGATCGGCGACCTGGCCTCGCAGGCGGCGCAGCGCGTCTTCTCGCCGACCCAGCCGACCGGTACGACGATCGAGGTGCCGGCGATCGGCAGCCGGCCGTCCCTGAAGATCACCGCAGGAGATCCCGTGCTCACCACGTCGAAGGCGAAGCGAGTTCGCCCGAGGCCCGGGCACCGGCTGGTCGCCGTACCGCTGACGATCCAGAACACCGGTGACAACGCGTGGACCTCGCGCTCCGACCTGCGGGCGCTGGTCAGCGCCGGGGAGGACGTGACCTACAGCAGCGACCCGGCATTCATGCGCATCGCGGCCGGCCGGGCGCTCCCGCCGACGATGAAGCTGCCGGCGGGAAGGACGCGGGACGGCTTCGTGGTCTTCGAGGTGCCGCGCGGCACACAGGTCACGAAGATCCAGCTCTCGGTCGGGCCCGGGCTGCCCAAGAAGATGAGCTGGCCGGTGGACTGAGCTCCCCCGAGACGGTCAGCCGGGGCTCAGCCTGGGGCTCAGCCAGTGGGATGGGCCGCGTCGTACTCGCGCACCAACCGCTTCGGGGCGGTCAGCCGCCACGCCTCGAGGACCAGCTCGCGCGCCTCGTCGGGCTCGATCGCGTCGAGCCGGACGCGGACCCAGCCGAAGCGGCCGGAGGCCCACCACTCGGAGTAGGCCTCGGGGTCGCTGGCGACCATCACGTCGCGCTCGGAGCGGAGCGCCTTGACGAACAGGTAGCGCCCGTCGGCGGAGACCATGCCGATGCCCCGGCCGCGGAAGGTGAAGATCGTGGACTCCTCGAGGTACTCGCGCTCGCTGGTCTCCGGGAGTGTGGCGGCGAAGTCGAGGACCTCGACGTCGGTGACGGGCATGGCAGCATCCTGCACCCGGCGACCGACAGCTTCGAGGTCGAGCGGAGTCGAGGGTCAGGCAGCGAGGTCGTCGGGGGTGATGGCGCGGACGGCGAGGTCGTCGGCGACGTGGATCGGGTGGGCAGGGACACCGGCGGTGCGGGCCCCCGCCAGCAGACGCCTGGACAGGCCCGGTCGAAGGCGCGGATCCCGTCGCGGCCCGGGCGGGAGATCAGGAACGCGACGCTGAGGTCGTCGGGTCCTCGTCCATCACCTGCCCGAGTACGTCGTAGAGGTTCGCCACCTCGCCGGACCCGGGCAGGTGCTCGCCCTCGGCGATCTCGATGAGGAAGCGGTTCGGCCGGTCGTCGGAGCCGATGAAGGTGACCCAGAGGCTGGTGGAGCGGAATCCGAGCGGCTCCATCAGCAGCTCCCACATGCGTTGCAGGTCGGTCTGGGTGCGGATGGTCAGTTCGTCGAGCTCGGCGGGGATGTGGTCGTCCATGCGGGCCAGCGTGCACCGGATCCGGCGGGCGGGGGCGGTTGTCCACAGGGGACATTTCCGCTGGGTCTGTGAAACCCCTCACCACCGCCGCGCGAGCATGCGGAAACGGGTTGCGCGAGGCCGGAGAATCAGTGGCTGTGACAGACGCACGCGAGACCTACAAGATCCTCGATCTCGCACTCAGGATCGGGGAGATCCTGCTCTCCTCGGGAGCCGGAGCTGCCGACGTGACCGCGACGATGCTCGGCATCACCCATCACTACGGCCTGCGCAACGCCGACATCGACGTGACCTTCACGCTGCTGCGGATGAGCTACCAGGACGACCCCGACGAGATGCCGGTGCTGCTGACCCGGAACATCAACCAGCGCGACATCGACTACGACGACCTGACCCGCACGCAGGACCTCGTCAACGACATCCTCTTGGACAGGGTCGACGTCACCGAGGCCCGGGCACGGGTCGCCCGGGTCAACTCCACCGGCCACTGGCTGCCGAGGTGGGCCGTCGTGGCCGGGTCCGGCGTGGTCGGCGGCGGCATCGCGCTGATCCTCGGCGGCGGGGTCGTGGTCACGGCCGTCGCCGCGCTGGCAGGTGTGCTGGTCACGATGCTGATGCGGACGATGAACCGGCAGCGCTGGCCGATGTTCTACCAGCAGATCGCCGGAGGGATGCTCGCCACGGTGCTCGCGCTCGTCACCGCGGCGCTCGGCCAGCAGCTCGGCCTGCGCATCGACACCTCGCAGGTGATCACGGCGAGCATCGTCCTGCTGCTCTCGGGCATCGGGTTCATGGGTGCGATCCAGGACGCGCTCAGCGGCTTCTACCTCACCGCCGGCGCGCGGATCATCGAGGCGCTGCTCGCGACGGCCGGGCTGATCGCCGGTGTCTCCGCCGGCCTGACGCTGGCGGGTCCTTTGGGCGTGAGCCTGATCGGGGTACGCCCGGGTGCCGCGCCCGAGTTCGCTGACGTGCCGATCGTGCTGGTCGGCGCGATCATCGCGGCGTGCGCGTTCGGGTTCACCTGTTACGCGCCGCTCCGGTCGTTGCCGGCGATCGGGATGAGCACCCTGCTCGGGCACCTCGCCTTCCTGGGCGTCCAGGACCCCGCGCAGTCGATGCCGTGGGCGGCCGGGTGCGCCGCCGTGATGATCGGGATGGTCAGCTACACGATCGCCGGCCGGGTCGGCGTACCCCCGCTCGTCGTGGTCGTCCCCGCGCTGGTCCCGATGCTGCCCGGTCTGCTGATCTACCGCGGGCTGAGCCTGATGACCACGGCGACACCCTCGGCATCCTGCAGCTCTCCGCGGCCGCCGCGACGACGATCGCCCTGGCCGCCGGGGTGATCCTGGGGGAGTACATCGCCAGCCGCTCAAGCGGAACGCCCGCCGCCTCGAGAGCCGTCTCGCCGGGCCGCGGATGGTCGGGGTGATGCACGGCCACCTGGCCCGTCGCAGCCGCACGCGGGTGTGAGCTTCGCCTGCCGCTCGCCCGCCGTTTGCCTGCGATTGTGGTCGCGAGGTTGGCCTCGGAGGGAGATGAGGCGGCCCCACTCACGACTTCCGCTGCTCCAGGCCGGCGTGGCTGCCGCCGCAGCGCTGCCTTCGCTCTCACCGCCACGCGCGGCCTGCGCCGGTCGCTCGGCGCCGGCAACCGGCGCTTCGACTACAGCGACTCCCCGCAGTTCCACGACGGCCTGTTCCACAACCGGCTCCCCGGCACTGAAGCGCCCGAGGGGAGCACGGCCGGGCTGGCGGCGGAGTTCGCCACCAAGGGACGCCGCGGCAAGCCACGCCGTCCGGTCCCAGCCGATCCCCCGACCTGCCCACTCACGCCGCAGACCTCGCCGCGACCTGGCTCGGCCACGCCACGGTCCTGCTCGAGCTCGAGGGTCACTGGGTGCTGACCGACCCGGTGTGAGCGATCGCGTCTCGCCGTCGCGCAGCATCGGTCCGCGGCGCAACCACCCGGTGCCGATGCTGCTGCGCGACCTTCCGGCGCTCGATGCGGTGCTCATCTCGCACGACCACTACGACCACCTCGACACCGCGACAATCGACACCCTGGTGAGGACGCAGACCGCCCCGTTCGTCGTCCCGCTGGGGGTCGGCCAGCACCTCGGCCGCTGGGGAGTGCCCGACCACCGCATCGTGGAGCTCGACTGGGACGATTAGCACCGGGTCGGGAAGCTGACGTTCACGTTCACCGAAGCCCGGCACTTCTCCGGACGCAGCCTGGGCAGCAACACCACGCTCTGGGCGAGCTGGGTGCTCGCCGGGGAGCAGCGCCGGGTGTTCTTCGGTGGCGACACCGGCTACACGCCTGCCTTCGCCGGGATCGGCGAAAGCAACGGCCCCTGGCGCTCACCATCCTGCCGATCGGTGCCTACGACGCGCGCTGGCCCGACGTACACCTCAATCCTGACGAGGCGGTCCGGGGCCACCGTGAGCTGGCGGTAAGGGCCTGCTGCCGATCCACTGGGCCACCTTCGACCTCGCCTTCCACGAGTGGTCCGACCCGGTCGAGGGGCTGGTGGGGGCGGCGGACGACGGGACGCTCGCACTGCCTGCGCCCGGTGGACGGGTCGACCCGGCGGTGACCCTGCCCACCGAACCCTGGTGGCGCGCCTCCGCCTGAGGCCGCCCGCCCAGCTCAAGGACACAGCTCAGGTGCAGGGTCCCTGTCCGAGGAGCGCCAGTCCGTGCCGGTCACCGGGACCCCAGGAGGGGCGGGCGCTCCCGCGTTCGCCCATCAGCTCGTGGGCGTCCTGGACGTGCCCGAGCCCGACCATGTGCCCCTCAGCCTCGTGCATCGCGATGGCCTTCACCTGCCCGGCGCCACCCTGGGGCGGGCGAGCAGCCTGTTGACGTAGTCCCTCGCGAGCGCCACCTGACCGGTGACGTAGGTCATCGAGTCGTTCCGCATGAGGCGGGAGCTCCCCGCTCGATGCCGGCGTTGTCCTCGCTTGCGGCACCTCGTCCCTCGCGGCGAACGCGATCAACACCGGCCAGGCGCCGCCCTCCACGGTGAGGCTGGTGTCGGGCCAGCGCGGACGACGCTCGGAGGCACCGGCGAACACGAGGCTGAGTACTGAGGCGGCCGAGACCTCGCCCATGGCCTGGAGCAGGACTCCTTGACGGCGTGGTCGACGGTGTCACCGTCGAGGTTGAACTCGACCGGGATCGGCCGGCACGGCTTGTAGGTCATCGGAACCGTCGCCCGGCCCGGCTGGTGGTGGAGGAAGGTGTAGCTCCCGTCGCCACCGGCCCCGAGCGTGACGCCGCCGTGCCGCACGACGAGCGACGAGCGGCGAGCACGAGAACCGTCGCCAGACCGACCACGACGGTGCGCATACCGCCGGCCCGCAGTATCTGGAAAATTGGACAAAGCAGACGTATTCTCACCTGTACCCGGGACCCCCGTCAGGCGAATCGCGAAGACGGCACCCCGGACGGGGGTCGGTCTGGTCACGATCAGGTCGCTTTTCCCGGTTTGACCCTTCCCACGGCAGCCCTCCGCCTGGCCTAGGTTCGCCGGGCGCTGGGACACCCCCAGCCTCTCGGGAAGGAAACACACATGCGACACAGTCGTGTACTTCGCCGTGTGTGGATGCGGCAGCCCTGGTGGCCGCTGCGCTGGCGGGACCCGCCGGCGCCAGCAGCGCCAGCGCCAAGGTCGTCCACACCGGCAAGCCGGACAGTACGTCGTCCTCACCGAGTCGGCCGCCGGATGCCGAGGACCGTGGCCGCGAAGCTGCGCGCCGGCCGGCGCCAGGGTGACCTCGGTGAACGAGGACGATCGGGATGGTCGTCGTCAGCTCCGACGACGCGAGCTTCCGCGACGAACACCCGCGCCTCGCGGGCGTCGAGGGCGTGGCGGCCGACCGCGTCGATCGGCGACGCCGCCCCACGCAGAAGTCTCGGTGCGAGCAGGAGAACCTGCAGCCGCGCGGGCCGGGACCGCGATCTGCAACCGCGCGCCCGCGCCGAGCGACGGCGGCCGCCGCCGCGGCCGGCCGGACCCGCTGGACACCAACCTGTGGGGCATGCGGATGATCAAGGCCGACCAGGCGCACACCACGCACCCTGGGCAACGCCAAGGTGCAGGTCGGCGATCATGGACACCGGCGTCCAGGCCGACCACCCCGACCTGCACGCGCAACTTCGACTACACGAGCCTCGCGCAACTTCGCCACCGACATCCCGAGGATCGACGGACCGTGCGAGACGCCGAACAGCTGCGTCGACCCGGTCGGCATCGACGACGGTGGCCACGGCACCCACGTGGCCGGCACGGTCGCGGCGGCGCTGAACGGCTTCGGCCTCAGCGGCGTCGCCCCCGCGCCGAGCATGGTCGAGGTGCGCGCCGGTCAGGACAGCGGCTACTTCTTCGCCGGGCCGACCGTCAACGCGCTCACCTACTCCGGTGACGCCGGCCTCGACGTCGTCAACATGTCCTTCTACGTCGACCCGTGGCTCTACAACTGCCAGCGGCGGCGCCCCGGAGGACACCCCCGAGCAGCCGCGGGACCAGGAGGTCATCATCGAGACGGTGACAGCGGGCGCTCGACTACGCGCACGGCAAGGGCGTCACGCTGGTCGCGGCGGCCGGCAACAAGCACGAGGACATGGCGAACCCGCGTCACCGACCTCACCAGCCCGGACTACGGCCGCGTGAGCCGTACGACCCGGACGATCGACAACGACAACTGCTTCGACCTGCCGGTCGAGGGACCGCACGTGCTCGGCGTGACCGCGCTCGGCCCGTCGAAGCGAAGTCGGACTACTCCAACTAGACGACCGAGCCGCCTCGGGCGAGGTCGAGGTGTCGGCGCCCGGCGGCTGGTTCCGGGACGGGTTCGGACGCCGTCGTACCGGACCAACGAGAACCTGATCCTCTCGACGTACCCCTGGGTCGCTGCAGGCGCGCGGCCGCGGTGGACCAGAACGGCAAGATCACCGGCCGGCAAGGCCGCCGGCGTGGTCAAGCAGTGCCAGGACGTGCCGGCGCCGGGCACCAGCGCGTGCGGCTACTACGCCTGGCTGCAGGGCACGTCGATGGCCTCCCCGCACGCCACCGGGGTCGCGGCGCTGGCGATCGGTGCAGCACGGCATCGGGCGCGTCGGCCGCCAACTTCGGCGACGGACCCCGACAAGGTGCGCGCGCCAGCTGCTGGGCGCGGCGACGGACCACACCTGCCCGAACGGGCGGCGCACGGTGTACCTACACCGACGTGGGCCGCAGACGAGGAGTTCACGGCCGAGTGCGTGGGCACGCCGCCCGCAACGGGTTCTACGGCGAGGGCATCGTCAACGCCTGGGGCGGTGCGCTGACCCGACCCTCCTGGCACACTGCCCGAGCGCGCCCGGACAGGTCACGGATCTGTCCGGGCGCGCACGTAGGGTGGGTCCGACATGAGCGCGCAGTTCCCCCTCCCCGGTCTCCCGGTCGAGCCGGCGACTCCGGACGCAGCTGAGGGCGAGGACAAGAAGGGGCGGCGCCGCGGGCCGACCCGTGAGCAGCTGCTCGAGGGCCTCAACGAGCCGCAGCGCGAGGCCGTCGTCCACGAGGGAGCACCGCTGCTCGTCGTCGCCGGCGCCGGCTCGGGCAAGACCCGGGTGCTGACCCGCCGCATCGCCTGGCTGATCTCCGAGCGCAACGCCCACCCCGGCTCGATCCTCGCGATCACCTTCACCAACAAGGCCGCCGCCGAGATGCGCGAGCGGGTGGCCGAGCTGGTCGGCGGCCGCGCGAAGATCATGTGGGTCAGCACGTTCCACTCCGCGTGCGTGCGGATCCTGCGCAAGGAGATCAGACAGGGTTCGGCTACAAGTCGAGCTTCACGATCTACGACGCAGCCGACTCCAAGCGGCTGATGACCCTGGTGTGCCGCGACCTCGACCTCGACGTCAAGCGGTTCCCGCCGCGCGCGATCCTCAACTGGGTCAGCAACGCGAAGAACGAGCTCCAGGACCACGAGGACGCCGCCAAGGACGCGCAGAACGGCCAGGAGGAGACCTACGCCGCGGCGTACGCGGAGTACCAGCGCCGGCTCCGCCAGGCCAACGCGCTGGACTTCGACGACCTGCTGATGATGACCGTGCACCTGTTCCGGGCGTTCCCGGCCGTGCGCGAGACCTGGCGCCGCCGGTTCCGTCACGTGCTCGTCGACGAGTACCAGGACACCAACCACGCGCAGTACGCCCTGATCCACGAGCTGTGCGCCGAGCAGATGGAAGAGCCGCTGGAGGACCCGCAGTCTCGCGACGCCCTCGTCCGACGGGGCGGCTCGACGACGGGGACGAGTCCCCTGCCGAGCTGATGGTGGTCGGTGACGCCGACCAGTCCATCTACGCCTTCCGCGGCGCCAACATCCGCAACATCCTCGACTTCGAGCAGGACTTCCCCGACGCCCGCACGATCCTGCTCGAGCAGAACTACCGCTCCACCCAGACGATCCTGACCGCCGCCAACGCGGTGATCAGCCGCAACGACGGACGCAAGCCGAAGAACCTGTGGACCGACGCGGGTGCGGGCGAGGGGATCGTCGGCTACGTCGGCGACGACGAGCACGACGAGGCGCGGTTCGTCGCCGAGGAGATCGACAAGCTCACCGACGAGGGGAAGGCGCGCGCCGGCGACGTGGCGGTCTTCTACCGGACCAACGCGCAGTCGCGGTGTTCGAGGAGATCTTCATCCGCGTCGGCATGCCCTATCGCGTCGTCGGCGGGGTCCGCTTCTACGAGCGCCGCGAGGTCCGCGACGCGCTCGCCTACCTGCGGATGCTGGTCAACCCGGCCGACTCGGTCTCGTTGCGCCGCGTACTGAACACCCCCAAGCGCGGGATCGGTGAACGCGCCGAGGCCTGCATCGAGGGGCTCGCCCAGCGCGACCGGATCACCTTCTGGGAGGCGCTCCAGCGCGCCGAGGACGCTCCCGGGCTGGCCAGCCGCTCGCTCAACGCGATCCGCGGGTTCGTCGACATGGTCGAGCAGCTCCAGCAGATGGTGGAGGCCGGCGAGCGGGTCGACGTCGTACTCGAGCAGGTGCTGACGCGCAGCGGCTACCTCAAGGAGCTCGAGGACTCCGAGGACCCGCAGGACGAGACGCGGGTGGAGAACCTCGCCGAGCTCGTCGCCGTCGCCCGCGAGTTCGCCGACGACCCGGTGGTCGGTCCGTCGGCCGACCCGGCCGACCGACGTCGGCCCCCCGGGCCTCTCGGACTTCCTGGAGCGTGTGGCGCTGGTCGCCGACTCCGACCAGATCCCCGATGCGCCGGACGAGGCTGGAGGGGGGCGCCTCGCCGGGCGTGGTCACGCTGATGACGCTGCACACCGCCAAGGGGCTGGAGTTCCCGGTCGTGTTCCTCACCGGGCTCGAGGACGGCGTCTTCCCGCACATGCGGTCCCTGGGTGACAAGCCCGAGCTGGAGGAGGAGCGCGGCTCGCCTACGTCGGGCTGACCCGCGCTCGCGAGCGGCTCTACGTCTCGCGCGCCGTGGTGCGCTCGGCCTGGGGCGCGCCACAGCACAACCCGGCGTCCCGGTTCGTCGACGAGCTCCCCGGCGACCTCGTCGACTGGCGCCGCACGGAGAGCGCGATGACCTCCTGGAACCGGCCGCAGTACGGCATGCCCGTCCGGGCGTGCCCCGCAGCGACGTTTCGGCACGGCGACCGCGCGCTCCGACGCCGCCAAGAAGGCCAAGGCCGCCCGGCCGATCCCGTCCCTGGACCCCGGCGACCGGGTGCAGCACGACACCTTCGGCCTGGGCACCGTGGTCGCGCTCGAGGGAGCCGGCGAGAACTCCGTCGCCTCGATCGACTTCGGCGCCGACGGCGTCAAGCGCCTGCTGCTCCGCTACGCCCCGGTGGAGAAGCTTGTCGAAGGGCGTTTCCGCTGATCGGCCTCGCGCTGATCCGCGGCTGCTTCTGGGCTCACGGTCGCTTCTAGGACATCCCGGTCGCGTTCGGCTCACAGCTGCCGGTCGTGCGCCGACAGGGCAGAACCAGGTCTCCCCGGTCCGCTCCTCCGACCGTATCAGCCCGGTCGGCTACAACCGACCTCGGTCGGATTACGGCGTGACGCCGTGGAAGACCAGGGCCTGGTAGGGGTCGACCGGGTCGCCGCCGCCGGGGCGGACCTCGAGGTGGAGGTGGGGTCCGGTCGAGTTGCCGGTGCTGCCGACGGTGCCGATCTGCTGGCCGCCGATCACGCGGTCACCGACGTTGACGCCGATCTCGGTCTGGTGGCAGTACCAGATCTCGGTGCCGTCATCGAGCGTCTGCACGGTCTGGTTGCCGTAGGCGCCGGCGGAGCCGGTCTCGGTGATCACGCCGTTGGCCACGGCCACGATCGGCGTGCCGGAGGGGGTGGCGAAGTCGAGGCCGGTGTGGTTGCTCGACCAGAGGCCGCCGGCCATCCCGAAGCGGGCGGTCAGGCGGTAGCCCGAGGTGGGCAGGTGCCACTGGTTCTTGGCGATCTCGCTGGCGCGCTGCTCCGCTGCCTTGCCCAGTGACTTGAGCTCGGCGTTGCGCTCGGCGGCCTGTTCCTCGGCTGCGGCCTTGAGCCGGGCGTCGGCGGCGTCCTGCATCGCCTGACGTTCGGAGTCGCGACTGAGCGCACGCTCGCGCGGGCCACCGACGTAGCCGATGGCGTCGGTGCCGTCGAGGGGCTGGCCGTGGGTCGAGAGGCGAATGGCGCCGGACGGGGCTTCTCGTCACCGACCGTGACGGCCCCGACGCCGGCGACGGCGAGGGCGGTGACGCCGACGAGCGTCGGGATCGAGGGGAGCCGTCGTGACAGGCGACCGAGCGGTCCGCGGCGGGGCTTCTCGGCCCTGCGCCGGCCGGGTGGTGTGCTGCTCCCGCGACGGCTCGCGCGAGCAGCCGCAGGACGGTACCTGCTGCGCTCTTCTGCACGGTGATGACCCACGGGGCAATTCCTGTCGATCCTGGGCATGGGGGGCGACCCGACACGATAACGGCTTCGCCCCGGGACGAAATGGACGGATCACTCGATGTGGATCAACGACCCGCAGTCAGGCGGGGCACGGGGGGAGCAGTGTGCTCGTTGTCACGTCGCCGGCGGACCCCCGGTAACCTGCAGTCATGTTGCGCATCGTGGTGGCCAAGCCCGGACTCGACGGCCACGACCGGGGCGCCAAGGTGGTGGCTCGGGCGCTGCGCGACGCGGGCCACGAGGTCATCTACACGGGCCTGCACCAGACCCCGGAGCAGATCGTCGAGACCGCCATCCAGGAGGACGCCGACGCTGTCGGGCTGTCGGTGCTCTCCGGCGCCCACATGACCTTGTTCCGCAAGCTGATCGAGCTGCTCGAGGAGCGCGACGCGGGCGACATCGTCGTCTTCGGCGGTGGCATCGTCCCCGAGGAGGACGTGGCCCCGCTCGAGAAGCTGGGGGTCGCCAAGATCTTCACCCCGGGTGCCACGACGGGCGAGATCACCGGCTGGGTGCGGGAGCACTTCGCCGAGGAGCCACGGGCTGCCTAGAAGGCCAGCGGGCCGACGACGGGGATGCCGAGGGTGCTCGGCTCGGTCGGGCTGGTCATGATCGCGACCTCGTGGGGCAGCGTGTTCCCGGCGTACGCCGCGTCGCTGGCTGCCACCGCGATCTGGATGCGGTGACCCTTCTGGAAGCGGTGCACGATCCCGGGCAGCCGCAGCGTCACGGGCTTGTTGGTGTCCACCACCCGCTGGGGCGCGACCATCCGGTTCTTCAGCACCCTGGAGCCGTCGGGCGCGATGTCGAAGATCTTGGCGAACAGGACCAGCTGCCCGGACGGGCCGCCCATCTGCGTGTAGCCGGCAGCGGGGGTGCTCAGGTGCAGGGTCACTCGCGGCGAGCCGACCACGTCCGCGGGCGCGGCCAGCGGCTCGGACGTGAAGGACACCATCGTCCCGGGGGCGTCCTGCGGCGGGTTGTTGACCTGGTTGCCCTCCAGCCCTGAGGTCTCGGTGTAGTTCGTGGGCGCAACCCGACGCGTTGGCGTACGACGCCGACCCGGCCTGGACGGCCGCCTTGGACGGGGTGAGCGAGTGGCCGCCGGTGAAGTAGAGCGTGTGGTTGGGGTCCCACGAGACCGTGCTGCTCTTGGCGTACGCCGAGCTGATCGCGGTGCCCGCGTTGGCCGGGCTGGTGTCGTACTTCACCCAGTCCCGGTAGTACTCGAACTGGGGCCCGGTGCTCGCGGTGCTGATCCCGCGGACGTAGTGGTCCATCCAGTTCAGGAAGCGGTTGCCGAGGTAGGAGCCCCGCAGCGACTCGGCGCCGAAGTCGAGCTCACCGGGGACCGGGCTCGAGCCGGAGTGCCCCCACGACTGCCAGATCATCTTCACCGGGGTCTTCTGCACCTGCAGCGAGCGGTAGGTGGCGACCGCCTCGTTGAGGTTGAACAAGGTGTCCTTCTGGCCCTGCACGAGCAGCGTCGGTGCCTTCACGTTGCGCACGTAGGTCGCGACCGAGGCGTGCTTCGCGAGCGCCGTCGTGGCCTCGCCGGGGTAGCCCTGGGTGTTCAGCTCGGTCGCGCCGATGCAGGCCTGGTCGACGAAGTTGGGGCAGAAGCGCATCGTCTCGGGGTCGGCCGTCGCGTTCTGCGCGCCGGACACGATGCCGGCGCCGAAGAACAGGTCGACCCACTGCTTCTTCGCGACGTTGCCCGGCGCGAGCGAGTAGGTCAGGTCGTTCCAGGTGATGATCGGGATGATCGCGTCGATGCGGGGGTCCTGCTTGGCGACGGCGTACTGGATCTGGCCGCCGTACGAGCCGCCGATCATGCCGACGCGCGGGTCGCCCGGGGCCTCGGTCGAGATCATCTTGAGGAACTGGGGGGTGCTCGAGCCCTCGGTGAGGTAGCCGCGCTTGCCGGCGAGCACGTCGACCATCTGCCGACCAGCCTTGCCGTCCCAGTCCGGGTCGTCGAGCGTGATCTTGCAGTTGGTCTTCCCGAAGCCCAGGCCCGAGTAGCTCAGCACGGCGTACCCCTGGCGCACGAAGCCCTTGCCGACGGCGGTCTGGTTGCTGTCGGCCTTGTCGCCGCCGAAGCCGTGGGTGCTCAGGATCGCGGGGACCTTGCGAGTCGCGCTGGCGCCGTCGGGCAGGTAGAGGTCTGCGTCGATGCGGCAGTCCTGCTCGTTGGCCGGGCCGACCTTCACGTCGACGGTGAGGGCGCGGACGCTGTAGCCGGGGGTGTCGTCGGGAGTGGCTGCCGACGTGGGCGACCCGGCGAGGGTCAGGCCGGTGGCGGCGAGGGCGGCGGCCGTCAGCGAGGCGATGAGTGCTCTGGGCATGCCGCTACAACGACGCACAAGCGCACATGGTCACGCGGTGGGATCAGCAGTGGTCCCGCACGAACGCGGTGACGATTCGCGCGAACTCCTCGGGGCGAGCACGCGGCCACCAGTGGCCGTCGTCGACCTCGACGCGGGTCAGGTCGCGGCAGCGGGCCTCGAGGCCCGCCACCGAACGCGGTGCGAGCCAGGCGTCGCGGGTCGCCACGATGAGCAGCACCGGCACCGAGGTGCGCCACGGCAGCGGCTTCCGCAGGCGCGGGATCACGTTGGCGCGGTAGAGGTCGACGCTGTGCTCCGTGTTCCGCGCCACGTCGCGCCCCACGGCAGCAGGTCGGTGGTCGGGTCGAGCCGACGGACCAGCGGCCGGACCAGCCGCTGGAGGTGCCGCCAGACCCGCTCGGGCAGCCACGGGACCAGGAACAGCCAGACGTACCAGCTGCGCAGCGTCTGCGGCAGGAGCCGCAGTCGGCCGCTCCACGTCTCGGTCACACTGCCGAGGTGGTCCAGGGACGGCCCGCTGCTGGAGGTGTACGACGCCAGGCGACCCTCGAGCCGCGGGTCCCACGTCTCGGCGGCGAGCACGTCCCAGCCGGCGATCGATCCCCAGTCGTGCCCGACGAGGTGCACCTTCGCGCCCGGCGGGAGGGTCGCGTCGAGCACGGCGATCAGGTCCTCGACCAGCAGCGCCGTGCGGTAGGCGGACCGCCCCGCGGGACGAGTGGACCGTCCCGAGCCGCGCACGTCGTAGGTGATCACGTGCCAGTCGGAGGGCAGTGCCGCGACGACCGGCTCCCACATCCGCTGGTCGTCGGGGAACCCGTGCACCAGGAGCACGTGCGTGGCGGCGCCGCGGTCGCCGTACTCGGTGACGCTGGAGGGTGACCGGAGGGGAGACCAGCGGGCGCACCTGCGGCTCTTCGCGCTTCACGTGGGCACCCTAATGGCCTGCCCGCATGTCGACGCAGTCCAAGCGACGAACCCCGGTGGTAGTGGCGCTCGCCGGGTCTAGGGTCGATCGGGGGTCATCCCCGCCACCGACGTCGAAGGAGCGGTCGAACCGTGGACCTGATGGAGTACCAAGCGAAGGAGCTCTTCGCCAAGCATGGCGTGCCGGTGACGCTCGGCAAGACCGTCGAGAGCGCCGCCGACGCCAAGGCAGCCGCCGAGGAGATCGGTGGCACCGTCGTGGTCAAGGCGCAGGTCAAGGCCGGAGGCCGCGGCAAGGCCGGCGGCGTGAAGCTCGCGAAGACGCCCGAGGAGGCCGAGGAGCACGCCGGCAACATCCTCGGCATGGAGATCAAGGGCCTCACCGTCAACCGGGTGCTGGTCGTCCCCGCCGAGCAGATCGAGGAGGAGTACTACTTCTCCTTCCTGCTCGACCGCTCCAACCGCTCCTACCTCTGCATCGCCTCGGTCGAGGGCGGCGTGGAGATCGAGGAGGTCGCCAAGACCAACCCCGACGCCGTGAAGAAGATCCCGATCAACGCGGGCACCGGCGTCGACGAGGCCAAGGCCACCGAGATCGTCGACGAGGCCGCGTTCCCCGACGCGCTGCGCGACCAGGCCATCTCGCTGGTGCAGAAGCTGTGGACGGTGTTCACCGAGGAGGACGCCACCCTGGTCGAGGTCAACCCGCTGGCCCGCCTCGCCGGCGACAAGCTCGAGGCGCTCGACGGCAAGGTCTCCCTCGACGAGAACGCCGAGTTCCGCCACGAGGACCACGCGCAGTTCGAGGACAAGGCAGCGGCCGACCCGCTGGAGGCGAAGGCGAAGGCCAAGGGCCTCAACTACGTCAAGCTCGACGGCTCCGTCGGCATCATCGGCAACGGCGCGGGGCTGGTCATGTCGACCCTCGACGTGGTCGCGTACGCCGGCGAGGAGCACGGCGGAGTCAAGCCGGCCAACTTCCTCGACATCGGCGGCGGCGCCAACGCCGAGGTGATGGCCAACGGTCTCGACGTGATCCTCCACGACGAGCAGGTCAAGTCGGTCTTCGTGAACGTCTTCGGCGGCATCACCGCGTGCGACGAGGTGGCCAACGGCATCGTGCGGCGCGCTGGAGATCCTGGGCGACGAGGCGAACAAGCCGCTCGTCGTACGCCTCGACGGCAACAACGTCGACGAGGGCCGGCGCGATCCTCGACGAGGCCAACCACCCCCTCGTGACGCATCGTGGACACCATGGACGGCGCGGCCGACAAGGCCGCCGAGCTGGCGACACGCCTGAGACGGAGAGCAGAGATGTCGATCTTCCTCAACAAGGACTGCAAGGATCATCGTCCAGGGCATGACCGGTGGTGAGGGTCCAAGCACACCACCCTGATGCTCAAGGCCGGGTCCAACATCGTCGGCGGCGTCAACGCCCGCAAGGCCGGCACCACGGTCGAGCCTCGGCGGCAAGGAGCTCCCGGTCTTCGGGTCGCGTCGAGGAGGCGATGAAGGAGACCGGCGCCGACGTGTCGGTCGCTCTTCGTGCCGCCGGCCTTCACCAAGGACGCCGTGCATCGAGGCCATCGACGCCGGGATCGCGCTGCTGGTCGTGATCACCGAGGGCGTGCCGGTGCAGGACACCGCCGAGGTCTGGGCCTACCTGCGACGGGCCGACAAACGGGCACCCGCATGATCGGCCCGAACTGCCCGGGCATCATCACCCCGGAGGAGTGCGCTGGCCGGCATCACGCCCGCACACCATCTCCGGCAAGGGCCCGATCGGGCTGGTCTCGAAGTCGGGCACGCTGACCTACCAGATGATGTTCGAGCTGCGCGACCACGGCTTCTCGACCGCCATCGGGATCGGTGGTGACCCGATCATCGGCACCACGCACATCGACGCCCTCGAGGCCTTCGAGAAGGACCCCGAGACCAAGGCGATCGTGATGATCGGCGAGATCGGCGGCGACGCCGAGGAGCGGGCCGCGGACTACATCAAGGACCACGTGACCAAGCCGGTCGTCGGCTACGTCGCCGGCTTCACCGCCCCCGAGGGCAAGACGATGGGCCACGCCGGCGCCATCGTCTCCGGCTCCTCGGGCACCGCCCAGGCCAAGAAGGAGGCCCTCGAGGCGGCCGGGGTCAAGGTCGGCAAGACGCCGTCGGAGACCGCCGAGCTGATGCGGGAGATCCTGAAGCGCTCTGAGGGGCGTCGGTTTCCCGGAGCCGGAAACTGCACTGCGGGAAGCTTCCTGGCGCAGTATCCCCGGTCACCGGGGAAACTGCACTCCGCTACGTCACCGCGTTCCGCACGCGTACGCCGGGTCGGCGTACTCCTCGTTCGCCATGACCAGCTCGAGCCGCTCGACGGCGAGGCGGACGTCGTCGGGGGTGTTGTAGAGCGGGGCGAAGCCGAAGCGGGCGATGTCGGGGTCGCGGAAGTCGCCGACGACCTCGCGGGCGATCAGGGCCTGCACGACGCCGTACGCCTGCTCGTGGCGCAGCGAGACCTGGCTGCCGCGACGCTCGTGCTCGCGCGGGGTGACGATCTCGAAGACGCCCGGGAGCCGCTCCTCGACCAGCGAGATGAACAGGTCGGTCAGCGCGAGCGACTGGCGCCGCAGGTCCTCGACGGAGACCCCGTCGAAGGGCGCGAGCGCCGTCTCGAGTGCCGACAGGGCGAGCACGGGCGGGGTGCCCGACGCGAAGGCCCCGATGCCCTCGGCCGGCTCGTAGTCGCGGGCCATCGCGAACGGTGCCCGGTGCCCGATCCAGCCGGTGATCGGCTGCCTGGCCGCGGCCTGGTGCTGCGGCGCGACCCAGAGGAAGGCGGGGGAGCCGGGGCCGCCGTTGAGGTACTTGTAGGTGCACCCGACCGCCAGGTCGGCACCGGCCGCGGTCAGGTCGACCGGCACCGCGCCCGCGGAGTGGCACAGGTCCCACTGCATCAGCGCGCCGGCGGCGTGGGCCCCCTCGGTGATGCCGGCCATGTCGAACATCGCGCCGGTGCGGAAGTCGACGTGGGTCAGGCTCAGCAGCGCGACGTCCTCGTCGACCGCGGCCAGCGGGTCCGCCGGGTCGCACCAGCGCAGCTCGAGGCCGAGCAGGTCCGCGACGCCGGAGATGATGTAGCCGTCGGTCGGGAACGTGGTCGGCTCGACCACGACGACCCGGCGGTCGGGCCGCATCCGGGCCGCGGCCACCGTCGACTTGAACAGGGTGACGCTGGTGCTGTCGCCGAGGTGTACGTCGCTCGCGGAGACCCCGATCAGGGGGGCGATCCGCTCGGCGATCCGGTGACTGAGCTTCATCCAGTCGGCGTCGTTCCACGACCGGATCAGGCCCTCGCCCCACTCCCGTCGTACGACGTCCTGCATCCGGTCCGCCACCCCGGTCGGGGGCGGACCGAGCGAGTTGCCGTTGAGGTAGACGAGCCCGTCGGCCAGCCGGAAACCGCTCATCGAGCCCGGCAGCTCGAAGAGACGGTCGCGGGCGCGGGTGATCAGGGCCTGGAAGGTGTCCTCGTCGACGTCGTTGTCGCCGGTCGGGGTGAAGGTCACCTGCGCAACGTAGCGCCCGACCCGGGCGACCCCCATCCAGTAGCCGACGGTGGCCTTGTCGTTGATCTCGCTGTCGAGTCGCCACAGGGCGTACTCCGAGCGGCGGTAGCCGTCCGGCTGGAGCACCGCGCTGCTGACCTCGGCTCCGAGGTCCTTCTTCTCGCAGCGCGCCATCGCGGCGGAGATGTCGCGCACCAGCCCGCGCGCCTTCCTGACGGTGGGGAAGGTGCCGACCGTCTCGGCGATGCCGAAGCGCTTGGGCAGCCTGGCCTGGGGGATCAGGAACGTGCGGGTGTAGGCGCGGCGCGCGCCCGCGCGCATGAAGTTGGCCTCGTCGCAGGTCGTGGCCGCGATGTTCGGCCGCGCCGGCACCGGCTGGGTGCCCACCCACGGCTTGTTGATCTCACCGATCACCGGCAGGTCTGCGGCGGCCAGCGTCCCGGGCGTCTCGCCGGAGGGAGGCGGCAGCACGGGCGCCGCGCTCACCCCGGTCGGGCAGGGGCCCGACGGGTCGGACTCGCAGACGTTGCGGACCGCGTCGGTCAGCGTCGCCACGGCGCGGTCGACGTCGACCGGTCGTCCGCCCAGGGTCTCCGTGACCGTCGAGACGGTCAGCGACCCGGTGCGGGCGAGGCCCACGACGTAGGTGCGGCGTACGGCGTTGGGGATGCGCAGCTTGAGCATCTCCGCCTCCTCGCCGAGACCGCGCACCCGGTAGGCGTTGAGCAGCTGGAGCCGCGCCTGGGTGCAGCCGGCGAACCAGCCGAGCGTCGTGCGGTACGCCGCCTGCGAGGCCCTCGGCGAGCGGGAGATCTCGACCGTCTGCACCACCGTGCGACGGACCCGGGGGGCCGGCGTCGTGGCGAACTTGCGCACCAGCGTGCCCTTGCCGCGTGGGTCGGCGAACCGGGTCGCCTGGCACACCGAGTTGATGCCGGTGCCGCTGGTGTTGTCGGAGGTCCCGACCAGCTGCCACGGCCGGCCGGGGGCGAGCCGACCCAGCTGCGGCAGCGTCAGCAGCATCTCCTCGGTGACCGGCCGTGCCTCCACCGACCGGGTGCCCCCTGCGGCGGCCGGTTCGTCGCCCCCACCGACGACGAAGAGCCCGCCGAGCAGCGTCAGGGCCAGGAGTACGGCGGTCCCGCCGACGGTGTGCAACAGCCGGCGCCGCCGGCCGGCCCGGTGGAGCACCGCCGGGCCGGGGAGTGCGGCCGCCTCCGCGATCGGGGCCAACGACTCGATCGCGGCGCGGACCCCGTCCTCCGGTGCGCCGGTCTCGCGGCAGAACGACTCGGTCGCC
Organism: uncultured Actinomycetota bacterium; assembly: GCA_963723255.1. Classification (GTDB taxonomy): domain Bacteria; phylum Actinomycetota; class Actinomycetes; order Propionibacteriales; family Nocardioidaceae; genus Marmoricola. The sequence goes on from CAVRQA010000005.1 coordinate 69,558, forward strand.
GCGGCGAGCCGGTCCTCCACCCGGGCCGTGCGTCTCGCCGAGCTCGCGGCCGATGTCGGAGGGTCGACAGCGCTGCCAGATGGGCGAGCAGCAGGACCTTGCGCTGCTGGTCGGGCAGGTGGTGCAGCGCGTCGAGGACAGCCTTCTGCTCGGCGCTGATCCCCTTCTCGCGGTGCCAGAGGCGGGCGACGTGGCGGCGCTGGGCCATCGCCCAGGCACGCGGGCGGACCCACTCCTCCGGGTCGTGGAGCCGGCCCACCTTGCGCCAGTGGTGCCGCGCGGCCACGAAGGCGTGTCCCACCGCGGTCCGGGCCGCGGCCAGGTCGCCGGTCAGCGCGTAGGCGGACAGCACCAGCCGACGCCTGCTGGCGAAGTAGAAGTCGTCGAAGTCGGGGACGGCCCCGGGGTCGACATCGTCCGAAGGAGTGGGCATACGCGGCCGAGGCTACCCGCGTGCCTCAACGGACTCTCCGGCTTCCTCGGTCAAGATGGTGAGGCGATGACTGATCTGCTGAACCGCCCCACCGACACCAGCACGTCTGCGCGCCCCCCGACCTCGCGTCTGGGACGGGTGCTGGCCACCCTTCGCCGATCCGGCCCCGACCCCGACGAGCCGGAGGGCCGGCCGCTGAACGTCTCGGCCGCGATCGCCGCACTGGCCGCGGCGGCCACCATGATGGTGACGTTCATGGCGGTCGCTGTCGTCGGCTGGTTCCTCGCCGACGCCGGCGCCCACGGGCAGACCACGGATGCCCTGCGGGTCGGTGCCGACGTCTGGCTGGTCGGCCACGGTTCGGGGCTGACCGTGTCGGGCGTGCCCCTGGGGATCGTGCCGCTCACGCTGACGGCGCTGGTCGTCGCGGTGGTCTACCGCTACGGACGCTGGGCGGCGGAGAGCTCGCAGGAGGTCGACGACGACCGCACGGTCGGCGTGGCCGCCACCATCTTCACGGGTCTCTACATGGTCGTCGCGGTGGTCACCTGCGTGGTGGTCGGCCAGGAGTCCGCCAGCCCCGGTCTGGGGCGCGCGATCATCGGGTCGATGCTCGTCGCCGGTGTCGCGGGCACCCTCGGCCTGGCCGTCGGCACCGGTCGACTGACGGTCTGGGTACGCCGGGTGCCGGCCTGGGTGCGCGCGGTGGCCTACGGCGCCGCCGCGTCGTTCCTGCTCCTGCTCGTCGCCTCGGCGGTGCTGGTGGCCGTGATGGTGATGCTCGGGCTCAACGAGGCCGCGGCGATGATGTCGGGGCTGCACCTCGCGCCGGGCGACTACGTGATGTACACCCTCGCGACGATGGCGGTGGCACCCAACGCGGTCCTGTTCGGGAGCGCGTACCTGCTCGGGCCCGGCTTCGCGGTCGGCACCGGCACGGTCGTCTCGCCCGCGGTCGTCTCGCTCGGCCCGGTGCCGGCGTTCCCGCTGCTGGCCGCACTGCCGGAGGCCGGACCCACGCCCGAGTGGGCCATCGGTTTCCTGGCGGTCCCGGTGGTCGTCGCGATCGCCGGGGCGGTGCTCGCCCAGCGGGCCTACCGGGTGACGGCGTACGACTCCGCCGCCCTGCGTGGCTTCGGCTGCGGGTTCGGCGCCGCGCTGCTGAGCACCGTCGCGATCGCGCTGGCCGGCGGGCCGATGGGCACCGGCCGGATGGCCGACATCGGGGCGCCCGCGGGGGAGGTGCTGGTGTCCTCCGTGGCGGCGATGAGCCTCGGTGGACTGGTGGCCGGGGTGACCACGGCGTGGTGGCAAGAGGGACGTGGTGAACGGGCGTCGCGAGCTCGCGCAGGCCGTCGGCGCCCCGCCGACCGCGCCGACGACTGATCCTCGCTGCTCGGTAGCCTGTGCTGGTGCCCGCTGGTTCCGTCTGCCGACTCGTCGTGCTCGTCTCCGGCGCCGGCACCAACCTGCAGGCCCTGCTGGACGCGACCGAGGACCCGTCGTACGGCGCGGCCGTGGTCGCCGTCGGTGCCGACCGCGACGACATCGAGGGGCTCGCCCGCGCCGAGCGCGCCGGGGTGCCGACGTTCGTGCGCAAGGTCGGCCAGTTCACCAGCCGGGGCCACTGGGACACCACCCTGACCGACACCGTGGCCGCCTTCGAGCCCGACCTGGTGGTGATGGCCGGCTTCATGAAGCTGGTCGGGCCGGAGTTCCTCGGCAGGTTCGCCGGCCGGGTGGTCAACACCCATCCGGCCCTGTGCCCCTCCTTCCCCGGTACGACGGGCCCGGCCGACGCGCTCGCCTACGGGGTCAAGGTCACCGGGGCGACGCTGTTCGTCGTCGACGAGGGCGTCGACACCGGCCCGATCATCGCCCAGACGGTCGTGCCGGTGGAGGATGACGACGACGTCGAGTCGCTGCACGAACGGATCAAGGTCGCCGAGCGGCAGATGCTCGTCGACACCGTGGGCCGGATCGCCCGCGAGGGCTTCACCATCAACGACAGGAAGGTGCGGATCGGCGCATGACCTGAGTCACGCCGTCACCCACGACAGGATCGCGATCAAGCGAGCCCTGGTCTCCGTCTACGACAAGTCCGGCCTCGAGGACCTGGTCCGCGGCCTGCACGACGCCGGGGTCGAGCTCGTCTCCACCGGCGGCTCGGCGAAGCTGATCGCCGACCTCGGGCTGCCGGTCACCAAGGTGGAGGACCTCACCGGCTTCCCCGAGTGCCTCGACGGCCGGGTCAAGACGCTGCACCCGCGGGTGCACGCCGGCATCCTCGCCGACCGGCGGCTGCCCACCCACGTCGCGCAGCTCGCCGACCTCGGGATCGAGCCGTTCGACCTGGTGGTCTCCAACCTCTACCCGTTCACCCAGACCGTGATGTGCGGCGCCTCGCAGGACGAGTGCGTCGAGCAGATCGACATCGGCGGGCCGTCGATGGTGCGCGCGGCGGCGAAGAACCACCCCTCGGTCGCGATCGTCACCTCGCCGGAGCGGTACGCCGACGTGCTCACCGCGCTCGGGGAGGGTGGCTTCACCCTCGAGCAGCGCAAGCGGCTGGCGGCCGAGGCGTTCGTGCACACCGCGACCTACGACGTCCACGTGGCCAGCTGGATGGGCAACGTGCTGACCGACACCTCCGAGGGGGCCGGCTTCCCGGCGTGGGTCGGGGGGACCTGGGACCGCGCGGCGGTGCTGAGGTACGGCGAGAACCCGCACCAGTCGGCCGCGCTCTACCACGACGGCTTCGGGCCGGCCGGCCTCGCGCAGGCCCGCCAGCTGCACGGCAAGGAGATGTCCTACAACAACTACGTCGACGCCGACGCGGCCCGGCGTGCGGCGTACGACTTCGAGGAGCCTGCGGTCGCGATCATCAAGCACGCCAACCCGTGCGGCATCGCCGTCGGGGCGGACGTCGCCGAGGCGCACCGCAGGGCCCACGAGTGCGACCCGGTCTCGGCGTTCGGTGGCGTGATCGCCGTGAACCGCCCGGTGTCGGTGGAGATGGCCCGCCAGGTGGCCGAGGTGTTCACCGAGGTGGTGGTCGCCCCGGCGTACGAGGACGGCGCGGTCGAGGTGCTGCAGGGCAAGAAGAACGTGCGCATCCTCGAGTGCGAGCCGCTGCACCGCGGAGGTGCCGAGACCCGCTCGATCTCCGGCGGCCTGCTGATGCAGCAGCGCGACCTGGTCGACGCCGAGGGCGACGACCCGAAGAGCTGGACCCTCGCCACCGGCGAGGCCGCCTCCGAGGAGGTGCTCGCCGACCTCGCGTTCGCCTGGAAGGCCTGCCGGGCGGCGAAGTCCAACGCGATCCTGCTCGCCAGCGGACGGGCCTCGGTCGGCATCGGCATGGGCCAGGTCAACCGGGTCGACTCGTGCCGGCTCGCGGTCGACCGCGCGGGGGAGCGGGCCGCCGGCTCCGTGGCCGCCTCCGACGCGTTCTTCCCCTTCGAGGACGGCCCGCAGATCCTCATCGACGCCGGGGTGCGCGCCATCGTCCAGCCCGGCGGCTCGGTCCGCGACGAGCTCACCATCGAGGCGGCGAAGCAGGCCGGCGTCACGATGTACTTCACTGGCACGCGGCATTTCGCTCACTGAGCGCGCGAGGGCTGCGGTCTCGGAGCGCACGACGCCGACCGGGGTGTTGTGGTCCAACGCCGAAGGCGTCGACCGACCGGAAGTGCCCTGTCGGCGACCGGCAGGACGCCGACAGGGCACTCTGGCCGAAGCGCGCCGTCGTCGACGACAGGCGAGAACTACCCGGTCGGACCAAGCAGCGCACTCAGCGTTGAGCCACGTGCGCACTGAGAAGATGCCGACGTGACGGCACAGAAGCTGGACGGGACCGCGACCGCCAAGGCGATCAAGGGCGAGCTCACCGAGCGCGTGGCGAAGCTGCGCGAGCAGGGGGTCGTGCCCGGGCTGGGCACCGTGCTGGTCGGCGACGACCCGGGCTCGACGTGGTACGTCAACGGCAAGCACAAGGACTGTGCCGAGGTCGGCATCGAGTCGCTGCGCGAGGACCTGCCGGGCACCGCGACGCAGGACGAGATCCTGGCCGCCGTACGCCGCCTCAACGACAACCCGGCCTGCACCGGCTACATCGTGCAGCTGCCGTTGCCGAAGGGCATCGACGAGAACGCCGTGCTCGGGGAGATCGACCCGGCCAAGGACGCCGACGGGCTGCACCCGACCAACCTCGGCTGGCTGGTGCTCGGCAAGGACGCGCCGCTGCCGTGCACGCCGTTCGGCATCGTGGAGCTGCTGCGCCGGCACGACGTGGAGATCAACGGCGCCGACGTCACCGTCGTCGGGCGTGGCATCACCGTGGGCCGCCCGCTCGGGCTGCTGCTGACCCGGCGCTCGGAGAACGCGACCGTCACGCTGTGCCACACCGGCACCCGCGACCTGGCGGCGCACGTGCGCCAGGCCGACATCGTCGTCGCGGCGGCCGGCGTGCCCGGCATCATCACCGGCGACATGGTCAAGCCCGGGGCGGCGGTGCTCGACGTCGGCGTCTCCCGCGTCGACGGCAAGCTGGCGGGCGACGTCGACCCGTCGGTGTGGGACGTGGCCGGGTGGGTGTCCCCGAACCCCGGCGGCGTGGGCCCGATGACCCGCGCGATGCTGCTGTCCAACGTGGTCTCGGCCGCCGAGGCCAGCCTCGGGGACAGCCTCGGGGACAGCGCCGGCGCGTGACGATGCGGGACGAGCCCCGACGGATCCCCTCGACGCTGGGCGGCATGGTCTACCTGGTCGTGGTCGCAGCCGGCGCGGTCGGCCTGCTGGTCGTGGCGTTCGGGCCCTGGCGACGGGGCGTGGGCATCATCGGCGTCGCTCTGCTCTTCGGCGCGCTGATGCGCGCGTTCCTCCGGGACAACAACGCCGGCATGCTCCGGGTGCGGCGCAACCGCTGGGCCGACGTGCTCATGCTCGCCACGGTGGGCATCGCCCTGCTCGTGCTGGCCACCGTCATCCCGGACCAGCCCATCTAGACGACCAAGTCGATCTAGAGCCGGGCATCCCGCTGCGCGCCGGGGTGACGCACCGAGTCGGCGCCCGCCTGCAGTGCGGCGCGCAGGGCGGTCTCTCGTTCCTCGCCCCGCGCCAGGGCGGCGGCCAGCACGCCGCAGAAGGCGTCGCCGGCCCCGGTGGTGTCGACGACCTCGGCCTCCGGCACGTCGACGGCCGGCGGCCGCAGCCCGTCCCAGTCGGCACCGCGGGCCCCGAACGTCACGAGCAGCGACGGCGGGAGGCCGGCGGTGTCGGCCAGCAGTCGGGCCTCGTGCTCGTTGACGACGACCGGGTCGGCGTGGGCGACCACGTCGGCGGGCAGGTCGGCGTACGGCGCCACGTTGAGCACCACCCGCGCACCGCGGTCGGACGCCGCAGCGCACGCCCGGGCGACGGTGTCGAGCGGCACCTCGAGCTGCGCCAGCAGCACGTCACCGGCCGCGGCCGAGCGCGCCACCTCCAGCGCCTCGTCGCCGACGTGGCCGTTGGCACCCGGCGCCACCACGATCGTGTTCTCGCCGTCGCTGTCGACGACGATCAGGGCGGTGCCCGTCGGCTGGTCGGGTCGTACGGCGACACCGCTCGTGTCGATCCCGAGCCGACGCAGCCGGTCGAGACAGGCACGACCCGCTTCGTCGTCGCCGACCGCGCCGAGCATGACCACGTTGGCGCCGGCGGCCGCGGCGGCCACCGCCTGGTTGGCGCCCTTCCCGCCGGCCAGCCGCTCGAGCCCCTCGCCCAGCACGGTCTCGCCGGGCCGTGGGTGGCGCTCGACGTGCGTGACGAGGTCGACGTTGAGCGAGCCGAGCACCAGCACCCGACCCGGCCCCGGCATCAACGGCCTCCGGCGACGGTGTCGAGCCAGAGCTTCGCGTAGCGCTCGCCGTCCACGTCGAGTGCGACGTGGATGTTCGCCGGCGCCTGGCCGTGGGGGTCGTGGGCCAGGTCGCCGTCCCAGTCGCGTCGGTCGACGATGGTGCGGCCGCGCGACCAGGTGCCGGCGAGCTCGACGCGGACGGGCAGCCGCCGGGTGACGAGACCGCCGGGGTCGACCACCGCGCAGACCGCCCCGGCGTCGCCGATGGTGGCGGAGGCCTCGCCGAAGCGTTCGCACTGGAAGGCGATCAGCCTGCCGGCGAGCGCGGCGTGGTCCTCGTCCCGGCGTGCGAGGCAGCTGGGCCTGCTCCAGGCCGACCCGCGGTGCGTAGAAGACGTCGAGCCCGTACATGACGACCTCGATGCCGAGGTCCGCGCAGGCGTCCAGGGTGATCGCGGCCGCCTCCGGGTCGTGGAAGACGTTGAACTCCGCCGAGGCGGTGGCGTTGCCGACGTGCGCGGCGCCGCCCATGAAGACGATCCGGCCGATCCCGGGCGCCACCGCCGGGTAGGTGCGCAGCAGCAGCGCGATGTTGGTCATCGGAGCCAGCGGCACCAGCGTGACGGGTCTCCGGTCCTGGCTGCCTCCAGCAGCACGTCGCGCAGCAGCTCCACGGCGTGCCGGGGATCCGGCTCGCGCGCCGAGCGGGGCCAGTCGAGGTCACCCATCCCGTCCTCGCCGTGCACGTGGCGCGCGTCCGTGGTCTCCTCCAGCAGCGGCCGGGCGGCCCCGGCCGCGACCGGCACGTCGCCGCGACCACAGGCGTCGAGCACGGTGAGGGTGTTGCCGACGACGTGCGGGAGCGGGGCGTTGCCGCCGACGCAGGTGACCGCCCGGAGCTCGAGATCCGGGTGCAGCGCGGCGAACAGCAGCGCGCAGGCGTCGTCGACCCCGGTGTCCACGTCGAGGACGATCGGCGTACGGGCGCTCACGAACGGCTCGCTTCGCCACCGAAGAACTCACCGCTTCCCACGCGAAACATCGCGTGGGAAGTGGCTCGGTTTCCCACGTTAACTAGGGAAACCACGCAAGCGACGCCTCAGATCAGCCCGAGCCCCTTGACCGCGTCCCGCTCCTCGGCCAGCTCCTTGGTGGAGGCGTCGATCCTGCCGCGGGAGAAGTCGTCGATCTCGAGGCCCTGGACGATCTCCCAGTCACCGTTGCTCGTGGTGACGGGGAAGGAGGAGATCAGGCCCTCGGGGACGTCGTAGGAGCCGTCGGAGACGACGGCCATCGAGACCCAGTCGCCGTCGGCCGAGCCGGCCAGCCAGTCGTGGGCGGCGTCGATGGTGGCGGACGCGGCGGAGGCGGCCGAGGAGGAGCCCCGCGCCTCGATGATGGCGGCGCCGCGCTTCGCGACCGTGGGGATGAAGTCGTTCTCGATCCACGCCTGGTCACCGACGACCTCGGCGGCGTTCTTGCCGGCGAGCTCGGCGTGGAAGATGTCGGGGTACTGGGTCGCGGAGTGGTTGCCCCAGATCGTCATCTTCTTGATGTCGGTCACGGCCGACCCGGTCTTCGCCGCGAGCTGCGCGATCGCCCGGTTGTGGTCGAGACGGGTGAGCGCGGAGAAGCGCTCCTGGGGGATGTCGGGGGCGTTGGTCATCGCGATCAGCGCGTTGGTGTTGGCGGGGTTGCCCGTCACGCCGATCCGGACGTCGTCCGCGGCCACCTCGTTGAGGGCCTTGCCCTGCGTGGTGAAGATGGCGCCGTTCGCCTCGAGCAGGTCGCTGCGCTCCATGCCCGGGCCGCGCGGCTTGGCGCCGACGAGCAGGGCGAGGTTCACGCCGTCGAAGATGGTGTTGGCGTCGTCGCCGGTCTCCACGCCGGCGAGCGTGGGGAACGCGCAGTCGTCGAGCTCCATCACCACGCCCTCGAGGGCCTTCAGCGCCGGCGTGATCTCCAGCAGCCGCAGCTCGATCGGACGGTCAGCCCCCAGCAGGGACCCGCTGGCGAGGCGGAACAGCAGGCTGTAGCCGATCTGGCCGGCGGCGCCGGTGACGGCGACCTTGAGGGGTGCAGCTGACTCTGGGCTCACGGGAACTCCTGGGTGCGACGGACGGACGTTCCCGACGCTAGCAGCGCTAGCTACGCGGTGTTAACGCGTGCCCCGAACCGCGGGACCAGGCGGGCGAGAAGACCCGGCTGGCGGCGTCGGGCCGGCTCGGGGCGCTTGGCCGCGGGCCGGGTCGGGCGTGCCTCGTGGCGACGGCGGGCCGCCTCGAACTCGCGCTCGCGGTCGGCCATCAGGCTGCGGGCCAGATCGGCGTTGAGGTTGTTCATGGTCGTGCTCCGTTCGCGGGGGTGGGCATTCGCCACTAGGAGGGGGTGAGCGGCCCCGGAGATACCTGGTCATGCGCCGGCGATCTTCTCGATCACCTGGTGGGTCCGGAACACGCTGTGCGGGTCCCACTCCGCCTTGACGGCGGCCAGGCGCCGCGCGACCTCGCCGTACGCCGCCTCCATCCGGGCGGCGCCTTCGTCGCCGAGGAAGTTCGGGTACGTCGCCCCGGTCGACCACGGCTTCACGTCGTCGACGAACGCGCGTGCGAGCGTGCGCATCGCGTCGTCCTGTGCCGGGTCCTCCCACAGGATCAGCGGGTGCACGATGAAGCGGGAGTCGCGGCCGGCGAGCGGCGAGTGCGCGGGACCGATCCGTCCGAGCTCGCCGCCCCACGCCACGATGAACAGCTGCGCGGGACCGGCCGGCAGCTCGCGGGCCCGCTCGACCATGCGGTCGATCGCCTCGTCGGGCAGGTCGGTGACGTTCTCGGCCGACCAGTAGTTGCGGTATCCCGGCGGGTCGTCGATCGAGCACTGGAAGTCGGCGTACGCCGTCGCCTCGAAGAAGTCGGCGTCCGGCGAGAGGGCGCGCACCGGCGCCAGCGCCTGCTCGCCCTCATCGACCGGCCCGGCCCACATGCCGACGATGGCCACCGCGGGTTGTCCGTGCAGGTGCTCGGGGACACCGTCCTCGGCAGGGGCGGTGAAGAACGCGCACGCCAGTGACAGCTCGTCGGGCGCATCGTTCATGAGGTCGCGGAAGGCGCGCACGACCTCGTGCGCACGCTCGGCACCGAAGAGCGCGAGCCCGCCCCAGACCTGCTCGGGCAGTGGGTGCAGGGCCATCTCCAGTGCGGTGACGACACCGAAGGCGCCTCCGCCGCCACGCAGTGCCCACAGCAGCTCGGAGTTCTCGCGCTCGGAGGCACGGACGATCCGGCCGTCCCACGTCACCAGCTCGGCGGCGAGCAGGTTGTCGCAGGCGAGGCCGTGCTTGCGCTCCAGCCATCCCGAGCCGCCACCGAGAGTGAGCCCGGCGACGCCGGTGGTGGAGACGCGGCCTCCGGTGGTCGCGAGGCCGTACGCCGAGGTGGCGCGGTCGACGTCGGCCCAGATGGCTCCGCCGCAGATCCGGGCCACCCTGGCCTCGGCGTCGACCTCGATGTCGGCCATGCCGCGGACGTCGATGACGATGCCGTCGTCGACGAGCGACATGCCGGCCACCGAGTGCCCGCCGGCGCGGACTGCCACGGGCAGTCCCTGCGCTCGGGCGAAGGCGAGCGTGGCGACGACGTCGTCGACGACCACGCACTCGGCGACGTAGCGAGGCCGCCGCTCGATCATCGTGTTGAACAGGATGCAGGTGTCCTCGTAGTACGCGTCGCCCGGCTCGTGCAACCCGCCGCGGAGGCGGAAGCGGAGCTCGTCGACGGCAGAGGTGGTGCTGGTGGTAGTCATGCCGAGGAGCGTGCGGCTCGTCGTACCCCTGCCGCATCCGTCGTTCCGGCCATCTCCCGCGAATGGCCGGGACGGGCCATGGACGAAGCGGACTATCCGGGTTGGCGGGTCAGAGCAGGCCGCGGCGGGTGGCGTCGGCGACCGCGGCGGCCCGGGAGGCGACGTCGAGCTTGGTACGGATGTTGGCGACGTGGCGGTGCACGGTGTGCGGGCTGAGGAACAGCCGCTCGGCGATCCGGGCGTCGCTGAGGCCGGCGGCGACCAGGCGCAGGATGTCCAGCTCGCGGCTGCTCAGGGTGGCGGCCGTCGCACCGTCTCCGGTCGGTGTCCGTGCCCCGAGCAGCGCCAGCGACGTCGTGGGCCGCGCGAGCCTCGGCGTCGGCCCGGTCCGTCCGGCCGAGCCCGCGCAGGGCCTCCGCGAGCGTGAGTCGGGCGCCCGCCTGCTCGAACGGTGCCGAGGCCTCGGAGAACAGGTCGCACGCGTCCTCGGCATTTCGCCGCGCGTCCTCGAGGTCGCCTGCGGCGAGCGCCACCTCAGCGCGTACGGCGAGCCCGCGGCCGCGCAGGTACGGAGTGCCGAGCCGGCCGGACTCCCGCTCGACCTCGGTTGCCGCGGACAGGGCTCCGGCGTGGTCACCGGAGGCGGAGCGGCTGCGGGCGACGAGCTCGAGGGCCGGAAGGCGTTCGAGCAGGTTGTCGTCGCTGAGCCGGCGCAGCACCCGCTCGGCCGCGTCGGTCGCGGCGTGCGTGTCGCCGGCCCGCAGGTCGAGATCGGCCAGCGCCAGCATCGCTGCCGGAGCGGGCAGCGCCTCTTCGAACAGTGCGCGGGCCTCGTCGAGCCGTCCCTGACGGACCCGCAGCTCGCCGAGGCGTACGGCGCTGGGCGCGGCCAGTCCCGGCTTGGTGGCCCGCAGGTCCTCGCGCGCGCTGACCAGCTCCTCCTCCGCCGAGGGCCAGTCGCCCTGGGTGGCCAGCACGTCGCCGTACGCCAGCCGGCAGCTGCCGAAGAAGTGTCGCGCCCGCCAGGTGCTGGCGAACTGCTGCATGGCCCGGCACCACTGCTCGGCCTGGGCGAAGTCACCGAGGTCGGCCCACACGACGACGTTGTGGCACAGCGCCCACCCGGGTGCGGCCGCGTCGGTGAACTCGCCGCCGAGCGCGAGCGAGGTGGACTCCTCGACGCAGCGCAGGCCCTCGTCGACATCGCCCCGCGTGATCAGGGCGGTACCGAGCAGGGCCAGCGCGACCACCTCGACGTCGACGTCACCGACTGCCCGGGCGATCTCGAGCCCCTGCCGGGCGAGCCGCTCGGTCGCGTGGGGGTCGCCTTCGGCATTGAGGACGAGGTCAGCCTCCATGACCAGGATCCAGCCGTGCTCGGCGCTCGCGGTCTGTCCGTCGAGGAGCGCCCGGGCGCGCCGCAGCCAGGCCCGGCCGACGGCGTCGTCCCCGCGGAAGTCGAGATGGTCGCCGGCCATCCAGGTGGCCATGTGCGCGGCCCGGCGTACGTCGCCCTCGGCCTGGTAGCGCCGGTAGGCACGCTCCCTGGCATCGAGCGTTCCGTGCTCGTCGCCGAGCCACCACGACGCCCGGCTCAGGCCCTCCCACGCATCTGCCGCGTCGGTGGCCAGCGCGGCCGTGCGGAACAGCTCTCCGGCCTGCTCCCAGTCGGCGCGAGCCAGCGCCGCCTGGGCCGCGACCAGCGGATTCTCCACGTCGGCCTGGGTACTGGCCATGAGGCGAGGCTACTCACCTCGAGCGCGGTTGTGCCCGGCAGCGGGCGCTGACAGGCTGGCGGGTGGATCGCCGCCGCTGGCGGTGCGATATCTTGACGTGAAGATACCGCGTCATCCATCAAGCGCCGAGCGAACGCCCCAGGAGCCTTTCGTGTCCGAGTCGAAGATCATCTACACCCACACCGACGAGGCGCCGCTGCTGGCGACGTACTCGTTCCTCCCGATCATCCAGGCGTACGCCGCCAAGGCCGGTGTGGGCGTCGAGACGCGCGACATCTCGCTGGCCGGCCGGATCCTCGCCGGCTTCGCCGACCGGCTGCCCGAGGACCAGCAGGTGCCCGACTCCCTGGCCGAGCTGGGCGACCTCGCGAAGACGCCCGAGGCCAACATCGTCAAGCTGCCCAACATCAGCGCCTCGATCCCGCAGCTGAAGGCCGCGATCGCCGAGCTCCAGGAGCAGGGCTTCGACCTCCCGGACTACCCCGACAACCCGCAGTCCGACGACGAGAAGGACGTGCGCGCCCGCTACGACAAGGTCAAGGGCAGCGCGGTCAACCCGGTGCTGCGTGAGGGCAACTCCGACCGGCGTGCGCCGGAGTCGGTGAAGAACTACGCCCGCAAGCACCCGCACTCGATGGGGGAGTGGTCCTCGGACTCGAAGACCAACGTCGCCCACATGACCTCCGACGACTTCCGCTCCAACGAGTAGTCGGCGGTCGTCGAGAAGGCGGGCTCGCTCCGCATCGAGCTCGTCACCGAAGAGGGCACCGAGGTGCTCAAGGAGTCGATACCGGTCGAGGCCGGCGAGGTCGTCGACGGCACCTTCATGAACACCGCCGCGCTCCAGGGCTTCCTGCGCGACCAGATCTCGCGCGCCAAGGACGAGGGCGTGCTGTTCTCGCTGCACCTCAAGGCCACGATGATGAAGGTCTCCGACCCGATCATCTTCGGCCACGCCGTGCAGGCGTTCTTCCCGCAGCTGTTCGAGGAGCAGGGCGACGTGCTGCTCGAGGCCGGCCTCGACCCGAGCAACGGCCTGGCCAGCATCCTCACCGGCGCGAAGAAGCTCGGCGGGGAGCAGGGCGACGCGATCGAGAACGCGGTCAACCAGGGCCTGGCCGAGGGCCCGGAGCTGGCGATGGTCGACTCCGACAAGGGCATCACCAACCTGCACGTGCCGAGCGACGTGATCGTCGACGCGAGCATGCCCGCGATGATCCGCACGTCCGGCCACATGTGGGGCCCGGCCGGCGAGGAGGCCGACACCCTCGCGGTGATCCCGGACTCGTCGTACGCCGGCATCTACCAGGTCGTGGTCGACGACTGCCGCGAGAACGGCGCCTTCGACCCCTCGACCATGGGCTCGGTCCCGAACGTCGGCCTGATGGCCCGCGCCGCCGAGGAGTACGGCAGCCACGACAAGACCTTCGAGATCGCGAAGGCCGGCACCGTGCGGGTCGTGGACGAGGACGGCAACACCCTGCTCGAGCACGACGTCAACCCCGGCGACATCTGGCGCGCCTGCCAGACCAAGGACGAGCCGATCCGCGACTGGGTCAAGCTCGCGGTCACCCGCGCCCGCGCGACCGGCGCTCCGGCGATCTTCTGGCTCGACGAGTCGAGGTCCCACGACGCCAACCTGATCGCGAAGGTCAACGAGTACCTGCGCTGACCATGAACACCGACGGCCTCGACATCCAGATCCTGCCGCCGGTCGAGGCGATCAAGGTCTCGGTCGACCGGATCCGCAAGGGCGAGGACACCATCTCGGTGACCGGCAACGTGCTGCGCGACTACCTGACCGACCTGTTCCCGATCCTCGAGCTCGGCACCTCGGCCAAGATGCTCTCCGTCGTACCCCTCATCAAGGGAGGCGGGCTGTTCGAGACCGGCGCCGGCGGCTCGGCGCCCAAGCACGTGCAGCAGCTGGTCAAGGAGAACTACCTGCGCTGGGACAGCCTGGGTGAGTTCCTGGCGCTGGCCGAGAGCTTCGAGAAGTACGCCGAGCAGACCGACAACCCGCAGGCGAAGGTGCTCGGACTCGCGCTCGAACGGGCCACCGGCACCTGGCTCAACGAGAACAAGTCCCCGGGCCGCAAGCTCGGCACGATCGACAACCGTGGCAGCCACTTCTACCTGGCGCTGTACTGGGCGCGCGAGCTCGCCGAGCAGACCGACGACGCCGAGCTGGCCGACGCGTTCTCCTCGCTGGCCAAGACCCTCGGGGACGCCGAGGAGGCGATCGCCCAGGAGCTGCTCGACGTACAGGGCTCTCCCGCCGACATCGGCGGCTACTACCGCCCCGACGACGACAAGGCCTCCGCCGTGATGCGCCCCTCGACGACCTTCAACGAGGCGCTCGAGTCGCTCTGACCGGAGCCTGACCACCGCTCACCACATGCTGCGGTCGCGGTCCTCGATCAGCTGGTCGTAGATGTGGGTGTCCATCCACTTCCCGTCGCCGCGCAGCGTGCTGCGACGGGTGCGGCCCACCCGGAGGAAGCCGGCGCGCTCGAGGACGCGCATCGATCCCTCGTTGGTGGCACAGGCGTCGGCGGTGAGCCGGCGCAGGCCGAGGCCACCGTCCTCGCAGGGGATGAAGGCGTGCTTGACCACCAGCCGGGCGGCCTCGGTGCTCCAGCCGCGCCGACGCCAGTGCGGGTGCGCCCAGAAGCCCATCTCGGCCTCGCGCCGATGCTGCAGCCCGAACAGGGAGACCTGCCCGACGTACATGTCGGTGCGCTCGTCGGTGACCGCCCAGTGCACCGCGCGCCCCGCTGCCGCGTCCTCGAGCCGCTCGACCACGAAGTCCGCATCGCTCTCCATCGTGTGCGGTGCGGACTCGCGCACGTTCTGCAGCCAGTGCTGCGTGTCGCGGTCCGCGCGCGTCTCCACGATCCGGGGCAGGTCGCGCTCCTCGAGCTTTCGGAGGACCAGGGACGTGCCGACCAGCGTGGGCGACTCCAGCCACGGGGCCCGGGGAAGCATCGGCTCGCCGCGTCGCAGGATGCCGACCCAGCCGTCCACGAGCTTGCCGCGCTGGGAGAGCCAGTGGGGCAACACGCCCTCGTAGGTGAAGCCCAGCTTCCAGGCCAGCCGCCACGACGGCCAGTTGCCTCGCGGCGAGAGCCACTCGATGGTGTTGAGGCGTTGCTCCTTGAACCCCCACTCGATCAGCATCCGCACGGCCCGCTCCATCACGCCGCGTCCCCTGGCCCACGGGTGCGCGCCGTACGCGACCTCGGCCCGGCCAGAGCCGAGGTTGCGCAGCGAGATCGTGCCGCAGAAGCGCCGGGCGCCGGCGTCGTCCTCCGCCTCCACGACGAAACCCCACTCCTTGCCGGTCTCCCAGCCCCTCGGGATGAAGTGGTACATGTAGATGTTCGCGTCGTCGAGCGCGTAGGGGATCGGGATCGTCGTCCACTGCTGGGTGAGCGGATCCTGGCACTGCTCGATAGGAACCCATCACGTCGGAGGCGATCGGGGCCCGCAGCGTGACGACTCCGTCGGTCAGCGTGGGGATGGTGCTGTACGCCGGCGCCATGCCGCTCCTCCCGGGTCGAACGTGGGCCGAGCCCGTCTCGTGGGCCTTTCCTGCCTGCTGGAACAATGCCCATCATGTCCCACCAGACCCCTGCGGCCACTGAGGCCGACCGGCCAGCGCGCCCGCGCGTGCTCTCGGGCATCCAGCCGACCGGCGACTCCTTCCACTTCGGCAACTACCTCGGTGCCTTGCGTCAGTGGGTCGACCTCCAGGACGAGCACGAGGCCTTCTTCTTCATCGCCGACCTCCACTCGCTGACCGTCGAGCAGGACCCGAAGATGCTGCGCGAGAGGTTCGTGCGTTGCGCCGCGCAGCTGATCGCGATGGGCATCGACCCCGACCGCTCGGCGATCTTCCTGCAGTCCCACGTGCCCGAGCACACCCAGCTCGGTTGGGTGCTGCAGTGCATCACCGGGGTCGGCGAGGCGCGCCGGATGACCCAGTTCAAGGACAAGTCCGCCAAGGGTGGCGAGAGCCAGGCATCGGTGGGGCTGTTCACCTACCCGATCCTGCAGGCCGCGGACATCCTGCTCTACCGGCCGAAGTACGTCCCGGTGGGGGAGGACCAGCGCCAGCACCTCGAGCTGACCCGCGACCTCGCCCAGCGGTTCAACCACCGCTACAAGAAGGCGTTCCCGCTCCCCGAGCCCTACATCCTCAAGAGCACCGGCCGCATCCTCGACCTGCAGAACCCCACCGCGAAGATGTCCAAGTCCGCGTCGAGCGCGTCCGGGATCATCGAGCTGCTCGACGACCCCAAGGCCTCGGCGAAGAAGATCCGCGCGGCGGTGACCGACTCGGAGACCGAGGTCCGCTTCGACGAGGAGCACAAGCCCGGCGTCTCCAACCTGCTCACCATCTACTCCTCGCTGACCGGCCGTGAGATCGACGACCTCGAGAAGCAGTACGCCGGCCGCGGCTACGGCGACTTCAAGACCGACCTGGCCGAGGTGGTGGTGGAGTTCGTGACCCCTTTCCGCGAGCGCACGCTGGCACTGCTCGACGACCGGGCCGAGCTCGACGGCGTACTCCTGCGGGGAGCGGAGCGAGCCCGCGAGGTCGCCTCGCGCACGCTGGCGGACGTGTACGACCGCGTCGGGCTGGTCCGTCCGGCCCACTGAGCGTGTCCCTCGAGCAGGCCCTAGTGTCTTAGCCGTGCCCACCATCGGAGTCTCGCTCGCTGTTCCCGAGCCCTGGGGCAGCCATCTCCAGGAGTACCGCATCGGCATGGGCGACGAGGCCGCGCGGCACATCCCCACGCACATCACGCTGCTGCCGCCGTACGACGTGGACGAGGCCGAGCTCGAGGCCGTCGTCGACCACCTCGAGGACGTGGCGGGGCGCAACCACCCGTTCCGCGTGCACCTGCGCGGCACCGGTACCTTCCGGCCGACCTCGCCGGTCGTCTTCGTGGGCGTCGTGGAGGGGATCAGCCAGTGCGAGGCGCTCGCCGCGGGCGTGCTCCAGGGGCCGCTCGCGATCGACCGCGCGTTCCCGTTCCACCCGCACGTGACCATCGCCCACCACCTGCCGGAACCCGTGCTCGAGCAGGCCTTCGTCGAGCTCGAGCGCTTCGACGCGGCGTTCGACGTCGCGGAGATGTGGATGTACCTCCACGACCAGGACTCCGGCTGGCTGCCCACGCGTGCGTTCGCCTTCAAGGACGTGTGACGGGTCACCGGCTCGTCACGGCGTGAACATCCGGACGTGGTAGCTGCGCCCGACAGCACGGGCCGGGGCGGGAGTGGTGCGCTCCATGAACGCGGAGCATATGTACTAGATATTCAATTCGTCAGGTTTCTTGCAAATCATCAATAGCCGTGGCGAATGGCGTGCCGCAGGTCCTTGTTCAGCTGCGAGATCACGTCGAGCGGGATCTCCTTGGGGCAGGCCCCGGCGCACTCACCGATGTTGGTGCAGCCACCGAAGCCCTCGTGGTCGTGCTGCGCGACCATCTTGACGACACGGCTGTCCCGTTCGGCCTGTCCCTGCGGAAGCTCGCCGAGATGGGTGATCTTGGCGCCGACGAACAGCGATGCCGAGCCGTTGGGGCAGGCGGCGACGCAGGCCCCACAGCCGATGCACGTCGCGACGTCGAAGGCGCGGTCGGCGTTGTCCTTCGGGACCGGGGTCGCGTGGGCGTCGGGCGCGGCGCCGGTGTTGACCGAGATGTAGCCGCCCTGCTGGATGATCCGGTCGAAAGCCCGGCGGTCGACGCAGAGGTCCTTGAGCACCGGGAACGGATCCGCCCGCCAGGGCTCGATCGTGATCGTCTCGCCGTCCTCGAACGAGCGCATGTGCAGCTGGCAGGTCGTCGTGACCTCGGGGCCGTGTGCCTCGCCGTTGATCATCAGGCCGCACATGCCGCAGATGCCCTCGCGGCAGTCGCTGTCGAAGGCGATCGGCTCCTCGCCCTCGTCGTTGAGCCGCTCGTTGAGCACGTCGAGCATCTCGAGGAACGACATGTCCTCGGAGACGTCGTCCACGTCGTAGGTGTGGATCGCTCCCTCGGTCGCGGTGTCGGGCTGGCGCCAGATCTTCAGGGTCAGTCTCATACCGATGCTTTCGTTGGGCTCACTTGTAGCTGCGCTGCTTCATCTCGACGAACTCGTAGGCCAGGTGCTCCTTGTGCAGGACCGGCTTCTCGTCCTCTCCCGCCCATTCCCAGGCGGCGACGTAGGCGTACTGGTCGTCGTGGCGCAGCGCCTCCCCGTCCTCGGTCTGGGACTCGGCCCGGAAGTGACCGCCACAGGACTCGCGCCGGTTCAGCGCGTCGATGCACATCAGCTCGCCGAGCTCGAAGAAGTCGGCCACGCGGCCGGCCCGCTCCAGCGACTGGTTCAGGCTCTCGGAGGCGCCGAGCACCTTGACGTTGCGCCAGAAGTCGTCGCGCAGCGAGCGGATCAGGTCGATGGCCTTCTTCAGGCCGTCCTCCGTGCGCTCCATGCCGCAGTACTCCCACATGATGTTGCCGAGCTCGCGGTGGTAGGAGTCGACGCTGCGGGTGCCCGAGGTGCTCATGAACCGGTCGATGCGGTCCTTCACCGACTGCTGGGCCTCGCGTACGGCGGGGTGGTCCTCGGGGATCTTGTCGAAGGGGCCCTCGGCGAGGTAGTCGCGGATGGTGTTCGGGAGCACGAAGTAGCCGTCGGCGAGGCCCTGCATCAGCGCCGAGGCGCCGAGGCGGTTCGCCCCGTGGTCGGAGAAGTTGGCCTCGCCGGTGACGAACAGGCCGGGGATCGAGCCCTGCAGGTCGTAGTCGACCCACAGCCCGCCCATGACGTAGTGCACCGCCGGGTAGATCCGCATGGGGACCTCGTAGGGGTCCTCTCCGGTGATCTGGGCGTACATGTCGAAGAGGTTGCCGTACTTGTCCTCGATCGAATCGCGGCCGAGTCGCTCGATCGCCTCGGCGAAGTCGAGGTACACGCCACGTCGTACGCCGTCGACCTTGGGACCCACACCTCGGCCCTCGTCGCACATGTTCTTGGCCTGGCGCGAAGCGATGTCGCGGGGGACCAGGTTGCCGAAGGCCGGGTAGATCCGCTCGAGGTAGTAGTCGCGGTCCTCCTCGGGGATGTCGCGCGGGTTCTTCTCGGCGTCCTTCGCGTCCTTGGGCACCCAGATGCGGCCGTCGTTGCGCAGCGACTCGCTCATCAACGTGAGCTTGGACTGGTGCGCCCCGGACACCGGGATGCAGGTGGGGTGGATCTGGGTGTAGCAGGGGTTGGCCATGTAGGCGCCCTTGCGGTGCGCCCGCCAGGTGGCGGTGACGTTGCTGCCCATCGCGTTGGTGGAGAGGAAGAAGACGTTGCCGTAGCCGCCGCTGGCGAGCACGACGACGTCGGCGAAGTAGGTCTCGATCTCGCCGGTCACCAGGTCGCGGACGATGATGCCGCGTGCGCGGCCGTCGACGACGATCAGCTCGAGCATCTCGTGGCGGGTGTAGCAGCGGACCGTCCCGGCGGCGACCTGTCGCTCGAGGGCCTGGTAGGCGCCGAGCAGCAGCTGCTGGCCGGTCTGGCCGCGGGCGTAGAAGGTGCGCGAGACCTGGACGCCACCGAAGGAGCGGTTGTCGAGCAGGCCGCCGTACTCGCGGGCGAACGGCACGCCCTGGGCGACGCACTGGTCGATGATGTTCACGCTGACCTCGGCCAGGCGGTAGACGTTCGACTCGCGCGAGCGGTAGTCGCCGCCCTTGATGGTGTCGTAGAAGAGCCGGTAGATCGAGTCGCCGTCGCCCTTGTAGTTCTTGGCCGCGTTGATGCCGCCCTGGGCCGCTATCGAGTGGGCCCGGCGCGGGGAGTCCTGGTAGCAGAAGGACTTCACGACGTAGCCCGCCTCGCCGAGCGTGGCCGCAGCCGACGCACCGGCCAGGCCGGTGCCCACCACGATCACCGACAGGCGGCGACGGTTGGCGGGATTCGCGATCCGGGCCTCGAACTGCCGGGTGCCCCAGCGCTCGTCGACGGGTCCGCCGGGGGCCTTGGTGTCCGCCAGCGCATCGCCGGGGGTGTAGTAGCCGGCGGCGTCGTCGGTCTCCTGCGTGTCCGCGTGGTGCGACGGGTCGCTGGTCAGCGTGGTGTCGGGCATGTCTGTCATGGCGGCTGACTCCTACTTGTCGATGACGCCGGCGAGGATGAAGACGGGCACCAGCGAGAAGCCGATCGTGATGATCAGCGCGAGGATGAGCCCGAACCGCTTGGCGGTGTCGCGCTGCCGGACGCTGTTCGTGTACCCGAGCGTCTGCAGGGAGCTCCAGATGCCGTGGTGCAGATGGGCCCCGAGCATCGCCATGGCGAACAGGTAGATCAGCGTGAGCCACCAGGTCGCGAACGAGTCGACGAGCAGGTTGTAGGGGTCGTTGGTGGACCCACCCGCGACGTTGACCTTGCCGATCGTGAAGTTCAGCAGGTGCCAGATGATGAACACGAACAGCGTGAGGCCGCCCCACCTCATCAGGTGCGAGGCCCACGTGGAGTGATGGTTCTTCTTCATCACGTAGCGGTGGGTGCGGGCCTTCCCGGCGCGGCGCCAGAGCACGACGGCGGCGTACACGTGCACGGCGAAGGAGAGGATCAGCACCGCCCGGATGATCCAGAGCAGGCCGCTGTTGGGCAGCATCGGCTCACCGAAGGTGCGCAGGTGGTGGGCGTACTCGTTGTAGGCGTCGTGACCGGCGAAGGCCTTCAGGTTGCCGTACATGTGCAGGAGCACGAACCCGATGAAGATGATCCCGCTCGCGGCCATCAGGAGCTTCAGCGCGATGGTCGAGCGCGTTGACCTGGGGTTCTTGACCAGACTCGGGGTTGCAGTTGCCACAACTGGCACCGTATCGCTCCAAATGCGGCGCTGACCCGCCGAGGCGTGTGAGATATGCCCCTCCTACCATGGGGGCCGACGGAGGGGCTCCCGGTGCCCGAATCAGGGCGCGCCCCTTTCGTTTTGTGGCCCGTTCCGGCAAGAGTGTCCCCAGCACAGCGACGGATCAGGCGCTGTAACCAAGTGCCTCGGAGGTGGCGATGGCGATTCCGGACGCTGGCGTACGAGGGTCCTCACGGGCCCGGATCGACACCAGGACGCTGCGCCCCGATCGCTGGTGGCTTGCTCCGGTGACCACGTTCATCGTGTTCATGTCGTTCATCGTGTACGCGACGATCCGCGCCTTCCAGGGCTCCCACTACTACGTCAAGCCCTACCTCTCGCCGTTCTACTCGCCGTGCCTGGGCGACTGCGTCGAGGGCTCCTCGGACTTCGGCCAGCCGTTCGCCTGGTTCCCGATGTCGGCGGCACTGATCGTCCTGATCTTCCCGCTCGGCTTCCGGCTGACCTGCTACTACTACCGCAAGGCCTACTACCGGGCCTTCTGGTGGAGCCCGCCGGCGTGCGCGGTGGCCGAGCCGCACATGAGCTACAACGGTGAGTCCCGCCTTCCGCTGATCCTGAACAACGTCCACCGCTGGTTCTGGTACGCCGCGGTGCTGGTCGCGTTGATCCTGACCTACGACACGCTGCTCACCTTCCGCGACGAGGAGGGCAACTGGGGCCACATGGGCCTGGGCACGCTGGTGTTCCTGTTCAACATCGTCTTCATCTGGCTCTACACCCTGTCCTGCCACTCCTGCCGCCACATCGTCGGCGGGCGGCTGCGCCACTTCAGCAAGCACCCCCTGCGCTACAAGGCGTGGACGTTCGTCTCCAAGCTCAACGGCAGCCACGCGCTCTACGCGTGGGTCTCCTTGTTCTCGGTGGCGGCCGCCGACCTCTACGTCCTGCTGCTCAGCACCGGTGCGATCACCGACGTGAGGTTCTTCTGATGGCGAGCGGAGAAGACCGCCACCCGATGACCGGCAACCGCATGTCCCCGGACGAGGCCGCGGGGGTCCACGGGTTCGAGCGGCACACCCACGACGTGGTCGTGATCGGAGCGGGGGGCGCCGGCCTGCGGGCCGCGATCGCCGCCCACGAGGCCGGGGCGCGCACGGCCATCGTGTGCAAGTCGCTGCTCGGCAAGGCCCACACCGTGATGGCGGAGGGCGGCATCGCCGCGGCGATGGGCAACCGCTGGCCCGAGGACAACTGGGAGGTGCACTTCCGCGACACGATGCGTGGCGGGAAGATGCTCAACAACTGGCGGATGGCCCAGCTGCACGCCCAGGAGGCGCCCGAGCGGGTGCAGGAGCTCGAGGACTGGGGAGCGCTCTTCGACCGCACCGAGGACGGGCTGATCTCACAGCGCGACTTCGGCGGCCACCGCTACGCCCGCCTCGCTCACGTCGGTGACCGCACCGGCCTGGAGATGATCCGGACCCTCCAGCAGCGCGCCGTGGCCCTCGGCATCGACGTGTTCATGGAGTGCACGGTCACCGAGCTGCTCAAGGACGGGGACAGCCATCTCCGGAGCCTTCGCCTACTGGCGCGAGAGCGGGCGCTTCGTGGTCTTCGAGGCGCCGTCGGTGATCCTCGCGACCGGCGGGATCGGGAAGTCCTTCAAGGTCACCTCGAACTCCTGGGAGTACACCGGCGACGGGCACGCCCTGGCGCTGCGGGCCGGCGCCTCGCTGATCAACATGGAGTTCGTGCAGTTCCACCCGACCGGCATGGTGTGGCCGCCCTCGGTGAAGGGACTGCTGGTCACGGAGTCGGTGCGCGGTGACGGCGGCATCCTGCGGAACTCCGAGGGCAAGCGGTTCATGTTCGACTACATCCCGGAGTTCTTCAAGAGCGAGACGGCCGACACCGAGGAGGAGGCCGACCGCTGGTACGACGACAAGAAGAACAACCGTCGACCACCCGAGCTCCTGCCGCGTGACGAGGTCGCCCGGGCGATCAACTCCGAGATCAAGGCCGGCCGTGGGTCACCGCACGGCGGCATCTTCCTCGACATCGCCTCACGTCGCGACGCCGAGTACATCCGCAAGCGGCTCCCGTCGATGTACCACCAGTTCAAGGAGCTGGCCGACGTCGACATCACCGCCGAGCCGATGGAGATCGGGCCGACCTGTCACTACGTGATGGGCGGTGTCGAGGTGGACGCCGACACCGAGCTGGCCGGGGTCACCGGGCTCTACGCAGTGGGCGAGTGCTCGGGCGGCATGCACGGGTCCAACCGGCTCGGCGGCAACTCGCTGTCGGACCTGCTCGTCTTCGGACGCCGGGCCGGCGAGGCCGCCGCGGCGTACGCCACGGGTCTCGGCGAGGACCGTCCGTACGTCGACCCGCAGACCGTGCTCGACGCGCAGGACCCGGCACTCGTCGCGTTCGAGCGGGACGCGGAGACGGGCGCGCCCGCGGGCCCGAAGGAGAACCCGTACACCATCCAGCAGGACCTCCAGCAGACGATGAACGACCTCGTCGGCATCATCCGCACCGGCGAGGAGCTGAGCCGTTCCCTCGACGAGATCGAGAAGCTCAAGAAGCGCGCCGAGAACCTGGTCGTGGAGGGGCACCGGCAGTTCAACCCCGGCTGGCACCTCTCGATCGACCTGCACAACATGCTGCTCGTCTCCGAGTGCATCGCGAAGGCGGCGCTCGCGCGGGAGGAGTCTCGAGGTGGGCACACCCGCGACGACTTCCCCAAGCCGAGCGAGGAGTGGGGCAGCAAGAACCTGGTGCTGCGGCTCAACAAGGCGGGGACGGGCGTCGACCTGAGCGAGCAGCCACTGCCGGTGATGCCCGACGAGCTCAGGACGTTCTTCGACCCGGCGCCGGTCCCTGTCGAGAGCAAGGAGTAGGGCATGGGTTACGACCTGAAGATGCGCATCTGGCGGGGCAACGTGGCCTCGGGGGAGCTCGAGGACTACACCGTCGAGGTGTCCGAGGGTGAGGTGGTTCTCGACGCGATCCACCGGGTGCAGGCGACCCAGGCCGGTGACCTGGCGGTGCGCTGGAACTGCAAGGCCGGCAAGTGCGGTTCGTGCAGCGCGGAGATCAACGGCCGCCCCCGGCTGCTGTGCATGACCCGGCTCTCGGACTTCGACGAGTCCGAGACCATCACGGTCACACCCCTGCGCGCCTTCCCCGTCATCCGCGACCTGGTCACCGACGTCTCGTACAACTACGAGAAGGCCGCCGAGCTGCCGTCGTTCGCCCCGCCCCCTCGCGACAAGGACGGCAAGCGACGGATGGCCCAGATCGACGTCGAGCGCGGCCAGGAGTTCCGCAAGTGCATCGAGTGCTTCCTGTGCCAGAACACCTGCCACGTCGTCCGTGACCACGAGAACAACAAGCAGGCGTTCGCCGGCCCGCGATTCTTCCTCCGCTACGCCGAGCTCGACATGCACCCCCTCGACACCCATGACCGGCGCCAGCTCGCTCAGGACGCGGCGGGTCTGGGGATGTGCAACATCACCAAGTGCTGCACCGAGGTGTGCCCGGAGGGCATCAAGATCACCGACAACGCGATCATCCCGATGAAGGAGCGCGTCGTCGACCGCAAGTACGACCCGCTCGTGTGGCTGGGCAGCAAGATCGGCATCCGCGCCAAGGACAACGACGGCCGCGAGGAGCTCTGACCAGGCGCTCGCTCACCTGAGGACCTGGTGGGCGGGCTCCTGGGTCACCCGGTGGTCAGCCGGGTGCCGAAGGAGTCGAAGTGCACGGCCGTGGCGGCGTGCTCGAGGATCAGGACCGCGCGGTCGTCGTCGGCCCCGCCGACCTTGCTGAGGATGCGCTCGGCAGCTCCGTCGAAGCCGGGGGCGATCGCCCGTGACGCCTCGCGCTGGAGCCACGCGACCCCTTCGTCGAGATCGGTGTGACGTGTCTCGACCACGCCGTCGGTGTAGAAGAGCAGCGCGTCCCCTGGCTGCAGCCGGCCGTGGGTCATGGACAGCTCCGGCAGCTCCATGATGCCGAGTGCCGGACCGCGAGCCTCGTCGATCGTCCACGTGCCGCCGGCACACGACCACACGAGCGCGGGCGGATGACCCGCGCTGGTGAGCTGGTAGTCGCCGGTCTCGAGGTCGACCAGGACGTGCACGGCCGTGGCAAAGGTCTCGTCCGACTCCTGGCGCAGGAGGAAGTCGTTGGCTGCCACGAACAGCTCGCGAGGAGGCAGGGCGCCGATCAGCCCACCGAGGGCACCTCCGAACTGCAGCGCCCGCGACGCAGCTCCGACGCCCTTGCCGCAGACATCGACCAGGATCAGCTCGAGGCGCCCGCCCTCGCTGTGGACCTTGGCGACGAGGAAGTCGCCGCCGTACCCGACCCCACTCGCCGCCGCCATGGACGACTGCGAGCGCCAGCCCTCGGGCAGCGGTGGGATGGTGCCCTGCGACTGGAGGAGATCGCGCAGGTCGGTCAGCATCGCTTCGCTGACCGGGGCCGGCAGGCCACTCTGCTGCCGACTGGAGGAGTAGAGGACGAGCGAGAGTGACGCCAGCAGGATGATGCACGAAAGGATCTTCGGCAGCGTCACGGGTGGCTCGAACAGGACGGCCGTGATTGCCGCCGTCCAGATCACGACGGAGAGCGCCACGAGCGGCCAGTACCGCAGCAGCAGCATGCCGAGCAGCAGCCAGATGTAGTAGGCGCCGATCGCCATCACGTCGTACGCCAGCACAGAGAGCACGAAGCACAAGAAGACGCCGACCAGCAGGGCCAGGAGAGTGAGCGCCTGGCTCTGGGGACTTCCGGTGCGCCAGGTCGCGATCGGGTCGTCGACGTAGCGGCGCAGTGCGCTCAGCATCTGACGAGCCTAGGAGTGCCGGAGTACGCCGACCGCGCCGCCGCGGATCTGTCTCATGTGTCAGTCGCCCCGTCTCAGTCGCCGAGTCTCAATCGTCGCGTCTCACCGGACACGGACCGGGGTCCTGCGACCCGCGGTGAAGTTCCAGATCCGCTCGGCCATCCGGGCCGAGAGCCGGATGCATCCGTGCGAGCGCGCGAGGTTGGTGCCCAGGATGTGGTTGGCGTGGATCTGCCGGCCGTTGGACTTCGCGCGGGGGATCCGGTGGAACCCGAAGCCGCAGGGTGCGAAGCGCACGAAGTGGTCCAGCCACAGTGACCCGCTCGAGTTCTTCCGCACCCGCGCTGCCCGGCCGCAGTAGGAGCCGGTCCGGTAGTTGCCCTTGCGCAGCTCACCGGGGTTGTCGACGATGCCGCCCTGGGCGAGGACCCGGTTGCCGGCGCCGACCACCCAGACCCAGTTCTGCCCCTGGCTCAGGACGATGCGCCGTCCCGTGCCGGAACGAGCGGGCACCCGGCGTACGTCGCACCGACGGGCGGTGGAGGCGAACAGCCGTCTCCTGGTCGCCGGGTTGAACGAGCCCGTCTGGGCCAGGCCGTGCCGAGACTGGAAACGGATGATCGCCGAGCGCGTCCAGGTCCCGATCCTGCCGTCGACCGGCCCCGCGTCGCAGTGCAGCGCGTTCAGGCGGCGCTGCGACTTCGCCACGTCGGAACCGGCTGCGTGCGCCGGGAAGGTCATCGCTCCGAGCGCCACGACGAGCGCGAGGACGAGCGTCATCCACCTGCGCGACATCGTGGCCCCCCTGTCCGCGCGGGCCTGCGCCCGCACGAGGAAACGCTAGTCCTGGCGACCGGCCGCGCGGGACGTTTCGGGTCAGCTGGTCTGATGCGTGCTGGGCAGACCCTCGCGCGCCGCAAACCCGAGCTCGGCGACCCAGGCCGTGGCGCCGAGCCCGACGAGCGTCGTCCGGGCGCTGTCCAGGAGGGGCACCGCATCGGCGGGCCTGCCCTGCGACTCGAGCAGCCGGCCGAGCTCGGCCTCCGCCCGGGCCCGGTAGTGGGGGGAGCCCCAGGTGCGGAACATCTCGACGGCGCTCCGCAACGACCGCTCCGCCTCCTCGGGCTCGGTGCTGCGAGCGACCAGGCCGGCGAACCTGGCCCGATGGGCAGCGATCGCCAGCGGGGTCCACACTCGCTCAGCGACCTCGTCCGTGACGCTGAGCAGCCGTGACACCGTCGCGCCCTCGTCGACTCGCAGCGCCAGGTCGACCGCCACCGGCCACATGTGCAGGTAGTCGTCGGAGACCGACGACAGCTCGAACATGGTGTCCGTGGCGTGCACAGCCCGCTCCAGCGCGACGTCGAGGCGACCGGTGGTGATGGCGGCGTTCGCTTCGGCGAAGGCAGCCCAGGCATCGTCGGACGGGTCGTCACTCTCCGGGCCGGGTTGGTCACCCCACGGGGTGCTGAACGGCTCACCCCGCACCGCGCACAGGAAGCCACCGACGCCGGCATTCACCACCAGGCTGATCACGGAGGAGTCCTGGTGGTCCTCCAGCACGGCATCGAGCTCCTCCCACCGCCCCGACGCCAGCAGGGTCAGCATCCGGTTTGCCCGCGTGTAGTCCTGCCACACGGCCACGCCCGCCCGACTGGCTGCGTCCACGGCCTCGACCCCGATCTCGGCAGCCTTCTCGAGGTCGGTCGTGTTGTACTCGACGACCAGGTTCGACAGGCACCGCGCCAGGGCCACCGGGAAGTGCTCGGCGCGAGCGATCTCCGCGGCTGCGGCCATCAGCGTCCGCCCGGTCTCGGAGGCACCCAACGAGCTGTAGACGACCGCCAACGCCGTCACGTGCGTCTGCGAACTGCTCGCGGTCACCGATGCGCTCGGCGATCTGGATCCTCCGGTCCAGCACGTCCCGCGGAGTTCTGCCCGAACCGGCTGGCCGACATGCGTCAGCACGCGGCCGAGCGCGAGCAGGGCCTGGTCCGCGCCGGGCCTGTCGACGAGCTGCATCCCACCGGGGTTGGGCCACCGCGAGCGCGCCGGCGTTGTCCCCGCTCAGCGCCAGGGCCGACGGCTTGTGCCGCAGCGGCCAGAGCCGGCCGCGACAGGGTCGCCGAGCGCGTCGAAGGCCTCGACCGCGGCGACGGCGTGCGGGATCGTGCGGGCTCGATCACCGGAGTCCACGAGCGCCCAGGCCACCGCCGACTTCGAGGCGGGCGCGGGTGGCCTGGTCCTTGCTCAGGTCGAGGGCGACCAGGAGATGGTTGGCGGAGTCCGACATGGCACCCAGGGTGCGAGCTCGCTTGCGCGGCCCGCTCGAGCTGGGCGATCGCGCGCTCCTCGAGCTCGCGCACGTCGGGCTCGTTCGGCAGCGCGCTGATCGCGTTGAGGTAGTGCTGCGCGATGATCGGCGCCAGGTCACCGGCGGTGTCCTCCATGGCCTCGGTCTGGGCGGCCACGGCCAGGTGGGTGGCGCGGCGGTCCCGTCGGGAGAGGGTGGCATACGCCACCTGGCGTACGACGGACTGCACGAACTGGTACTGCCCGAACTCGGCGCTGAACCGGCTCGTCGTCTGGCTGAGGATCTGCAGTCGCACCAGCCCGGCGAGCAGGTCTTCGACGTCGTCGAGGTCGGAGCAGAGCTCGGCGATCTCCTCACGGGAGAACGCGTTGCCGATGACGCTCCCGCGATCGACCAGCTGCCGCTGCCGCGGTTCGAGGGCGTCGAGCCGGGCGGCGATCAGGGCGTGCAGCGATGCGGGGGCACCGATCGAGTCGAGGTCGAGCGACTCGGGGTTCGCCAGGACGTACTGCCCGCCGCGGGGCACCACGAGGTCGCGGTCGATCAGGGACCGCACGGTCTCGACGGCGAAGAGCGGCACGCCCTCGGAGCGCGCGACCAGCCCGGCCCGCACCTCGTCGGGCAGCCCCACGACGAGACCGCCCAGCAGGGTCGCGATGTCCCGGTCGTTGAGGGCGTCGAGGTGGCTCAGCGTGATCCGCCGGTTCGTGGCGAGCTCCGGGTGCTCCTCGAGCAGGGCGGGGCGGGCGAGGAGGACAACGAAGCACGGGAAGGCCGCGACGGAGAGCAGGTGCTCGATGAACAGCAGCAACCCGTCATCCGCGTGATGGGCGTCATCGATCAGCAGGACGAGGGGAAACCCGCCGGCGACGCGCTCGAGGAAGACGGTCCAGGCGGAGAAGAGGTCTTCCCTCTGGAAGGTGCCGACCGAGCCGATCCCCAGCAGTGCACCCATCCTGGGCCGGAGCCACTCCCGTTCCTGCTCGTCGGGCACGTAGGTCTCCAGGCCGAGCTCGAGGAGCCGGTCCTGGTCCTGGGCGGTCTCCTCGGTGGCGGAGTCGTCGTCGCTGCACGAGGGCCCGCAACCGGGGACGAATGGCTTCCGCCAGCGCGAAGAAGGCCAGCCCCTCCCCGTAGGCCACGCACCGGCCGCTGTGCCAGCGCACAGTCGTCGTGAGGCCGTCGGCGTACTTCTCGAACTCCCAGGCCAGACGGGACTTGCCGACACCCGGCTCGCCCACCATCACGAGGAGCGCCGGCTGCCGGTTCTCCTCGACGCCGTGGAAGAGCTCCTTGACCAGCCGGAGCTCCCGGTCCCGTCCGACCAGCGGGGCCTCGAGGCCGTCAGCGCGCTGGGCACCGCCGACGGCGGCGACCACCGCCTGGACCGACCAGAGGGGGACGGGGTCGACCTTCCCCTTGAGCTGGTGGGACCCACGGTCGAGGTAGGTGATCGCCGAGGACGTCAGCAGCCGCGTGGACTCGTCCACCCACACCTGGCCCGTGCCGGCCACGGACTGCACGCGCGACGCGGTGTTGACCGCGTCGCCGGCCACCATGCCCTGCTGCTCGGCGCCGATCGTGACGGCCACCTCTCCGGTGACGATGCCGACGCGCAGGGCGAGGTCGCCCACACCGACGGCCTCACCCATGCCGCCCACCATCGCCACCAGCTCGAGGCCGGCACGCACCGCGCGCTCGGCATCGTCCT
Organism: uncultured Actinomycetota bacterium; assembly: GCA_963723255.1. Classification (GTDB taxonomy): domain Bacteria; phylum Actinomycetota; class Actinomycetes; order Propionibacteriales; family Nocardioidaceae; genus Marmoricola. The sequence goes on from CAVRQA010000005.1 coordinate 99,125, forward strand.
CGTGGGCGGTCGGGACGCCCCACACCGCCATCACGGCGTCGCCGATGAACTTCTCGATCGTCCCCCCGTAGCGGCCGATGATCCGGCGGCACTCGTCGAAGTAGGTCGTCAGCAGCTCGCGGGTCTCCTCCTGGTCGCGGTGCTCGGACAGCGTGGTGAACCCGACGAGGTCACCGAAGAGCACGCTGGTCACGCGTCGCGAGGAGACCGGACGTTGCAACGTCTCCGAGGCCGGGACCCCCTGCGGGGAGCCGCAGGCGTTGCAGAAGCGGGCACCCGGCAGCAGCGGGGCTCCGCAGGCTCCGCACGAAGGGGCGCCGAGCGCGGACCCGCAGCTGGCGCAGAACCGCGCGTCGTCCGGCTGGTCCGCGGAACAGTTCGGGCAGGCAGTCATGAGTACCTCCTACACCGCGAGCCGTCGTGTGGCGATGCTTTCGGCTGCCAGCCGGGCCTCCCGATGCCCGGTGACCGCGGTCAGGAACTCGTCGCGGCCGATCGCCTGTACGACGGTGTCCTCGACGGCAGTGATGGTTGCCGTTCGCGCCACATCGCGCAGCAGCCCGATCTCGCCGAAGTACTCGCCCGGCCCCTCGCGACGAAGCACCCGGTCCCCCTGCGTGACCTCGACCAGTCCGCTCTCGATGACGAAGAAGAGATCCGAGTCCTCGCCCTCACGCACCAGCACGTCCCCGCCGGCGAACTGCCGCTGCTCTGCGCCGCGCGCCAGTGCCTCCAGGGCCGCCGGGGCCAGAGGCGCGAAGATGTCGACACGTGACAGGAGGGTGAGGCTCGCCGGCCGCAGCAGTCGGCCCTCGAGCCGGCGCATCGCCGGCAGGGCGGCCAGGGCGATCAGTACGACGGGCGCTGCGAGGACCAGCAGGGCCAGGCGCAGCCCCAACCAGTCGATGAGGAACGGCATCCCCAGGGCACCGAGCGCCATCGTCGTGATGAAGCAGGCCTCCAGCGCACCGAAGACCCGACCGAGCACCTCGTCCGGGGACAACCGCTGCACGATCGTGTCCATGTTGACGTCCACGAGCGGGTTGCCGAGGCCCAGCAGGGCCATGGCCAGGAAGCAGGTGACAGGTGAGGGCCACACGCTGACGAGGACCAGCGGCGCCGACCAGAGGAGTACGCCGGCTGTGAGGTCGGTACCCAGCCGTTCCCGTGACGCCCGCGAGAGCGCGACCATCCCGCCCAGGATCGAGCCCACGCCCAGGACCGAGTCGAGGAAGCCCACGCCACGGGGACCGGTGCCCAGGATCGTGTCCGCCATCACCAGCACGAACACCACCGTGGCCCCGGCCACCACGGTCTGGGCACAGGCCGCGACGGTGACGAGCGTGAGACCGCGATCGTGGGCGATGGTCCGGAACCCTGCCGCGGCCTCGGACAAGAAGCCCGGCGCGGGTTCGGGCTCGGTGTCCTCGGGCGGTGCGGGCGCCGCGGGCTTCGGCGGCACGGACACGCGGAGCACCATCGCCATCGACCACAGGAACGTGGCGACGTTCAGGAGGAAGACCACCTGCACGGTGCTGAACCCGAGCAGCACCGCCGCCAGGGCCGGGCCGGCGAAGAAGGCGAGGGCCTCGATGGTGCTGGCCGTCCCGTTGGCGGCCGTGAGCTCTTCGGGACGGTTCGCGAGGCTGGGCAGGAGCGATCGCTGTGCCACGAGGAACGGCGTGGTCAGCAGTGCGGCCAGGGTGGCCAGCACGAACACAGGCGCCGCGGGGGTGTCGAGGAAGAGGCAGGCGGCCGCCGCGCTGATCAGCACCGCCCGCGTGAGGTCAGCCAGGATCATCAGCTGCTTGCGGGGCATCCTGTCCGCCAGCGTCGCGCCGAACGGGGCCGAGATCGCCATCAGCGTGTAGCGGATCGCCATCCAGATGCCGACGGTCTTCGCGCCACCCTCGCCGTAGGCCCAGACCGCGACGGCGGTCGCGTAGGCCCAGTCGCCGATCGCGGACCCCGCGAACGCGAGCTCGATCCTGCGCAGGTTGCGGTTGCTCATCACCGCGCTGATCGACCGCCGGGTCTCGGTCAGTGCTCGCCACGGCGCGGACGGCTGACCGTCATCGGTCTCGAGCACATCGGCCATGCCGTCCCCCGTCGGGTCGTCTCGGCTCACGTCCCGAGATGCGAGTCCAAACGACCATAGTCCGAAGGTGTGATCCGTGTCGTCGTTTCCCCGGTCGGCTTCGGAGGCTTCCCCGAGCCCAATATTTGGTGTTAACGTCGCTAACATGAAATCTGATGAGCGTCGTCCCTACCGGATGACCAACCGCGCCGAGGCGGCCAGCGCGACGGCCGAGCGCATCCTCGATGCGGTGACCGAGCTCTTCTGGGAACGTCCCACCGACCAGGTCGTCCTGCGGGACGTTGCGGACCGGGCAGGTGTCACGGTGCAGACCGTGCTCCGGAAGTACGGCGACAAGGAGGCGCTGCTCGCTGCGGCGGCGGACCGGGCGATGTCGCGGGCGGACGCCGAGCGCGCCGTGTCGCCCGGGGACGTGGACACCGCGATCGAGGTGCTGCTCGACCATTACGAGACGACAGGAGCCAAGGCGCTTCGCCTCCTGGCCGAGGAAGACACCTCGCCGACGCTGGCCGAGTTCGCGGAGCGCGGACGCGCCTATCACCGTGACTGGTGCCGTCGCGTCTTTGCCACCGCCCTCGCACCGCTGGCCGGAGTGGCGCGCGAGCGCCGCCTCGCCCAGCTCGTCGCGGTGTGCGACGTCTACACGTGGAAGCTGCTCCACCTCGACGCCCGGCTCAGTCGGCGTCAGACCCAGATCGCCCTCCACGAGCTGCTCGGGCCGCTCCTCGACACACCCACACCATGAAGAACGCCGTGAACAAGGGAGCAAAGATGAGCACGGTCCTCGCCTACACCTCGCCCGCCCTCGGGCACCTCTTCCCGATGACGCCACTCCTCCTCGAGCTGCGCTCGCGTGGCCACCGGGTCCACGTCCGGACCCTCGCCGGACAGGTGGACCGGATGACGTCGCTCGGCCTCGAGGCGTCCGCGATGGACGCCCGGATCGAGGCGATCGAGCACACCGACTACCAGGCCGGCAACGCGCGAGCAGCGCTGGCCGGGGCGGTCGCCACGTTCGTCGCTCGCGGTGAGTACGACGGCCCCGACCTCGACCGGGCGATCGCCGAGCTCCGCCCCGACGTCCTGATCGTCGACATCAACTCCTGGGGTGCCCTCGTCGCCGCCGAGGCATCGGGTCTGCCGTTCGTCACGTTCAGCCCGTACACGCCGGCGATCCGGTCGGAGGGCACGCCGCCGTTCGGCCCCGGTTTCAAGCCGCTTCCCGGGCTGCTGGGCAGGCTCCGGGACGGCCTGCTGCGTCCGGTCGTGATGGGTGCGGCCGAGAAGGTCATGAAGCCGGGGATCGCCGAGCTCCGGGAGGCGAAGGGTCTGCCCCCGGTGGGGAGCGCCGACGAGTTCTTCCGCCGGGCGCCGCTGATGCTGGTGGCCACCGCGGAGCCCTTCGAGTACCACCATGTCGACTGGGGAGACGACATCCTCATGATCGGCGCGTGTGCGTGGGAGCCGCCGGCGGAGGCACCCGCCTGGCTGGACACGATCGACCGGCCGCTCGTGCTGGTGACCACGTCCTCGGAGTTCCAGGACGACGGGGTCCTCGTGCGCACGGCGCTCGAGGCGCTCGCCGAGGAGCCGGTCTCCGTGGTCGCGACCATGCCCGCAGGAGTACCCGACGACCTGGTGGTCCCCGCCAACGCGCGGGTCGAGCGGTTCCTGCCGCACGGCCCGCTGCTGGAGCGCGCGGACGTGGCCGTGACCCACGGCGGCATGGGTGGCACGCAGAAGGCCCTCTCCCACGGCGTCCCCGTCTGCGTGGTGCCGTTCGGGCGGGACCAGCTGGAGGTCGCACGACGCGTGGAGGTCAGCGGAAGCGGGACGCGCCTGCCGGCCACCAGGCTCGACCCCGACCGGCTCCGGCACGCGGTGCGTGAGGCGATGGGTTGCACCGAGGGGGCCCGGCGGGTGGCCGAGGGCTACCGGGCCTCAGGTGGCGTCACCGCCGCCGCGAAGGCGGTCGAGCAGCGGTTCTCGCTGGCGGGCGCAGAGCTCAGCTGAGCGCGGCCGCGGGTCGGCGCGTGGCCGCCGGGTAGTGCACGTCGACGAGCTCGGCCACGGCGTCGCGCCAGGTGCGGTGCGAGATCGAGTCCCGCGCGTTGGCAGCGAGGGTGAAGCGCAGGTCCGGGCTGACCCCCAGCCGCGCGACCGCCCGGGCGAAGGCCTTGCCGCCGCGGTCGGTGTCGACCAGGAGTCCGTTGTGCTCGTGGATGACGACATCGGCCGCGGTGCCGCCGTCGAAGGCCACCACGGGTACGCCGCTGGCCAGTGCCTCGTGGACGGCCGGGGCGTAGACCTCCTTCTTGCGGGGCTGCACCAGAGCGTCGAAGGTGGCCAGGCAGCGCGCCCTCTCCAGGCCGGTCGCCTGGGGGATCACCTTGGCGCCCGCTGCGCGGAGGGCCTTGGCCCCGGCGCCGTCGCCGAGCACGATCAGGCGAACCCCGGGAAGCTGCGCGACGGTGGCCAGGCGGGCGACGACCTTCTTCTTGTCCAGTGACCCCACGTGGCCGACGACGAGCTGGCCACCGTCGGGGGAGTGCACTCGGGCCCAACGGTCGTGGAGGTCCTGGTCGCGCAGGCCGGGGTGGTGGTGGTCGAGGTCGACCCCGGGCTTCCACGTGTGCGGGTCCAGCACGACCGTCGGGATGTCGAGCCGTTCGGCCGCCTCGGCCGCCTTGATGCCGAGCCGGCGCGGGTCGATGAGGTGGCAGACATCGGGGCGGGAGAGAGCCATGGCCTCGCGGACGGCGCCGACCGACGTCATCCGGCTCGCCCAGAAGATCCGGGCACCCCGGAAGCTTGCCTGGCCGCGGCCGTTCGCGAACACGCTGACGTCGTGGCCACCGTCGACCAGGGCCGAGACGACCTCCCGGGTGACGCGGGCAGCCGGGACGTCGCTCGGGAGGAACTCCTCGGTGACGAGTGCGATGCGCATGGTCGAACGGTCTCCAATTGGCGTGACCCGGTGGTGACGCGAGCGTGAGCGCCAGGTGAACGGCCGGTGGAACGGCCGGGTGAACGGCCGGCGACTCGACCGGACCGACCCTCACCCAGGCGAGCGCTGTGAGGTGTCAAGGACGGGGAGGAACCCGTGCAGGCACACGTCGTGGCGCCGCACCCCGTCAGGAGCGGTGGGGTCGCGCAGGGGCAGGAACCCTGCCCGTACCCCCTCGCGGGCGAACCCTGCGCGGAGCGCGGTGCGGCAGGAGGCCGGGTTCTCCACGCTGTGGTCGAGCTGGACCCTCGCCACGTGCGGGCCGGTCGTGGTCCGTGGTCAGCCAGCGGGTCAGCGTGCGCAGTGCGCGGGTGGCGACGCCACGGCCGCGGGCGTCGGGGTGCACCGCGTACCCGACGTCGACCACCTGCAGCGGCGCGGGCACGTGGAAGGACCAGCCGACGGTGCCGAGGAACCGCTCCGGGTCGTCCTCGGCGACCACGACGAACGTGGTCGGCTGATGGGCCGCGAACTTCCGACGCGCCTCGGCGACCCGCTCGTCGATGTCGTCGACGCGGGCCGGAACCGGGAGCACCGCTGGCATGCCGAAACGCAGCTGTTCGGGGTCGTGGAACAGCTCCAGCCAGCGCTCGCGGTCCGAGTCACCCGGCATCCGCAGCGCCAGGCCCTCTCCGACGATGGGGTCCACGCCGACACACCCTAGATCGTGACTGGGGGTTGGGTATTTCACAGTCGCTGGTCGCGCCCCGACGCCGGTCCTTATCCTTCGCGCATGAGCCCAGACGCCCACCTGTCCTTGTCCGAGGGGCAGGATCACGACGTCTCGGAGTGGGAGAAGGCCGCCGCAGCCGTGTTGCGCAAGGCCCGGCGGCTCTCCGACGACGAGCCGGACGGCGGCGTCTGGGACAAGCTCACCCGTACCAACCTCGACGGCATTCGCATCAGCCCCCTCGGCACCCCTGCTCTCGTCGCGGACCTTCCCGAGCCCGTGCGCGCGCCGGCCCGCGGGGACGGGTGGGACGTCCGCGCGCTCCTGGCCGACCCCGACGCCGAGGCCTCGCACGCTGCCGCCCTCACCGACCTCGACAACGGCGTGACCTCGCTGTGGGTGCAGGTCGGCGAGCACGGCGTCGGCACCGACGACCTCGCCACCGTGCTGGACGGTGTCCTCCTCGACGTCGCGCCCGTGGTGCTCGACGCCCCCACTGACCCCCTCGGCGTGGCCCACGCGTTTGCCGCGCTCGCCGAGGGCACCAACCTGGCTCCGGGGACCAACCTCGGGGTCGATCCCGTCGGCGCCGTGCTGCGGGGGGTTTCGAGAAGCTCGCTGGCGCTCGCTCCTCAACCACCGAGGTGGTGTGCGGAGGCTGCGTCGATCGCGCGCGGGCTCGGCTGTCGCGCCCTGGTCGTCGACGGCACCGCGGTGCACGACCTCGGCGGCTCCGACGTGCAGGAGCTCGGCTACGTCCTCGCGCTCGGCGCCCACTACCTGCGTGCGCTGGACGGCGCGGGGGTCCCGGTCGACGAGGCGGCCACGTTGGTCGAGTTCCGGCTGGCGGCCAGCGACGAGCAGTTCGAGACCATCGCCAAGCTCCGCGCCGTACGCCGTCTCTGGGCGCGGATGCTGGAGCTCAGTGGCGCCGCGCAGGACAACCGGCAGATGGTGCTCCACGCGGTCACCTCGCGGCCGATGATGACCAAGTACGACCCGTGGGTGAACATGCTGCGCACCTGTGTCGCCGCGTTCGCGGCGGGTGTGGGTGGGGCCGACGCGGTGACGGTGCTTCCGTTCGACTTCCGGCTCGGGCTTCCCGACGCGTTCAGCCGCCGCATCGCGCGCAACACCTCCTCCCTGCTGGTCGAGGAGTCCCACGTCGCGAAGGTCGCAGATCCCGCCGGTGGTGCCTTCGCGGTCGAGAAGCTCACCGACGACCTCGCCGTCGCCGGATGGGAGGAGCTCGGTCGCATCGAGTCGTCCGGCGGTGTGGTGGCCGCGATCGACGACGGCTCGCTGCGCTCGCGGATCGAGGAGGTCGTCGAGAAGCGCGACCACCAGATCGCGAAGCGGGAGCTGCCGCTGACGGGTCTGAGCGAGTTCCCGCACCTGCACGAGAGGCTGCCCGAGCGAGCGCCGTACGCAGAGGGTGGCGCTGCCGGTTCGGCCCTACGGTGAGGAGTTCGAGAAGCTCCGCGACGAGCCCGCCGCGGGCAAGGTCTTCCTCGCCACGATGGGCACCATCGCCGCCCACACGGCCCGCGCCACCTTCGCGAGCAACCTGTTCGCCGCCGGCGGCATCGACGTCGTCAACGAAGGCAGGCACGACGACGTCGAGGCGGTGCTGGCGCACTACGACGGGCAGTCCGTCGTGTGCCTCGTCGGGCACGACAAGGCGTACGCCGAGTGGGGGAGCGACCTGGTCGCGGCCCTCCGCGAGGCCGGAGCCCGGTGGGTCATCCTGGCGGGCAAGGCCAGTCGACGGCGTCGACGACCGACGACACCTGCGCGATGGGCGTCGACGCGCTCGACTTCCTGCACCGCACGAGGGAGAAGCTGGAGGCCCTGGCGCAGGACCCGCGCGGGGGGTGCCAGGTGAGCATCCCGGAGAGCTTCGCCGGCCTGCCCCTCGCGGGCGAGGTCACGGCCCAGGAGGCGGTCCAGGGGGAGACGTGGGAGTCGCCCGAGGGCATCGGGATCCTGCCGGTCTACGGACCCGAGCACCTCGACGGGCTCGACGCGCTCGACACCTACCCCGGGCTGGCGCCGTACCTCCGCGGCCCCTACCCGACGATGTACACCACCCAGCCGTGGACCATCCGCCAGTACGCCGGCTTCTCCACCGCCGAGGAGTCCAACGCCTTCTACCGCCGCAACCTCGCCGCGGGCCAGAAGGGTCTCTCCGTCGCCTTCGACCTGGCCACGCACCGGGGCTACGACTCCGACCATCCGCGGGTGAAGGGCGACGTCGGCATGGCCGGTGTGGCGATCGACTCGATCTACGACGCCCGCACGCTCTTCGAGGGCATCCCCCTCGACGAGATGAGCGTCAGCATGACGATGAACGGCGCGGTGCTGCCCGTGCTCGCGCTCTACATCGTCGCGGCCGAGGAGCAGGGGGTGAAGCCGGAGCAGCTCACGGGGACCATCCAGAACGACATCCTCAAGGAGTTCATGGTCCGCAACACCTACATCTACCCGCCGCAGCCGAGCATGCGGATCATCAGCGACATCTTCGGCTACACCTCGCAGAAGATGCCGCGGTTCAACTCGATCTCGGTCTCCGGCTACCACATCCAGGAGGCCGGGGCGACGGCCGACCTCGAGCTCGCCTACACGCTGGCCGACGGCGTCGAGTACATCCGCGCCGGCCTCGACGCGGGTCTGACCGTCGACGAGTTCGCCCCGCGAGTCAGCTTCTTCTGGGCCATCGGGATGAACTTCTTCATGGAGGTCGCCAAGATGCGCGCGGCCCGGGCGCTCTGGGCCCGGCTGGTCAGCCAGTTCGAGCCGCAGAACCCCAAGTCGCTCTCGCTGCGCACCCACAGCCAGACCTCCGGCTGGTCGCTGACCGCGCAGGACGTGTTCAACAACGTGCAGCGCACCTGCATCGAGGCGATGGCCGCGACCCAGGGCCACACCCAGTCGCTGCACACCAACGCCCTCGACGAGGCGATCGCGCTGCCGACCGACTTCTCGGCCCGCATCGCCCGCAACACCCAGCTGCTGCTCCAGCAGGAGTCGGGTACGACGGGCACGATCGACCCGTGGGCCGGCTCCTACTACGTCGAGCGGCTCACCCACGACCTCGCCGAGCGCGCCTGGGCCCACATCCAGGAGGCCGAGGACGCCGGCGGGATGGCCAAGGCGATCGAGGAGGGTCTGCCGAAGATGCGCATCGAGGAGGCCGCGGCCCGCACCCAGGCGCGCCTCGACTCCGGGGCGCAGAAGCTGATCGGCGTGAACACCTACCGGCTCGCCGACGAGGACCCACTCGAGGTGCTCAAGGTCGACAACGCCAGCGTCTACAAGCAGCAGCTCGCCAAGCTCGAGCGGCTTCGCGAGGAGCGGGACGCCGGCGAGGTCGAGCGCACCCTGGACGCGCTGACGAAGTCGGCCGAGGACGGCCACGTGCACGGCTCGCTCGACGGCAACCTGCTCGCACTCGCCGTGGATGCCGCCCGGGCGAAGGCGACGGTCGGAGAGATCTCCCAGGCACTGGAGAAGGTCTACGGCCGTCACCAGGCCGTGATCCGTACGATCTCAGGCGTGTACAAGCGCGAGTCGGGCTCGAACGAGGCGATGGAGAAGGTGCTCGCCGCGACCGAGAAGTTCGCCGAGGACGAGGGCCGGCGGCCGCGCATCCTGGTCGCGAAGATGGGTCAGGACGGTCACGACCGCGGCCAGAAGGTGATCGTCACCGCCTTTGCCGACATGGGCTTCGACGTCGACGTCGGGCCGCTGTTCTCGACACCCGAGGAGGTCGCCCAGCAGGCCGTCGACGCCGACGTGCACATCGTGGGCGTCAACTCCCTGGCCGCGGGTCACCTCACGCTCGTCCCCGCTCTCAAGGAGGCCCTGGCCGACCTCGGGGCCGACGACGTGATGATCGTCGTCGGCGGCGTGATCCCGCCCGACGACGTGCCCGCGCTGGAGGAGATGGGAGCAGCAGCCGTGTTCCCGCCGGGCACGGTGATCGCCGAGGCGGCGTACGGCCTGCTCCAGAAGCTGTCCGCGCAGCTGGGGCACTGACCGCGTGGCCTACGACGTCGACCAGCTCGTCGAGGGTGTCCGCGCCGGCAAGCGGACCGCGATCTCCCGGGCCATCACGCTGGTGGAGTCCGGACGGGCCGACCACCGCGCCACTGCGCGAGAACTGCTGACCGAGCTGACCGAGGGTCCCGACAAGCTCGACCACCGGATGGCCGCCCGGGTCGGCATCTCCGGCGTCCCCGGGGTGGGCAAGTCGACCTTCATCGAGACCCTCGGCTCCCAGCTGACCGGCCAGGGCAAGCGGGTCGGCGTACTCGCCGTGGACCCGTCGTCCGTGCGCACCGGCGGTTCGGTGCTCGGCGACAAGACCCGGATGGCCAGGCTCTCTGCGGACCCGAACGCCTACATCCGGCCGTCGCCCACCGCGGGCACGCTGGGCGGCGTCGCGCGCGCCACCACCCAGGCGATGAACGTGCTCGAGGCCGCGGGCTACGACGTCGTCCTCGTCGAGACGGTCGGCGTCGGCCAGTCCGAGGTCACGGTCGCCGGCATGGTCGACACCTTCCTCTTCCTCACGATCGCCCGCACCGGTGACCAGCTCCAGGGCATCAAGAAGGGCATCCTGGAGATCGCGGACGTGATCGCGGTCAACAAGGCCGACGGCGATCGCGCGGCCGAGGCTCGGTCCGCGGCGAAGGAGCTCTCGGGGGCGCTCCGGCTGGTGCACTCCTCGGGGGAGGGCTGGGTCCCGCCCGTGCTCACCTGCTCCGGCCTGCACGGCGACGACGTCGACACGGTCTGGGAGCGCGTCCTCGGCCACCGCGAGTGGCTCGGGGAGGAGGGTCTGGCGACCAAGCGGGCCGAGCAGCAGCTGGAGTTCACCTGGGCCCTGGTCCGTGACGAGCTCGACCAGAGGCTCAAGCGCTCACCGGGGGTGAAGGCCATCCGTGACGACGTACGACGGGAGCTGCTGGCCGGCGAGCTGACCGCCCCGGTGGCAGCGGACCGTCTCGTCGCGGCGTACGACGAGGACCGGAGAACGTCCGGAACGTCCTGATCTCGCTGCCGGTCCGGAGGTCTCCGGAACTGCATACTTCGGGCATGAGCGAACCTCCCACGGAGGAGCTGCCGCGGATTCCCCCTGGTTTCGTGATGCACAACGGCGAGTTGGTGTCGCGGGAGGAGATGGCGGTCGCCCCGACCTCGTCCCCCGACCGCAGCCGCTGGTGGAAGGCCGGCGGCGCCCTGCTCGCCGTGCTCGTCCTCGGCCTGGTCGTCGCCGGGATCGTCTCGAGGTCGGGCGAGGACCTGCCGACCCAGCAGGAGCGGTTCGTCGCCGCCGTGGTGCACGGCCAGGACCGCGTCCGCGACGGCAACGACGTCACCGTGGTCGACGCCCGGCTGGAGCGCGACCGCACCATCTGCGACGGCCTCCCGCGCCGGGGGAAGGTGAGCGACTGGGTCGGCCGGATCAAGGAGATCGACACCCCGCTGGTCGGCGACGCCGGGATGGTCACGGTCGCCCTGGGGCACGACATCGAGCTGAAGACCTCGAGCTCGCTGCTCGCCCCAGCCGGGGAGAGCACCGGGCTGCAGCCCGGTTCGGAGGTCTTCACCGCCGTGGCGAACCTGCACGACGGCGACACCGTGAGGTTCGGCGGCTACTTCGTGCCCGCTGGCGGATCCTGCATCAAGGAGACCAGTATCCGCGACCGCAACGGCATGCTCACTCCCGGCTTCGTCTTCCGCTTCACCTCGATCGCACCTGGATAGCCTCCGGCCGATACTCTTGTCCGTTGTGACCTCCGCTGCCCCAATCGACCATGCAGGCCTGCTCCACTCGGTGCTCGCCGCCGTCGACGCGCAGTCGGACCTCCTGGTCGAGGTACGCCGCGACCTGCACGCCCACCCCGAGCTGTCGTGGGCCGAGGAGCGGACCACGTCGGTCATCGCCAAGCGGCTCGACCAGGTCGGCCTGGTGCCGACGCTGCTGCCGCGCAACGGGCTCGTCGTCGACATCGGCTCGGGTCCCGGACCGATCATCGCGTTGCGGGCCGACCTCGACGCCCTGCCGGTCGACGACCTGAGCAACGACCCCTGGGCCAGCACGGTGCAGGGCGTCGCCCACGCCTGCGGCCACGACGTGCACGCCGCCTCGCTGCTCGGCAGCGGTCTCGCGCTCAGTGCGGTCGCCGACCGGCTACCGGGACGGGTTCGGCTCATCTTCCAGCCGGCCGAGGAGATCATGCCCGGGGGCGCACTGATGGCCATCGGTGCCGGGGCGCTCGACGGGGTCTCCCGGATCTTCGGCCTGCACGCCGACCCCGGCATCGACGTCGGCACCGTCGGGCTGCGCGAGGGACCGCTCACCGGGGCTGCCGACTCGCTCGACGTGCTCCTCTCCGGCAAGGGCGGCCACACCTCGCGTCCCCACCTGACCGAGGACCTCACCTTCGCCCTCGGGAAGCTGGTGACCGAGCTTCCCGCCGTGCTCTCGCGGCGCCTGGACCCACGAGCCGGCGTCAGCGTGGTGTGGGGGATCGTTCGCTCCGGCTCGGCCGTGAACGTCATCCCGGCCACCGGCCGCGCGGGCGGCACCGTCCGGATGCTCGACGCGGTCGCGTGGGAGGACGCCGAGGAGCTGGTGACGGACACGATCGAGCAGATCGTGGAGCCCTACGGCGTCGAGGCGACCATCACCTACGTCCGCGGCGTGCCTCCGGTGGTCAACGAGCACCGGTCGACGCTGCTCCTCGGCAAGGCAGTCGAGACCGTGCTCGGCGAGGAGGCCAACGTCGCGACCAGCCAGAGCCTCGGCGGCGAGGACTTCGCGTGGTACCTCGAGAGCGTTCCCGGCGCGATGGCCCGGCTCGGCACGCGTACGCCGGGCGGTCCGACGTACGACCTCCACCAGGGCGACCTGCGCGTTGACGAACGGGCGATCTCGGTCGGTGCCAAGGTGCTCGCCGCGGCGGCCCTGAAGTCCATGGTCACCGACCGATAACACTTGTGTGGATCGTCCTGCTGGCGGTAGGAGCCGTCCTCGGGCTCGCATAGTGTGCCGACCGTACGTGCCGGTGAGCGGCACACCAAGATCGAGGAGGCATCTTGCGTCGGTTCAGCAAGATCGCAGCAGTAGCGATGGTGAGCGCGCTCGCCCTCAGCGGGTGCGGCAGCGGCAGCGGGAGCAGCGACGGAAGTGGCTCGGACGCCTCGGCCGACGCCTGCAAGTCAGCCAGCGGTGACGGTCCCAAGGTGGGGCTGGCCTACGACGTCGGCGGCCGCGGCGACCAGGGGTTCAACGACTCCGCCTACCTCGGGATGGAGCAGGCGATCGAGGAGGTCGACGCCACCTGCATCGAGGCCAAGGCCGTTCCGGACGAGAACGAGTCCACCCGCGCCGAGCGCCTGCGCACCCTCGCCGAGGGTGGCTACAACCCGGTCATCGCGGTCGGTTACATCTACTCCACGACCGCAGCGACCGTGGCGGCGGAGTACCCCGACACCAACTTCGCGGTGATCGACGGCTTCAGCACCACCATCCCGAAGCAGCCGCTGAAGAACCTCAGTGACCTGATCTTCGCCGAGGAGCAGGGCTCCTACCTGGTCGGCGTCGCTGCCGCGCTGAAGTCCGAGGCCAAGCACGTCGGCTTCGTCGGCGGCGTCCACGGCGACCTGATCAAGAAGTTCGAGGCCGGCTACGTCTCCGGCGTGAAGTCGGTCGACGACTCGATCAAGATCGACATCCAGTACCTCACCGAGGACCCCAACGACGCCAAGACCGGCTTCGAGAACCCGACGGGTGGCAAGGACGCGGCCTCGGCCATGTACGAGGGCGGCGCAGATGTGGTCTACCACGCGGCCGGCAAGTCCGGACTGGGTGTGTTCGACGCGGTCGAGGCGGCCGGTGAGGGCAGGTGGGCCATCGGTGCCGACCTCGACCAGTACAAGACCGTCGACGCGGCGCAGAAGCCGCACATCCTGACCTCGATGCTCAAGCGCATCGACACCGCGGTCTTCGACTACGTCAAGGCGAACGCCGACGACGCCGTCAAGCCGGGCTTCGTCGCCTACGACCTGAAGGCCGACGGCGTCGGCTACGCCAAGTCGGGCGGGTACGTCGACGACATCAGTGACCAGATCGACGCGGCGGCGGACAGGATCAAGAGCGGCGAGATCAAGGTTCCGACCGACCCGGCCATGGTCAAGTAGCACCACAGGGAGGCTGGGCCTGCTCCAGCATCCGGCAGTGAGACTGGTGCCCGGGCGACGCGCTAACGTGTCGCCCGGGCATCTGTCGTCCAGACGTCAGGAGGGACCGTGACCACGGTCGTCGAGCCACCGGCACCGGCAGCGGCCGGCGAGGCCATCGAGCTGAGGGGAATCGGGAAGCGGTTCCCCGGCGTCATCGCCAACCACGACGTCGACATCACCATCCGGACCGGCACGATCCACGCGCTCGTGGGCGAGAACGGCGCCGGCAAGTCCACCCTGATGAAGATCCTGTACGGCGTGCAGCGGCCCGACGACGGCACGATCCGGGTCAACGGCTCCGATGTGAGCTTCTCGACGCCCGCCGACGCGATCGACCAGGGCATCGGGATGGTCTTCCAGCACTTCATGCTCGCCGACAACCTGACCGTGCTCGAGAACGTCACGCTCGGCGCCGAGAAGCTGCACGGCATCGGCGACGCTGCCCGCGCCGAGATCGAGGCGATCTCCAAGCGCTACCGGTTCGGGCTCGACCCCGACGAGCTGGTGGAGACCCTCGGCGTGGGCGAGCGCCAGCGCGTCGAGATCCTCAAGGTCCTCTACCGAGGCGCGAAGATCATCATCCTCGACGAACCCACCGCGGTGCTGGTGCCCCAGGAGGTCGAGGCGCTCTTCGAGAACCTGCGCCAGCTCAAGGAGCAGGGCCACACCCTCATCTTCATCTCGCACAAGCTCGACGAGGTCCTCGCGATCGCCGACGAGATCACCGTGATGCGCCGCGGCACCACCGTCGCCTCGGTCAAGCCGGCCGACGTCACCTCCCACCAGCTCGCCGAGCTGATGGTCGGCAGCGAGCTGCCGTCACCCAGCACCGAGGAGTCCACGGTGACCGACCGGGTGCTGCTCTCCGTGCGCGACATCGAACTGCGAGACGCGGCCGGCCGACCCGAGCTGACCGACATCGGCTTCGACATCCACGCCGGGGAGATCCTCGGCATCGCCGGGGTCGAGGGCAACGGCCAGGCCGAGCTCGTCGAGACCCTGATCGGCATGCGCCACCCGGTCTCCGGAAGCGTCCGGCTCGGAGACCAGGACATCAGCGCGTGGTCGACACGCGAGCGCCGCGAGGCCGGCATCGGCTACATCCCCGAGGACCGGCAGCGTCACGGGCTCCTGCTGGACTCCCCGATCTGGGAGAACCGCATCCTCGGCCACCAGACCCGTGCGCCGTCGGTCAAGGGCTTCTGGCTCGACGTGAAGGGTGCCCGAGGCGACTCCGAGCGGATCGTGGAGCAGTACGACGTACGCACCCCCGGCATCGACACCACCGCACGCGCCCTCTCGGGCGGCAACCAGCAGAAGTTCATCGTCGGCCGGGAGATGAGCGGCGACCCGATCCTGCTGATGGCCTCACACCCGACCCGCGGCGTGGACGTCGGCGCGCAGGCGCAGATCTGGGGCCACATCAAGAACGCCCGTCGCGAGGGCCTGGCCGTGCTGCTGATCTCCGCCGACCTCGACGAGCTGATCGGCCTGTCCGACACGATCCGGGTGCTGCTGCGCGGCCGGCTCGTCGGTGACTTCGACCCGAAGACCGTCACGCCCCAGGAGCTCGGCTCCGCGATGACCGGAGCGGGAAGCGCCGAATGAACCTCGCCAAGCGCGCCGTCCTCGGGCTGGCGGCCCCGGCCCTCGCCTTCGCCGTGGCCGCCATCGTGGCCAGCCTGGTGCTGCTCGTGAGCGGCGAGGACGTGGCCGGCTTCTGGAGCACGCTGCTCAGCTGGCCGGCGGGACGCAACCTCGTCAACATCCTCAACGGGACGGCGATCCTCTACATCTCGGGCGTCGCCGCTGCGATCGGCTTCCGGATGAACCTGTTCAACATCGGCGTCGAGGGCCAGTACCGGGTGGCGGCCTTCGCTGCGGCCGCCTTCGCAGGCGCCGGGTGGCTGCCGGGCAAGTTCAACACCATCGTCGCGGTCCTGGTCGCCATGCTGGCGGGCGCCCTGTGGGCCGGCATCGCGGGCATCCTGCGGACCACGCGGGGGGTCAGCGAGGTGATCTCGACGATCATGCTGAACGCGATCGGCGGCTCGCTCGTCGGCTACTTCCTCACCCGCGTCGGACAGAGCACCGGCAACACGCGGAACACCAAGACGATCGACGAGGGGAGCTGGGTCGGCGGCATCACGATCTTCGGTGACAGCCCCACCAAGCTCTACGGGTTCGCGCTCATCGCCGTACTGGTCGGTGTCGTGTTCTGGCTGGTCCTCAACCGCACCCGCTTCGGGTACGACCTCCGCGCATCCGGGGCCTCCGAGACGGCGGCCGTGGCCAGTGGAGTGAACGTCAAGAAGATGATCGTCATCTCCATGCTCCTGTCCGGCGCGGTCGCCGGCCTGATCGGGATGCCGACGCTGTTCGGCGAGGCGCACAACTACGGCTCGTCGTTCCAGACCGGGATCGGCTTCGCCGGCATCGCCGTGGCGCTGCTGGGTCGCAACAACCCGGTCGGGATCGCGTTCGGCGCGTTGGTCTTCGCGTTCCTCACCGAGCAGGGCAACCTGCTCAACATCCTCGTCGGCGTCTCGCCCGACATCATCGCGGTGACCCAGGGCGTCATCGTCATCGCGGTCGTCATCGCCTACGAGGTCGTACGGCGCTACCGGGTCCGCCTCGAGCAGGCCTCGGTCGCCGCCGAGCTGGAAGCCAGCAGGCCCCCGCAGCGGAGAAGGAGCCGGCATGAGCGACCTACAGCAGACCGCGCCGGCCCCCGGCGCCTCCGCGCTGGTGCAGAACGTCCGCCGCAACCGCGTGCTGCTCTACATCATCGGCGGGTTCCTGCTGCTCTCGCTGGTCCGCGTCGTCAGCGGCGCCGAGCAGCTCACCTCGTCCGGCACCCTGACGGTCACGCTCACCGCAGCGATGCCCATCGCGCTCGCCGGCCTCGGCGGCCTCTGGTCCGAACGGGCCGGTGTGGTCAACATCGGCCTCGAGGGGATGATGATCGTCGGCACGATCGGGGCCGGCTACTTCACCTATCACTACGGGTTCGTCGCAGGCGTCGTCGGAGCCATGGCGTTCGGCCTCCTCGCCGGCGCGCTGCACGCGCTCGCCACCGTCGTCTTCGGGGTCGACCACATCGTCTCGGGAGTCGCGATCAACATCATCGCGGCCGGCGTGACGGGCTTCCTCGCCGAGGCGTTCTTCAGCGACCTCCCCGGGGGTGGGCCCACGCAGTCCCCGTCGCTGAAGACCCCACCGACCATCGACATCCCGTTCATCGCCGACCCGATGAACACGCTGGAGGAGAAGCACTGGTTCTTCATCAGCGATCTCGCGGCGGTGGTCGAGATGCTCACCAAGAACCTCTCGATCATGACGGTGTTGGGCCTGGCGCTGATCTTCGGCAGCATCTGGGTGCTGTGGCACACGCGGTTCGGGCTGCGGCTGCGCTCGTGCGGTGAGGCGCCCGTCCGCGGCGGAGTCCCTCGGCGTGAACGTCTACCGCTACAAGTTCATCGCCGTGCTGATGTCCGGCGCGCTCGCCGGCCTGGGCGGGGCCTACCTGGCCCTGGTCTCGTCGTCGGGCTTCCAGGTCGGGCAGACCGGTGGCCGCGGCTACATCGGCCTCGCCGCGATGATCTTCGGCAACTGGCAGCCGATCGGAATGCTGATGGGGTCGTTGCTGTTCGGCTACACCCAGGCGCTCCCGTTCCGGCAGGGCACCGTCTCGGTGCACGCCCTGCTGCTCGGGGTGGCCGCGATCCTGGTCGTGGTGGCGATCGTCCAGTGGCGCCGGGGACTGGCTCGGAGCGCCGCCGGGTCGGTGGCGTTCGCGGCCGTGTTCCTGGGCTGGTACCTGCTCACCGACGTGGTTCCACGCGAGTTCACCACGATGGCGCCGTACATAACCACGCTGCTCGTCCTCGCCTTCGCCTCGCAACGACTACGCATGCCCGCGGCGGACGGGCAGGTCTATCGCAAGGGCTCCGCAGGTTGACCTCGACACGACGAGTTCGACTGGGACGCGCTCAAGGGACAGGCCGTGGAGGCAGCGACCCACGCCTACGCGCCGTACTCCCACTTCCCGGTCGGGGCCGCGGCCGTCGTCGACGACGGCCGGGTCGTGGTCGGCTGCAACGTGGAGAACGCCGCCTACGGGGTCGCCCTGTGCGCGGAGTGCGGGCTGGTCTCCCAGCTGCACATCACCGGGGGCGGGCGGCTGACGCACGCGGTGTGCGTCAACGGCCGCTCCGAGGTGATCATGCCGTGCGGGCGCTGTCGCCAGCTGCTGATGGAGAACGGCGGGCCCGGGCTGCTGCTGCTCACCGCCACGGGCGTACGCCGCATGGACGAGGTGCTGCCGGATGCCTTCGGTCCCCACGACCTGGGACCGGGCGGGCCTGATGGCAGCGCATGACGCCGTCGAGGTGATCATCGCCAAGCGGGACGGGTCCGCGCTCAGCGACAGCCAGATCGACTGGGTGGTCGAGGCCTACACCCGCGGTGAGGTCGCCGACGAGCAGATGTCCGCGCTGGCGATGGCGATCCTGCTCAACGGGATGGACCGTCGCGAGATCTCGCGGTGGACCGCCGCGATGATCGCCAGCGGCGAGCGGATGGACTTCTCCGGCTGTCCCGGCCCACGGCCGACAAGCACTCGACCGGCGGTGTGGGCGACAAGATCACGCTGCCACTCGCACCCCTGGTGGCCGCGTGCGGCGTGGCGGTGCCGCAGCTGTCGGGTCGGGGACTCGGGCACACCGGCGGGACGCTCGACAAGCTCGAGTCGATCCCGGGCTGGCAGGCGTCACTGTCCAACGAGGCGATGCTGCAGCAGCTCGAGGACGTCGGCGCGGTCATCTGTGCCGCAGGGTCGGGGCTGGCGCCGGCCGACAAGAAGCTGTACGCCCTGCGCGACGTGACCGGCACCGTCGAGGCGATCCCGCTGATCGCGTCGTCGATCATGAGCAAGAAGATCGCCGAGGGCACGGGCGTGCTCGTGCTCGACGTGAAGGTCGGCACCGGCGCGTTCATGAAGGACCTGACCCGGGCGCGGGAGCTGGCCTCGACGATGGTCGAGCTGGGATCGGATGCCGGCGTACACACCGTGGCGCTGCTCACCGACATGTCCACGCCGCTCGGGCTCACCGCCGGCAACGCCCTCGAGGTGCGTGAGTCCGTCGAGGTCCTCGCCGGCGGGGGCCCCCCGGACGTCGTCGAGCTGACCGTGGCGCTGGCCCGCGAGATGTTGTCCGGCGCCGGTCGTGAGGACGTCGATCCCGCCGAGGTACTCGCCTCGGGTGGCGCGATGGACGCCTGGAAGCAGATGATCCGCGCCCAGGGCGGTGACCCCGATGCCGAGCTGCCGACCGCGCGGGAGACCCACGTCGTGCCCGCGCCGTCCTCGGGCGTGCTCACCCGCCTCGACGCGATGGCGGTCGGCCTCGCCGCCTGGCGGCTGGGCGCGGGGCGGGCCACGCAGGGTGCCGAGGTGCAGGCCGGTGCCGGGGTCGAGTGGCACGCACGACCGGGTGACCCGGTCACCGCGGGGGAGCCCCTGCTGACCCTGCACACCGACGAGCCGGAGCGTTTCGAGCGCGCTCTGGAGTCGCTGGAGGGCGGCTACGACATCGCGGCCGATGCCTCGTCGTACGAGCCGACGCCGATCGTGCTGGACCGGATCGGCTGAGCTTCGGTGGCGGATCGTGCGTACGAGCCGTCACGCGATCGGGCTTCGAGACGCTCGCTCGCCCTCCTCAACCACCGAGTGCTAGCTCAGCAGCAGGACCACGGTCTCGGCGACGCAGGCGGGCTTGTCCTCGTCCTCGATCTCGATGACGAACTTCATCGTGAGCTGCCGGCCCGCCGGGATCTCCGCGACCTCACCGACGGCGACCGTGGCGCGCACGCGGGCGCCGACGGGGACCGGGTTGGGGAAGCGCACCTTGTTGAGGCCGTAGTTGAGCTTCGCGCCCTCCGTCTCGACCTGGAACACCTTGCTGCCCAGCCACGGGATCAGCGACAGCGTGAGGTAGCCGTGCGCGATGGTCCCACCGAACGGACCCGCCTTCGCGCGCTCCTGGTCGACGTGGATCCACTGGAAGTCGTCGGTGGCCTCGGCGAACTTGTCGACCCGTTCCTGGGTGATCTCGACCCAGTCCGAGGTGCCGATCTCCTGACCGGTGGCGGCTTCGATCTCCTCGAAGGTGCTGAACACGCGCATGTACGACGCTCCTCGGGACGCATCCCTGCAAGGGTGTTGGATGGGCAGCGTGTCCGAACCTATCGTCCTCACTCCCGACCTGATCAGGGCACTCCCGAAGGTGCTGCTGCACGACCACCTCGACGGCGGACTGCGCCCCGCGACGATCGTCGAGCTCGCCCGGGACGCCGGTCACACCCTGCCGGCCGATGACGGGGAGGCGCTCGCGCGGTGGTTCACCGAGTCAGCGGACAGCGGCTCGCTCGAGCGCTACCTCGAGACCTTCGACCACACCGTGGCGGTGATGCAGCGCGCCGACCACCTCACCCGCGTGGCCCGCGAGTGCGTGGAGGACCTGGCCGCCGACGGGGTGGTGTACGCCGAGGTCCGCTACGCCCCCGAGCAGCACCTCGGCGCGGGCTCACCCTCGAGGAGGTCGTCCGCGCGGTGCAGGAGGGCTTCGACGAGGGGATGGCGGCCACCGGCTCCGGGAGACCGATCGTCGTGCGCCAGCTCCTGACCGCGATGCGGCACCAGGCGCGCTCGCGCGAGATCGCCGAGCTGGCGGTCAGGCACCGGGACGACGGTGTGGTCGGGTTCGACATCGCCGGTGCCGAGGCCGGCTACCCGCCCACCCGGCACCTGGACGCGTTCGAGTACCTCCAGCGCGAGAACGCCCACTTCACCATCCACGCCGGCGAGGCGTTCGGGCTGCCGTCGATCTGGCAGGCGATCCAGTGGTGCGGCGCCGACCGGCTCGGTCACGGGGTCCGCATCATCGACGACATCAACCTGGACGGGGGGGAGGTGCGGCTGGGCCGGCTGGCGCAGTACGTCCGCGACAAGCGCATCCCCCTCGAGCTGTGCCCGCACTCCAACATCCAGACCGGTGCCGTCGACTCGATCGCCGACCACCCGATCGGCCTGCTGGCCCGCCTCCGGTTCCGGGTCACCGTGAACACCGACAACCGGCTGATGAGCGGCACCTCGATGAGCCGCGAGATGGGCGCGCTCGTCGACGCCTTCGGCTGGGACCTCGCCGACCTGCAGTGGGTGACGGTCAACGCGATGAAGTCGGCGTTCGCGCACTTCGAGCAGCGGCTGCAGCTGATCAACGAGGTGATCAAGCCGGGGTACGCCGAGCTGGGGCTGGTGCCAAGGTCGTCAGTGGCGCGCTGACCGGTCGCCGGCTGACCCGGTGAGTCGGCTGATCTCGTCGTAGGCCCGTCGGGTGTGAGCACCCGACAACCGAGCCGCTCGGCGCGGGCGACCACGGCTCGCTGCGCGATGAGCAGGTGCAGGCCGCGGCGGACGAGCACGAACGGCGGCTTGCGGTGCTCGCGCAGGTCGCGGGCCAGGCGGCGTACGAACGTCACGCCGGGTGCTGGGTCACGCACACCGCGTCGGCGAGCAGCCCGCGGCGCCGGCACTCGCTGACGATCTCCTGGGCGAAGATCCCCTCGGCCACGAAGTACGCCGCCCCGCCGAGGTCGAGCACCCGGTGGCCGGTGCGCGCGCTCGCGGCGATGTCGTAGACCGGCGCGTCGGTGCGTCCCGTGCGTGCACAGCTCCTCGACGGCGGCCACCGCCGCCTCGGCGTTCCAGGAGCCCGGGTCGTCCCAGTCGACGATCGGGCTCGCCGCCCGCCAGGTCGATCCGCGGCAGCGTCGGGTCGTCGCCGTCCTTGTAGAAGTCGTCGAGCCGCAGGACCGGCAGCCCGAGCCGGTCGGCGAGGCGTGACTTGCCCGAGCCGGAGGGTCCGGCGAGGACGATCACGCGTGCGTGACTCAACGGATCGGCCGGACTCAGATCCCCATCGGGTGCCAGACGGTCTTGGTCTCCAGGAAGGTCGTCATCCGGTCCAGGGCCGGCGGGGCGAGGAGGTCCTCGAGGCCGGGGCGGCGGACCCGCTTGAGGTTCTCGGCCGCCTCGATCTCCAGGTTGCGGGCGAGCTCGGCGTCGGCGACGCCGGTCAGGTCGATGCCGTTGACGTCCATGTGCGAGGCCAGCCACGGGGCGATCTCCGCCTGCGGGCCGGTGAGGATGTTGACCACGCCGCCGGGCACGTCGGAGGTGGCCATCACCTCGGCCAGCGTGATCGAGGTCAGCGGGTGCGGCTCGCTGGCGATCACGACGGCGGTGTTGCCGGTGACGATGACCGGCGCGACGACGCTGACCAGCCCGAGCAGCGGGCCCTTGGGCGCGACGACCGCGATGACGCCGCTCGGCTCGGGGGCGGAGTGGTTGAAGTACGGCCCGGCCACCTGGTTGGCGCCGCCGGTGACCTGGGCGATCTTGTCGGCCCACCCGGCGTACCAGACGAGCCGGTCGATCGAGGCGTCGACGTAGGTGCGCGCCTTGGCCGGGGTGACCCCCTCGGCCGTGCGCAGCTCGGCCTCGAACTGGTCGCGCCGGTCCTCGAGCACCTCGGCGATGCGGTAGACGACCTGGCCGCGGTTGTACGCCGTGCGGCCGGACCAGCCGCCGAACGCCGCCCGCGCCGCCTTGACCGCGTCGCGGGCGTCCTTGCGGGAGGCGTGCGAGGCGTTGGCCCAGAACTTCCCCTTGGCGTCGTTGACCACGTAGGAGCGGCCCGACTCCGAGCGGGGGAAGGCCCCGCCGATGTAGAGCTTGTAGGTCTTGCGGACGTCGATGCGGCTCACTTGAGGTACCCCTCCAGACCGTGGCGGCCGCCCTCGCGGCCGTAGCCCGACTCCTTGTAGCCGCCGAACGGGCTGGCCGGGTCGAAGCGGTTGAACGTGTTGGACCACACCACGCCGGCGCGCAGCTGCCCGGCCATCCAGAGGATGCGCGAGCCCTTGTCGGTCCAGATGCCCGCCGAGAGGCCGTACGGCGTGTTGTTGGCCTTCTCGACCGCCTCCTTCGGCGTCCGGAAGGTGATCACCGAGAGCACCGGGCCGAAGATCTCCTCGCGGGCGATCCGGTGGGCCTGGCTGACGCCGGTGAAGATCGTCGGCGGGAACCAGAAGCCGTGGTCGGGCAGGTCGCACTTCGGCGACCAGCGACCGGCGCCCTCGGCCTCGCCGATGTCGGAGAGCTCGCGGATCTTGGCGAGCTGCTCGGCGGAGTTGATCGCGCCGATGTCGGTGTTCTTGTCGAGCGGGTCGCCGACGCGCAGCGTCGACATCCGCCGCTTGAGCCGGTCGAGCACCTCCTCGGCGACCGACTCCTGCACCAGCAGGCGCGAGCCCGCGCAGCAGACGTGGCCCTGGTTGAAGAAGATGCCGTTGACGATGCCCTCGACCGCCTGGTCGACGGGGGCGTCGTCGAAGACGATGTTGGCGGCCTTGCCGCCGAGCTCGAGGGTGACCTTCTTCTTCGAGCCCGCGACCGCCTTGGCGATCGCCCGGCCGACGTCGGTGGAGCCGGTGAAGGCGACCTTGTCGACGTCGTCGTGGGAGACGATCGCCTGTCCGGTCGCGCCGGCGCCGGTGAGGATGTTGACCACGCCCGGCGGCAGGTCGGCCTGCTGGCAGATCTCGGCGAACAGCAGCGCGGTCAGCGGCGTGGTCTCGGCCGGCTTGAGCACGACGGTGTTGCCGGAGGCGAGGGCGGGGGCGATCTTCCAGGCGAGCATCAGGAACGGGAAGTTCCACGGGATCACCTGGCCGGCGACGCCGAGCGGCTGCGGGTCGCGAGCCCGTCAGCCGGGGCGTACTCCAGCTTGTCGGCCCAGCCGGCGTAGTAGAAGAAGTGCGCGGCCGCGGTCGGGATGTCGACGTCGCGCGACTCCTTGATCGGCTTGCCGTTGTCGATCGACTCGAGCACGGCGATCTCGCGGGCGCGCTCCTGGATGATGCGGGCGATCCGGAAGAGGTACTTGCCGCGCTCGGCGCCGCTCATCTTCGACCAGACCCGGTTGTAGGCGCGCCGGGCGGCCTTCACCGCGTGGTCGACGTCGGCCTCGTCGGCCTCGGCGACCTCGGCGAGCACCTCCTCGGTGCTCGGCGAGATCGACTTGAACGGCTTGCCGTGGCCGTCGACGAACTCGCCGTTGATGAACAGCCCGTAGGAGGACTTGATGTCGACCACCGAGCGGGACTCGGGGGCCGGTGCGTACTCGAAGACGTGTGTCAGCCATCGGTGATCAGTCCAGGGTGAAGTAGTCGGGGCCGGAGTAGCGGCCGGTGTGCATCTTGGTGCGCTGCATCAGCAGGTCGTTGAGCAGCGTGGAGGCGCCGAAGCGGAACCAGTCGGGGTCCAGCCAGTCGGGCGCCGGCGACCTCGTTGACCATCACGAGGTACTTGATCGCGTCCTTCGACGTGCGGATGCCGCCGGCCGGCTTCACGCCGACCATCTGCCCGGTGGCCTCGCGGAAGTCGCGCACGGCCTCGAGCATCACCAGCGTCACCGGCAGCGTCGCGGCGGGCTGGATCTTGCCGGTCGAGGTCTTGATGAAGTGGGCGCCGGCCATCATCGCCAGCCAGCTGGCCCGTCGTACGTTGTCGTAGGTCTGCAGCTCGCCGGTCTCGAAGATCACCTTCAGGTGGGCACTCTGTCCGTCGGGTCGGGCACAGGCCTCGCGGACGGCCACGATCTCCTCGTAGACCTCCATGTAGCGCCCGGAGAGGAAGGCGCCCCGGTCGATCACCATGTCGATCTCGTCGGCACCGGCCTCGACCGCGTCCTGGGTGTCGGCGAGCTTGATGTCCATCGCCGCCCGGCCGCTGGGGAAGGCGGTGGCCACGGCCGCGATGTGTACGCCGGACGAGCCGAGCGTCTCCTTCGCGAAGGGGACCATGTCCGGGTAGACGCAGACCGCCGCCGTCGGGGGGCACGTCGGGTCGGACGGGTCGGGGTGCATCGCCTTGCTCGCCAGCGCCCGCACCTTGCCGGGCGTGTCGGCGCCCTCGAGCGTGGTCAGGTCGACCATCCGGATGGCCAGGTCGATCGCGAACTCCTTGGCGGAGGTCTTGATCGAGCGGGTGCCGAGGCCGGCGGCGCGCTGCTCGGCGCCCACCTGGTCGACGCCGGGAAGTCCGTGCAGGAAGCGGCGCAGCGCGGCGTCGGACGAGGTCGCATCCGCCAGCGAGCCGTTGAGCTCGTGAGCGTCACCCCACCACTGTAGGAACCGTGGCGGGCAGTGGCGAACCGGCACCGGATCGCCTCCGCGAGCGGGTTAACGATCGTTAACGTCTGGGCTAGGATGCCCCCATGAGCTTCGAGTTGTCCGAGGACCACGAGCAGTTCCGGCGCACCGTGCGCGACTTCGCCGAGAAGGAGATCGCGCCGCACGCCGCGCAGTGGGACCGCGACCACCACTTCCCGGTCGACGTGGTGCAGAAGATGGGCGCGCTCGGGCTGTTCGGCCTCACCGCGCCCGAGCAGTACGGCGGGGCCGACGGCGACTTCACCAGCCTGTGCGTGGCCATCGAGGAGATCGGCCGGGTCGACCAGTCGATGGGCATCACCCTCGAGGCGGCCGTCGGCCTCGGCATCAACCCGATCCTGACCTTCGGCACCGACGAGCAGAAGGACACCTGGCTGCCCGACCTCGTCGAGGGCCGGAAGCTCGCCGGGTTCGGCCTGACCGAGCCCGGCGCGGGCTCCGACGCGGGCGCGACCAAGACCAAGGCCGAGCTGCGCGACGGCGAGTGGGTCGTCAACGGCAGCAAGCAGTTCATCACCAACTCCGGCTCCGAGATCACCTCGCTGGTGACCGTCACCGCGCGGACCGGTGAGGCGTCCGAGGAGCGGGCAAGCCCGAGATCTCCACGATCATCGTGCCGAGCGACACGCCTGGGTTCACCGCCGAGAAGGCCTACGACAAGCTCGGCTGGCACGCCTCGGACACCCACCCGCTGAGCTTCAACGACGCGCGCGTGCCCGAGTCCAACCTGCTCGGCGAGCGCGGCCGCGGCTTCGCGCAGTTCCTGGCCACCCTGGACGACGGTCGCGTCGCGATCGCCGCCCTGGCGGTCGGCTGCATCCAGGCCTGCCTCGACATGAGCGTGGAGTACGCCGGCGAGCGGACCACGTTCGGCGTACCCATCGGGCGCAAGCAGGGCGTGGCCTTCCAGATCGCCGACCTCGAGGTGATGCTGGCCGCCAGCCGGCAGCTGACCTACAAGGCGGCCTGGATGAAGGACTCCGGCAAGCCGATGAAGGAGTTCAAGCAGGCCGCCGCGATCGCGAAGCTCTACGCCACCGAGTCGGCGGTGACCGCCACCCGGATCGCCACCCAGGTCTTCGGCGGCTACGGCTTCATGGAGGAGTACCCGGTCGCCCGGTTCTACCGCGACGCCAAGGTGCTCGAGATCGGCGAGGGCACCTCCGAGGTGCAGCGGATGCTGATCGCCCGTGGGCTCGGCCTGCCCGTGGAGTAGGTCCGTTAGGCTCCCGCGCATGTCGTCGGCAACCAGGCGCGAGGCTGGCGCCTCGGAGAGGGGAACCAGCGCGATCGGCCCCCGGACACGGCGGTTCGGCCTCTCTCGGGGCCCCTGAGTACTGGTGGTACGTCGCCCGCACCGAGCTGCTGCGCACCGTCCTGGAGGAGCGCATCGGCGACGCCCCACTGATGCTCGACGTCGGCAGCGCCGACGGTCCCAGCGTCGGCTGGCTCGACGGCCACGGCCGACGCGTCATGCTCGACATCGACCCGCGCGGACTCGAGCCGGGCGGCGTCTGCGGTTCGGCGCTGGCGCTGCCCTTCGCGGACGAGACCTTCGACGTCGCGTGCGCCTTCGACGTGCTCGAGCACTGCGACCCCGAGTCGGTCGCCCTCGCGGAGCTGGCCCGGGTGCTCCGGCCGGGCGGGCGGCTGCTGATCTCGGTGCCGGCCTACGAGTGGGCCTGGAGCGACTTCGACGAGGCGAACGGCCACCACCGTCGCTACACCCGCAAGCGGGCGGTGCGCGCCGTGGAGTCCGCCGGGCTCACCGTCAGCCGCGCGACGTACGCCTTCGCCGGGGTGTTCCCGTTCTTCGCCGCCGAGCGGCTGGCGCGCCGCGCCCGGCGCGCGTTCGGCCGGACGAGACCAGCACCCCGTGGAGACGGTCAGCCTCCCCGAGGTGCCCGCGTCGCTCGAGCGGATGTTCCTGTGGCTGTGCCGCAAGGAGGAGAAGATGCTCGAGAGGCGCGACCTGCCGTTCGGCTCGTCCGTCGTCCTGGCGGCCGTCAGGACCTGACGGAGCTCACCGGCTCTCCGGTAGCCGGAAGACGAGGTAGCGCCGGGTCCGGTACTCCAGGTCGGCGACCTCCGCCAGCCGCGTCCCGTCGGGTCTCTGGGCCCGGTCGGCGAAGAGCCAGTCCACGCCGTACTTGCGCTGGAGCTCCTGCACGTTGGCCGGCGTCGGGTGGGCGAACACCTCGTCGTTCAGGCGGAGCCTGGGCGGATCCCAGAAGACGGGTGGGCCACCGTTGGCGTTGTTGGCCTCGGTGGAGGGAAGCCGACCGCCTCCGGGGCGATGTAGGCCCAGCCCTCGACCAGCACTCGTCGTTCGGTGTACCCCGAGACCCAGAAGTTGCGCGTGGCCGCGCGCCACGTGTGGGTGTTGGTCGCGACGAGCTGGTCAGGGTTGCTGTGCTCCTTGAGCCAGGTCGCGGCCTTGATCCCGCCGGGTCCGATGAGACCGTTGGCCGGCGTGGGGTCGGGGCGGTCGTTGAGGCCACGGACGGCCGTGACGGCGCCCAGGGGCGCACACATCCCCACGACCACGAACAGGGACAACAGCAGGCGGCGCGTCCTCAGCCACGGCCAGCGACGGGACGCGCCGGTCAGCAGCAGGAAGAACAGGCCCACCCCCAGCGCACCTGCGGCGAGCGGCAGCAGGAACGCGACCACCACGCCTGCGGCGTCGTCAGGGCCGGTGGGCAGTCGGGTGGACGTCGTGACGGCCGCGATGGCGAAGGCCAGACCGAGGCCTCCGAAGCCGGCCGCGACCGCGCTCAGGGCCGTACGGCGATCCAGCGGACCGG
The DNA here is from genome assembly GCA_963723255.1 of uncultured Actinomycetota bacterium. Taxonomy (GTDB): domain Bacteria; phylum Actinomycetota; class Actinomycetes; order Propionibacteriales; family Nocardioidaceae; genus Marmoricola. The sequence goes on from CAVRQA010000005.1 coordinate 127,258, forward strand.
CCAGCCGGGCCAGGCCCATCGCCCCGAAGACGCCCATCGGAACGCTCGCGCTGAACAGGAAGTACACCTGCGAGAGGGCCGGGTGGTCGAGGAGCAGGACCGCGGCGACGGCGGCGAGGCAGGTGCCGAGCAGGATCCACGGCGTCGGCCGGCGCCATCCCCCGCGGAGAAAGAGCCCGACACCGCCGGCCACCGGGGCGAGGGTGCACACGACGAAGGCCACGGTCAGCAGCAGGCTGACGGAGGTTCCGGCCGGCGCGTCGGGCGGGGCGATCTCCAGCCGCTGCGTGATCGAGTCGATCAGGGCCAGGGGAGCCCAGGTCATGGCGCGGGCACCGAGGCCGTAGAAGAGGTAGGTCGCGGCCGCGAACACGGCGAGCGACAGGGCGGCCAACCCCGCAGTTCGCCGTACCGCCCTGCGTCTCAGGACCAGCATCACGACGGCGGTGCCGCACAACCCGCCGATGAACAGGGGGAGCATCGCCGACTTGGCGCCGGCACACGCCAGCATGACCAGGGCCGTGAACGCCCAGTCGCGGGGTCGACGGGCCGACCCCCGCGCGATCCCCACCACCATCACGATCAGCAGGGGGCACAGCGCGGTGGCCAGGGACTGGGTGGGTGAGAGATAGGCCAACCACCGCGGCGGGAGCCAGGGCCCGCTCGTCGGGGACCACCCCATCAGGTCCAGTGGGGTGAGGACGGCCATGATCACCGCTGCGGCGGGCCCTGCCCACCGGCGGCCGCTGAGGCGGACGGCTGCCACCGCCACTCCGAGCAGGGCCACCGCGCTGAGGGCGGCCGGGGCCAGGAGCCGTATCACGGTGACGGGCGCGATCCCGCTTCCCCAGGTCTCCAGCGCCATGACGGGGTAGACGAGCCAGTGGTAGCGCAACGCGGTGCCGTCGACGTAGGGCACCTCCGCCGGGAAGTGGTGCCGGAACTCGCCGACCATCGCGAGGTGGAAGGGCTCGTCGACGTGGGGCGACAGCATCGACGCCGACGTGAACGCGTGCGGGAGCCAGAACCTGTTGGCCGAGTAGATGACCACGTAGAGGACGATCAGGGCCAGGGTCCACGACCACCATGCCGGCATCGGGGAGGAACGGGCCCTCATGACCCTGCGGCCGCGGCGGGTGGCCAGGGCCGGACCCAGCACGAGCAGGGGCCACAGCACCACGAGCCGCTGCGCGCCTGCGACGACCAGGGCCAGGTAGACGGGCGTCGCGACGATCACGCCCGTGATCGACCCCAGGACCAGGTCCTCGAGGAGGGGGCGTGCCCGAGCTTGCCCGGTCGGTCCGCGCCAGTCGAGCAGGCGCCACAGGACGGTGCCCGGCACGGTGTGCAGCCACACGAAGCAGACGGTGTACCAGAGGACGGTGGAGACGCCGACCAGGGCGGTGGCGTCCATGATCAGGACAGAGGCCAGGTACACCGCTGCTGCCGGAAGCCACCCAGACAGGAGCGCAGCGCGCGCCAGCTTCACGAGACGCGGCCCTGCTCGGCCTCGATGACCTCCGGCTCCACCCGTCGCCCGGCGTCCGGGTGGCCGTGGCTGCGACGGAACGAGAAGTACAGATGGCCCAGGTAGTTGAACACCACGACGACGGCCATCGACACCGCCTGCGCCATCAGGACCGGCAGCCCGACGGCCTCGTGGAAGAACGGGAGGCTTCCCGCATTGATCGCCAGGGACGCCGCCTGGACCATCGTGAACCGCACGAAGTCCTTGAGGACGTGCCCCTTCACCTTGAAGACCAGGACCCGGTAGAGGGTGAAGCCGATCAGATCGCCGGGATGTAGGCCACGACCAGGGTGACAGGTAGGGCACCCGGTCGCCCCACAGCGCGTGGAAGAAGGCGAACCAGCAGAAACCCTGGAGGACGTTGAAGCCGCCGACGAGGAGGAAGACGAACTTGCGATCGCTCAGCAGTGCTCTGGCGTACTTCGCAGGTGTCGCCCTTTCAGCGCCCACGCGTCAGTCCCGCCTCCGTCTGTGGTGATCTGGCTCCGTGCAGCCTAACTGCCCGGCTCATCGTTCCCGGGAGGCCATGGCCGTGGCGTGGACAGGTGCCGGCGGGGGCGTTGACTATAGTCACCGGCGTGACTGCTGCGCCCCTGCCCAGCGAGGCTGAGCACCAGGTCTCGGTGGTGATCCCCGTCTACGGCGGAGAGCGTCATCTCGGCGACGTGGTCGCGGAGCTCGAGGCGCACACGGGGCGGCAGACGTCACCGGACGGGCGCCCCTACCGGGTCGCCGAGGTGCTCCTGGTCCACGACTGCGGTCCCGACGACTCGCCGCGCGTCATGCGCGAGCTCGCGGAGAAGTTCGGCTTCGTGCGCAACCTCTGGCTCAGCCGCAACTTCGGGCAGCACGCGGCCACCCTGGCCGGCATCGCCGCGTCCGGCGGCGAGTGGGTCGTCACGATGGACGAGGACGGGCAGCACGACCCCGTCTACATCGGACACATGCTGGACACCGCCATGCGGGAGCAGGCGCGAGTGGTCTACGCGGTGCCGGTCAACAAGGCGCCGCACTCGGCGTTCCGCAACGCCACGTCGCGGACCGCCAAGCGGGTCGTCAACAAGCTCAGCGGGGGTGCGGACGCCACCATCTTCAGCAGCTACCGGCTGATCCTCGGTGAGCTCGCCCGCAGCGTCGCGGCGTACGCCGGATCGGGGGTCTTCCTCGACATCGCCCTGGGCTGGGTGGTCGATCGGGCGGTGACGACGCCCGTCCAGGCCCGCGACGAGGGGGAGCGCACCTCCGGCTACTCGATGATGCGGTTGCTGGCCCATTTCCGGCGCATGGTCGTCACGGCAGGCACGCGAGGTCTGCGGGCCGTGGCGCTCGCCGGGATCCTGTTCGCGCTGCTCGGTGTCCTGTTCGCCGCCTACCTGGTGGTGCTCCAGTTCGTGTCGCCTGCTCCGATCGCCGGGTGGACCTCGCTCGCGGTCGTGCTGCTGATCAGCACCGGCGCGATCCTGTTCTCCCTGGGTGTCATCGCCGAGTACATCGGGGTCACGGTGAACACGGCGCTGGGCAAGCCGCCGTACCTCCTCACCCAGGATCCCGAGGAGGGACCCCTCGGCCGTGACGGGCACCGCTGAGCCCACCGGGGTGACCTGGGTGCCGGGTGCCTCCGGGCTCCTGGGCAGCGCCGTCCGCCGGGAGCTCGAGTCACGCGGGAGAACGGTGGTCACCTCCCGGATCCCGTGGGACGACCCGTCCGCTGCCGTGGACGCGCTGCTGGCCCAGGCCGACGCCCTGCCGAGCGGCTCCCGGATCGCCTGGTGTGCCGGTGCAGGGGTCGTGGGCACGAGTCAGGAGAAGCACGACGCCGAGGTGGCCGTCGTCGAGGGCTTCCTCTCCCGCTGGGAGCCCGCTCCCGGGGCCGTCCCGGAAGCCATCTTCCTCGCCTCGTCCGCGGGTGGCGTGTACGCCGGCGCGGAGTCGCCACCGTTCACGGAGAAGACCGAGCCGCGCCCGTTGTCGCCGTACGGTCACGCGAAGCTGCGCGTCGAGGAGATCTTCACGGCGTTCGCCGCCCGCACGGGCGCGCCGCTGCTGGTGGGGCGGCTGGCCAACGTCTACGGACCCGGGCAGAACATCGCCAAGCAGCAGGGGCTGATCTCCTTGCTGTGCGACGCCCTGGTGCGCCGCGAGGAGATGTCGATCTACGTCTCCATGGACACCTTGCGCGACTACCTCTTCGTCGATGACGCCGCGGCGATGGTGTGCTCCGGCCTCGACGCGGTCGCGCTCCGGGGGGACATCCACGTCAAGGTGCTGGCCACCGGGACGGCGATGACGATCGCCGAGGTCCTGGGCCACCTGACCCGGATCGCGCGCCGTCGGCCGCCCGTCCGGCTGGGCACGTCCGAGACAGCGCGCTTCCAGGTGCGCGACCTGCGCCTGCGCTCGGAGGCCTGGCCGCCTCTCGAGCACCTGGCCCGGACGCCCGTGGGGGTGGGGATCGCCGCCTGCCTCGAGAACGCGGGGGTTAGTCTGCGGCTGCCCGCGCATGCACTCACGGACGGAGCCCCATGAAGATCCTGGTGACCGGCGGTGCCGGTTTCATCGGAAGCCACTACGTGCGTTCGGTCCTGACCGGCGCCTGGGGTGGTCTCGAGCCCACGAGCGTGGTCGTCCTCGACAAGTTCACCTACGCCGGCAACATCGAGAACCTGGCCCCGGTCAAGGACGACGAGCGCCTGCACATCGTCGAGGGGGACATCCTCGACCGGCCGGGGGTCGACCGCCTGATGGAGCAGGCCGACGCGGTGGTCCACTTCGCCGCGGAGAGTCACGTGGACCGCTCCATCCTCGGCGCGGCGGACTTCGTGATGACCAACGTGGTCGGGACCCAGACCCTGCTCGACTCGGCCCTCGAGCACGGCATCGACAAGTTCGTGCACGTCTCGACCGACGAGGTCTACGGCTCGATCGAGCACGGGAGCTGGGACGAGGAACAGCCGCTGCTGCCGAACTCGCCGTACTCCGCCTCGAAGGCCTCCAGCGACCTGCTGGCCCGCGCCTACCACCGCACCCACGGTCTCCCCGTGTGCATCACGCGCTGCTCCAACAACTACGGCCCCTACCAGTTCCCCGAGAAGGTCATCCCGCTCTTCGTGACCAACCTGATCGACGGTGCGCAGGTGCCGTTGTACGGCGAGGGCGCGAACGTCCGCGACTGGTTGCACGTCGACGACCACTGCCGGGGCATCCACCTGGTCCTCGAAGGGGGCCGCGTCGGCGAGGTCTACAACATCGGCGGCGGGACCGAGCTGTCCAACAAGGAGCTCACCGGCCTGCTGCTCGAGGCGACCGGCTGCGGCTGGGACCGGGTCCGCAACGTGACCGACCGGCTCGGTCACGACCTGCGCTACTCGGTCGACATCACCAAGATCAGCGACGAGCTCGGCTACCGGCCCCAGGTCGAGTTCGAGCAGGGGCTGGCCGACGTCGTGGCGTGGTACCGCGAGAACCGCTCGTGGTGGGAGCCGCTGAAGGAGCGCGCCGGTCTCACGGCGTGAGCGCCCGAGCCGTCACAGGGGGTCGGGCTCGAGAAGACCCAACAGGTACTCGCCGTAGCCCGACTTGGTGAGGCTCTCCGCGCGCTCGCGCAGCTCGTCGTCCGAGAGGAACCCCTTGCGCCACGCGACCTCCTCGGGCGCACCCACCTTGAGCCCCTGCCGCTTCTCGAGCACGGCGATGAAGTTGGACGCGTCGTTGAGCGAGTCGAAGGTCCCCGTGTCCAGCCACGCGGTGCCGCGGTCGAGCAGCTCGACCTGGAGCTTGCCCCGCTCCAGGTAGTGGCGGTTGACGTCGGTGATCTCGTACTCGCCACGCGAGGACGGCTTGATCTCGCGAGCGATCTGCACGACCTCGTTGTCGTAGAAGTACAGGCCGGGCACCGCGAACCTGCTGCGCGGGCGGGCGGGCTTCTCCTGCAGGGAGATGGCGATGCCGTCGGAGTCGAACTCGATGACGCCGTAGGCCGACGGGTCGGTCACCCGGTAGGCGAACACCGCCGCCCCGTCGAGCTCGCCGAAACGCGCGAGGTGCGTGCCGAACGAGTGCCCGTGGAAGATGTTGTCGCCCAGGATGAGCGCGCTGCTCTCGGAGCCGACGAAGTCGCCACCGATCACGTACGCCTGCGCCAGTCCGTTGGGCTCGGCCTGCTGGGCGTAGCTGATGGAGATCCCGAACTGCGAGCCGTCACCGAGCAGGCGCTCGAACTGCGGAGCATCGTGCGGTGTGGTGATGATCAGCACGTCGCGGATGCCGGCCAGCATCAGCGTGGTCAGCGGGTAGTAGATCATCGGCTTGTCGTAGACCGGCACCAGCTGCTTGCTGATCCCGAGGGTCACCGGATGAAGTCGGGAGCCGGTGCCACCGGCGAGGATGATGCCGCGCATGCGCCGATCATGCCAACTGTCCGGACATGCCGCCGCAGCACCCACCCCCGAACTCAGTCATCTAGCCTGCACCCATGGGATCGCGCCTGCGCCGCCTCGGGGAAGAGGTGGTGACGTTCTCGGCTGTCAACGTCGTCGCCACCGCGGTCGCCGTCGTCCTGTTCAACGCGCTCGTCCACGGGCTGCCGGCGCACGGACCCGGTCCGTTGCACGGCTTCCCGGTGCTGACCTACTTCGTCGCCAACACCGTCGGCATGCTGATCAGCTTCTACGGGAGCCGGCGCTACGCGTTCAGGCACCGCCTGCCGACCGGGCCCGGTGGCGGACTGCTGAACTACGCGATCGTCAACTTCGCCTCGTTCGTGATCCCGATGGCCTGCCTGTGGGTCAGCCGCAACGTCTTCGACTGGGACACGGTGATCGCCGACAACGTCGCCGCCAACGTCATCGGGGCGACGCTCGCGACGCTGGCCCGGTTCTGGGCCTTCCGTCGCTTCGTCTTCAAGCGACACGCGGTGGAGTTCCACGGCGCGAAGGGCACGCACGTCTTCGGAACACCCGAGGACGACCTGGCCGGTTCAGGCGCCCCAGAACTCGGTCCACACGAAGCCGAGCTCCTCGAACATCAGTCGCAGCAGCGGCAGGCTGATCCCCACGACGTTGTGGGGATCGCCCGTCACACCCGACACGAAGGGTCCACCGAGCCCGTCGAGCGTGAACGCCCCGGCCACCGCTGACGGTTCGCCGGTCGCGACGTAGGCCTCGATCTCCTCGTCGGTGACGTGCGCGAACCGCACCTGGGTGGCCGCCGAGCGAGCCAGCCAGACCTCCCGGTGGGTGTCGATCACACAGTGCCCGGTGTGGAGCACTCCGGACCGCCCGCGCATCTGCTTCCAGCGGGCCGCTGCCTCGTCGTCGCCCGACGGCTTCCCCAGGATCTCGCCGTCGAGCGCGAGCACGGAGTCGCAGCCGATCACCAGCGCGCGCTTCTGGTCTGCTGCGACGGCGACTGCCTTGAGCTGCGCGAGCTTCATCGTGTAGTCGGCAGGCCCGGTCATCGCGACGCTGCTCTCGTCGACGCCACTGACGATCACCTCGGGCGAGAGCCCGGCGTTCTGGAGGGTCTTGAGCCGGGCCGGCGAGGCGGAGGCGAGGATCAGGCGCGGTGGGGTGGGCATCTGGCTCGTGCGACCTAGCGGGCGCTGTTGCGCCAGGCGCCGGGACCGTGGCGGTGGGTGGCGCGCAGCCTGCGGTGGTGGGCGGACCACTCCGGCTTCGGCCGCTCCTCCTTCGCGGCGGCCTCCGCGGCGCCGGCCGCCAACGCCGAGACGACCGAGACGAGCGCGGCGACCTCGTCGGGCTGCGGGTCGCCCTTGACGATGCGGAGGAGCGGGGTTTCGACAGGCTCAACCACCGAAGAGTCGTCAGTCACAGCGGGATGTTCCCGTGCTTCTTGGGCGGCAGGGTCTCGCGCTTGGAGGCCAGCAGGCGCAGGGCGCGGACGACCTCGATGCGGGTCTCGTGGGGCGTGATCACCGCATCGATGTAGCCGCGCTCGGCCGCGATGTAGGGGTTGGCCAGGGTGTCCTCGTAGTCGGCGATCAGCTCGGCTCGCCGCTCCTCGACGTCGCCGCCCTCCTCCTCGAGCTGGGCCAGCTCCTTGCGGTAGAGGATGTTGGCCGCGCCCTGCGCACCCATCACGGCGATCTGGGCCGTGGGCCACGCGAGGTTGATGTCTGCCCCGAGGTGCTTGGACCCCATCACGTCGTACGCCCCGCCGTAGGCCTTGCGGGTGATGATGGTGACCAGCGGGACGGTCGCCTCGGCGTAGGCGTAGATCAGCTTCGCGCCGCGCCGGATGATGCCGTTCCACTCCTGGTCGGTGCCCGGCAGGAAGCCCGGGACGTCGACGAAGGTGAGCACCGGGATGTTGAACGCGTCGCAGGTGCGGACGAACCGCGCGGCCTTCTCCGAGGCGTCGATGTCGAGGGTCCCGGCGAACTGCATCGGCTGGTTGGCGACCACGCCGACCGACTTGCCCTCGACCCGGCCGTAGCCGACGACGATGTTGGGGGCGAACAGCGGCATCACCTCGAGGAACTCCTCGTCGTCGAGGACGCCGGTGATCACCGTGTGCATGTCGTAGGGCTGGTTGGCGCCGTCCGGGATGAGGGAGTCCAGCGAGCGGTCGAGGTCGGTGATGTCGAGGTCGGCCGGATCGTCGTACGACGGGGGGTCGTCGAGGTTGTTCTGCGGCAGGTAGGACAGCAGCGCCTTGGTGTACTCCAGCGCGTCCTCCTCGTCGGAGCCCATGTAGTGGGCGTTGCCGGACTTGGTGTTGTGCGCCCGCGCACCGCCGAGGTCCTCCATCGTCACGTCCTCGCCGGTGACCGTCTTGATGACGTCCGGACCGGTGATGAACATGTTGGAGGTGCCGTCGACCATGATCGTGAAGTCGGTGACCGCGGGGGAGTAGACGTGTCCGCCGGCGCAGGAGCCCATGATCAGGCTGATCTGCGGGATCACCCCAGCAGGCGTGGACGTTGCGCTTGAAGATCTCGCCGTAGAGGCCGAGGGAGACCACGCCCTCCTGGATGCGCGCGCCGGCGCCCTCGTTGATGCCGATGATCGGGCAGCCGGTCTTGATGGCGAGGTCCATCACCTTGGTGATCTTCTCGCCGTAGACCTCGCCCAGGGAGCCGCCGAAGACGGTGAAGTCCTGGGAGAACACGCAGACCTGGCGGCCGTCGATGGTGCCGAAGCCGGTGATCACGCCGTCGCCGTACGGGCGGTTCTTCTCCAGGCCGAAGGCGGTGGAGCGGTGCCGCGCCAGCTCGTCGAGCTCGACGAAGGACCCCTCGTCGAAGAGGTGCTCGATGCGCTCGCGGGCGGTCCACTTGCCCTTGGCGTGCTGCTTCTCGACCGCCTTGGCCGACCCGGCGTGGACTGCCTCGTCGATGCGCCGGTCGAGGTCGGCCAGCTTGCCCTCGGTCGTGTGGATGTCGATGTCCTCGGGGACCTCGGTGCCCTCTCCAGGTGCTGCGCTCACGTCCAGACTCCTCGCCCCTACGTCTCGCCCTGTGTCGATTCGTGGGCCAATCTAGTGCGCATGAGCGATCACAAGGACAGCCGCCCACCCCTTGAGGCCACCGACGCACCCGGTCGATGGCGTGTCGAGGTCGTCGACGAGGTGCCCTCGACCAACGCCGAGGTGGCTGACCGCTTCCGGGCCGGTGAGCCGGAGGGGCTCGTGCTGGCCGCCGAGCACCAGACCGCTGGCCGCGGCCGGATGGGTCGCGAGTGGGTCACTCCCGCGCGCAGCTCGGTCACGGTGTCGTTCCTGCTCGTCCCCGAGGGGGCTCCGGCGGAACGGTGGCCGTGGCTGCCCCTGCTGACCGGCGTCGCCGCCGCTGCCGCCGTACGCCGCGTCACGGGGGTCCAGGTCTCCCTGAAGTGGCCCAACGACGTGCTCGCCGAGGACCACAAGCTCGGCGGCATCCTGCTCGAGCGGGTCGAGCACGACGGTTCCGCCGCTGCGGTCGTCGGCATCGGCCTGAACTGCGACCAGACCGTCGACGAGCTCCCCGTGCCCGAGGCCACCTCGCTCGCGATCGTCACCGGGGGACCCGTCGACCGTTCGGCGCTGCTCACCGCCCTCGTGGAGGAGCTCGAGTCGCGCTACGAGGACTGGCGCTCGGGGTCGGATCTCCGAGCGGCGTACCTCGAGCTGTGCACCACCCCGGGCCAGCAGGTCAAGGTGGCGGTGCCCTCCGGAGAGGTGGTCGGCGAGGCCGTCGACGTCGACGACGCCGGGCGGCTGGTCGTCCGCACCTCGGAGGGGGAGGAGCGACTGGGCGCCGGGGACGTCGTGCACGTGCGTCCGGAGTGAGCTCCGAACCCCCGTGACCGGTGGTCGTCGCGTGGCATGATCGGGCCGTGGCGATATCCGCGAAGCTCCTCAACCCGGGCGAGCACGTCGTGCTCAGCACCCGCACGCACGTGAAGGCGCTGCTCCTGCCTGCGGTGGTGCTCATCGTCGTCGCGGGGCTGGCGGGCTACCTGACCAGCCTGCCGTCGGGCGACCAGGCGGGCGTCTGGCGGCTGGTCATCTGGGTCGTGACCGCGGGGATCCTGCTCTGGTTCTGCGTGGTGCCGTTCCTGAACTGGCTGCTGACGACGTACACGTTCACCAACCGCCGCCTGATCACCCGCACCGGGATCCTGACCCGCCGGGGCCACGACATCCCGATGAACCGGATCAGCGACATCTCCTACGAGAAGAGCCTGATCGACCGCATGTTCGGCTGCGGGACCCTGGTCGTCTCCGACGCCAGCGAGCAGGGGCTGGTGCCGCTGAAGGACATCCCGCACGTCGAGGAGGCTCAGCTGCGAGTGAGCGAGGAGCTGTTCCACGGAGCCCGCAAGACCGATGACGGATCCTGAGGACCTCGAGCGGGCAATTCTCGGATCCGTCCCCGAACTGACCGGCCAGCAGGTGGCCGACGAAGCCGGACTCACCGTCCAGCAGGCGACACGACTCTGGCGGGCTCTCGGCTTTCCCGCAGGCAAACGGGGCCAACGCGTTCAGCCAGGCCGACGCCGACGCGCTCGCGCGGGTGGCGGCGATCGAGCGGGAGGGCGAGCTCGACTTCGACACGATCGTGCGGATGACGCGGGCCGTCGGGCAGACCATGGACCGCCTGGCCGAGTGGGAGGTGGCCACGCTGGCGTCCATGCTCGAGCGGACCCGCGCCGACTCGTCGAAGCGCAGCGAGGCGCTCCGACTCGTGGAGACCATCGGACCGCACTTCGAGTGGCTGCTGACCTACGTGTGGCGGCGGCACCTGTCGGCCGCCGTGGCCCGGGTGGAGAGCCTGGACACCGCCGCCGACGAGCAGGTGGCGGAGGCGACGGTCGGGTTCGCCGACCTGGTCAGCTTCAGCGCCCTGACCAACAAGCTCGACGACGACGAGATCGGCGACCTCGTCGAGGTCTTCGAGAGTCGCAGCCACGACGTGGTCTCGCGACGGCGCGGGCGGGTGGTCAAGACGCTCGGTGACTCGGTGCTGTTCATGGCGGCCACTCCCGAGGACGGGGTGGAGATCGCGTGGGACATCGTCAACGTCATCGGTGGCGACAAGCGGCTCCCCGACGTCCGTGTCGGGGTGGTGACCGGGGCCGTCGTACTCCGCATGGGTGACGTCTACGGCCCCGCGGTGAACCTCGCGGCCCGGCTGGTCGGGGTCGCGCGGCGCAACCGCGTGATCACCGACGCGCACACCGCCGCGCACCTCCCCGAGCGGAGGTACGACACCCGCATCCTGCCGGCGCGGCCGGTGCGCGGGTTCGGTGACCTGGAGCCGGTCGCCGTGCGTCGTACCCAACGCTAGGGTCGCTGCGTGTCCCAGCAGACCCCAGGTTCCACAGGGCCGCTCGCGCCCACCGTGGCCGTCATCGGCGGCGGCCAGCTGGCCCGGATGATGGCCGAGCCCGCCGCCGCGCTGGGGATCCCGCTGCGACTGCTGGCCGAGGCTCCCGGCGTGAGCGCAGCCCAGGTGCTGCCCGATCACGTCGTGGGCGACTACACCGACCTCGCCACCCTCCGGGCGGTGACCGAGGGCTGCGAGGTGGTCACCTTCGACCACGAGCACGTGCCGACCGACCACCTGCACGCGCTGGAGTCCTCGCTGGCCGTCCGCCCGGGACCCGAGGCGCTGGTGCACGCCCAGGACAAGGCCGTGATGCGGCGCCGGCTCGCCGAGCTCGACGTGCCGTGCCCGCGCAACGCCCTCGTCTCGTCGGTCGCGGAGGTCGAGTCGTTCGCCGGGTCCTCCGGTGGCTGGCCGTGCGTCCTGAAGACCACGCGCGGCGGGTACGACGGCAAGGGCGTGTGGTTCGTCGAAGGTCCCGAGGACTGTGCCACCGCCTTCGAGTCGGGTCGGGCGATCCTCGCCGAGGAGCTGGTCGACTTCCGGCGCGAGCTCTCCGCCCTCGTGGCGCGCTCACCGTCCGGCCAGGTCGCCGTGTGGCCGGTGGTCGCCTCGACGCAGCGCAACGGCATCTGCCACGAGGTGATCGCCCCCGCCCCCGACCTCGCTCCCGCGCTGGCGGCGCAGGCGCAGCAGATCGCGATGAAGATCGCGGGCGAGCTCGACGTCACCGGGGTGCTCGCGGTCGAGCTGTTCGAGACCACCGACGGCCGAGTCCTGGTCAACGAGCTGGCGATGCGTCCGCACAACACCGGCCACTGGACCCAGGACGGCTCGGTGACCAGCCAGTTCGAGAACCACCTGCGCGCCGTGCTCGACCTGCCGCTGGGCGCACCGGACCCACGCGCTCGATGGACCGTGATGGTGAACATCCTCGGCGCGTCGAACCAGACCGGCCGGCTCTACGACGGCTACCCGCACGCCCTGGCCCGCGACCCGCGGCTGCGGGTGCACCTCTACGGCAAGGAGATGCGTCCGGGCCGCAAGGTGGGACACGTGAACGTCTACGGCGATGATCTCGAGGAGTGCCTCGATCGCGCCCGCCATGCGGCAGCATGGTTCGCGGGCGACCTGGGAGAAGAGAGCGAATGAGTGAGCTTGTCGAAGCCAAGGGCAACGCACGCGTCGGCATCGTGATGGGGTCCGACTCGGACTGGCCGGTGATGAAGGCAGCCGCCGAGGCGTGCGAGGAGTTCGACATCGCCTTCGAGGCCGACGTCGTCTCCGCGCACCGGATGCCCGACGCGATGCTGGCCTACGGCCGCGAGGCCGCTGGTCGCGGTCTGCAGGTGATCATCGCCGGTGCCGGGGGAGCAGCCCATCTGCCGGGCATGCTCGCCGCGGTCACACCGCTGCCGGTCATCGGGGTGCCGGTGCCGCTGAAGTACCTCGACGGCATGGACTCCCTGCTCTCCATCGTGCAGATGCCGGCGGGTGTGCCGGTGGCGACGGTGGCGGTGGGCAACGCGCGCAACGCCGGCCTGCTCGCCGTGCGCATCCTGGCGGCGGGCGACACCGACCTCCAGCAGAAGATGCTGGACTTCCAGACGAAGCTGAAGGAGACCGCGCAGGAGAAGGGCAAGGCGGTGCGCGGGGAGGCCGAGCACCGACTGGGTTTCTGAGCCCTGGCCTACTCGCGGTTGAGGCGCTCCGTGATCGAGATCAGCCGCTCGACGAGGTGGGTCAACGCCTCCGAGGCGGTGTCGGTCAACGGCTCGTCGCTGCCCTGGTCGATCTGGGAGACGCCGTACGGGTTGCCGTCCTCGTACTTGATCTCGTCGGTGTAGCCGGGCGGGACGACGATGCCGCCGAAGTGGTGGATGGTGTTGTAGAGCGCGAGCAACGTCGACTCGTGGCCGCCGTGCGCGGTCTTGGCCGCGGTGAAGCCGGCGTACGTCTTGTCGGCGAGCAGGCCCTCGCCCCACTGCGGGCCGAGCGTGTCGATGAACTGCTTGAGCTGGCTGGCGACGTTGCCGAAGCGCGTCGGCGTGCCGAACAGCACCGCGTCGGCCCACACCACGTCGTCAGGTGCCGCCGTCGGCTCGTCACCGACAGCCGCGCGGTGCTCGACCCACTCGTCCTGCTGCTCGATCACCGCCTTGGGTGCGAGCTCCTCGACGTGCCGCAGCCGAACGTCGGCACCAGCCTTCTCCGCCACCCGGGCCGCGTGCCGCGCCATGGCGTCGATGGTGCCCGTGGAGGAGTAGTAGATGATCGCGAGCTTGACGGGGTCTGACATGTGCTGGGGCTCTCCTCGAGTCGAGCGTTCACGAATGTTCGGTGTTCAACTACTTCTCCACCATGCCGTACCCGCTTTCCGGTGAAACATCGGGGCATCCACCGCAGGTCCGCGCCTCAGGATCCGCTGGAGGCCTTGCCGCCCTTGCGGCCTGCCTTCTTCTTCTGCGCGCTCGTCCCGCCCTGAGAGCTGTCGCCGCCCTTGCCGCTCTGCTTGCCGCCTCGCTTCGAGGCACCCTCGGAGTTGGCGATCTTGGCGGCGCGCTGCTTGGACATGCCCTTGTCCTTGAGCGCTTCGTACTGCTTCTCGTTCTTGACGTTCGCTGACTTGCTGGGCATCCGTGCCTCCTGTGGTCAGGTCCTTGCTGTGAGGTACCCACATCTCGGTGCCGCGATGCCCGACCTATGTCCGCCTGGGTCGGTGTCGTTGGAAGCGGATGGTGCCGTCTGGTCGCCGGGAGTGTTGGTAGGTGTGGTCGTGGATGCGTTGGTGGTGCCAGTGGCACAGGGGGACTGCTTGGTCGAGGTCGGTGCGTCCGCCGCGGGACCAGGGTTGGCGGTGGTGGAGCTCGCACCAGGCGTAGGGACGGTCGCATCCTTCCGCGGCGCAGGTGTCGTGCTTGAGGCCGGCCGCGATGCGCTGTGCCTGGGTGAAGAGTCTGGTCTCGCGGCCGAGGTCGAGGGGGACGGAGGCGCCGCCGAGCACGGCGGGGATGAGCCCGGCGCCGCAGGTGAGGCGGCGGGCCTCGCCGGCGGAGAGGGTGTCTCCGGTGTCGAGGTCCGGCGGTCTTGAGGGCGCCGGTGAGGGTGTGGGGTCGAGGGTGACCACGACGGTGGCGGCGGTCTTGTGGTGGAGGTGGTCGGTGGGCAGGTGCTCGAGGAGCTCGGCGAAGGCCAGCCCGCGGCGGTGCCGGGCGTCGAACGACTGCCCCACGGCGTGCCCGCATCCGTCGGGGCGCGGTCATCGCGTCGAGGATCTTGCGCAGGAAACCCGCGGCCGGGGTGGGCACGGTGAAGTGTCCGGTGGTGGTGCCGTCCTCGTTGTCGTGCCAGGTGAAGGAGGCCTTGGCGAGGGCTTGCTCTTCCTCGGCGCGCACGAGCTCGTTCTCGTGGGCGTCGACCTCCGCCTGGTCCGGCTCGATGGCTTCCACGGCCCGTCGGGCCATGCGTCGCAGCTGGTCGGGGGTGAACCGCTTGGCCTTCTCGACCAGCGCCGCTTCGACGGCCGCCTTCTGCTCGGTGCTCGCGCCTGGCGGGAGCTCTCGCTGGGCCTGAACGATGACCGCAGCATGCGCGGGTGAGACCAGGCCTTCGTCGAGTGCTCGAGCGGTGGTGTCGTGACCTGCGTCGGGGGAGAGCTCACGGGCGAGCGCGACCTGCCGCGCCGCGGTCGCGCGGGAGGTGGTCGTCTGTTGTGCCGTCCAGGCTTCGGTGCCGGTGAAACCGGCGTCCTGCGCGACCCCGTGCTGGTCGGCCGCCGCGAGCAGCTTGAGCTTGAGTGCCTCCAGCCTCCGGATCGCCCGGTCGACCTCGACCACCGTGGACGCGAGCGATCCGTGAGCACTTCCCAGAGGGGAGGCATGCAACCGATCCAGCAGCCCGTGGACCTCGCCGATCCCGGGCAGCAGCGAGGCGGCTGCTGGCGGGTGCCTGGAGGAGTGAGGTCATGGAACAATTCTCTGACGAACAGGTGTTCGTATCAAGAGGCAAATGGAATCTGTGGAAAACAATGTCAACCCGCCACCGAAGCCAGCACGGACACGCTTCCTCGACTCCAGCCACCGCAACCACGACGGTCGAGTGAGGCGACGGTGGGCCGGACGAAGGGGTCGGGGAACACCACCGCAACCAGCCGCCGACGTCGACCACCCCAATCGATAACTCAGGTGCACCATCGAGCAGGAGTGGTTTCGACAGGCTCAACCAGCGGTGGGCCCAGGTGGGCGTTCGTCGTACGGCCTTTGGTTTCGGCCGACGAGCTCAACCAGCGAACGGGCGAATCCGGGCTAGGCCAGATCGTCCCAATGGGTATCACCAGCCCCACCGGGCGCTCTAGGTTGGAAGGACGAGCACCCAACTAGGGCGGAAGGGAGCTTCGTAATGGCGTCGACGTTCGCTGACGGGACGGTGCGGGTCACCACACCGCCGACGTACGACGCAGACCGGACGGGGCCGACGCGAGGTCTGCCCGACCCCTCCCAGCTGGCCGACGCCATGGGGAAGGACGCCCTGGTTGCCGCCCTGCAGGAGAGCGACCTCAACCTCGTCGAGTCGGTCGACCTCACCCCGCGGCGCAGCAGGGACCTCGGTGCACCGCCCGCCGCGCCGGGCACCGTGGAGCTCGAGGTGGACGTGCCGCCGGACGAGGACGCGGTGGTGCTGCTCGAGCGCGACGGCGTCTACTCCTGGCACCTGCCGGTCGACGTGGGTCGACGCACGCGGTCGATCGAGCCCGGCCCGCGGACCCGGCGCTTCGCGATCGACGTCCAGCCCGGCCCCGCGCCCCTGCCCGCCGCGCCCGACGGCCGCCGCGACCGGGGACTGCTGGGCAGCATCATCGAGGGTGCCGCCCACGCACTCATCTTCCGCTTCGTCGCGCCTGCAGTGCTCGACAAGGCCGTCGAGAGGATGGAGGGGCACGTCAAGGAAGGCCTGGTCCACCTGACCGACACCGACGTGTCGACCTGGAAGCGGTTCGAGAGCCTCGACGAGCTCGACCTGCCCACCGACAGGCCCGTCCGCGTGCTGCTCTTCGTCCACGGCACGTTCTCCTCGACCGCCGGCGGCTTCGGTTCACTGGGCGTGGGCGAGAACGGCCCGGGCTTCCTGCGTACGGCGATCTTCGCCTACGACGCCGTCATCGGCTTCAACCACAAGACCCTCAGCGTCGACCCGAGGCAGAACGCGGAAGACCTGCTGGCGCGGCTCAGGAAGCACCAGCCCGACCACGAGCTCGTCATCGACGTGATCACGCACAGCCGGGGCGGCCTGGTCACCCGGTCGTTCGTGGAGCAGGTGCTGCCCTCCTCGGGCTGGCCCGCCCGCGTCGACAACATCGTGTTCGTCGCCTCGACCAACGCCGGCACCCACCTGGCCGATCCGGAGCGGTGGTCGGACCTCGTCGACCTCTACACCAACCTCGCCGCCGTCACGGCTCGGGTGCTGGCCCTGGCTGGAGCCGCGCCCGTTGCCGCGGTCGTGAGCGGGGTGGTGCGCGGCATCGGCGCGTTCGTGAAGTACCTCGTCTCGTACGCCGCCACGGGCGACGACGTCCCCGGTCTGAAGGCGATGGTGCCCGGTGGTGCGTTCGTCACCGAGATCAACGAGCTGCAACCGGGTCAGCCCGGGCCGGGCACCAACTGGTTCGTGGTGTCCTCCAACTTCCACGTCCGCCTCTTCGACGACCACCACAACCCGCCGGAGTTCCCGAAGGAGCTGGCGGCCAAGCTCGCCGAGGGATTCGTGGACCGGCTCTTCGAGGGTGACAACGACCTCGTCGTCGACACCGAGTCGATGTCGGCGATCGGACTGCCCGACGGCGGGTTCGTCAGTGGCACGTTCGCGCTGGGCGAGAACGACGTCGTCTACCACAACAACTACTTCGCGCAGCTCTCGGTGATCGAGGCGATCGCCGGGTGGCTGCCGCTGGGTCTCGGGGCTGGCGGCGAGGAGGAGGGTGCGGCAGAGGGCGCGCCGCCGCCCGCCTTCCCGCCGCCACCCGTGACCCGCGGGCTCCCCGAGACGGCCGACATGTGGCCGGAGCCGATGACCCCGACGGCCGAGCCGCCCGGCCAGATGGCCGAGCCGCCAGAACCCGAAGCAGCGATGGCCGAGCCACCAGAACCCGAAGCAGCGATGGCCGAGCCACCGGAACCCGAGGCCGAGATGCCGGCCTCCCGGGCACCGCACGTTCCCGAACCCGGCCGACGGTCGACCGGGGGTGGCGGCACGTTCACCGGCGAAGGCGTGGGCGGCTCGCATCCGTTCCACGTTCCCGAACCGCCCGAACCACCCCCCGAGGCAGCGATGGCGATGGAGCCGCCGGAGACCGCAGAGGCCCATCTCGCGGCGGAGATGCCGGCGAACGTCGTCGAGAAGATGGACTTCGTCGTACGCGTCCGGCTCTCCCGCAACGACCTGGTGCCGACCGAGGGCACCGTCAGCGCCGAGGCCGAGGTGAGTGTGCGGCCGGACCGCCCGCTCTCGGTGCAGGTCATCGGCAAGACCAACGTGCAGATCAGCGGCACCGGCATCGACGAGTTCGACCTGCCGAGGGGCGGCGGCATCAGCGAGCTCCCGTTCACCGCCCAGGCCCTCGGACCCGGCCCGTGCGTGGTCACGATCATGGTCCGGCAGGGCACGGTGCTGACCGCCAACATGACGCTTCGGGCGACCGCCGTGGCGCAGGCCGAGGCCGACACGATGCCGTTGGGCGTGATGGCCGAGACCGAGGCGCATCCCGGCATCGACGCCCCGGAGCTCGAGGGTCTTCCGTGCATCGACATCTACGAGCGCGAGCTGCCGAACGGGCAGGTGTCCTACCACTACGCGGTGCGTCTCGAGCGGGACGAGCCGGTGCTCACGTTCGAGTCCAAGCCGATCCCCAACCGTCGCGAGACGATCGCCAAGATCCTCGACGATGTCGCCAAGGTGTGGAAGCACACCAGCGCGGAGCCCCGCGAGCGCGAGCGGAAGCTCCAGGACATCGGCTCGAGGATGTTCGACGAGCTGTTCCCCGAGGACATGCAGGCCTACCTCTGGAAGCACCGGTCGGCGGTGCGCGACCTGATCCTGTACGCCGACGAGCCGTTCGTGCCCTGGGAGCTCGTCCACCTCAAGCCGCCCAGGGGACCCCGTGAGGAGAAGGCGCGCTTCCTGGCCCAGGGCGGCCTCGTGCGATGGCAGCCCGGGAGCTTCCCGCCCAAGGAGATGCACGTCCGCGCCGGTCGGGCCCGGACGCTCGTCCCGTCGTACAAGGACCCCCGCTTCGCCCTCACCGAGCCGGTGCACGAGGAGGCGTTCCTCGTCGAGAAGTTCCAGGCGTCGAAGGTGCGGGCCACGCCCAGCGGCGTACGCACCCTGCTGCGCTCGGGAGCCTTCGACCTGCTGCACTTCTCCGGCCACGGTGCGGCCGATCCCGACGACATCGAGGCCGCCAAGCTCCTGCTCCAGGGGCTCAAGCGCGCCGGCACGGTCGAGCCGCAGTACCTCGGCGCGACCAGCGTCAGCGAGAACGCCGCCTGGGCGCAGCAGGGCACGATGGGGCCGCTCGTCGTCCTCAACGCCTGCCAGGCCGGCCAGGCCGGCCGGCTGTTGACCACGGTCGGTGGGTTCGCCAAGGCGTTCCTCGACGCCGGCGCCTCGGCGTTCGTCTCCTGCCTGTGGTCGGTGCACGAGCAGCCGTCGCAGGGTCTTCGTGGAGAAGCTGTACGACGAGCTGCTGGCCGGTGCGCCGATCAGCCTCGCCACCACCCGGGCCCGCGAGGTCGCCCGGGAGGCGGGCGACGCCACGTGGCTGGCCTTCGTCGTCTACGCCCGCCCCGACGCGGTCCTCGTGACCTCATGACTCACTGAACAGATCACCCACCACGGAAGGAAACCCGCCATGACACGTCGCGCACTGTGCGTCGGCATCAACGAGTTCAAGTCGCTGCCGATGAGCAGCTGGCTGAGCGGTTGTGTCAACGACGCGAACGACCTCTCCACGGTCCTGAAGAAGCTCGGCTTCACCTCGCGGACCACCACCGTCCTGCGGGACAGGGAAGCCACCAAGAAGCGGGTGATGGGAGCCCTGACGGAGATGGTGGACAAGGCGGGGCCGGGTGACCACCTGGTGTTCACGTTCTCCAGTCACGGCACCCAGGTCCCGAGCGTCCCCGACGACCCCGACGAACCCGACGGGCTCGACGAGGCGTTCGCCTGCTACGACATCAAGAGCAACGGCGACAGCTGGGACAACAAGACGGTCATCCTCGACAACGAGCTGCGTGACCTGTTCGCCAAGGTCCCCGACGGCGTGCTCGTGGAGGTGCTGCTGGACACCTGCCACAGCGGTACCGGACTCAAGGACCTCGACGACATCCAGCAGGCGATGCTGCTCGGTCGCCGCCCCCGGTTCCTGCCGCCGCCGACCCCGAGGGGACTGAACCGGGCTCGCGACATCCGCGCCACGACGCCGCTCACGGTGGAGCGCAGGTCCCTCCGCGACCTGACCAAGGCGCGCAGTGGCGCCGCGAAGCCGGTGCTCTTCGCCGCCTGCCGCCCCGACCAGACCGCCTCCGACGCGACCTTCGACAACCGCCCCAACGGCGCCTTCACCTACCTGTTCCTCAAGGCGCTCGCCGAGGACAGCACGCGTTCGCGCAGCCAGCTCGCCTCGGCCGTGAGCAAGGGGCTCAAGAGCGGCGACTTCGAGCAGCGCTCCACGCTCGAGGGGCCGGCGAAGGCGAAGAAGGTCCCGTTCGGCCAACCGTTCTGACCAGCCGTTCTGACCAGCCGTCCCTGTGTGTCGGTTCCGGTCAGTCGTCGCGGACCCGTCCGCGGAGGGACTTGATCTGCGAGCGACGCCGCTTGCCCTCGACGCGTCGCCGCTGTGAGCCCTTCGTCGGCTTGGTCGGGACGCGCGCGAGCGGTGGCGGCGCCAACGCCTCGCGGAGCCGGTCAGCCAGCCGGGAGCGCGCGGCCACCCGGTTGCGGTGCTGCGAACGGTGCTCGGAAGCGGTGACGGTGAGCCTGTCGCCGAGCCGGCTGATCGCCCGCGCGCGCTGGTCGTCGCCCAACGCCGAGCAGGTGGTCAGGTCGAGCGTCAGCTCCACCCTGCTGTCGGTGGTGTTCACCGACTGACCACCCGGCCCCGACGACTTGGAGAACCGTTCCTGGAGGTCGCTCTCGGGGACAGTCAGTCCGCCCGGGATGCCGGGACCGGGGCGGAGCACCAAGCCGGAGGCCGTGCGTGGGGAGGCCACTACCGCTTGCGCCACTCGATGGCCGGGCAGGTGTCCATCACCATCGGCAGGCCGGCGGCGAGGGTTCGTTCGAGCGCCTCCTCGTCGATCACCCCGAGCTGGAACCACACTCCCTTCGCGCCGACCGCGACTGCCTCGTCGGCGAACTGACCGGCTGCCTCCGATCGTCGGAACACGTTGACGACGTCGATGTCGAACGGCACGTCGGCGAGCGTGGCGAAGCCCTGCTCACCGAGGACGGTCGGCGCGTTCGGATGGATCGGGACGATCTTCTTGCCGCGTTCCCGGAGCAGCGCAGCGATGCGGTACGCCGCACGGCTGGTGTCCCCGGACAGGCCCACCACAGCCCATGTCCCGCACTCGTCGAGCATGAACTCGATCGCCTCCGGGTCCTGCCAGTCGCTCACAGGAGCAAACATAGACTCGACCCATGAGTGACTTTCCCGTGTACTCCCTCACCGACGAGCACCAGGCGATCCGGGAGGCAGTGCGCGCGATAGCCGAGGCGAAGATCGCGCCGTACGCAGCCGAGGTCGACGAGGAGGCGCGATACCCCGCCGAGGCCGCCAAGGCCCTGCTGGCCGCGGACTTCCACGCCCCGCACGTGCCGGAGGAGTACGGCGGCGCCGGCGCGGATGCACTCGCCACGGTCATCGTGATCGAGGAGGTGGCCCGCGTGTGCGTGAGCTCCTCACTGATCCCGGCGGTCAACAAGCTCGGCTCGCTGCCCGTGCAGATCGCCGGCGGCGAGGAGATCAAGAAGAAGTACCTCACCGCGCTCGCGAAGGGCGAGGGCGGCTTCTCCTACTGCCTCTCCGAGCCCGACGCAGGCTCCGACGCCGGCGGCATGAAGTGCAAGGCCGAGCGCGACGGCGACGGCTGGGTGCTCAACGGTGTGAAGCGCTGGATCACCAACGCGGGGGAGTCGGAGTTCTACACCGTCATGGCCGTCACCGACGCCGAGAAGAAGACGCGCGGCGGGATCTCGGCCTTCGTCGTGGAGAAGTCCGACGAGGGTGTCTCGTTCGGTGCGCCGGAGAAGAAGCTCGGGATCAAGGGCTCACCCACCCGCGAGGTGTACCTCGACAAGGTCCGCATCCCCGACGACCGGATGATCGGCGACGAAGGCACCGGGTTCGCCACCGCGATGCAGACGCTCGACCACACCCGCGTCACCATCGCGGCGCAGGCCGTCGGCGTCGCCCAGGGCGCGCTCGACTACGCGCTGGAGTACGCCAAGGAGCGCCAGCAGTTCGGCAAGCCGATCGCGGACTTCCAGGGACTCCAGTTCATGCTCGCCGACATGGGCATGAAGGTGGAGGCCGCCCGCCAGCTGACCTACGCCGCCGCCGGCCGCTCCGAGCGCGGCGACAAGGACCTCACCTTCTTCGGGGCCTCGGCCAAGTGCTTCGCCTCCGACGTCGCCATGGAGGTGACCACGAACGCCGTCCAGGTGCTCGGCGGCTACGGCTACACCCGCGACTACCCGGTCGAGCGGATGATGCGCGACGCCAAGATCACCCAGATCTACGAGGGCACCAACCAGGTCCAGCGGATCGTCGCGGCACGGCAGCTCCTCGCCGGGGTGCAGTCGCAGCTCTGAGCGCCGTGGCCGCGGGTTGGCTGCTCAGGCCGCCTCGGGGTGGCCGCTGCTGCTGCCGGTTTCGCCGATGAACCGGTCAGGGCTGCCGGCGGCGCTGGCGCCGGAGCTGAGCCACGCCCGCAGCCCTGCTGGGTGTCGTGCGTCGACCTCGTCGAGCAGCAGCTGGCGGGTCTGCACGACCAGGGCGCGCAGGTGGACGTCGCCAGCATGCTGCAGTGCCACGAAGCTGCGCCGCCAGGCGTGGCACAGTTCGTCGTCGGTCATCTTCCGGACCTTGTCGAGCGTGACGACGACGCCTGCGTGCTCCGCTCCATTGGAGGTCATGGTCGGGTTCCCGTGGGTTGACGCCGGGGTCGACCCCGGACGTGCTCCGGAGTGGCTTCCGTCCCATGCGGTCATCAGGCCCACCGTGACGACGTACGCCGCCACGGTGGCGCAGGCAAGTGCCCATGAGAAGGCGAACAGCCCGACGAGTCCGAGGCAAGTGATCGACACGCCTGTCGCAAACCAGATCGCCCTCGCGACCCGGGCTCGGAACTGGCGCGTGCTGTGGACGTTGACAGCGAGCCAGATTCCGAAGGGGAGCCCGAACGTCAAGGTGACCGCGACCGCGACAACCATCAGCGGCATCGTGGCGAGCGCATAGCAGGCGGGGACGAGCAGAAGGAGGACCCAGAACTGCAGCAGGTGCCGCGTGGGCGCCCCACCCGAGGCACGGAAGGGCGGGAGGTGCATGTGCCGTCTTTCTCTAGAGCTTTCCCGACGGTACCCGCAAACGGGACAGACTAATCCGATTCGGATCAATCCCTCAACGACGTCTCCGAGGACAGGTCACGCCCGCTCGCTGCGCGGGCCGGCCCGACCGGTCGCCGACACCGACCACGCCATCCGGGCTAGACCCTCGAGTGTCGATTGAGTGTCGAGTGGTGCGGAACCGCGCTGCGCGGGATATACCTGCGCGCAAGCCCGCTCGCTCCGGATCTCGGCCCCCGCGAGTGATCGGGGCGGGCGGGTGAGGGGGCGGCCTAGCCCAGCGGGAGCAAGGACGGGGCAGTTACTGGCCTTCGCTGCCCGCGAGGGACTAATGTGCGGCGCAGTGCACGGGGGAAACACCTCAGCTTCAAGGCCGGGGGGGTGCTGGTTCTACCAAGGGCCGGCGGCACTTTGAAACCTCCATTCGTCCCAGGACGGGTGGAGGTTTCCCCTTGTCCAGCCCGATTCTGCGGTTGGCCAAGTGATTGGCCGCCTTGGAGGACGGGTAGGTTCACGGGGTGACCGCCCTCGAGAACAAGTCCCGCAACCAGGTGGAGCACCTGACCGAGGAGGACATCGAGGCCATCGGGTCCGAGCTCGACGCGATCCGGCAGTCGGTGCTCGACAGCCGAGGTGAGCGCGACGCGGCGTACATCCGGCGCGTCATCGACGTCCAGCGCAAGCTCGAGATGGCAGGGCGCGTGCTCCTCCTCGCGAGCAGGTACCGCCCCGCATGGGTGCTGGGGACGACGTGCCTGGCGCTCGCGAAGATCCTCGACAACATGGAGATCGGGCACAACGTCCTGCACGGGCAGTGGGACTGGATGCGCGACCCGAAGATCCACTCGAGCACCTGGGAGTGGGACCACGCGTCCCCGGCCGAGCAGTGGAAGCGCGCCCACAACGTCCAGCACCACACGTACACGAACATCATCGGCAAGGACAACGACCTCGGCTACGGGATCATGCGGGTCGACGAGGACCAGCCCTGGAAGCCGCGCTACCTCGTCCAGCCGCTGTGGAACTTCGTGAACGCCTGCATCTTCGAGTACGGCATCGCCATGTACGACATCGACATCGGTGACCACCTGCGCGAGAAGCGCGGCCTCACCCCCGAGCTCCGCTCGCGCATCAGGCAGACCTTCGACAAGGCGAGTCGACAGTTCACCAAGGACTACGTCCTCTTCCCGGCGATCTCAGGCGGCATCTCTGGATCGTCCTGGCGCAGCACCCTCCTCGCCAACGTCACCGCCAACGTCGTCCGCAACATCTGGGCGCACTCGGTGATCATGTGTGGCCACTTCCCCGAGGGGGTCGAGACGTTCGAGCAGGAGTCGCTGAAGGAGCACGAGACCCGGGGCGAGTGGTACCTGCGTCAGATGCTCGGTTCGGCGAACATCTCCGGCAGCCGGTCGATGCACCTGATGAGCGGCAACCTGTCCCACCAGATCGAGCACCATCTCTTCCCGGACCTGCCCAGCCGCCGCTACTACGAGATCGCCCCCAAGGTGCGCGCGGTCTTCCACCGCCACGGTCTGACCTACCACGCTGCCCCGCTGCTCAAGCAGGTCGGCAGCGCCTGGCACAAGGTGGTGCGCCTCTCCCTCCCGAACGGCTGGCTGAACGAGACGAACCTGTCCAACGCCCCGCAACAGATCGCCAAGCTCTTCCGGGGCGATGCCCCGCAGGAGGTCAAGCCGCCGAGGTTCCACCCGGCGTCGCTCGCGGCAGCGGTGGTCTGACCCGGATCGTCAAGGCGCCCGACTCAGGGATTGCGTTCGCTCAGGGGCGGTAGCGGCTGCGGGTTGAGGGCCACCTGCTGGGCGGCCGACGTGTAGAGGTCCCGCGCTGCCTCGTAGAGCGAGTCCCGCTGGGAGTCGGTGCTGAGGTCGGTCGACATCTCGGCGAGGACCACGGCCGTCAGGATGTCGCGCAGCCACGGCGGCCGCGGCGGATGGCCGGGCGAGGGTGTCCCGCACCAGTCGTCGATGCTCTGCATCAGTGCGTTCAGGCTCATGACTCTCCTTCGGAAATGGTGACGGGGTCAGCTGAATGTGGTGTGGGGCGGGGTGTTCGGCGGGGTGCCAGGGCCTCCGGTCCGGCGCTCGTGCGCTGAACCGTGGAACGGTGCCGTGGACTCTTCCTCGACGAAGAAGGCCGACTGGGCCGGCGTCACCGCCCATTGCGTGTTGCCGTCGCCCGCCCCACCCCACCGCCGGAACTCGGCGGAGGCCTGCCAGCTGATGGGTTCGCCGTCATAGATGGTCGCCTGCGCCGCCCGGCCGAGCTCCAGGCCGATCCACAGCTGGCTGCCCGGCGCTCCCGGGAGCTCGGTCGGGTCGCCCAGCAGGTGGAACCACTGGGCGACGTAGCCGAAGCGGAAGGTGGTGAACTGCACCATGTACCAGGCCGACTCGAAGGACTGCCAGAAGGACGGCTCGAAGACCAGCCCGATACGCAGCTCGATCGGCAGCATCGGGTCGAACGACGAACGACGGTTTCCCGACACCGCGTCGGCCCACGCGATCCGGACGAGCGGGCTGTTGTGCCTGCTGCGCGCCATGTCGGCCATCATCTGCCCGTGCCGCGACGCAGGTCCACGCCCGTGAGCTACTGGTCCAGCGGGGTCTGCCGGACGAAAGCGAGATGTCCGGGCATACGGCTCAGCTGGCTTGGGCGGCGTACCGGTCGAGCGCTCGTTTCCACAACCGCGGGAACAGCACGGGTCCGATCAGGCGCTGCATGCCGAGGATGGCGCGTCCCTTGAGCCCACGCGGCTGCCCCTGGTCGATCTCCGTCTCGACGGTGCTGCCGCCGGCGCGCCCGGGACGGATGTCGATCCGACCGGTGCCGTAGTCGCAGTGGTTGCTGTCGACCAGGGTCCAGCGGATCACCCCGGGTGCCTCCCACTCGTAGCGCAGCTCGACCCAGATGTTCATGCCACCGCTGCCCTCGCGTACGACGGCCCAGGAGTCGCCCCGCTCCCGGAGCTCGTACTTCTTGGGATCGAGGGTGCCCTTCCAGGTCTCGAGGCGACGGTCACTGAAGTCGGTGAAGGCGTCGAACGCCTGCTCCGGAGTCGCCGTCGTGTCGAAGCTGTAACGGAACATCGTGGTCCTCCATCCCGCCGATTCCTGATCGTGGCCCGTCCGCGTGCGTGCTGTCCACCAGTGGCCGTCCACCCGGGTGCCGACTTCCCCCGGGGCGTGCCAGGTGGTTGGCTCGGAGCGAACCGAGTCCGGGAGGCCCACGTGCACATCGAGACGATCGACCCTGCTCGCCGGGGTGACGCGTGAACCTGAGGACCGGTCTCGTGGGTGCGGGTCCGTGGGCGGAGATGTTCCACGTGCCCATGCTGTCCGCCGGAGCGGGGACCACGCTCGAGGCGGTCTGGTCGCGGCGCCCGGAAGCCGCGCAGGCCGTGGCGGCCGACGTCGGTGCCACACCGGCTTCGAGCTTCGAGGACCTGCTCGAGCGCTGTGACGCCGTGGCGTTCGCGGTCCCGCCCGACGTGCAGGCCGAGCTGGCACCGCAGGCGGCCGCGGCCGGCAAGCACCTGATCCTCGAGAAGCCGCTGGCCTTCACACTGGAGGCCGCGGAGCGCATCGCGGACGCGGTCGACGAGGCCGGCGTACAGACGGTGGTGATGCTCCGCAACCGCTACACCACGTCGGGTCAGGCCTTCCTGGAGTCGGCCCAGGCGTCACCGGCTCGTGGGGGTGTGGCCAGCTGCGTGACCGGCGCCGCCCTCGAGGGGAGCCCGTTCGCCACCCCGTGGCGCGTCGAACGGGGTGCGCTCTTCGACCTCGGTCCGCACTCGCTGGACCTGCTGGACGCGGCCATGGGTCGCATCGTGCACATCGTCGCCAAGGGTGACCCCGTGCGCTGGATCTCGATGATCACCGAGCACGACGGTGGTGCTGTCGGCCAGGTGGCGCTCTCGATCACCACGCCCGGTACGGCTGGGTCGCTGCGGTGCGAGGTGTACACCGACGACGGCCCCGTCATCTTCGACGGTGCCGAGTCCGACGCCGACGAGCAGGTGGGCGAGGCGCTGACGCGTGCGCTGGCAACCGCCGTCGAGACGGGTACGCCGACACCCACGGACGTCCATCGCGGAGTGCACCTCCAGCGACTGCTGGCGCAGGCGGAGTCCTCGCTGCGCTGAACCCTGGCCGCGAGCTACTCGGACGTAGTCCGGTGGGCGCCAGTCCCCGAACCAACGTCGCGAGCAACGGCTTCAGCACGTCCTCCACCGGGTTGTCCGGAGGAAGGTGCAGGCCGGCGAGCTCGAGCATCACGTAGCCGTGCATGGCCGTCCACATCTGGGCGGCCACGCGAGCGGGGTCGTCGCGACGCAGCTGTCCCGACTCGATCGCGCGAGCGACGTAGTCGGTCAGCTTGGCGAAGCTGTTCAGCCCGATCTCCATGTCGCCCTCGGACAGGGTGAACCCCTTGAGCGACGTGGCCCCGAACATCACGGCGTACAGGTGCGGGTTGGCCAGGGCGTTGTCCCGGTAGGCCATGGCGAGTGCCTCGAGGTCGGCGAGCGGGTCGTCGGTGTGGGGGACGGTGGCCTGGTGCTCGTCGAGGCGGGTGAAGCCCTCGGCGACGATCTCCCTGACGAGGGCGGGCATCCCGCCGAAGTGCGTGTAGACGGCCATCGTCGAGGTGCCGGCGGCGTTGGCCACTCGCCGGGCGGTCAGCGCGTCCGGCCCGTCCTCGTCGAGGAGCAGGGCGGCGGCCTCGAGCAGTCGGCGACGTACGTCATCGGACTCCTGGCTCGACGCTGGCGGGGAAGTCATGCTTGCCATGATGGCATAACAGCGTTATACATGGTGCTCTATAACACCGTTATGAGCCGCTGTCAGAAGGCCTCTACCAGAAGGAATGGGTCGCCATGACCAACCGCTACCTCCAGGACAACTTCGCGCCGGTGCGCGAGGAGCAGACCGTGACCGACCTGCCGGTGACCGGGACCATCCCGGACCACCTCGACGGGCGCTACCTGCGCATCGGTCCCAACCCGCTGGGCAATCCCGGCGAGAACCACCACTGGTTCCTCGGCGACGGCATGGTGCACGGCGTGCGCGTCGTCGACGGCGAGGCGAAGTGGTACCGCAACCGCTACGTGCGCTCGAACGCCGTGGCGCGAAGACTGGGCGAGCCCAAGCCGCGCGAGGACTGGCCGGTCGGGGACTTCGCGGCCAACACCCACGTCCTCTCCCACGCCGGGCAGACGCTGGCGCTGGTCGAGGCCGGGTCTCCGCCGTACGAGCTCACCGAGGAGCTCGACACCGTCGGCCCCACCGACTTCGACGGGACCCTCCGGACGGGCCACCTCCCGGCCGGCTACACGGCTCACCCGCACGAGGACCCCGAGACGGGCGAGCTCCACGCGGTGTCCTACAACTGGCTGCGCGGCAACCGGGTGGACTACACGGTGCGCGGCACCGACGGACACATCCGGAAGACCGTGCCCGTTCAGGTCGGGGGCAGCCCGATGATGCACGACTTCGCACTCACCGAGAACTACGTCGTGCTCTACGACCTGCCG
Organism: uncultured Actinomycetota bacterium; assembly: GCA_963723255.1. Taxonomy (GTDB): domain Bacteria; phylum Actinomycetota; class Actinomycetes; order Propionibacteriales; family Nocardioidaceae; genus Marmoricola. The sequence goes on from CAVRQA010000005.1 coordinate 155,788, forward strand.
GTGGTCTTCGACAAGCAGATGGCGCTCAGGTCGATGCCACGGGCGGCGCGTATCCCGGCACGCCTGATGATGTCGGCGATCATCGGCCGCAACCCGCTGCCCGACCCGGTCATCTCGCGCATCGCGCGAGGCGCGGCCGAGGGCGACATCGGCACGCTGCCCTACTCGTGGGACCCCGACTACCCGGCGCGGCTGGGGCTGCTGCCGCGCGAGGGCGGTCCGGACGACGTGCGCTGGTTCGAGATCGACCCGTGCTTCGTGTTCCACACGCTCAACGCCTACGAGGACGGCGACACGGTCGTGGTCGACGTCGTACGGCACGACCGGATGTTCGCCACGGTCTTCAACGGGCCCGACGAGGGGCCCTCGACCATGGCGCGGTTCACCATCGACCTCGTCGCCGACAAGGTGCGCGAGGACCGGTTCGACGACCACTCGCAGGAGTTCCCGCGCATCGACGAGCGGTTCACCGGCCGCCGCCACCGCTACGGCTACTCCGTGGGCATTCACGGGGGCGGCCCCGGCGACGCCGTACTCCGTCACGACCTGGCTGCCGGTACGACGCACGTCCGCAACCTCGGAGCCGGTCGCGAGGCGAGCGAGTTCTGCTTCGTCGAGCACGAGAACGCGACCGGGGAGGCCGACGGTGTGCTGATGGGCTACGTCTTCGACCAGGCGCGGGGCACGAGCGACCTCGTCGTGCTGGATGCGGAGACGCTCGAGGACGTGGCCGCCGTACACCTGCCGGCGCGGGTGCCCGCCGGCTTCCACGGCAGCTGGTCGCCGACACAGCCGGGGGACTGACCCGGGCGGCCCTGGCAGCCGAGGACTGAGATGCGGGTGTGGCGCACGCCACTCCGGGTAACCCTCTGGCGTGCAGGAAGTCCACATCGACGGAATGTCCCTCGACCGCCTCGCGGAACTGTTGGCGGGCGACCGGGCGCGCGCGGTCGAGGAGAATGCGGCCTCAGCCCGCACGCTGCTCGAGGGCCGCGTGGTGTGGAACGTGAATGCCACGGCCAGTGGCGGAGGCGTCGCGGAGATGCTGCAGGGGTTGCTCGCCTATACGCGGGGCGCAGGCGTGGACACGCGCTGGCTGGTACTCGACGGCGATGCCGAGTTCTTCGAGATCACCAAGCGCCTCCACAACGTGCTCCACGGGACGCCCGGTGACGGTGGTCAGCTCGACGACGCCGAGCGGGAGGCGTACGAGCAGGGCCCTGGCGCCGAACGTGGAGGAGCTGAGCGCCAAGGTCAGCGCGGGCGACCTCGTGCTCCTCCATGACCCTCAGACCGCGGGGATGGTGGAGCCGCTGCGTGAGGCCGGTGCCCTGGTCATCTGGCGCTCGCACATCGGCACCGACAGGGCCAACGAGCACACCGATCGCGGCTGGCAGTTCCTGCGGCCGTACGTCGAGCAGGCTGATGCCACGGTCTTCTCACGAGCGGAGTACACACCGGAATGGGTCGACCCCGACTCGGTGCACATCATCCCGCCGTCCCTGGACCCGTTCAGCACCAAGAACGCCGACCTCGACGAGGAGGACATCCGCGCCACGCTGAGCCACAGCGGCCTGGTGGCGTTCCCGGACGGCCACCCCACCGTCGAGTACGTCCGTCGTGACGGGTCGTCGGGCACGGTGCACGAGCACGACGACCTCTTCGCAGCCGGCGACGTCGTACCGGCCGATGCGCGCGTGGTGATGCAGGTCAGTCGGTGGGACCGGCTCAAGGACATGGGTGGGGTCCTCGAGGCGTTCGTCGAGGCCCTCGACCGGATGCCCGACGACGTGCACCTCATGCTGGTCGGCCCCGCCGTGGCCGGCGTCGCCGACGATCCGGAGGGCGCGGAGGTCCTGGAGGAGTGCGTCGACCAGTGGAAGGCGCTGCCCGCGGACGCCCAGGCCCGGGTCCACCTCGCCACGGTGCCGATGGAGGACGTCGACGAGAACGCTCACATCGTCAACGCGTTGCAGCGCCACGCGGAGGTGGTGGTGCAGAAGAGCCTGGTGGAGGGCTTCGGTCTCACCGTCACCGAGCCGATGTGGAAGGGCCGCCCGGTGGTCGCCTCCAGCATCGGCGGCATCCAGGACCAGATCGACCACGGGGAGAGCGGCCTGCTCCTGGAGGATCCCGAGGACCTCGAGACCTTCGCCGACCTGGTGGTCTCCGTCCTGACTGACCAGGAGCTTGCTGCCCGCCTCGGTGAGGCGGCGCGGGAGCGCGTCAAGGACCTGTTCCTCGGCGACCGACATCTCATCCAGTACGCCGTGCTCTTCGAGGAGCTGCTCGAGGGCTGAACGGTCGCAACGGCGTCGCCGTCCTAGAGCACCGCGACGCCCACGATCGCCAGCAGCACCCACGCAAATCAGAGCATCGCGTGCAGTTCCGGGTTGTCGATGTCGGCCGCGAGCAGGGCGGCCGCGGTGGCGTCCCCGGCGTCGCCGAGCGCGGCCGAGTGCAGCATCGCGCGGACGATCAGCTCCCTCATCCCGGTGCGGGAGGTGAGCTCGCGCATCGGCCTCGACCCACTGCCGGGTGTCGGGGTGACCGTGTCGGCGTCCGAGCTCGCAGAGCGCGTCGAGGATGTGTGCGTCGAGCCACACGTAGGGGTCGGCGAGCCGGTTGGAGCGAGTGCGGGCGTCGAGCAGCGTCTCGAAGGCCCGATCGGTCTCACCGTTGCCTCGGCCACCAGGCTGAGGCCTCGCGCGGCCAGGCCCTCCCAGCACGGGTCACCGAGCTGGCAGGCGCGAGCGAAGGCCTGCTCGAGCGTCTCGGCCGCCCGCGCCGGGTCCTTGCGCGCGAGGTGGACCTCACCGCGGAGGGCCTGTGGCCACGGCAGGAAGGAGAGCCAGTGGTCATCCTCGGCGAGCTCCACGGACGCGTTGAGGTGCTCGTCGGCCCGGTCGAGGTCGCCCCGGATGAGGTCGAGCCGGCCCAGCATGGAGAGGGTGTACGCCGCACGCCGTGGCTCGCCGACCTCGTGCGAGAGCCGGAGTGCCTCGTCGAGGAAGGCGGCCGCCTGTGGGTAGTTACCGAGGTCGCTGTGCACCGAGCCCAGGTACGTCGTGGCCTTCGACCGCACCGACGGCGAGCCGTCTGCGAGCGTCGATGGCATCGGTGAGCCAGAGCTCGGCCCGGTCGTAGCGGGCACGGAGGAAGTCCACGTAGCCGAGCTCCGCCCGCGCCTGGGCCGAGCTGACCGGGTCATCGGCCTCGAGGGCGAGCCGGTCAGCCTCGTGGAGGTGGGCCAGGCCCTCCTCGTCCAGCCCCCGGAGGGAGTGGATCAGTGCCTCCGCGAGCACCTGACGTGACCGCACCCGGAGTCGCGTGCGTGCGGCCGGCGTCGGACAGCGCGGACCGCGCTGCGCAACGAGTTGATACCGGGCTCGACGGCGCCGGCGGCGATGGCGGCGCTGCCGGCCTCGATGACGGCTTCGACCGAGGCCTCCGTCGGTACGGCGACTCGCTCGCGGCGGTCGTTCGCGCATCGCCGCCTCCACGACAGCACCCGGCGCGACGCCGAGCTCCGCGTCGAGCAGGTCCGCCCACGCGGCGTACTGCTGCTCGGCGGCGGTGTCCTCGCCGGCCAGCCGGTACAGCCGGATGAGCAGCGCCTGGTGGTTCTCGTCCAGCGGGCTCATCGCGGCCGCACGTACGGCGAAGCCCCGCGCGCGGTCGAGCGCTCCCCGGGCCATCAGCCCGAGGGCCGCCTCGTGCAGCACGCCCTCGGCCGCCGCCGCGACCCGTCGGCGCTCGGAGAGCAACCACGACTCGAAGGCCGGCGCGCCGTGCACCACCAGGCCTTCCAGCAGGTCGGCGTCGAGGCCGACCACCTCGACGGCGTCGAGCCAGGGCGCGCGAGTGAGCACCGCGGCGTCGACGACGGCGCCCTCCGGGAGCCGAAGGACCACGGGGTCGCCGTCGAGCGAGGCGCCGTCGCCGAGACAGCGACGGATCTCGGCCAGGCTCCATCGCAGCGCTCGCAGCGGATCGTCGGCCTCGGCGAACAGCAACCCCGCCAGCTGGCCTCTGGTCGGGGCTGTCTCGCTGAGCAACAGGTACGCCAGCAACGCCCAGCTCTTCCGGCTGCGGAGGCGGTACGTCGCCCCGTCGGACCGCTCGATGCTCGGTCGTCCCAGGAGCCGAATGCTGAGTGACATCAGGACAGCAGGGCTGCCGTGGTCAGCACGCGCGCGTCGGGGAAGTCCTCGCAGTACTGGTAGAGATGGGACAGCTCCACCGGCCACTGTCCGACGCCGTACGCCCGGTAGGCCATGAGGTCAGGGTCGCACAGCAGCGGGCAGGGGAGGCCGTGCTCGTGGTGGTACGCCGCGGCCCGCTCCGGCGCGCCGGCCGGCAGGCCCGACCCCTCGGGTTCGGTCGGGCCTGCCGGCCAGGTGTCCAGCCACGTCCGCTCGGCCGCAGCAGTCATGTCGTCGGTGACGGACATCCTCAGGAGTGCTCGCTGACGCTGTAGATCTCCTCGGCGACAAGGCCGTGCGCCTCGCGGTGCACCGTGTGGGCCGCTTCGGCGTCGGGGGCCTCGACGAGGCAGAAGATCTTGCCCGCCTCCTCGTCGACCCAGTAGCGCAGGTAGTCGACCCCGTGCGACCCCTGCGTGGCCAGGTCGGCCTGGTGGGCGGCGGCGACGTCGCCTGCTGAGACGCCGCCATCGATGGTGTGGGTGTCCATGAAAAGTGCCATCTGTGGTTCTCCTTGATCATGGGCCGACGCGTGTTCGCCGACCCGATGACCTCACGCAACACCGCCCGCGTTTGACGCCACGTTTGACGAGGACCTCGACCTGCGGGACACCCCAGGTCAGGGGCGACGGACCCAGAAGGTCGTGGTGGCGGTGCGGCGGGCTCAGTCCTTCGGGACGGGGACCTCGCTCACCGGGGTGATCGTGCTGGTGCATCGCTTGAAGCCGGGCCACAGGAACTGGTGGACGGCGTTCACGTCATCGGCTTCGACGACAAGGAACAGAGTGTGTTGGGCGTTCGCGCCGTAGCGCCCGACAAGGCGGACCCCAGGCACGGTGTGGTCGTACAGCGAGTTGGACCCGCCCTCATCCCGAGGGCATAACTCGGGCGTGTGGACCTGCGTGATGTGGAAGAGCACTGGGCCCGCCTCCTGTCGTTGTCAACGTCCTACAGACAATCGTTGACCTCCTGGCGAGCTTTGTCACTTGCTCGCGGACAGGCATCAGCGAGTGCTGGCATCTCTGGCCGCAACCCCGATAGTGGGAACAAGGGGCTGACTCCCATGGGAGGTGCGATGTCGGAGAGTGAGCGAGAGAAGGGGTTGCCGGGACCGCGCCAGGCGCGACGCGCCGGCGATTTCGAAGCCATGTACGTGGCTGGGCGGCCGCCTTGGGACATCGGCAGGCCACAGCCCGCGTTCCGCGAATTGGCCGATCGCGGCCGTCTGGTCGGGCGCGTGCTGGACGTCGGCTGCGGCACCGGCGAGCATGCCCTGATGGCTGCGGCCGTCGGACTCGACGCGACCGGTGTGGACGCAGCGCCCGCTGCGCTCGAGATCGCGAGGCGAAAAGCGAGCGAGCGCGATCTCAGGGCCCGATTCATCACCTGGAACGCGCTGGAGCTGGCCGATCTCGGTGAGTCGTTCGACACTGTCCTCGATTGTGGACTGTTCCACGTCTTTGACGATCCTGACCGACCGACGTTCGTGAATGCCTTGCGCGCTTCGATGCCGGTCGACGCCCGGTACTACATGCTCTGCTTCAGCGATCTCGAACCTGGGGAGTGGGGCCCGCGTCGCGTCCAGCAGAGCGAGATCCGGGCCAGTTTCAGTGACGGCTGGCGCGTGGAGACGATCGAACCGACGAAGCTCGAGATCACGATCGAGCCGGGAAGCGTCGCCGCCTGGCTCGCATCGATCCAGCGAGTCTGAGCCCGCTGCGGTTCACCCGCAGCAGGTGAGGGTGCCTCGACCACCCACATCCACAATGACGTGACGACGGGCTCACCACGTGGGCCGAGGGAAGGATCTACGGATGGGATGTCTCCTGGCACTGCTCGCCGGGTTCGCGCCTCGAGTCGCCCTGGTGTTGATCTGGATCTTCTCGACCTGGGTGGACCGCGCCTTCACCGGCTTCCTCATCCCGCTGCTCGGACTGATCCTCTTCCCCTATGCGACCCTGTTCTACGTCCTTGCCTACAACCCGGTGACCGAGGTGAGCGGTTGGGGCTGGGCCTTCGTGGTCATGGGCTTCATCTTCGACGTCGGGCACTGGGCTGGTGGCGGCGTGACCGGTCGGCGGCGGTATGCCAGCGCCTAGCAGCGCTGTTGCTAGACAACCGGTCGCCGAGGGCGCCCCCCACGGAATCGGAGCCAACTGCGTGAGCCCCGGGATGCTGGTGATCCCGGCTACCCACGGCGACCGGTCGTTCGAGGACCATCGCACGAAAACGTCGCGACATCGATTGCCGCGCCCGCGTGTCGGCGGACCGGGGGGAGTTGCCCCATGTGCGCTGTTTCGGGCGAGTGATCACGCTTCGTCGTGATCGCAGGCGACGCGGTCAGGGACGTCGGACGGCCGGCGGGACCGTGGCAGGAACTTCGAGAATTCCCTGTCCACATTGAGGAATCGGCGTCTTCGAGCGGCGGAAACTGTCGGTGGTGGCTGGTTGGGTTGGTGGCATGACGGCACTCCAGGCGACGACGGACGTGCATCCATTGCAGCCGGTCGCCGAGTGCCTGGAAGCGATCGGCGCGGCACTGGACCGGGCCCCCGCGGGGCCGATTCCAGCGTCGGACGTCGAGGTGCTCGAGGTTGTGGTCACCGAGGCCGCACGGGTCGAGCGCCAGCTGGCGGAGCTGCGCCTGCGTCTCGCCCGTGCCGCGGAGGAGAGCCGGGCCGCGGAGCGGGACGCGGCCTCCGATGCGGGAGCGTGGTTGGCGCGGCTGACCGGTTCCACCGCAGCAGTCATGCGTGGGGGACTGTGGCTGGCGCGGATGCTGGAGGAGCGCTACCCCTCTGTGCGCGACGCGTTCGCCGACGGTGGGCTGGGTGAGGCGCACGCCCGCATCATCGTCCGCGTTGCCGAGGACATGCCCGAGGTGGTCAGCGACGTCGACCGCGAGCAGGCAGTGCAGGCGCTGGTGGATGACGTCGTCGCGAGTCGGATGAACACCAAGACGCTGCGGCGCCGGGCCCGTCGGATGCTGGAGATCGTCAACGAGGCGTACGCCGACCAGCACGAGGCTGCGCTCCTGGAGCAGGAGGCCAGGCACGCGGCGAGCGACACCTGGCTCCAGCTGAACGACAACTGCGACGGCACCTGGTCGGGGCAGTTCGTGATCCCCGAGCTGCAGGCCCACCTGCTGCTCACCCACCTGCAGCACCTCTCATCACCCCGGCGGATGTCGCGCAACAAGGCGGGGGAGCCGGTGACGGACGCCACCGTCGGCGCCTTCCCGGGGCTCGGCTGGATGGAGTCGATGGGGCAGGCGTTCCTCGAGCTGTGCGAGCACCTGCCTACCGACGGGTTGGCCCAGCACGGCAGGGTTGGCGCGACTGTCGTGGTCCATCTCGACCACCAGCGACTCCTCGACGGCCTCGGTGCCGCCCGCCTGGACTCCGGCGCGGAGATCACCGTCGGGGAGGTCCGCCGGCTGGCGTGCGGGGCGGGGATCATCCCGGCCGTCTACGGCGGGGCATCCGTGGCGCTGGACCTCGGGCCGCGAAGGAGGCTGCACACCAAGGCGCAACGGATCGCGCTGTCGGGGATCCACGACAGCTGCGCGGCCGAAGGCTGCGAACGGCCGTTCGCCTGGACCGAGATCCATCACCCCGAACCCTGGGCGCGGGGCGGCCGGACCGACATGGACAACGCGCTGCCGTTGTGCGGATGGCACCATCGCCGAGCCCACGACGATCGCTACGACATGCGGCGGCTTGCCTCGGGTGAGGTCGCTTCGGCGACGGCGATGAGGGGCGCGGCGGTTCCTGACCGAGCGGTTTCGATGCTCACAGCGGTCGAACGGCTCACTTGACCGCGATGATGTCGGTCTTCCGGATGTCGGGGTCGCCGGCCAGCAGGTCGTCGGCAACCTCGGTCAGCGCGGCCGGGATGTGGCCGTTGAGGTGCGCCTCGCGGCCCTCCTCGTCGGCGAACGTGTCGAAGATGCCGTACGTCGTGTCGCTGAGCCGGAACGCGTACCAGGTCACCGTGCCGCTCTCCTCCGCCGCGAGCGCTCGGCCCTGCTCCAGGAACGCTGCCAGCTCATCACCCTTGCCGGGCTTGGCCTCGAGCAGTGCGAGCAGTCCTCGGTCGACGGTCATGGCGGTCTCCTTGTCGTGGTGACGAGCGTTCGCTTCGACAGTAGGTCGCAAGTCCCATGGACCGAACCATCGGCCAGTTCGGGACGCGAGCCAGCAGCGGTGGACAGGCGTCAGGGGAGCGGAGTCCCCTGCGGGGTACCTGGTCCGCCCACCAGGGTCAGGCTCTCGGTGAAGTCCGGCGGCTCGAAGTCGAAGAGCTTGAGGAGGAGGGCGTGCTCCTGCGGCGCCATGGCCCACTGGTCGAGGCCGTTGCTGGACCCGCCCGACCGGGAGATCCACAGCTCGCCCCGGAAGGTCACCGTCCCGGTCGCGGTGGCTGAGCTGTCCCGCTCGACCGAACCGCATGCCCACCCAGAGCTGGGACGCCGGTGCGCCCGGCAGGTTTCGGATGTCGCCGTTGAGGACGTAGCGCTTGATGAACGTCCCGTTCCGGAAGGTGCTCACCACCAGCCAGAACAACGCGAACTCGAACGACGTCCAGAAGTTCTGCTCGAACCGAACGCCGAAGCGCAGCTCGAGCGGGTCGTTGCGCTTGAACGTCGAGCGGGTGTTCCCGGAGACGGCGTCGGTCCAGACGATCTGGACGAGCGGACTGTTGAACGGTGACCTGGCCATGACGACTCTTCCCCGAGCCGGTGAGCTGCCGGCTCCCCTCCAGCCATCATGAACCCGGTGCTGACCCAGCGTCACGCGGCGCATCCGACCGGTGTGCTCCAGTCGGATGCGCCGCGGGGCAGGTTCACGGGGAGGGGCAGGCGGGCCACGCCGTGGTCGTGACCTGTCCCCGACGACCTCGACCCCGAGGCTGATCTCGGCGGAGTCCTTGAGGGCCAGTCCGTAGGCGCCCTCGGGCACCTCGGGGAACACCAGCGAGGGCAGCTGCCCGCCGGCCACCGGTCGGTTGACCACGGCGACGTGTGGATGGTGCGCGTGCCGATGGCGATGGTCGTCCTGACCGGCGGCCGGCCGGATCTCCACCTCCACCCCCTCCATGTCGGCGGGCATCGCCACCACGAGTGCGCCGATCTCGCCCCCGATGTCGCGCAGCACGGAGCCCTGCCCGGCGAAGGGGTTCTCGGCCGGCGTACTCATGACGCCTTCGTGGTGCCGGGCACGGTCTGGTACCCACCACCGGCCCCGTCCGGGGTGTACGCCGGATCCACCAGCGGGATCGTCGCACCGGCGATGGCGCGCAGCTCGATGGTCACCACGTCGTCGGCGATCCGCCGGCCGTTCGGGAAGCCTGCCGGATCGCTGGCGCACCCCGCCGTGAGGCGCGTCAGGGGGGCTTCGGTGTGCTGCGGGTCTCGGATGGGAGGGCGGCCGCACCGGGGCTAGACCGAGGTCGAGGGACGACGATACGGGCGGGTGCGAGAACCGTGCGGGGACCGCTGACCAAGTCTCGTAAATCGCCGCATTTCATGACAAACATGTGCAACGATCTGACTGCGCCAAGCTGCCCCTGGCACCCTCGCGGCGCGCCGAAACGGCGCGAATCCCGCGGCCGGGTGCTGCGCGGGGCACCGACTTCAGTGGAGGACTGCACGATGCGTCACCCCTCACGGCTCCGAGTGCCGACCGCACTCCTGGTGGCCGGCTTCGTCCTCGTGACGGGCTGTGGCGTCGTCGACACCTACACGCCCCCCAAGGCGCAGCCGCCGTCGTCGTCGCCGACCACCGACCCGGGAGTCGTGGTGGTCGGGCTCGATCCGGACGAGGTCGACGTCACGCAGACGACCGGGGTCTCGCCCGGCATCAGCCTCAGCTTCGCCTCACCCATCTACTCGATCACCGTCGCCAACGAGCTGACGGCCCCCACCAAGGTCCAGCTGCTCCTCGACAACGCGCTTCCGAGGCAGACGCCGGTGTTCGTGGCTACGCGCCGCGCTCCGAGCAACCCGTGGACCTACTTGCCCGCACGGTTGATGACCGACCAGCGGCACGCGGAGTTCACCACCTCACACCTCAGCGAGTTCGCGGTGCTCGCCATGGACGTCGACGGCGCGCTGCAGAACTTCCGCGACGACGTCCGTGCGCACCTCGGCGGGAGCGTGGACCCCAACGTCCGGAAGCCCGTCTGCAACGAGTCCGACGAGGCCCGCAAGGACGGGTACTCGGTCGGGTTCTCTCGCGGCAAGCAGACCGCGTTCTGGTGCTTCGGCCTCGCGAACGAGGATCGTGCCATCACGGTGGTCAACCGGCGTACGGTGCCGATCCAGGTCACGCACGCCACCGCTCCGGCGATCGCGCCCCGTGAGCGTCCCCAAGGCGTGGACGGCGTGGGCGGGCGTCCTCGGTGACGAGGACACGACCTTCCTGGCGCCGGGCCGCTCGGTGACGTACGACGTGGATCTCGAACCACGCAAGCGTCTCCTCATCAGTGCCACCACGGACTCCAACGCGCAGTCGCTGCGCGGCTTGCACGCGACCGTCGCAGCCCTGGTCGCGGCGGAGAAGGACTTCGGTGCCGGCACGAGCAAGACGGTCGACACGGTCAACTCGCTGCTGTCGCGTCCCCAGTGCGCCAAGACCCTCGGCCAGGGCAGCGACAAGATGCTGGCCGGCTGCTTCTCGACACCGAAGGTCCTCGCGACGTTCGGCTCGCGCGGCATTCTCCTCTCGCGGCTGACGACGGCCCCGTCGACGGCCGCCTTCCTGCGCAAGATCTACCAGGCGATGGCGGTCGGGACGGTCAAGGAGGGCAACCAGAACATCCTCGTGCGGCGCGCGGCTCCGAACTTCTCCGCGTTCGTCGGGACCTACAGCGGCGAGGCACGGTCGATGATGGTCAGCAAGGACGGCCTGGTCTTCGAGAGCGTCAGCAACGTCACGGACGAGGGCGTGAAGCGCGTCGCGGACGTGACCTACCAGCTCTCCGAGCCCGAGACGGAGGGCGGCGTCTCGCGGGCGCAGGCCGTGATCACCAAGGTCAAGATCTACGACCGCAAGGCGTTCCGCGACAGGGTCCCCAGGGTTGGAGACACGGGCCTGTTCCGGCTGGAGCGGGGCGTAGTCCGGTCGCCGTTCGTGAAGCGGGACTACTGCGGCGCCGGTGCCAGGAAGGGCGCCTGCGACTGACGGCTCAGCCGCCCTGCGTGCCCTGCTGTTCGAGATAGGCGCTCAGGCCCGTGCGGCCGTCCCTTGTCCCGGCCGAGGTATCTCCGGTCCCGTTCGGTGCTCCTTGAGAGCGACAGGGAACAGGGGGACGGGAATGAACGAGATCCGTGGTTCGGTGGCCACATCGAACGCACTGAAGAACCTCGACGCGATCAACCTCGACGTGCTGCGGAGCCGTGCCACCCAAGTCCGCGGGGCCCTGAGGGAAGCCGGAGTCGAACGCGAACGCGGGGACGTCGTCGGTGTCGCCGCCGAGGTCCAGCGCCTCGGCTTCGCGATCGAACGTGTGCAGCGGCGATGACCAGGCGCGAGACTTCGGCGCGTGAGGCCAGACGGCTCGCTGCCCGGGCGTCGGGGTCGAGCGGCCCGTCCGGGCACGCGCTGGACCTGGTGCGCTCCGCGCTGGACGTGGCCGAGCTGCTCGTCCAGCACGTCATCCGCCCGGCCCTCCGCCGGGCCCACCCGCCCGACTTCACCAGGGAGGTCGGCGAGATCGCCATGCTCCTCCGGCTGGCCGACCGGGTGCTCGTCGGCGAGGCCGACCGGGGCCGGATCGCCGTACTCTCCTGGCGGATCAGCCGGGTCGCACGTTCGAGGTCGGCGCGGAACGCGATCGCGGCACGCCCGTCGCGGGCTGGCATCGCACCTGCTCGCGCACGGCTGCCTGCACCAGCTCGGCTGCCGTGACGACTCCTTCGACGAGCTGGCCCGGGCGGCGATGGGTGCGTCGGCAGCGAACGCGTGCGAGCGGGTGCCACACCGCTTGCTGGACGTGGCCTGGATCCGGCACCTGCTGCTCGGTGACGACGAGCTCGACCATCCTTCGATCGAGCACTCGCCGATCGTGCAGGGTGTCGACCTGGTCGGGACGACCATCGAGGATGCGTACGCCTTCAGCCACGCACTGCCCTACGCCACGGACTTCGGCCGGCGCGCGCTGCCACCGTCCGTCGACCCGGACCGGCTCTCCGGTGTCGCCGACGCCCTGATCCTCAAGGCTCTCGATGAGGACGACCTCGACCTGCTGGGGGAGCTGTTGATGACGCCGGCCCTGCTGCGCCGCGACTGGACCGTCGTGCAGTGGTTCGGCTGGCGGGTGCTGTGCGACACGTGGGGCCGCTACGGGTTCGTCCCGGGTCCGGAGCTGCCGCCACAGGTCGAGGGCGAGGACGCCGTCGAGACCGTACGACGCGTGCTCGGCACCGTCTACCACACGACCCTGGTCGCTGGTCTGGCCGTCGCGACGCTCGTTTCCGCCGGCCGGCTGCCTCCCGAGTCGCCTCCGTCCGGACCCGCGTGCGTCGCCCCCGAGGTGGCCCGCGAGGACACCTCACGCGCCTGGCTCCGCTCCTGGCACGCCCTCGACGACAGCGAACGACGATCACTCGCAGCGGTGCCGACCGCGATGGTGCTGCATCGGGCCGTTGCCGCGGCCGATGTCGTCGCCATCGTCGAGTCCCTCGACAGCCCCTCCGTCGCGGCGCTGCCGGAGCCCCTGGTGACACAGGCCGCCGAGCTGGTCAACCGGCTGGCCCTCCTCGTCGGCGCCTGACCCGCCGGGGACTCCGCACCCGACGGGGTGAAGTATGTGGGCGAGCGAAGGAGATGCCGATGAGCCTGCCCGAGTCGTTGACCACCACCACCGTCGCCGTCCTCGGCGGCACCGGTCCCCAGGGCCGTGGCCTCGCCCGCCGCTTCGCCGCGGCCGGGTTGCCCGTGGTGATCGGCAGTCGCAGTGCCGACCGCGCCGAGGAGACGGCCAAGACGCTGGCCGAGGCCACCGGCGGCAACGTCACCGGCGCGGACAACGAGGGAGCAGCGACCAAGGGCGACATCGTCATCGTCGCGGTGCCGTGGGACGGGCACGGCGACCTGCTCAAGGGCCTGGCCACCACGCTGGCCGGCAAGGTGGTCGTCGACTGCGTCAACCCGCTCGGGTTCGACAAGTTGGGGCCGTACGTCCTCGAGGTCGAGGAGGGGTCCGCGGCCGAGCAGGCGGCCGCGCTGCTGCCCGACTCGACGGTCGTCGGCGCGTTCCACAACGTCTCCGCGGTCAAGCTCGAGGACCCCGACGTCGCCGAGGTCGACACCGACGTGCTGGTCCTCGGGGAGCGCGAGGACCGTGAGGCCTGTGACCTGGTCCAGGACCTCGCCGGCGTCATCCCCGGCGTCAGGGGGGTGTACGGCGGACGGCTGCGCAACGCCGGCCAGGTCGAGTCCCTGACCGCGAACCTGATCGCGGTGAACCGCCGCTACAAGGCGCACGCCGGCATCCGGATCACCGACATCTGATGGGGCTCGGAAGCGGGATGTACCCCGCCTACCCCGCGCCCTCCGCGAAGGCCGTCGAGCTCCACGCCGCCCTGGTGGAGTTCATGCAGGACGAGGTCTTCCCGGCCGAGGCGGCGTACGACGCTCACCGCGAACAGGCCGGCCCCGACGACGACCTCGTCCCGCCGGTGATCGAGGAGCTCAAGCTCAAGGCCCGCGAGCGCGGTCTGTGGAACCTCTTCCTGCCCTCGGAGTCCGGGCTGACCCAGCTGGAGTACGCGCCGCTCGCCGAGCTCAGCGGCTGGAGCAACGAGCTCGCGCCCGAGGCGATGAACTGCCAGGCGCCCGACACCGGCAACATGGAGCTGCTCCACCTGATCGGCACCGAGGCGCAGCAGGAGCAGTGGCTGCGGCCGCTGCTCGACGGCTCGATCAGGTCGGCGTTCTGCATGACCGAGCCCGCCGTGGCGAGCTCGGACGCGACCAACATCGCGACCTCGATCGTCCGCGACGGCGACGAGTACGTCATCAACGGCACCAAGTGGTGGTCGAGCGGTGCGGAGGACCCGCGCTGCCGGCTGCTGATCGTGATGGGCAAGACCGACCCGTCCGCGGCCACGCATCGGCAACAGTCGATGGTCCTGGTGCCCGCGGACACCCCCGGCGTCGAGCATCAAGCGCTCCTACCCGGTCTTCGGCCACCACGACCACCACGGCCACTGCGTCGTGGAGTTCGACGACGTGCGGGTGCCGGCCGAGAACATCCTCGGCGAGGAGGGCGGCGGCTTCGCCGCCGCGCAGGCACGCCTCGGCCCCGGACGCATCCACCACGTCATGCGCGCGCTCGGCGCGGGGGAGCGGGCGCTGGCGATGATGGTCGCGCGCACCCAGGAGCGGGTCGCGTTCGGCAAGCCGCTCTCGGAGCAGTCCTCGATCCGCGAGCGGATCGCCGAGTCGCGCATCGAGCTCGAGCAGGCCCGCGCCCTGTGCCACCGGGCGGCGTACGTCGTGGACAGCGAGGGCAACAAGGAGGCGCGGCACCTGATCGCCGCCGCGAAGGTCGCCGTGCCGCGGGCGGTCACGCAGGTGATCGACCGCGCCATCCAGGTCCACGGCGCGGCCGGTGTCTCCGACGCGACCCCGCTGGCGATGATGTACGGCTGGCACCGCGCGATGCGGATCTTCGACGGTCCCGACGAGGTGCACCTGACCTCGCTGGCCCGCGCGGAGCTGGGCGCGAAGCCACTCTTCGACCTGCCCTGAGGCTGTCGCGCAGCAGCCCGCCGGAGGTCACACTGGAACGGTGCGCCCGACCCTGTACGAGTACGCCGGTGGCGATGCCGCCTTCGTGGCTCTCGCGAGGGCCCACCACCAGCGGTGCCTCGAGGATCCCGAGCTGAACCATCCGTTCTCGCACGAGGACCAGCATCCGCAGCACGTGGAGCGGCTGGCGGCTTACTGGGCCGAGGTCCTGGGAGGGCCGCCGAGGTACTCCGAGGAGTGCGGTGACCAGACGGCCTGCAGGTGATGCACTCGGGCAACGGTCCGATGGACGACCTGGGCCGTCGCTTCGTGGACTGCTTCGTCCTGGCCGCCGACGATGCGGGCCTGCCAGAGGATCCTGAGTTTCGCACCGCCCTGAAGGACTACATGGTCTGGGCCGTCTCCGACGTGCTCGTCTACTCGGCGGTGGGCTCGCGGGTGCCGGACGGACTGCCGATGCCGCACTGGTCGTGGGACGGGCTTCAGACCTGAGAGGCTGACCCGACTGCGCCGACGCGACGAAGGGAACGACATGCCCGACGAGGTCCTCACCGAGACCAGGGAAGGCGTCCTGGTGATCACGATCAACCGTCCGGACGCGAAGAACGCGGTCAACGCGGCGGTGGCTGCCGGTGTCGCGGCTGCGCTCGACGAGCTCGACGCGGACGACGCGCTGCGGGTCGGGGTCCTCACGGGCGCCGGCGGGACCTTCTGCGCCGGGATGGACCTGAAGGCGTTCCTGCAGGGCGAGTCACCGATCGTCGAGGGTCGCGGACTGGCGGGCGTCACGCAGCAGCCGCCGCGCAAGCCGCTGATCGCCGCCGTCGAGGGCTGGGCGCTCGCGGGAGGCTTCGAGGTGATGCTGGCCTGCGACCTCGTCGTGGCGTCGGAGGCGGCCCGGTTCGGCGTACCGGAGGTGAAGCGGGGGCTGGTCGCCGCAGCCGGCGCTGCCCTGCGACTGCCCGAGCGGGTACCGCTGCCCATCGCCCTGGAGCTGTTGCTGACCGGCGACCCCATCGACGCGCGTCGGGCCGCCGAGCTCGGGCTGGTCAACAGGGTCACGGCCGAGGGCGCCGCGCTCGACGGCGCGCTCGAGCTGGCACGCACGATCGTCGGGAACGGCCCTCTGGCCGTCGAGGTGACCCGGCAGATCGCGCGTGGCTCGCGCGACTGGTCCTCGGAGGAGGCGTGGACCCGGCAGGACGAGCTGATGGGCCCGGTGTTCGTGTCCGAGGACGCGCAGGAGGGTGCCCAGGCGTTCGCCGAGAAGCGCAAGCCGGTCTGGAAGGGCCGCTGAGGCAGCACCGTCGCGCGGGGGCCTCAGGCGCCGCCACCGCGGTTGCCCACCATCACCGCGATCGGCGGGATCACGGCCGCGATCACGCTCATCACCACGGCGGCAGTGGTGGACCAGAAGCGGACCACGTTCCAGGCGATCACGATGAGCGCGATGCAGGTGCCCATGAGCAGGAAGTAGGCCTTCTTGCGGTCCGCGCCGTCCTCCGCAGGGCGGCGATCGCCTGGACATCCTGCCGCTGGCCTGGTCCATGGCGACGGACACGTCGTCGGCCGTGCTGCCGACTGAGAGCTTGAAGGTCATCTCGTCGGGTACGCCGGTCGCGTCGCCCGACCCGGTCATCGTGATCGTGCGCGCCGGACTTCCGGACCGGCCGGGTTCGTGGCCGCCTGGGCGGGAGGGCCGCCGTCGCCGGAGGCGCCGATCAGGTAGGCGCCCGTGATGCCGACGAGGAGCACGAGGGCGACGAGCAGCCCGCGAACGCTGACGGAGATGGTCGACCTCATGGGAGCACCCTTCGTCGGAGGACATCAGCTAGGACGCGACCGGACCCGGGACGGTTCCACGGAGGAGCCGTCTAGGTTTGCGACGTGACCCGCGACCCGCGCACGCACCGGTGGCAGGACTGGGACCTCGACGGTCTGGTACGCCGCAAGCAGGAGACCGGACTGACCACGAGCCTGGTGGTGCCGGCGCGGAACGAGGCCGCCACCGTCGGTGACGTCGTGAGCCGGGTGCGATCGACGTTGATGGAGACGACGGCCCTGCTCGACGAGATCGTGGTGATCGACTCCGACTCGACCGACGAGACCCACGAGGTGGCCACGGCTGCCGGGGCCGTCGTACACCGTTCGCGGGAGATCCGCCCGGACCTGGGCAGCCACCCGGGCAAGGGTGAGGCGATGTGGAAGTCGCTGTTCGTCACCCGCGGGGACCTGCTGGTGTTCATGGACGCCGACCTCGTCGACTGGGACACCCACTTCGTCCCCGGCCTGCTCGGGCCGTTGCTGACGGGCGCGGACGTGGCACTGGTCAAGGGTTTCTACGAGCGGCCGCTGCGCGACGACGGCGGCAACGAGAGCGCGTTCGAGGGCGGGCGGGTCACCGAGCTGGTGGCGCGTCCGCTGATCGCCCTGGAGTGGCCGGAGCTCGCGTGGCTGGTACAGCCGCTCGCGGGGGAGTGGGCCGTACGACGCGACCTGTTCGAGCGTCTCCGGGTCCCCACCGGGTACGCCGTCGAGCTGGCCGCCCTGGTCGACACGCTCGATCTACTCGGCCCCGACGCCATCCACCAGGTCGACCTCGGACGTCGCGCCCATCGGCACCAGGCGCTGAGCGACCTCGGCGCGATGGCCACCCAGATCCTCGCCGCCGCACGCCGCCGCTCGACCGGAGGCGCCCCGGACGAGGTCGGCCTCGACCAGCACCGCAAGAGCGGCGACGACCTCGAGACGGTCCGCCGCGTGATCCCGCTCCTCGAACGCCCTCCGGCGATCGACGTCGCCTGACGGGTGGCAGGATCGACGGCATGACGTTGCGTCTCGGCCGGCACGCCTTCGCGGACGACCGACGGCTGATGATGGCGATCGTCAACCGCACCCCCGACTCCTTCTACGACAAGGGCGCCACCTGGTCCGAGGACAAGGCGTTCGACCGCGTCGCCGAGGTCGTGGACCAGGGTGCGGAGATCGTCGACATCGGCGGCATCAAGGCCGCTCCTGGCGAGGAGATCGACGTCGAGGAGGAGCAGCGCCGCACGGTCGGGTTCGTCGAGCGGGTGCGTGCGGCCCATCCCGACGTGGTGATCAGCGTCGACACCTGGCGGGCCCCGGTCGGCCGGGCCGTCTGCGAGGCCGGGGCAGATGTGCTCAACGACGCCTGGGGAGGTGCCGATCCCGCCCTCGTCGACGTCGCCGCGGAGCACGACGCCGCACTCATCTGCACCCACACCGGGGGCGTCACCCCGCGCACCAGGCCGCATCGCATCGAGTACGCCGACGTGGTGGCCAGCGCGATCGCCGACACCACGTCGTACGCCGAACGAGCGCTGGCCGCCGGCGTGGCCCGCGAGAGCATCGTCATCGACCCGGCCCACGACTTCGGCAAGACCACGCGCGACTCGCTCAACCTGACCCGCCGACTCGACGAGATGGTCGCGACCGGCTGGCCGGTGCTCGTCTCGCTGTCCAACAAGGACTTCGTGGGGGAGTCCCTCGACCTGCCCGTCGGCGAACGACTCACCGGCACCCTGGCGGCCAGCGCGATCGCCGCTCTGCACGGGGCGAGGATCTTCCGCGTGCACGAGGTCGTCGAGACCCGGCAGGTGGTCGACATGGTCGACGTGATCTACGGGCGCCGGGCCCCGAGGCGCGCGATCCGGGGGCTGGCGTGATCGAGTCCGCTCTCGTCCTGCCGAGCCCGCGCGCCCTGCTGCCCTGGCTGTCGGAGGTCGATCCCGTCCCGGACCTGCGCCTGGCCTGCGCAGCGGCGATCGGCAAGCTGCTGGTCGACGGCCCCGAGCGCATCGTCGTGGTCGCGGCTCCGGTGAGCGAGCTCAACCGGGCCCGCGGCGTGACCGAGCCGGTCGGGCACCGCGTCGCGCAGCACCTGCTCGGCGAGGTGCCCTTCGATGCGCAGCCCGCGCTGCCCTACACCGCCGCCGCGCTCCTCGAGCACGAGGCCGCGGAACCAGCGGCCCTGATCGTGATGGCTGACGGCTCCGCCTGTCGCGGCGAGAAGGCGCCGGGACACCTGCACCCCGACGCGATCCCGTTCGACGACGCGATCGACCGGGCGCTGCGCGACGGCGACGTCGAGACCCTGGCGACGATCGACCCCGAGCAGGCCCACGAGCTCTGGTGTGAGGGCGCTCCCGGCTTCCACGTCCTCGCCGAGGTGGCGCGGGGTCGGCAGGTCTCGACCGAGGTGAGCTACGCCGATGCGCCGTACGGCGTGGCGTGGTGGGTGGCCCGCTGGGACCTGGCCTGACCGCGGCTCCCTTCAGGAGCGGTGCACCCGCAGGTCGCCGCTCACGGTGCGGGCGGTGATCTCGACCCGGCGCTGGCCTTCGGAAGGGGCGACGGAATCGTCGAGCTCCTGGCTGACCCGGCCGGTCAGTGTCGACACGTCCAGCCAGGCAGCCGTGCCTTCCTCGATGCCGATGCTGATGCTGCCGCTGGCTCCGTTGGCGCGGACGGTACCGCTGCTTGCCTGGCGCACGACGAGGTTGCCCGACCCGGACTTGGTCTGCAGGGTGCCGCCGAGCCTGCCCACCTCGATGTCGCCGGACCCGGTCTTGGTGACGGCCTCTCCCGACACCTCGCCGATGCGGATGTCGCCGGAGCCGACGCTGACCGTGGCGGACCTGCCGCTGCTGTCGACGTGGACGTTGCCTGACCCCGTGGACACCGCCAGCCCCCTGCCGACGCTCCCGGTCGAGATGGTGCCGGAACCGGACTTGAGCCTGGCGGACCCGGTCACGTCGCCGACGGCCACCTCACCGGACCCGGTGCTGACGCTCGCCTCGGCGTAGCTGCCGGCCGCGTGCACGTCGGCGGATTCGGCCCTCACGTCGAGGGTCGTTCCCGTCGGGCAGGTGATCGTGATGCGGACCGAGGGGGAGGGCCGGAACAGCCCGCCTCGGTGGCGCGGGACGTCCACCAGCACCACGCCGCGCTTCTGCTCGACCCGCGCCTCCGCGACGGCATCCTCGCCGGCCGAGTTGAGTGGGGCCAGCTCGACGGTGGTCTGCTGGATGTCCTCGGCCGTGATCGTCACGTGGCCGGCCCCGCTGCGGACCACGAGGGCGGTCGCGTCGGGTGTCTCGAAGGTGTGCATGTTCTGCTCCCGTGTTCGTGCTCGACAGGCCGGGTCAGCTGACCCAGCCCCGGATCTGCTTGCGACGTACGCCGTCGCCGGTGACTGTGATGCGCTTGCTGCCCAGCTCGAGGTCGAAGCGGCGGCCGTCGAGTGCGTCGCGGACGGCATCGACCAACCAGGCGTTGAGGGACTGGCCGTGACCGGTCGCGGCCTCCTCGGCCCGCAGCTTGACGGACTCGGGAAGCCGCAGCGTGATCCGCGACTGACCGTCGTCCTCGGGCTCCGGGGCAGCAGGCGCGGCGGGAGGAGCAGGTGGCTCCTCGGGCTCGACCCTGGTGATCACGAACTCCGGCTCGCGGCCGCTCATCCGCACGTCGACGGCTTCGTGGTCGAGGTCGCCGGTGATCTCGGCAGCCGCCTGCGACAGCGCTTCCAGCAGCATCATCCGGGTGGCGGGATCGAGCGCGAGGGCGAGGCGCTCGGCGGCGGCCTGGGCCTCGGGCCCACCGGCAGCGGCGGCGTCGGAGAGGTCGCTGCGGAGGCGCTCGACGAAGGGCGTGAGTTCCATGCCGCCATGGTGACATCATTTCTGACGTCATGTCAAGAGATATCGACGCCATTCTGCCGTCAGAGTGCTGTCAGTGGTGGTGCGAGGGTCCCGAGTGCTTGGCTTGGCCCGTGACCCAGATGATCCAGAACTCCCTGCCCACCCGTTTCGTCACGGCCGTCCAGGAGAGCCCGGTCAGCCGCGTCCTCGACCGCGTGCTCACCGCCGTCACGGGGCCGTTCGTACCGTCGGACGACAATCCGGCGCGCAGCGAGGTGCTCGGCCACTCGCTGCATCCGATGCTCACCGACCTACCCCTCGGCTGCTGGACGGCGACCACCCTCGTCGACGTGCTCGGCGGGCGCTCCGGCCGCACGGCCGCCACGAACCTGCTCGCGGTCGGCCTGCTGGCCGCTGCTCCGACCGCCTACACCGGGCTGGCCTCGTGGAGCCGGCTCCAGGGCACCGACCGTCACGTCGGGGCGGTGCACGCTGTCGGCAACGACGTCGCGATCGCATTCTTCGTGGCCTCGTTGGTCGCGCGGACCCGCGGGCAGCACGGGCGTGGGGTCGGGCTGGCCCTGCTCGGCAACCTCACCACCGCGGCAGCAGGTCAGCTCGGGGGGCACCTCGCGCTCAACCGGGGTACGGCACGACGAGCGTGACCGGAGAGGTCCCAGGTCTCACCCGCGGCGAGCTCGAGGAGCTCCAGCTCGAGCGGCTGCGGACCACCCTGCGAGCGGCCTCCGGCGTGCGGCACTACCGGGAGGCCTTCGACGCCGCGGGGGTCGGACCGGACGACCTGCACACCCTGACCGACCTCGCCCGCTTCCCGTTCACGACCAAGGCCGACCTGCGGGCGAACTATCCCTTCGGCATGTTCGCGGTGCCGCGCGAGCAGGTGGTGCGCGTGCACGCCTCGAGCGGTACGACGGGCAAGCCGACCGTCGTGGGCTACACCCGCGAGGACCTCGACACCTGGAGCGAGGTGATGGCCCGCTCGATCAGGGCCGCCGGTGGCCGGCCCGGGGACGTGTGCCACGTGGCCTACGGCTACGGGCTGTTCACCGGCGGCCTGGGCGCCCACTACGGCGCGGAGCGGCTCGGCTGCACAGTCGTGCCCGTCAGTGGCGGCATGACCGAGCGCCAGGTGCAGCTGATCCTCGACTTCGAGCCGCGGATCATCATGGTGACCCCGTCCTACTTCCTCGCGATCCTCGACGAGCTCGACGCCCAGGGCGTCGACCCGCGCTCGACGTCGCTGGAGATCGGCATCTTCGGCGCCGAGCCGTGGACCGACGAGATGCGGCGCGCCGTCGAGGAGCGGGCGGGGATCCGCGCGGTCGACATCTACGGGCTGTCCGAGGTGATGGGCCCCGGGGTCAGCCAGGAGTCGGGGGAGACCCAGGACGGCCTGCACGTGTGGGAGGACCACTTCCTGCCGGAGATCGTGGACCCGGTGACGATGGAGGTGCTGCCCGACGGCGAGCAGGGCGAGCTGGTGTTCACCTCGCTGACCAAGCAGGCGATGCCGGTGATCCGCTACCGGACCCGCGACCTGACCCGGTTGCTGCCCGGCTCGGCGTACCCCGCCTTCCGGAGGATGGAGAAGGTCACCGGTCGCACCGACGACATGATGATCGTGCGTGGCGTCAACGTCTTCCCCAGCCAGATCGAGGAGCAGATCCTGGCCGTCGAGGGGTTGACCCCGCACTACCTGTGCGTGCTCACCCGCCCGGGCAACCTCGACGAGCTGACCGTCCAGGTGGAGCGCGCGAGTGATGCCCAGGACCCGGAGGCCCTCGGCACCGCCCTGCGCGACCGGATCAAGCAGCGCATCGGGGTGAGCACGCGGGTCGAGGTGCTCACCCCGCACGCGCTCGAACGGTCATTGGGGAAGGCGAAGCGGATCAGCGACCAGCGCTGACGGTCACCAACCCGCGCCGAAGCTGAGCATCGGGACCACGTCGTCCGCGCTCTCGGTGACCCGAGCCAGGGCGTCGGCAGGTGCGGTCCCGGCCGCGAGCAGGGCATGCCAGCTCGCCATCGCGTCGCAGGCGACGTCGTCGGCGATCAGCACGGGGGAGGAGAGCACCGTGCGGGCCCCGGCGTGCAGCCAGGCGGCCGACATCCCGATGGCCTCCTCGCCCGAGCGCACCGAGACCCGGCCGAGCTCGCACGCCGACAGCACCACCGTCGAGGGCGTACGACGCAGCTCGTCGATGTCGTAGCCGAACCACGGGCCGTCGACGAGCTCGACCGCGGAGAACAGCGGGTTCTCGCCGGTGTGCCGGCCGTGTCCGGCGAGGTGCAGCACATCGACCTCCTCGGCAAGAGCGGCGACCTGGGCTGACGTCGCGTCCTCGCCGAGGAGCACCTTCGCCTGAGCCCAGGCGGCCGCGGCGCGGGTGACCTCCTCGGGTCCGCGGGCGACGCCGGGCCCGGCCACCAGGCCGACCCGCTCCGGTCGCGGCGTCCCGCGCAGCTCCAGCCACCGGGTCGCCGACGGGGGGATCGTGAGCGGTCGGCCGACCAGACCCGGGATGAGGGACCACGGCGTACCTGCCAGGGCACCGGAGGGAGTGAGCACCAGCCTCCGGTCGCCGAGCAGGTCGAGGATCGGGGTCACCAGCTGCTCGCCGACGACCTGCAGCCGGGCTCGCAGCGCTGCCCGCAGCGGCTGGGCCAGCGGGCTGTCCCGGTGGCCGGCGGCCATGGTCAGGTCGGCGGTGAGCCCGTCGAGCCGGTCGCGCAAGCGGTCGAGCGACCCGAGGTCCACCACGGTCGCGCGGTCGGGGGCGCAGACCAGGGCCGTGAGCCGGTCACGCACCACGACGTGCGCGACGAGAGCTGCGTCGTCCTCCTTGAGCGCGGCCTGGAGCTGCTCGACGTCGGTGGGCTCACTGACCTCGCCGGCGCCCTCGGCGTACCACCGGCGCTGCCGCACGCGGCCGCGCAGCTCCTCGGCCCGACGGGCCTCGGCCGAGCGTGGAGCGGGCTGCTCGCCCTGCAGCAGCCGCAGCTCGGTCAGGTCGCTGGCGACCTGCTCGTCGGTCGGCGGCCGGACGGGTGCGACGCGGCCGACCAGCGTCCGGGCGCGTTCCGACCACTCGAAGACCAGGCCGGGGTCACCGTGCTCGACGGCGAGCTCGAGCCCCTGGGAGGCCAGGTCACGTCCGTGGCCGACCAGCGTGCTCTGGAGGTCGAGACTCCCGAACGAGGCCTGCCACGTGTGCAGGTCGGCCAGACCGGCGCGGACGTGGTCACGTGCGTGCCGGCCGTCGCCTCGCGCCCGGGCGAGCTCGGCGCGCACCTCCCGCC
Organism: uncultured Actinomycetota bacterium; assembly: GCA_963723255.1. GTDB lineage: Bacteria > Actinomycetota > Actinomycetes > Propionibacteriales > Nocardioidaceae > Marmoricola. The sequence goes on from CAVRQA010000005.1 coordinate 179,734, forward strand.
ACAGCAGTCGCGTGGTGACGGGCGAGGACATGTCGATGCGCACCCGGCGCAGCCGGTCTCGCGCGTCGTCGAGCTCGCCGCGCCCGACGGCGACCCGGGCACCCTGCAGCTGCAGCACGGTGGCGTCGCGCACGAGCCCGTGGGCCTGCAGGCTGGTCCCCAGCCGGTCCACCCGGTCGAGCAGCGATCGGGTCCTCCCGCCGGCCGAGATCTCGGCCACCAGCGCCGCGGCGTCGGCGCGCAGCTCCCGGGCCGGGCTGGCCTGGCCGCGGAACCGTCGGGCGGCGCGCCTTGCCACCACGCGGGCCTTCGCCGGGTCCTCGCGCAGCAACGTCCAGGCCAGGGTCAGCTCGCACTCGGCCTGGAAGGTGCGCAGCCGGCGGGTGCCGTACGCGGCCGCGGCCTTCTCGAGTGCGCGCGTCGCCTCTCGCGGGCGCCCGGCTGCCGTCAGGATCTCGGCGCGGTCCTGCTCGACCGTCGCCCGGTTGATGGCCGACGACGCCGAGAGCACCTCGGCCGCCTCGCCGATCTGCGTCATCGCGCCGATCAGGTCGCCGAGGAGGAGCTGGGAGTACCCGAGGTTGTGCTCGGCCTTGGCCCGGTCGAGCTCGAGCCCGGGCCTGGCCAGCTCGTCCCGCGCCGCGGCGAAGTCGGCGGCGGCCTGCCGCGCGCGCCCGTGCTGGAGGTGCACGTTGCCGCGGTTGATCAGGGCGTACCCCAGATCGTCACTGCCCGGCGGCAGCACCGAGATGGCCCGGGCGAGGGCCTCCATCGCGGCGTCGGTCTCGCCGGTGCGCATCCGGATCAGGCCGAGCTGCTGCCACGCCTTTCCCTCGGTCGCGGGGTCGAGGTCGCCCCGCGCGAGGACGTCGAGGCAGCGCTGCACCGCGCCGGTCGGGTTGCCCGTCTCTGCCTCGATGTAGGCCCGGGTGATCTCGGCGCGCGCAGCGACGTACGGCTCGTGCTCGGCGGCGTCGACCTGCTCGAGGTACCGGGTGGCTCGTGGGTAGTTCCCGCTGCTCGCCGCCAGTCGCGCGCGATCGAGGAGTACGTCGACGCGGGCCATGCCTCACATCATGGCTTCAGATCGGTGATTCCCGTCAACGCCTCCCAGGCGCGCCCGACAGCGGAGGCTCGGTCGTCGTGGTCCGGGTCGATGTGGTCGCACAGGCGGGTCGCCACGCGGCCGGCGAAGAGTGGAGCCGCGAACGACGTACCGCTCCAGAGCGCGAAGGCGCCGGTGAAGTCGTCGGGGTCGATCGACTCGCGCACGCGCTGGTAGGCCTCGGTGCGGGCTGCCGGTTCGAGGCCGCCCTGGAACTGCGGCAGGGTGCTCATCACCGACGCGCCGGGGGCGAACGCCCTGACCCAGGGGCCGGCGTTGCTGAAGAGTGCGTCGGTGCCGTTGGGGTTCAGGGCGCCGACCGAGACGATGGGGACGAGGTTCTTGGTGGCGGGGACGCCACCCTTGCCGTCGGCCCAGGGGGCGAAGGCCGCCGGGAACATCGGACGGGCGGTCGCATCGTTGCCGGCCGAGCACACGACCGAGACGCCGCACTCACCGAGCAGCCTCATGATGTCGTACATCGTCGGGTCGAACAGCAGGTCCTCGGGCGTCTCGTGGTAGTAGCCCATCGACAGGCTGAGCACGTCGATCGGGTGGCCGCCCTCCTCGCCGTCGCGGTGCCGTCGGGCCACCTCCGCGATGTCGCCGAGCGCCTTGACCAGGTCGCTCTCGATGACGGGCCCGTCGGAACCGACGATGCGCCACGCCAGGATGTCGGCGTCGGGGCAGCCCTGGTGGATCAGCCCCGCGATGAAGGTGCCGTGGCCGGCCAGTGGGTCGATGCTGCCGTCGAGGGCCCCGACCTGGTCGAACCACTTCTCCGGGTCGGTCGCGTCGTCGACGTAGCCGATCGGCTGACCGTCGAGCGCGGGGCCGTGCGAGACCACGGGCACCAGCCAGTCGTGCTTGCCGCAGCCGGTGTCGAGCGTGGCCACCACCGGCCGGCGTCCGACGATCTCCTCGTCGGTGCGACGCAGGGGGCCGGGTCCGACGTACATCATCGGCTGGCGACCACCGCTGCCCGGCACCCCGTAGGACGAGACGACCGCGGAGTCGGCGGCGCCCGAGGCCGGGCTCGGGGAGTGGAACGGGCTGGGCGAGTGGAACGGGCTCGGGGAGTGGAACGGGCTGGGGGAGTGGAACGGGTTCGGGTCGATCGAGCGGATCAGCACGACGTGGTCGAGACCGACGCGGCTCATCGCCTCGATGCCGAAGCGGGCCCGGGCGTTCTGGAGCAGCACCCAGCCGTCGGGTGCGAGGGTGGCGGTCTCGTCCTTCACCGCAAGGTCCAGGCGTACGACGCGGGGGACCGACTCGCGCGGCGGCTCGGCTGCCCTCTCCTGGTCCTGGGCGTGGACGGTCGCGACCCAGCCCAGGGACTCGGCCACCTCCTGGAGCCGCTCGACCACCTGGGGGGTGTCGGGCGTGAGGGAGACGATCAGGCGAGGCCCGACGTAGACCGTGCTGCGAGGGCGCACGTTCTTGACCGACAACGCGGTGCCGGGGTCCAGCACCCGGCCGTTGACCTGGTCGAGCACCGGTCTCGGCGGCACGAATGGCTCGCGTTGCGACGAGAGTGCGGACTGGCGCGACTCCGCCTGGCTGAAGGGACGCTCGGGGTGCGGGTTGGTGGAGCTCATGTGACCTCAGATCCAGAAGGGTGGGGTGACCCGGGGGCGGGCTGCGTCGGGAGAGGCGTCGGTGAAGGTCAGGCGGGAGAGCCCGGGCTTCACCGAGGCGAACTCGAAGCGCCCGAACTCGTCGGTGGTGGTCTCCAGGGTCCCCTCCTGCCCTTCGGTGCCGAGCTGCACGGTGAGCGGTTGGACCGGGACCACCCATCCGTCGACGCGGATGCGGTCCTCGATCCGGTTCAGCCGCACGTAGACCCGGAGGTCCGGGCCCTCGTACTCCAGCATCCAGGCGCCGGTCTCGTCGAGCTCCTCCGGAGCGGCGTGCCGTACGCCGGCCAGCTCGCCGTCGGTCGCGACCAGGGTCAGCAGGTCGAACTCGAGGTCCTCGGCGGCGATCCGTGCGAGCACTCCGTCGGTCAGGTCGACCGGCGGTGGGTCGACCTGCTGCCAGAGCCGCCCGACAGCGGCGAGCAGGGTGGCGTCGCTCGGTTCACGCTTCTCGTTGCCGGCCATCAGAACCCCCCTGCCACTGCCAGCTCACGTCGCAGCTTGTCCAGGCACCGGCCGCGAGTCGGTCCGATGCTGCCCACCGGCATGTCGAGCTCGGTGGCGATCGCCGAGTAGTCCGGTCTGGCCTCGGCCGCGACGATGCGCAGCAGTCGCTGGCACCGGTCGGGCAGTCGTCCCAGGCAGTCCCACAGGCGGGCGTTCTCGTCGTCGAGCACGACCTGCCCCTCGGGGGCGGGCTCGTCGGGCAGGCGACGGGCGATGGACTCGTCGTCCACCGGTTGCTGGCGACCGGCCTGCTTCGAGACGCGCCAGGCCTCGCGGCGCGCGGTGGTGGTCAGCCAGCCGGCGACCGCGCGGGACTCGGTGATGGAGTCACCGGAGCGGACCAGCGTCAGCCAGGTCGTCTGCACGACGTCCTCCGCGGCCGTGCGGTCGAGGCCGCTCGCGCGGACGACCTGCCACAGCATCGGGCTCAACAGCCGGACCAGGTCGTCGAGCGCAGCCGATTCCCCCGCGCGCCAGCGGTCGAACAGGCTCGCGGACGTCTCCCACAGCGAGGGCGTCTCGGTGGGTAGTTCTGACATGGTCTGCACACCTCCCCAAGAGCCGGACCCGGGCCGCCTGATACATCCTGCCCCGTGACCCGTGTCCTCCGCGAGACCCGCCCTCGTGTCGGCTCGCTCAGTAGATCCTGGGCAGCTCGCTCGCCCTGCCCTCGAACTCCGGCTCCCGCTTCTCCAGGAACGCTGCCACGCCCTCCTTGCCGTCACCGATGCTCGCGTGCCACATCGCCAGGCTGTCGGCGCGGTGGGCCTCGACCGGGTGGTCGGCGGCGCTGTTGCGGTAGAGCAGCTGCTTCGCCAGTCCGAGCGCCACGGGCGAGCGGCGTACGACGAACCGGCGCGCGAGCTCCAGGGCGGTCGGCAGCAGCTCGTCGGGCTCGTGCACCGAGCGCACCAGCCGTCCGGCCAGGGCCTCCTCGGCGGTGAGGATGTCGGCGGCGTACACCCACTCGAGTGCCTGCTGGAGCCCGACGATGCGCGGCAGGAACCAGGTCGACGCAGCCTCCGGCACGATGCCGAGACGGCCGAAGACGAACCCGATCCTGGCCTTGGTCGACGCGAGCCGGATGTCCATCGCCAAGCGTCATGGTCGCGCCGATCCCCACGGCCGGGCCGTTGATCGCGGCGATGACCGGCTTGGGCAGCTCATGGATCGCCAGCGTCACCTTGCCGCCGGTGTCGCGCACCCCGGACTGGTAGGGCTCCTCGGTGAGGTGGTCGCGCAGGGCCTCCGGAGTGGGGTCGGCGGTCTCGTCGAGCCCGAACACGTTGCCCTCGGCCGAGAGGTCCATCCCCGCGCAGAACGCCCGCCCGGCACCGGTGACGACGACCGCCGACACCGCGTCGTCGGCGGCGTCGGTGCGGAAGAACTGCTCGAGCTCGCTAGCCATCGTGACGGTGAACGAGTTCAGGGCGTCCGGCCGGTCGAGGGTGAGGATCGCGATGCCGTCGTCGTCCACGGTCCAGCTGATCGTCTCGTAGGCGGACATGCTCAGTCGGTTCCCTCTCGGTGGTTCACGCTCGGTCGTCGCCCTCAGGCGGGCACCCTCAGTTGTTCACGCCGGGGAGTCCGGTGGGGGTGCACAGTCGCTTGGGGATGTCCTCGCTGTTGTCGTTCTTGATGTACCTCAGCAGCGCCAGCGCGCGCTCCCGGTCCCAGTTGATCGCCTGGTCGGCGATCGGCATCGCGCAGGTGAGCCCGTCCTTGCCGTTGACCCGGGTCATCGCCAGGCCGAACCTGGCCAACGCGATCGGACCGGTGCCCTCGCTGATCCGCAAGGACGAGGTCGCCGCCTTGTTGACGCGGAAGTAGCGCACCGGGTTGATGAAGGTCCACGGCGACTTCACCTCGGAACCGATCGCGCTGACCACCTCGCGCTGTTGACGCGCGCGGTCGAGGTCGCCGTACTGGCTGACGTGCCGGGACCGCGCGTACCCGAGGGCCGTGACGCCGTCGGCCTCCTGGCATCCCTTCTTGATGTCCAGGTTCGCGAGCTTGTCCTTCATCCGCTCCTTGGGGCAGATCGTGACCCCGCCGACGGCGTCGACGGAGTTCACGAAGCCCCCGAAGCCGATCTCCACGTAGTGGTCCACGTGCAGGCCGGTGTTCTGCTCGATGGTCTTCACGAGCAGCTTCGGGCCGCCGAACGCGAAGGCCGAGTTGATCTTCGTGGTGCCCTGGCCCGGGATGTCGACCAGGGAGTCACGCGGGATGGAGAGCAGCATGCTCGGGCCACTGCCGGTGTGGAGCAGCATGATCGTGTCCGTGCGCTGCCCCGCGGCGCCGCCGGTGCCGAGCCGCTTCCGCTCGGCCTTGGAGAGGCCCTTGCGGCTGTCGGAGCCGACCAGGAGGTAGTTCGCGCCGGGCTGGTCCTCCGGCCGTGCGCCGTTGGGCTCGGCGTCGACCTTCTCGATCGTGCTCCAGGCCCAGAGGGGTACGGCGATCAGGAAGACGATCCAGGCCACCAGGACGATCAGCAGGATCTTGCCGATCGGGCGCTTCCGGCGCTTCTTCGTGCCCTTGCCGGGCGGAGGCACGGGCTGCGCCGGCTGCACCTGTCGCTGCGCGGTGCGGGCGGAGCTGTCGCGGGAGGGTGCCCCTGATCCCGGCCGGTCGATCTTGGGCAGCATCCGTGTGGGCTCGGGGTCGTCGGAACCCGAGGACGGGGTCGCTGAGCGGTTGCCGGTCGACGGGGGCTGCTGCTTGCCCCCGTAGAGCCATCCGTAGTCGGGGCCCTCGTCGGACCCGCCCGTTCTCCCGCTCTCAGGCATGGCGCAGACGCTACCGTGCCCCCATGGACGCCCCGCCGGCCGCACGGCCGCCCTCCTTCGGGCGGGTCAGCCTCACGCTTCTGGCAGGTCAGGCGCACGTGAATCTCCTGGGCAACGTGCACGGCGGGGAGGTGATGCGCCTGGTGGACTCGACCGCCGGCGCGGCCGCCGGCCGGCACAGCGGTGGGCCGGCAGTCACGGCCGCGATGGACGAGATGGCCTTCCTGGCTCCCGTGCACGTGGGTGACATCCTCCGGGCGCGGGCCCAGGTCAACTGGGCGGGTCGCACCTCGATGGAGGTCGGCGTACGTGTGGAGACCGAGCCGTGGAACCAGGCGGGGACCGATCCGGTGCACGTCGCCTCGGCCTACCTCGTCTTCGTCGCCATCGACTCCGACGGCCAACCGCGCCAGGTTCCCGCGCTGGACCCCGAGACACCTCAGGAGGCCCGCCGGATGCGCGAGGCCGAGATCCGGCGCGCCCACCGGCTGGCCCAGAAGGACGAGATCGAGGAAGGCCGTTCCAGCTGACGCCGCCCCGTTGGTTGAGCTTGTCGAAACCCCGGCGCGGCGTCACCGCCGGGACCCGTGTGACTGGTGATACTGGGCGGCACCGACCGGCCCCCTCGACCCACGCCGCACGCTGCCCTCGAAACAAGCCTCGAACTCGAGAGGTCTTCCCCACTATGCCGCCAGTCCTGACCGCCGATCCGCGCTCCGCTTCCCAGGGGGCCATCCACGGCCGCCCGACCAGTGGGGTGCAGTTCCGCCGGGCCGTGATGCTGATGCTGATGACGCTGGTGCTTCCCGGATCGGCTCAGCTGGTGGCAGGTCGCAAGCAGGTCGGCCGGATCGCGCTGCGTGTCTGGTTCGGGCTCATCGTGACCATGGTGGTGCTCTTCGGTCTCGGGATGCTGTTCAGCTCCTTCGTCTTCTGGCTGCTCAGCAACACCTTCGTGCTCGGCCTGGTGCGGATCGTGCTGATCGTCCTGGCCGTGGCCTGGGCCCTCCTGTTCATGGATGCGTGGCGGCTCGGTGACCCGCTGGCCCTGCGACAGAAGCAGCGCCTCGCGATGGTCGGGATCAACGGCGTCCTGTGCTTCGGCGTCGCGGGCTCGCTGCTGTTCGCCTCCCACGTGGTGGGCGTCCAGAAGGACTTCATGGGCGCGATGTTCACCGACGGCCAGGTCTCGGGCGCGACCGACGGTCGCTTCAACGTGCTGCTCCTGGGTGGCGACTCCGGCGATGACCGCTGGGGCCTGCGACCCGACAGCCTGTCGGTCGCGAGCATCGACGCCGAGACCGGTGAGACGGTGCTCTTCGGCCTGCCGCGCAACATGCTGAACTTCCCGTTCCCCGAGGGCTCGGTGATGGACGAGCAGTTCCCCGACGGCTACGACTGCGGCGCCGAGTGCGAGCTCAACTCGCTCGCCACATGGGCCGAGGACCACAAGGACCTGTTCGCGGGCTATGCCAACCCCGGTATCGAGGCGACCAAGGAAGGCGTGGAGGGCATCACCGGTCTGAAGATCAACTACTACGCGATGATCAACATGCAGGGATTCCGACGGTTGGTCACGGCTGTGGGCGGGGTGACGCTGAACGTCCGCGACCGGATCCCGATCGGCAGGACCGGGGACATCACCGGCTACGTCGAGCCCGGCAGGCGCCGGCTGAACGGCTACGAGACGTTGTGGTTCGCCCGCTCCCGCGCGGATGCCGACGACTACTCGCGGATGGCGCGCCAGAAGTGCGTGCTGAACGCGATGGTCCAGCAACTGAGCCCCAAGACCGTCGTGCTGAAGTTCGAGAAGATCGCCAAGGCCAGCGAGGCGCTGATCACGACCGACCTGCCCCAGGGTGAGGTCGACCGCTTCATGGAGCTCGCCCTGAAGGCACGCAGCCGGCCGATCCGGACGGTGTCGTTCGTCCCGCCGATGGTCTCCACGGGCAACCCCGACATCGAGAAGATCCACGCGGCGGTGGCCAGGGCCGTCGACCCGCCCGAGTCGAAGCCGCGGAAGAAGAAGTCCGCATCGCCCGTGGACAGGGGTACCACCGGTGGCTCTCTCGGCAACCTCAAGGAGGGGTACGCCGCGAACCAGGCGGACGACCTCTCCGACGTCTGCTGACGTGCCCATCTAGTTCCGGCGCCCGGTCGGTAGGGTCACCGAGATGCCCGAGCCCACCTCTGCTGCCCCGCGGATCGTCGCGGTCGTGGTCACCTACAACCGGCGTGACGAGGTCACCCGGCTCGTCGCGAAGGTGGACCAGGCCCGGGTGGTGCCCGCCGAGGTCATCGTGGTGGTCAACGCCTCGACGGACGGTTCGGCTGCGGCGCTGAAGGCCCTGGAGACCACGCGGACCTCGCTCACGGTGCTGGAGCTCGCCGAGAACACGGGCGGAGCCGGCGGGTTCCACGCGGGACTGGCCGAGGCGCTCGAGCACGGCGCCGACCTGGTGTGGCTGATGGACGACGACGGCACCCCGGCGCCCGACTGCCTCGAGGCCTTGCTCCCGTACTCGGACACGCACGACTTCCTGGGTCCGGCGGTCGTCGCGGAGGACGACCAGGACCGGCTGTGCTTCCCGATCCGCGTCCCGGGGAGCGCGAGGGTTCTGCGCGATGTCCGTGAGCTGGAGACGGCGGCCTCCGCGGGGCTCCTCGAAGGCATCGTCATCCCCTTCAACGGCGTCCTGCTCACCCGCGCGCTCGTGGAGGAGATCGGGCTGCCGCGCAAGGAGTTCTTCATCTGGGGCGACGACGTCGAGTACCTCTGGCGGGCCCAGGAGGCCGACGCACGCATCGCCACGGTGGTCGGGTCCCGATTCCTGCACCCGTCGACCGACGACCTCGGCACGCCGCTGATGTGGGGGCGTACGACGTACAACCACTCGCCCTCGGACCTCAAGCACTACTGCATGTGCCGCAACAACGTGGTCAACCTCAGGACGCACCGGGGCCGCCTCGGCGTGCTGGCGTTCGTGGTCAAGACCGTCTGGTTCTACACGGTCACCCGGCCCGACCTGCGGCGCCTGCGGCTGAGCGGCCAGGCGATGCGAGCCGGCTGGCGGGGCGACTTCACCGGACACCGGCGGTTCCTCGATGGCTGAACCGATCCCTGGGTCCGCAGGTCCGGATGCTGCGGCGCCGCGAGACAGCGTCGCGGTCGTCATCGTCACCTACAACCGCGCCGACGTCCTGGTCGGATGCCTGGACGGCCTCGCTGCCCAGACCTCGCCACCGGACGCCGTCTTCGTGGTGGACAACGCCAGCGACGACCACACTCCCGAGGTGCTGAGCGCGCGGAGCGACCTGCCGCTCCGGATCATCCGGAGTGCGGAGAACCTCGGCGGCGCCGGCGGGTTCCACCTGGGGGTGGGGGAGGCCTACGCCGCCGGCTACGACCGGATCTGGCTGATGGACGACGACGTGGTCGCGGAGCCGGGATGTCTCCGGTTGATGCTCGACCACCCCGGCCCTGCGCTGATGGCCGTGCGCGAGGACACGAGGGGGCGGATCGTGGAGAAGTCCGCACTCCGCTTCGACCTGACCAACCCGTTGGCGATCCACCCGAAGCGTGCGTCGGTCGACCAGCGGTGGCACCGCCGCAGTGACATGCCGGAGGAGGTGGTGCTGGAGAACGTCGCGTTCGAGGGGTTCATGGTGCACCGCCGGGTGATCGACGCGATCGGTCTCCCCGACCCGGAGTACTTCATCTTCTACGACGACTGCGACTTCGCGATCCGCACGCGTCGTGCGGGCTTCACCATCCTGGGTCTGCGCGACGCGGTGCTCGTCCGCCAGCTCGACTTCGACCAGCAGCACGCACTGGACACGTGGAAGGGGTTCTACATGTACCGGAACCTGTTCGCCGTCCACTTCCGGTACGGCGAGAACGTCCTGGTCAGGCTGAAGCCGTACCTGATCGCGCTGGTCGTCGTGCTGCTCTCGCCCCTCCGCGGGGGAGTCTCCGAGGCGCGCAACGTGATCCGTGCCATCCTCGCGGCAGGTGGGATGCGTCACGTCCCCCCGTGGCAGGCTCTGGATGGGGCCGGCCCGTCGTTAGACTGACGTCGCCTCAACCAGGAGTGTGTGTTGAACCCTGACCTCGTCGTCGTCGGCTCCGGATTCTTCGGCCTGACGATCGCAGAGCGCTGCGCCAGCGAACTCGACCTCAACGTTCTCGTGCTCGAGCGCCGCCACCACATCGGTGGCAACGCCTACAGCGAGCCCGAGCCCGAGACGGGGATCGAGGTGCACGTCTACGGCGCCCATCTGTTCCACACCTCGAACGACAAGGTGTGGGACTACGTCACCCGGTTCACCGAGTTCACCAGCTACCAGCACCGCGTCTTCTGCAACTACCAGGGGCAGGTCTACTCCTTCCCGATGAACCTGGGCCTGATCAACCAGTTCTTCGGGCGCAGCCACACGCCCGACGAGGCGCGTGCGCTGATCGCGGAGCAGGCGAGCGAGATCGACACCGCCGAGGCGAAGAACCTGGAGGAGAAGGGGATCAGCCTGATCGGGCGGCCGCTCTACGAGGCCTTCGTCAAGGGCTACACCGCCAAGCAGTGGCAGACCGACCCCAAGGAGCTGAGCCCGGACATCATCACCAGGCTCCCCGTCCGCTACAACTTCGACAACCGCTACTTCAACGACAAGTACGAGGGCCTGCCTGTCGACGGCTACACCGCGTGGCTGGAGCGGATGGCAGACCATCCCAACATCGAGGTGCGCCTCGAGACCGACTTCTTCGACGTGGCCGACGAGTTCAAGGGCAAGGTGCCGATCGTCTACACCGGCCCGGTCGACGAGTACTTCGGCAACTCCGAGGGCCGCCTGTCGTGGCGCACGGTCGACCTCGAGCCGGAGGTCAAGGACGTCGACGACTTCCAGGGCACCTCGGTGATGAACTACAACGACCAGGACGTGCCCTTCACCCGGATCCACGAGTTCAAGCACTTCCACCCCGAGCGCACCTACCTGCCCGGCAAGACCGTGATCGTGCACGAGTACTCGCGGTTCGCCGAGGAGGGTGACGAGCCCTACTACCCGATCAACACCGCCGAGGACCGCGAGAAGCTGCTGAAGTACCGCGAGCTGGCCCAGCAGGAGCCGATGGTGCTCTTCGGTGGCCGCCTCGGCACCTACAAGTACCTCGACATGCACATGGCGATCGGGTCCGCGCTCTCGATGTACGAGAACAAGCTGAGGCCGCACTTCTCCGACGGCGCCGCCCTGACCAGTGGAGGTGTCGACGAATGAGCACCACGCAACGCCTGCTTCAGCGCCAGATCCTCCCGGTCGACCGGGACGCCGACGTCCTGGCGCTGTACGTCGACCCGGAGGACCCAAAGCTCGACCCCGACAAGTACGAGATCGGCAGCAACCGTTCGGCCAAGGCGCTCAACGCTGCGTCGATCCGCCAGTCGACGACCACCGGGCGTGCCCTGCACCCCGACCAGATCGAGTCGCGCACGGCGATCCGCATCAAGGCGGGGACCCGGCTCTCCTTCGCGACCTACTTCAACGCCTTCCCGGCCAGCTACTGGCGCCGCTGGACGGTGGTCGGCTCGGTCCGGCTGGCCGTCACCCTGCGGGGGCGGGGCAGCAGCCTGATCGTCTACAAGTCGATGGCCCGTGGCCACTCCCAGCGCATCGAGACCGCGTCGACCACCGGCGATGACGCGCAGACGTTCAGCTTCGACCTCACCCTCAAGCCCTTCGTCGACGGCGGCTGGTACTGGTACGACGTCGTCGCCGGCGACCACGACGTGGTCGTGGAGTCGGCCGAGTGGACGGCGGAGGTTCCCGAGGACCGGACCGAGCACGGCACCGTCGACATCGCGATCACGACGATGAACCGGCCCGACTTCTGCGCCGAGCTCCTCGTCCAGCTGGGCGAGGACCCGGACCTCGACCCCTACCTCGACGAGGTCCTGGTCATGGAGCAGGGCACCGACAAGGTCACCGGGTCGGAGGTCTTCCCCACCGCCGAGAAGGCGCTGGGCCGACGCCTGCGGGTCATCGAGCAGGGCAACCTCGGCGGCTCGGGAGGCTACGCACGTGGCCAGCTCGAGTCGGTCCGCAAGGGCACTGCGACGTACACGATGATGATGGACGACGACGTGGTGTGTGAGCCGGAGGGCGTGATCCGCGCGATCACGTTCGCGGACCTCGCCCGCCGCCCGACGATCGTCGGCGGCCACATGTTCAACATCTACAGCCGCTCGCGGCTGCACTCCTTCGGTGAGATCGTCCAGCCGTGGCGGTTCTGGTGGCAAGGAGCCCCGGAGACCCACGGTGACTGGGACTTCGGCGCCCGCAACCTGCGCTCGGCCCGCTGGCTGCACCGTCGCGTCGACGTCGACTTCAACGGCTGGTTCATGTGCCTGGTGCCGCGCCGGGTGCTCGAGGAGATCGGACTGTCCCTCCCGCTCTTCATCAAGTGGGACGACTCCGAGTTCGGGCTGCGGGCCAAGCAGGCCGGTTACCCGACGGTGACCTTCCCGGGTGCAGCGGTGTGGCACATCCCGTGGACCGACAAGAACGACGCGCTGGACTGGCAGGCCTACTTCCACCTCCGCAACCGCTTCATCGCGGCGCTGCTGCACTCGCAGTACCCGCGCGGCGGCCGGATGATCCGGGAGAGCGTGAACCACCAGATCGCCCACCTCGTCTCCATGCAGTACTCCACCGCAGAGCTCCGGCTGCGGGCACTCGAGGACGTCCTCGCCGGGCCGCAGGGGCTGCACGACCTGCTGCCGCGCCGCCTGGCCGAGGTGAACGCGCTGCGCAAGCAGTTCCCCGACGCCCAGCTCGAGGCCGACCCCGACGCGTTCCCGCCGGTGCGCCGCAAGAAGCCACCGCGCCGGGGCAAGGACCCGGCCGAGATCCCCGGACGGCTCTCGCAGCTGGTGAGCGCCGGACTACAGCCGCTGCGTCAGCTCAAGCCGCCGCGCGAGCTCTCGCGCGAGTACCCCGAGTCCGAGGTGCGCGCGATGGATGCGAAGTGGTACCGCCTCGGAGTCCTCGACTCCGCGATCGTGTCGATGAACGACGGAGCCTCGGCGGCCTTCTACCGTCGCGACCCCGAGCGCTTCCGCGACCTCGTCAGGCGCACCATCGAGATCCACGAGCGCCTCCGCCGGGAGTGGCCACGACTCTCTAGCCTCTACCGCGAGCAGCTCGGCGACATCACGTCTCCCGAGGCCTGGGAGAAGACCTTCGCCGCGTCGGCCGAGGACAGCTGATGGCCACGGCCGACAAGCGCGAGGCGAAGGCCGGCAGCGACGAGCGAGGCCGCCGGGCGAATGCCGCGCGCCGAGCCCGCCGGCTCGCCAAGAACCAGGCCGAAGCGATGCCCGTCGTCACGGCCGATGGTCCGAGGAAGGAGCGGGTCGTCGACGCGGAGCTGGTGGAGCCGGCGCCGCGCGGTGGCCTGCTCGAGGCGCTGCAGCAGCCCTACCTGTTGCGGCTGATCGTCCAGCGCCAGCTCGCCCAGATGTACGCCGCCTCCCTGCTCGGGCTGCTCTGGTCCTACGTCCAGCCGGCGATGCGCTTCGCCGTCTACTACCTGGTCATGGGGTTCATCCTCAAGCTCCACGAGGACATCCCCTACTTCGCGCTCCACCTGTTCACGGGCATCGTGGTGGTGCACTACTTCGGCGAGACCTGGGGCGGCGGGACCCGCTCGATCTGGCAGAACAAGGCGCTCGTCAACAAGATGCGGATGCCACGCGAGATCTTCCCGGTGGCCTCGATGCTGGTGGCGGCGTACCACACGTTGCCGCAGGTGATCGTGCTCATCGTCTGCTGCCTGCTCTCGGGCTGGCACCTGACCTGGGCCGCCGTCGGGGCCGGTGCGCTCGGGGTCGCGATCCTGATCACCTTCTCGCTGGCCCTGGCGTTGTTCTTCTCCGCGGTCAACGTGTTCTACCGGGACTTCCAGAACATCGTGCAGACCATCATGCAGTTCATGCACTTCCTGGTGCCGATGATGTACCCGTTCTCCATGGTCTGGGCGGCGCACGAGTCGCATCCCTGGCTGTACAACATCTACGTCGCCAACCCGGTCACCCAGGCGGTGCTCCTCCTCCAGAGGCTCTTCTGGTACCCCCTGATCGAGGACACCAGCGACCTCGAGCGCCAGTTCCCGCCGGACCTCTGGGAGCGCGGCCTGATCACGCTGGGCATCTGCCTGGTCCTCCTCTACGCCGCGCAGAAGTTCTTCTCGCGGGTCGAGGGCAAGTTCGCGGAGCGTCTCTGACATGACTGTCTCGATCAACGTGGAGAACGTCTCCAAGAGGTTCACGATGCAGTACCACCGGACGCTCAAGCAGATGGCGGTCGCCTCCGTGCGACGCCTGCCGCTGCAGGAGAAGTTCCTGGCGGTCGACGACGTGTCCTTCACCGTCGAGCAGGGCGAGTCGGTCGGCCTGATGGGTCTCAACGGCTCGGGCAAGAGCACCCTGCTGAAGCTGATCAACGGGGTCCTGCGCCCCGACGAGGGCACCATCCACACGCGCGGTCGGATCGCCGGCCTGATCGCCACGGGTGCGGGATTCCACCCGCAGCTCACCGGCCGCGAGAACCTCTTCCTCAACGGCGCCATCCTCGGGATGAGCGAGGCCGAGACCAAGCGCAAGTTCGACTCGATCGTGGAGTTCGCCGACATCGGGAAGTTCATGGACACCCCGGTCTCGCACTACTCCTCGGGGATGTACGCCCGGCTCGGGTTCTCCATCGCGATCCACGTGGACGCCGACATCTTCCTCGCCGACGAGGTGCTCGCCGTGGGGGACCGGCCGTTCAAGAAGAAGTGCATGGCCAAGATGCAGGAGATCCGCCAGCAGGGCACCACGATCTTCTACGTCAGCCACGCCACCGCCTCGGTGCGGGCGATGTGCGACCGCGTCCTGGTGCTGGAGTCCGGGCAGCTGAACTTCGACGGCGACGTCGACGAGGGCATCCGCTACCTCCAGTACGACGACCCGGAGGACACCGAGGAGAACGTGGCCGACGCCGAGCTCGGCGCGGACGTCTGAGCATCTGTCTCGGGGCCGGAAACCGCATTCCCGGGCATTGAATTACACGCCGGTCACTTATTAAATACAGCCATGTAATTCATTAAGTACACCTTTGTAATTCGGGCAATTCGCTTGCGGTTAACCATGTAACGGGTGTGAAACTTGGTACTCGTGTGAATTCTTCCCCTCTCACATGGAGTGCATTTAATGCGATTCAGTCGTGCCCGCTACGTCACCCTGTGCCAGCAGTCCCTGGTCACGGCTGCCGTGCTCGCGGTAGGTCTCTCGGCCGCCGGCGTGCGGACGCTGGACATCGTCCCCCAACCCGGCACGACTTCGGACGCGCGCGCAGCAGGCCCCGGTGCTCCCGGGGCCTCGTCACGTCAGGCACCTGCGGATCGGCTTCCCGGTGAGGAGAGCTCGGAGGTCGACACCGCCCCCGTGACCCCCAAGGTGCGCGAGGTCTCCGTGGTGACTCCTGCCCGCACGACCGAACAGCCCCCGTCCGCTGCGAGGCAGGCCCCCGGAACCACCGACGAGCGCGTCCCGGCGAAGCGGGTGGTCGTGTCCGAGCCCGAGAAGGTGACCGGCTACGCCACCATCGGGGTGACCTGGAAGCACGGCGTGGCGTACGACGAGGACCAGATCGTCATCACGGCCCGCACCGAGGACAAGGGCGTGTGGTCGAGGTGGATGAGCGTCGACTACCACGACGACCACGCACCTGACGCCGGCTCCGGCGAGGAGGCGTCCGCCAAGGGGCGACCCGGCACGGACGCGCTCGTCGTCGGCGACGTCGACCGCGTGCAGATCCGCGCCGAGAGCAGCACGGGGACCCTCCCGCCCGACCTGAAGCTCGCGATCGTGGACCCCGGCACCGGGAAGCTGACCAAGCAGGCTCCCGGCATCGACACCTCCAAGCTGCCCGCACCGGACGGGCAGCAGGGGAGTGGTGAGCCGCAGGCCTCAGGTGTCACGACCCTCGAGGGTGAGGGCGTCCACGACCAGGTGACGCTCAGTGCGATGACCCGCCCCGCCAGGCCCCGCATCTTCTCCCGCGCCCAGTGGGGCGCCAACGAGCGGATGCGCGAGTCCGGCCCGCCGGACTACGGCACCGTGAAGACCGGGTTCGTCCACCACACGGTGAACTCGAACGGCTACAGCCGGGCCCAGGTCCCCTCCCTGCTGCGCGGGATCTACGCGTACCACACGCAGTCCAGGGGTTGGCGAGACATCGGCTACAACTTCCTCGTCGACCGGTTCGGTCGCATCTGGGAGGGTCGCTACGGCGGGGTGCAGCGAGCCGTCGTCGGTGCCCACACCCTCGGCTACAACGAGGTCTCCTTCGCGATGTCGGCCATCGGCAACTTCGAGACCGTCAGGCCCCGCCCGGCGATGGTTGCTGCCTACGCGCGCCTGTTCGCCTGGAAGCTGGCGATCTACAACATCCGCGCGAACAACCCGCGGGTCACGGCGAAGGGACGCACCTTCCAGGCGATCAACGGGCACCGCGACGCCGGGTCGACCGCCTGCCCGGGACGCTTCCTCTACGCGCGACTGCCCTACATCCGCAAGCGGGCGCGCGAGATCCAGCTGGCGGCCCAGGGAGGAGTCGGTTCGTCCGGCACCTCGGCACCGCCGCCACCGGCTACGACCTTCACCTCTCCGACGCAGAAGCCGCGTGCAGCCACCCCGCAGCCCTCGACGATCACCTTCCCCAAGTCGACGAACGTGGCAGGGACGTCGTACCCCGACCTGGTCCTCAAGTCGCGCGCGACCGGGGCCATCCGGGTCCTGCCCACGGGCGGTCAGACCGGTTTCCGTCAGGCGGTGAGCACGACGGGCTCGTGGTGGGCGATGAACCTGCTCGCTGCCGTCGGTGACCTCACCGGCGACGGCAAGGGCGACGTGCTGGCCCGCGCCAGTCGCACCGGGCTCACGC
Source organism: uncultured Actinomycetota bacterium (assembly GCA_963723255.1). Classification (GTDB taxonomy): domain Bacteria; phylum Actinomycetota; class Actinomycetes; order Propionibacteriales; family Nocardioidaceae; genus Marmoricola. Next base: position 196,752 of record CAVRQA010000005.1, read on the forward strand.
GGATCTACCGCGGCGACGGCGCCGGGCACGTGGCAACGGGGGGCATCAACGCGACCCGGCGGTTCCAGGCGGCCAACTTCGTGGCCGGAGCCGGCGACTGGACCGGGGACGGGCACGCCGACGTGCTGATGCGCACGAAGACCAGCGGCTCGCTGTACGTCGTCCCGGGGACCGGGCAGGGCACCTTCGGTGGACCGCGCCTGCTGAGCAACGCCTGGACCGGGTACACCTCGACCGCAGTGGCGGGTGACCTCACCGGTGACCAGCGGCCCGACATCGTCGCGGTGAAGGCCGGTCAGGTCTACGTCGTGCCGGGCGTCGCCGGGGGCGGCCTGGGCACGCCGGTCCAGCGACAGGCGCTGGGGGCGGACAACGACGCCCTCGTGGCCGGGGCGCGCGACCTCAACGGTGACGGCGTCGGTGACGTGGTCGTCCGGTCGAAGGAGGGCGCGTTCCGCATCCTGACCGGGCGGTCGGACGGAACCTTCGGTCCCACCCTCGGCCCCTTCTCCGGCGGCGCTGGGCTGCTCAAGCTCTCCTCGGGACAGCTGGCCGGCACCGCGGCGCCCGACGTGGTCGGCACCGACGCCTCCGGGAAGCGGCTGGTGGTCCTCACGAGCAACGGCCTGGTCAACACGCGCCCGTCCCTGCCCACCAACCTGCGCGTGACCGGGGCCACCCAGGTGCTCAGCGTCGGCGACTGGAACCGGGACGGCAAGGGAGACGTGATCACCCGCCAGGACGAGGGCGACACCCTGATGCTGCGTCCCGGGGCGGGCAACGGCACCTTCGGCGCCGGTGTGCTGATGAGCAAGGGCTGGAGCACCTTCGCGAAGCTGAGCGCCGTCGGCGACGTCACGGGCGACAGGTTCCCCGACCTGATGGGCAAGACCGCGACCGGAGCGATGACGGTGTTCCCCGGCAACGGCAAGACCAGCTTCCGGGTGCCGATGCTGGCCCCGGCGTCGCTGCGCACCTTCAACCAGATCGCTGCCGGCGCCTGGCGGCCGGGAAGCCTCCCGGGCTCTGCGTTCCTCAGCTCCGACGGGTCCTTCGTCCCCTTCGCGGGCACGACCGGCGGGGAGCTGGCCGGTTACGACTGGGTCATCGGGCCCGGTGACGTCGACGCGAACGGCGTGGCCGACCTGGTCGTCCGCGACACGAACGGCACGCTGTGGCTGCTCCCCGGCACCAGCAACGGCTACCTGGATCGCCGTTTCCTCGCCGCCGGGTACGCCGGCTACTCGCTGGGCGGCTGACCCGCACGAACCACGGCCGTGGCCCGCTCGTCCTCCTGACGAGCGGGCCATGTGTTGTCCGCGGGCTCGCGCAGCAGCACCAGGGAACCGCCGCTGACGAGAGGACCCAGGAACGCGGGCACGCCGTGGTCGCCGGCGGGGTGCTCGTCGGTGAGCAGTCGCACGCCGGGCTCGTAGCCGGCCAGGGCCGCCGCCTCGAGCAGCTCCGCCTGGGTGCGGGTCTCCTCCTTGCCGAGCCAGGCCAGCGTGTCCGGGGTGGGCGGCTCGACCGGGAGGAACACGTCGCTCTGTCCCGGCCACAGCACGCCGTAGTCGAGCACCCCTGCCGGCAACGGCTCGGGAAACCTCACGGCGAAGGGGAGCAGTGCGCAGGCCACCACGGGGTCGGCACCGTCGTGCCGGCCGACCGAGTCCGGTCCGCACACGACGACGTCGTGCGGCGCGCTCGCATCCGTGGTGACCGCCAGGCCCGAGCTCCACGCCGCTCCGAGGAAGACCGGAACCAGCCAGTGCGCAGGCAGGTCGAGGAGCACCGTGTCGCCGGCGTCGAGGCCCAGCTCGTCGGTGAACAGGTTCGCGGTCTTGCTCACCCAGTTGGCGAAGGTGGTCACCGAGAGCTCGGTGCGCTCGCCCGTCGTGTCGTCGTACGCCGTGACCAGTGGCTGTCCCGGGTCGCCGGCGAGGCGCGCCGCCAGCAGCTCGGGAAAGGTGCGCGGGGGAACGGAGGGGGTGCTCATCGGGGCACCGTAGCGCCGCGCCTCGGCCGGTCGGGTGGCAGGATGCCCGCCATGACGACCTCGGACCTGGACCGCCTGTGGGCCGTGGTCCCGGCCGGTGGAGCGGGCACCCGGCTGTGGCCGATGTCGCGGGCTCGCTCGCCCAAGTTCCTGCTCGACCTGACCGGAAGCGGGCGCACCCTCATCCAGGCCACGGTCGACCGGCTCACGCCCCTGGTGGGGGACCGGGTGGTGGTGGTGACCGGGACCGCCCACGAGCACGCCGTACGCCGCCAGCTGCCCCACGTGGCACGGGTGCTCGCCGAGCCGTCGCCGCGTGACTCGATGGCCGCCATCGGGCTGGCGGCCGCCGAGCTCGAGCGGGAGGACCCGGACGCCCTGATCGGCTCGTTCGCCGCCGACCACATGGTCGACGACAACGCCGCCTTCGCTGCGAGCGTGCGTGAGGCGGCGGAGGTCGCGGCGCAGGGCTGGCTGGTCACCATCGGGATCGAGCCCACCGCACCGGCGTCGGGCTTCGGGTACATCCGCAGCGGCGCCCGGTTGCCGGGATTCGCCACGGCCTGCGCCGTGACCGAGTTCGTGGAGAAGCCGGACGCCGAGCGGGCGCGCGCCTACGTCGCGTCGGGGGAGTACCGCTGGAACGCGGGCATGTTCCTGGTGCGCGCCACAGTGCTGCTGGACCTGCTCGCCGAGCACCACCCCGAGCTCGCGTCCGGCCTGCGCGCGATCGCCGCCGACCCGTCGTCCCTGGAGATGCGCTGGCCCGGGCTCACCCGGATCGCGATCGACCACGCCGTCGCGGAACCTGCCGCCGCGGCCGGCCGGGTCGCGGTCGTGCCGGGTCGCTTCGGCTGGGAGGACGTGGGCGACTTCGCGTCCCTGGCCGCGTTGACCGCGACGGGCGGCGAGGGCATCACCGTCCTGGGCGACGAGTCGCTGGTCGTCTCCTCACAGGCCAGCGGGCTGGTGATTCCTCACGCCGGTCGCACGGTCGCCGTGGTCGGCCTCGACGACGTGGTCGTGGTGGACACCGGTGACGCGCTGCTGGTCACGTCGTACGAGAAGGCGCAGGACGTCAAGGCGGTGGTCGACCAGCTGCGTCGCAACGGCCGCACCGACCTGACCTGACGCCCCCGGTGTTGGCGGCGGTCAGATGGCACCCGGTTCCGGGGCGTCGGTCTTGGGGTACTTCTCCAGGAAGTCCTCGATCACCTGGCCGCTCGGCTTGGCGCAGTACTGCGTGACACCGTTCTGCTCCTTCGGGCCGGTCCAGTGGGTCAGCGCGACGTGCTTGCCGCTGGGGAAGGACTTGCCGTCGGCGGCGGTCCACGGAGCGGCCATCAGGTAGGAGTCCAGGCCGAGCTTGTCGCCGATCTGCTGAATCTGCTTGTACGACTCCGAGCCCTTCTTGATGCTGTCGTCGTACCAGAGGATCGTGTGCCCGTGCTCCAGGCTGTGGACCAGACGCGGTAGCTCGGGACGGTCCTCGGGGGTGTAGAACGTGCGGATCTCAGAGCCGGACGGGAAATTGGGCCAGTGCAATCCGAAGGCGGGCGGCGCATCCGGGTAGTCGACGGGGCTGCCGGTCGGCACGTGGTAGGTGCCATCCTCCTGGATCTCGAGATCGACCTTCGCGGTCTTGATCTGCTCACAGCCGGCCGCCGACTTGGAGACGCCCATCTCGCCCACCGGGGCCGAGGCTTCACGCTGGTCCTGGATGTAGGGGACCAGGGCGGCCGTCAGCAGGCCGATGACGATGACCACGGCGCCGCCGATGATCACCATGCTGCGGGTGCGCTCCTTGCGGGCCTGCTGCTTGCGCAGCTGCTCGGCGACTGCACGACGCTCCATCTGGCGCTCGTTCTTCTTGGCCACTCGTCCGCCTCACGACTCGATTCCCGGGATGCCTGGTGCGGGTGCCCGACAGGGGCACCCGCGCGTGGAGTCTACGGAGGTGTCGGTGAGACGGTGACGGTGTCCCCGGGGGTCGTGTCACTGTGCGGACGCCATCCGTGCGCGTGGGCCACGAGTCGCACCCGCTCGGCCGTGGCGACCTGGTCGCGCTGCTCCGCAGGCAGGGCCACGCGCACGGAGAGTCCGTCGACCGCAGCGCTCAGGCCGCACTTCTGCATCGCCTCGAGGACCTCGTCGGTCGACGCAGGGCTGCCGAAGCAGTCGGCCTGCTCTCCACGGACCGCCGCCAAGACCGCCTCCCGCGCCCCGAGCGCGAACATGTCCTGCTCGCGCGGTCGGATGAGTACGCCGGCGCCGGGGCCGTGCTCGCCGGGCGGCAGCACCCGATCCGCCAGCCCGCGCACGACCGAGAGCGGTCGGCCGGCGAGCTTGCCGGTGACCAGCTCGCCCAGCGACGCGAGCTCGTCGGCCACCGCGGGTGCGGTGACGACCAGGGAGTTGCCGTAGGAGTCGACGATGCCCGCGAGCTCCTCGAGCGGTTCGAGCCCGGCCACACCGACGGCGAGGTCGGTCTGCCCCATGCGCCAGGCCCGGCCGGCCGTGTCGGTGACGAGGACGGCCACGTTGCGCCCGGTCTCGGCGTACACCCGCTCGCGGATGGTGCGCGCCGAGGCGTCCGGGTCCTCCGGCAGGAGCACGACGTGGCCCGGGGTCACGTTCGACGCGTCCACCCCGGCCGCTGCCATCACCATTCCGAGGTGGTTCTCCACGATCGTGGTCGGCCCCCTGCGGGCCACCACGCGCACGGTCTCCTCGCGGATCGCGTCCTCCCGGTCCCGGGAGCGCACGCGCCCCTCGGCCTTGCTGACGACCTTGCTGGTGACCAGGACGACGTCACCCTCGAGGAGATCCAGCGCGGCCACCAGCGCTCCGAGGTCGGTGCCCTCGGTGATCTCGTCGATGCCGTCGACGGACCAAGCCTCGATGCGGCGCTCGACCCCCGTCATCGGACCAGGTCGAGCGCTGCCTGGACCATGTCGGCGGTCGCGTCGGGGTCCGACATCCACAGCGGCACCGCGCGGCACCGCAGCCCGGCCGCCGTGAGGCGTTCGACGGCGGACCCGTCCGTCGTGTCGACGAGCCACCCGTCGAGGATCCCGTCCCCGGACCGGGAGCCGTAGTGCTCCGCGACCCCGGCCGCCGAGACCTCCACGCCGATGACGCCGAGCAGCTGCCGGGCCATGCCGTGGACGTGGTCCGCGCCGATGATGCCGGAGACCCCCACGACCGGAGCCGGCGTGTCGACGAGGGCGTCACGGATGCCGGGCACCGCGAGGATCGTCCCGACGGAGACCACCGGGTTGGAGGGCGGGACCAGCACGACGTCGGTCTCGGTGATCGCCTCGAGCACGCCCGGCGCCGGCTTGGCGTCCTCGATGCCGATCGGCACCACGGCGTGGGCGGGCACCGAGGCCTGGTGGCGGATCCAGTACTCCTGGAAGTGCACCCCCCGTCGCTCGCCGGAGACCGGGTCGTCGATCACGACGTGGGTCTCGACCCGGTCGTCGGTCATCGGCAGCAGCTCGACGCCTCCCCCGTTGACGGCAGAGAGCCAGCGCTTGCACAGCGCGGCCGTCACGGCGCTGAGCGGGTACCCCGCGTCCAGCATCTGCGTGCGCACGAGGTGGGTGGCGAGGTCACGGTCGCCGAGGCCGAACCAGGTCGGTTCCACGCCGTACGCCGCGAGCTCCTCCCGGGCGTTCCAGGTCTCCGCCGTCCGCCCCCAGCCGCGCTCGGGGTCGATGCCGTGGCCGAGGGTGTACATCACCGTGTCCAGGTCGGGACAGACCTTGAGCCCGTGGACCCAGATGTCGTCGGCGGTGTTGGCCACCACGGTCACGCGGGCATCCGTCGCGGTGCGCTCCAGCAGCCGCAGCACGCCCTGGAGGAACCGGGCGCCACCCACGCCTCCGGACAGGACGGTGAGGCGCTGGAGGGGCTTCGCGGGAGTCAATTCGGGCGTCTCGGACATCTCGGCGGGGGAGTCGGGCATGGCCTCAAGTGTGGACCAGTTCTGTCCAATACCAGATTTTCGCTTGACTTCATGGGTACGACAGGCATGTAATCACACCAGTGTGATTAGCAACTCGGTCCGTAAGGATCGAAGGGTCGAAGAGGGGCGAACACTGTGCGCGAACTGTATCTGCTCGACGGAGCCGGCGATGAAGACGGCGGATGGCAGGAGCGCGGTCTCTGCGCTCAGACCGATCCGGAGGCCTTCTTCCCCGAGAAGGGCGGCTCCACCCGGGAGGCCAAGAAGGTCTGCCTCACCTGCGACGTACGCCAGGACTGTCTGGAGTACGCCCTGGAGAACGACGAGCGCTTCGGCATCTGGGGCGGGCTCTCGGAGCGGGAGCGCCGCAAGCTGAAGAAGCGGGCTGTCTGAACGCTGCGGGCCTCACGGCTCGTAGTCGGGGTGGACCTCCTCGGCGGGCACGCCGAGGTAGTCCGCCAGCTGCTCGACGACGACGGTGAGCAGCAGGGCCTCGAGGTCGGCACGGGTCTCCGCGCGGTGCTCGATCGGCCGCCGGAACAGCACCAGCCGCGGCGGCGCGGTCTGGGCCGCCGGCACCAGCGAGGCCAGCGGCACGCGCGGGGCCACCCAGGTGCGGGGCAGCACCGGGATGTCCTCCACGGCGAGCTCGACGGCGGCGAGCTCCTCGGGCCAGCGCGACTCGACGTCGCTCATCACGTCCACCGCGACCTGGTCGAACAGCTCGCGGCCGTTCAGGTCCACGGGCACCCGACCGGCCGGGGACTCCGCCCCGAAGGCGGGTCCCCGCATCCCTCGACCCCGCCGGTCTCGTATCGACCTCGTCACGACCGCGAGCCTACGGTGACCGAGCCGCCGCGCGTTGTAGCGTCCTGGCGTGGGTCTCCTCCGCCGTTGTTCGCGCACCGCCTGCGGGCGGCCGGCGACGACCACGCTCACCTACGTGTACGCCGACCAGACCGCCGTGGTCGGCCCCCTCGCGACCTACGCCGAGCCACACGCCTACGACCTGTGCGACGCCCACAGCGAGCGGCTGTCCGCCCCGCGGGGGTGGGAGGTCCTGCGGCTCGCCCACGACGACCAGCAGGGTCCCTCCTCCGACGACCTGCTCGCACTCGCCGACGCCGTGCGCGAGGCGGCACAGCCACGCCCCGTCGAGCAACCGCTCGTCCCGGTCCGGCCCGTCGAGGGGACCCGGCGGGGACACCTGACGGCCCTGCGCAGCCACGACTGACCCAGCAGGCCCGGGCGCACCCGGCGCCGTCGCTAGGGTCGGCACATGCCGACCAGTGATCCTGCGACCCTGGCCGCCACCTTCAAGGCGTACGACGTCCGCGGAACCGTGCCGGACCAGATCGACGACGACCTCGCGCGACGGGTCGGGAACGCCTTCGCGACGGTCACCGGCGCCGACGCGGTCGTGGTCGGCCACGACATGCGGCCCTCCTCGCCCGGCATGGCGCGGGCGTTCGCCGAAGGGGCGACGGTCGCCGGCGCCGACGTCACCCTGATCGGGCTGGCGTCGACCGACCAGCTCTACTTCGCCTCGGGGTGGCTCGAGCGTCCTGGGGCGATGTTCACCGCCAGCCACAACCCGGCCCGCTACAACGGCATCAAGATGTGCCGCGCGTACGCCGCGCCGATCGGCCTGGAGACGGGACTGGCCGAGATCCGAGACCGGGTGGCCGGCGGCGAGACGACCACCGCCGCCGTCCCGGGCGCGATCACCGAGCGGGACGTGCTGGCCGACTACGCGGCCCACCTCCGGACCCTCGCGCCGGTGAGCGGCCGTCACCTCCGCGTGGTCGTGGATGCCGGCAACGGCATGGCGGGGCTGACCGCACCGGCGGTGCTGGGCCCGGTCGACGTCGACGTGGAGGAGCTCTACTTCGAGCTGGACGGCACCTTCCCGCACCACGAGGCCAACCCCATCGAGCCGGCCAACCTCGTCGACCTCCAGGCGAAGGTGATCGAGACGGGTGCCGACATCGGGATGGCCTTCGACGGCGATGCCGACCGGTGCTTCCTGGTCGACGAGCGGGGCGAGCTCGTCACCCCGAGCGTGCTGACCGCGCTGATCGCGGCCAGGGAGCTCGCGAAGGAACCGGGCGGGACGATCATCCACAACCTGATCACCTCGCGGGCCGTGCCCGAGATCGTCGAGGAGCTGGGCGGGAAGCCCGTGCGGACCCGCGTCGGACACTCCTTCATCAAGGCGCGGATGGCGGAGACGGGTGCCGTCTTCGGTGGCGAGCACTCGGGTCACTTCTACTTCCGCGACTTCTGGCGGGCCGACTCAGGGATGCTGGCCGCGCTGCACGCCCTGGCCGCGCTGGCGGAGTCCGACGAGCCGCTCTCCGTGTTGCTGGCGCCGTACACGCGCCACGTCGCCAGCGGGGAGATCAACTCCGAGGTGGCCGACCAGCAGGCGGTCCTCGACGAGCTCGAGAAGTCGTGGGCGGGGCGCGACGGAATCGAGGTCGACCACCTCGACGGGCTCACCGTCACCCACGCCGAGTGGTGGTTCAATGTTCGCGCGTCCAACACCGAGCCGCTGCTGCGGCTCAACGCCGAGGGCGCGGACGGTGCCACCATGGCCCGGGTCCGGGACGACGTCCTGGACGTGATCAGAAGGAGCGACCGTTGAACCTCGACCGCCATCTGCTCGACGTGATCGTGTGCCCCGCCTGCCGGCAGTCGCTGGCTGCGGACGAGGCCGCGCAGGAGCTGGTCTGCGTCGGGTGCGGGCTGGCCTACCCGGTCCGCGACGACATCCCGGTGCTGCTCGTCGACGAGGCCCGCAAGCCCGCATGAGCCACCCCACGCGATCGTGACCTTCGACGACGGACTGCTCGACGACGAGACCGCCCTGGCGCGGGTCGACGTGCGCCTGCGCTACCTGGCCGAGGGTGGTGCGCGCGTACGCCGCGAGGCGGTCGCCTCGGAGGAGGCGGTCCTCGAGGCGGTGGAGCGCCTCTCCGACGGGCAGCCCCGTGCCGTCGTCGCTGCCGGGCCGGACTCGCGCCTGCTGCGTGCCGTGCTCGAGCCGGTGTGCCCGGTGCCGTTCGTCGCCTGGCCGGGGCCGGGCCTGCCCGGCTGGGCCGGCAGTCTCGACCTCGTGGTCGTGCTCGCGCCGGAGGGCGCCGACCAGGGGACCGCCGGCGGGGTGGCCGAGGCCGTGCGACGTGGCTGCCAGCTCGTCGTCGCCAGTCCCGAGGAGTCGCTGGTCGGCGAGCACGCCCAGGGTCGCTACGCCACGCTGCTGCCGACCCAGACCGGAGACCAGCTGGCCATCGCTGTCGTGGTGCTCGACCTGCTCGACCGGGTCCACCTCGGGCCGCAGACCGATCCCGACGTCGTCGCGGACGCGATCGACGAGATCGCCGTGTCGTGCAGCCCGCACAAGGACCTCGCGGTCAACCCGGCCAAGATCCTGGCCATCGGCATCGCGGACTCCAACCCGGTGCTGTGGGGCGGCACCGTGCTCGCCGCCCGCGCGGCCCGCCGCATCGCGGAGTCCATCCGCCGCGCCACCGGTCGCACGGCCCTGGCCGCGGACGCCGAGCACCTGCTGCCGGTGCTCGAGGCGACCGCCCCCGCCGACGTGTTCGCCGACCCCGTCGCCGACGGTGGCGTCGAGCGCCGCCCGGCGCTGGTGCTGCTGGACGACGGCACCGGTGACCCGACCGTCGCCGAGACCCGCGACCGTCTGGAGCGCACGGCCCGGGAGCACGGCGTACGCGTCGAGACCATCTCCTCCTCCGAGGCCGACGGCGACGTCGCACGCTATGCGGCACTGCTCTCGACCGGGACCTACGCGGCGACGTACCTGCAGCTGGGGCTGGCCACCTAGCGACCCGACGGCGCCGGTACCCTCGCGCCATGGCTACCGAGGGTGGAACCAAGGCCGTCGTCGCGGCGTTGCTGGCGAACACGGGCATCGCGCTCACGAAGTTCGTGGCGTTCTTCCTGACCGGTGTCAGCTCGATGCTCGCCGAGGCGATCCACTCGGTGGCCGACGCGGGCAACCAGCTCCTGCTGCTGATCGGTGGCCGGCGGGCGCAGCGGGAGGCGACGCCCCAGCACCCCTTCGGCTTCGGCCGGGAGCGCTACATCTACTCGTTCATCGTCGCGATCGTGCTCTTCAGCGTCGGTGGGCTGTTCGCGCTCTACGAGGCGTACCACAAGTACCACGAGATCCACGAGGCGCACGGCAGTCCCGAGGACTCGATCCTCACCAGCCGCTGGTGGTGGGTCCCGCTCGTGGTGCTGGGCATCGCGATCGTGCTGGAGTCGTTCTCGTTCCGCACGGCGATCATCGAGACCAACAAGATCAAGGGCGACTCGTCGTACTGGGCGTTCATCCGGCGGGCCAAGTCACCGGAGCTGCCGGTGATCCTGCTGGAGGACCTCGCCGCGCTGCTCGGCCTGATGTTCGCCTTCGTCGCGGTGACGCTGTCCCTGGTCACCGAGAACCTCTACTACGACGTGGTCGGCACCGCGCTCATCGGAGTGCTGCTCGTCGTGGTCGCGTTCACGCTCGCGATCGAGACCAAGAGCCTGCTCCTCGGGGAGGCCGCCGACCCGGCGGCGCAGGTGCGGATCCAGGAGGCACTCGAGCAGACCGACGGCATCGAACGGGTCATCCACATGAAGACGCTGCACCTCGGGCCCGAGGAGCTGCTCGTCGCCGCCAAGGTCGGGGTGGCGCACAGCGACGCCGCGGCGGACGTCGCCTCGGCGATCGACGCGGCGGAGCGGGCGGTGCGCGAGGTGGAGCCGACCGCGCAGGTCATCTACCTCGAGGCAGACATCTACCGCGAGGACCACGTTCCCGACCCGCGGCCGGAGCCGCCGCCGCCCGCCGGACACTGAGCGACCTGCCCCCGGCCGACGCGTGCGCGACGGCGCTTGGTCGGCCGAACAGGGACCGCCTAGACTCGGCTTGCGCCTTTCGCACGAGATCGTGGTCAGACGCTCGCGCCCCAGACACTGTCACGGGTGCGCGACTCCACGACATGACCCCTCGCTGACTAAGGAACTGACGCATGGACTTCAAGGTCGCCGACCTGAACCTGGCCGACTACGGACGCACCGAGATCGCCCTCGCCGAGCACGAGATGCCCGGCTTGATGGCGATGCGTGAGCGCTACGGCGCCGACAAGCCCCTCGCGGGCGCCCGCGTCGCCGGCTCGCTGCACATGACCATCCAGACCGCGGTGCTCATCGAGACGCTGGTCGCGCTCGGCGCGGAGGTGCGCTGGGCCTCCTGCAACATCTTCTCGACCCAGGACCACGCGGCCGCTGCGGTCGTCGTCGGTCCCGACGGAACCGCCGAGGACCCGAAGGGCGTCCCGGTCTTCGCCTGGAAGGGCGAGACCCTCGAGGAGTACTGGTGGTGCACCCAGCAGATCCTCGACTGGCCCGGTGACGAGCGGCCCAACATGATCCTCGACGACGGCGGCGACGCCACCCTGCTGCTGCACCTCGGCGTCCAGGCCGAGAAGTCCGGCGCGGCTCCGGACCCGGCCACCGCCACCAGCAACGAGCAGCGGATCATCTTCGAGGTGCTCCAGGCGCAGCTCGCGAAGAGCGCGGACCACTGGTCCCCGATCGCCAACTCGGTCAAGGGGGTCACCGAGGAGACCACCACCGGTGTCCACCGGCTCTACGAGATGATGCGCGACGGCACGCTGCTGTTCCCGGCCATCAACGTCAACGACTCCGTCACCAAGTCGAAGTTCGACAACAAGTACGGCTGCCGCCACTCGCTGATCGACGGCATCAACCGGGCCACCGACGTGCTCATCGGCGGCAAGGTGGCCGTGATCTGCGGCTACGGCGACGTCGGCAAGGGCTGTGCCGAGTCGCTGCGTGGACAGGGCGCCCGCGTCATCGTCACCGAGATCGACCCGATCTGCGCGCTGCAGGCCGCGATGGACGGCTACCAGGTCGACACCCTCGAGAACTCGCTGCCCATCGCCGACATCATCATCACCTCGACCGGCAACAAGGACGTGGTGACGGTCGACCAGATGCGCCGGATGAAGCACAACGCGATCGTCGGCAACATCGGCCACTTCGACAACGAGATCGACATGGCCGGCCTCGAGGCCGAGGGCGTCGCCGAGCGCAAGAACGTCAAGCCGCAGGTGGACCTGTGGACCTTTCCCGACGGTAAGGCGATCATCGTCCTGTCCGAGGGAAGGCTGATGAACCTGGGCAACGCGACCGGGCACCCGTCCTTCGTGATGTCGAACTCCTTCACCAACCAGGTGCTGGCGCAGATCGAGATCTTCACCAAGACCGAGGACTACCCGGTCGGCGTCTACGTGCTGCCCAAGCACCTCGACGAGGAGGTCGCCCGGCTGCACCTCGGTGCCCTCGGGGTGAACCTGACGACCCTGACCGACGACCAGGCCTCCTACCTCGGCATCCCGGCCGAGGGGCCCTACAAGTCCGAGCAGTACCGCTACTAGAGGGAGCTGCACGTGGCGCAGGCGGAGTTGGTGGACCGGCCCCGGGTGCTCGTCGTCGACGACGATGCCGCCCTGGCCGAGATGCTCACCCTCGTGCTGCGCAACGAGGGCTTCGTCAGCCAGATCGTCACCCGTGGTGACGACGCGATGGGTGCGTTCCGGGCGTTCCGGCCCGACGTGGTGCTGCTGGACCTGATGCTGCCCGGCAAGGACGGCATCGACGTCTGCCGGGAGATCAGGGCCGAGTCCGGCGTACCCATCGTGATGCTGACCGCGCGCAGCGACACCATCGACGTCGTCGTCGGCCTCGAGTCGGGGGCTGACGACTACGTCGCCAAGCCGTTCAAGCCCAAGGAGCTCGTCGCCCGCATCCGTGCGCGCGTACGCCGCTTCGAGGTGCCCACGCCCGAGGACCTCCACATCGGCGACCTCACCATCGACGTCACGGGCCACGAGGTCACCCGTGGCGGCACCCCGATCGCGCTGACGCCCCTCGAGTTCGACCTGCTGGTGTGCCTCGCGCAGAGCCCGCGCAAGGTGTTCACCCGCGAGGTGCTGCTCGAGCAGGTGTGGGGCTACCGGCACGCGGCCGACACGCGGCTGGTCAACGTCCACGTCCAGCGGCTCCGCGCCAAGATCGAGGTCGACCCCGAGAACCCGACGATCGTGGTGACCGTCCGCGGCGTGGGCTACAAGGCGGGCAGCGCGGATGAGCCCGCAGGGGACTGAACGGGCCGCACGGGTGGGGGCACTGCTGCGTGCCTGGCCGCGCAGCGCCCTCGGCCTGTGGCGTCGGTCGCTGCGCCTGCGGGTGGTCACGGCCATCGTGGTCCTGAGTGCGCTGGTCGTCGGGTCAGTCGGCTGGCTGGTGATGCGCCAGATCACCGACGGCCTGGTGCAGAGCCGGGTGGACGCCTCGGTGGCCGAGGCGCGCACCGAGACCGCCACGGCCCGCGAACGACTCGGGTCGGCGGGCGGCAACGACTTCGACCCGGACACCCAGCTGCGGCTCCTGGTGGAGAACCTGGTCGCGCGGGGCGAGGTCAAGGGCTTCGACGTGGTGGTCCTGGGCCCGGTCGGCGACGGCGGCACCACCGGCGGCGTACGCACCACCCCGGCCGTCGACACGGACAGCGTGCCGACCCGTCTTCGCACGAGTGTGGAGAGTGGCGCGAACGGCCTCGCCTGGACCTTCACCCGGATCCGCTACAGCGAGAGCACGACCCGGCACACGGACCAGCCCGGCGTCGCCGTCGGCTCGACCGTGGTGCTCCCCTCGGACGGGGGCACCTACGCGCTCTACTACCTGTTCCCGATGGGGGAGGAGCAGCAGACGCTGCTCCTGGTCCGTCGGGTGCTGCTGACGGCGGGAGCGCTCCTCCTCCTGCTCGTGGCCGGGGTGGCGGCCCTGGTGACGCGCCAGGTGATCACCCCGGTGCGGCTCGCCCGCCGGGTCGCGGAGCGGATCGCCTCGGGCCGGCTCGAGGAGCGGATGCACGTCCACGGCGAGGACGACATCGCCCGCCTCGCGATGTCCTTCAACCAGATGGCCGAGGCGTTGCAGTCCCAGATCCGCAAGCTGGTGGAGCTCTCCAGGGTGCAGCGGACGTTCGTCTCCGACGTCTCCCACGAGCTGCGCACGCCGCTCACGACCGTGCGCATGGCCGGCGACGTGCTGCACGACGCCCGGGCGAGCTTCGACCCCGTCACCGCCCGCGCTGCCGAGCTGCTGCAGAACGAGCTGGACCGGTTCGAGAACCTGCTGGGCGACCTGCTCGAGATCAGCCGCTTCGACGCGGGCGCGGCCGTGCTCGAGCTCGAGGACACCAACCTCGGTGACGTGGTGCACCGGATGGTCGGCAGCGTCGCCCCGATGGCACTGCAGCGAGGCGTACCCATCACGGTCGTCGACGAGGGTGTGTTCATGGCCGAGGTCGACATCCGCAGGGTCGAGCGGATCGTGCGGAACCTGCTGACGAACGCGATCGACCACGCCGAGGGCAGCAGCGTCACCGTGCGCCTCGCCTCCGACGGAGGGGCCACCGCGCTGACCGTTCGCGACCACGGCATCGGGCTGCAGCCGGGGCAGTCGGCGATGGTGTTCAACCGGTTCTGGCGCGGCGACCCGGCACGCGCCCGCTCGACCGGCGGCACCGGTCTCGGCCTGGCCATCGCGCTCGAGGACGCACGCCTGCACGGTGGCTGGCTCCAGGCATGGGGGACGCCCGGTGCGGGTGCCCAGTTCCGGCTGACCCTGCCGCGTCGCGCCGGCGACCCGCTCACCCACAGCCCGCTGCCCCTGGTTCCGCGCGACGTCCCGGAGAGCGTGCAGTGACCAGGTTCCTGTCCGTCCTCGCCGCACTGATCTCCACGACCGGTCTCGTGGCCGCCTCGGCCTGTGCCACCCTGCCCGAGTCCGGCCCCGTCCACCGCCAGGCGGCCGACCAGCCCGACCGTCCGCAGGACGCGCCGTACTTCAACCCACCCGGCCCCGCCGAGGACGGCAGTCCCGCCGCCATCGTCTCCGGCTTCCTGGTCGCCATGCAGGCCAACCCGCTGAGCACCTCGGTCGCCCGCTCGTTCCTCACCGACCGGGCTCGCGCAGCGTGGAAGCCCAACCGCGGCACGATCGTCTACGAGGCCTTCACCGTCGAGACCAAGTCCCAGGGGGCCGAGGTCCGGCTGGCCGACACGCGTCGCCTCGACTCGCGTGGCGGATGGGGCGGTGGGGGCCCGGGGCGGTCGGAGACGCTCGACATCCGGCTGGTCTCCGTGGACGGCCAGTGGCGCATCGACAACCCGGTCAACGCGCTGGTCGTGCCGACCTCGTTCTTCGACCGGAGCTTCGCGCGCTTCGCCCTGTACTTCTACGACCAGACCGGGCGCGTGCTCCTGCCAGATCCCGTCTTCATCCCGCGCGGTGAGCAGACCGCAACCAACCTGGTCCGCGGCCTCCTCGCGGGTCCGGGCTCGATCCTGGAGGAGGTCAGCCGCTCCGCGCTGCCCTCGCGGACCGACCTCGACCTGTCCGTGGTCGTCACCGAGAGCGGGGTCGCCGAGGTGCCGCTCTCGCGGGACGTGCTGCGCGCTCCGCCCGGTGAGCTCTCGCGTGCCGTCGACCAGCTCGCGTGGACGCTGCGCCAGGTCCCCGGGATCGAGCGGGTGCGGATCACCGTCGGTGGTGCCCCGGTCCCGCTGTCCGGAGGCCGGATCGACGCCCCCGTCACCAGCGGCACCGAGTTCGACGCCTCCGGTCCGGCCGACGCCGAGCTGTGGGGGCTGCGCGGCGGGCGCATGGTCGACCTGCGCAACACCACGGCGGCCGGTGCCAACGGGCCACTGAGCCGGCCCGGCTACTCGATGCGCAGTCTCGCGGTCAGTGAGTCGCCGCGGCGGGTGGCCGCGGTCTCCGGCGACGGGACCAGCCTGTTCCTCGCACCCGTCGAGGGCGTCGCCTCCACGACGGTGCAACGCCCCGTCCGTGGCACCAGCCTGCTGCGCCCGTCGTACGACATGTTCGGTGACCTGTGGGTCATCGACCGGACCCAGCGCGGGGCCCGCGTCCTCGTCCTCAGCGGCAACGACGTGCGGCAGGTCCAGGTGCCGGGGGTGACCGGTGCCCAGGTGGCTGCGTTCTCGGTCGCCCGCGACGGCAGCCGCCTCGCGGTGGCGTACGCCGGTAGCCGGGCCCGCTCGGTGCGGGTCATCGACATCCTGCGCACCGACGAGGGCATCGTCTCCGGTGCGGGCCGGTCCCGCACCTTCGCCGCCGGCGGGCGGGACGCCGTCCGTCTGGTCGACGTGGGCTGGCGCGACCCGGCCACGCTGGCCGTGCTGAGCCGGAACTCGGCCGAGACCAGCCAGGTCAGCTATGTCTCGGCCGACGGGTCGCCGGTCGCGCCCGAGCTGATCGAGCCGAGCCTGTTCCGCGGCGCCGCACAGGCGATGGTGATCGCTCCCGACCCGGACCTGCCGCTGCTCCTGCTCACGGCCGACCAGCGGCTGTACACGCTGGACAGCACCGGCAACTGGCCGCGCACCAGCTCCAAGGTCGCCGCCGCCACCTACGTGCGCTGACGGCCGCCGGTGTCCACACCCCACCCGAGGGCCGGCCGATCCACAGGTCACGTCGGGCCGCGCCTCGTGATCATCGCCGGGTGACACCGTGGAACCGTGCTCGACGCCTGGCTCGACCTGATCCACGGCGGCGGCTGCGTCGGCTGTGACGCCCCGGGCAGATCGCTGTGTCACGACTGCGCCGCGATCCTTCCGGCTCGCGCACGGCCCGTCCGGCCGACGCCATGCCCTGACGGGCTCGCGGCCTGCTTCGCCGCGGGCGGCTACGAAGGCGTGCTGCGGGCGATGGTGCTGGCCCACAAGGAGCACGCGGTCTTCGCGCTCGTGGGACCGCTCGGCGGGCTCCTGTCAACGTCGATCCGGCCGGTGCTCACGGGCGCGCCGGTCGTGCTGGTGCCGGTGCCCTCCCGACCGGAGGTCGTGCGCAGCCGGGGGCACGACCCGATGCTGCGCATCGCCCGGACCGCCGCGCGGCGGCTGCGGCACGAAGGTGCTCCGGTGGTGGTTCGCCGGCTGCTCGGGGTCCGAGGGGCGGTGCTCGACCAGGCCGGACTGGACTCGGGACAACGGGCGAGCAACCTGGCGGGCTCGATGGCGGTGAGGGCGCGCGCCCGCGACCGGCTGGCCCGGGCCGGGGTTCCGCTGTCGATCGTGGTCTGTGACGACGTGCTGACCACCGGTGCCACCGCGCGAGAGGCCCAGCGAGCCCTCGAGGACAGTGGCCTGGTGGTGCGGGCCGTGGCGACGATCGCCGCGACTCGGAAGCGGCTTCCGGTGACAAATGCACCACCTGTAGAAGCCCTACCGCTTTCGGGACATGCCGACTAGCGTCTGCACATGGAGAACATCCGGGTCCGCGAAGTCAGGCGGGAACCCCGGTCGGGCGGTGCCAGTTCTCGGCGACAAGCCCCCCTCACCCTCGTTCACGAGGTCGTGCGCGCTGCCCCCGCGGGCGCGCGGCGGACCGGGTCCTGCTGCGTGGACAGGAGTTCTCGGGCAACCAGATAGTCACTCGGTTCGAACGAACAAGACGGAGGTCTGCAGTGGATGTCGTGGTCAGCAGCCGGAACTGTGAGGTGTCGGAGCGGTTCCGGGAGCATGTCGAGGAGAAGCTCGCCCGGCTCGAGAAGCACAACCACCGGATCATCCGCGTCGAGGTGCTGATCGAGAAGGAAGCCCGTCCTCGAGAGCCGGAACGGACCGTAAGGGTCGAGCTGACCGCGAAGTCGAAAGGACCGATCGTCCGCGCCGAGGCCTCGGCCGAGGACAAGATGGCCGCCCTGGACCTGGCCCTGGACAAGATGGCGTCGCAGATGCGCCGAGCCGCCGACCGCCGCAAGGTCCACCGCGGCCAGCACAAGCCGGAGTCGCTGGGCGAGGCGATGGCCCGGAGTGCCCCCACGCTCACCGAGTCGTCCGACGACGAGAGCGTCGCCGAGCGCAAGGTCGGCCCCGTGACGGTGACGGGCGACGGGCCGCTCGTCGTACGCGAGAAGAGCCACGCCGCGGCTCCGATGACCCTCGAGCAGGCCCTCTACGAGATGGAGCTCGTCGGCCACGACTTCTACCTGTTCGTGGACAAGGAGAGTGAGCGGCCCTCGGTGGTCTACCGCAGGCGTGGTTATGACTACGGCGTGATCTCCCTCGAGGTGGGCTGAACGGGCCAGCGCCTGCACCGCGTGGTGACCCGATCGGACCACCCGGGTGGTGGTCAGATCGTGTGCCAACGGTGTGTTCCTCTGCCATAGTGAGCGAATGGTCGCTGAAGGCACCGCCTCAACCGACGATTCAGTGCGGGTCGTCGTCGTCGACGACCAGGAGCTGTTCCGTCGGGGGCTGACGATGCTGCTCGGGGTCGAGCCCGGCATCGAGGTGGTCGGCGAGGCCGGCGACGGCCTCAGCGCCACCGACCTGATCGCGGCGACGGTGCCCGACGTGGTCCTCCTCGACGTCCGGATGCCCAAGCGTTCCGGACTGCAGGCCTGCATGAAGATCAAGGAGCTCGTGCCGAGCGTCAAGATCATCATGCTGACCGTCAGCGACGAGGAGGGCGACCTCTACGAGTCGGTCAAGAACGGCGCCTCCGGCTACCTGCTCAAGGACTCCTCGATCGACGAGGTGGCCCAGGCCGTGCGCGTCGTGGCCGAGGGCCAGTCGCTGATCAGTCCGTCGATGGCGGTCAAGCTGATCGACGAGTTCAAGGAGATGGCGCGCACCGACCGCGAGCAGGTGCCCACGCCACGTCTGACCGAGCGCGAGCTCGAGGTGCTCCGGCTCGTCGCCAAGGGCATGAACAACCGTGACGCCGCGCGCGAGCTGTTCATCAGCGAGAACACCGTGAAGAACCACGTGCGCAACATCCTCGAGAAGCTGCAGCTGCACTCGCGGATGGAGGCGGTCATGTATGCCGTCCGCGAGAAGCTCCTCGACATTCCCTGACCCGATACGCGGCCGTAGCCCTCCGGCGTTGTCGGCGCTCGCCCGCTAACGTCGCCGATGTGTCGTCACCCGAAATCGCTGAGCCGGCCCAGGCGCGGAGGATCGCCCTCGTCGCCCAGGGGTTCCGCGATCCGCGACACACCACCCCGACGATGCGCACCTTCTCCCGCACCCTCGCACGCACCGGCGTGCTCCAGGTCGACTCGGTCAACGTGCTGCAACGGGCGCACTACATGCCGCTGTTCTCGCGGATGGGTCCCTACGACACCGAGATGCTCCGGCGGGCGTCGGAGCGCAAGCCGCGGCGCATGGTCGAGTACTGGGCGCACGTCCAGGCGTTCATGCCGGTCGACCTGTGGCCGGTGATGCGCCACCGGATGGAGGCCTTCCGCGAGAGCCCGCGATGGGGGGCGTGGTTGCGGACCAACCCGGGCCTCGTCGAGCAGGTCCGCGCCCAGGTGCTGGACCGGGGGGCCTCCACGGCCCGCGACCTCGACGACGGTGGGCCGCGGCGCAAGGTCGACTGGGGATGGAACTGGTCGGAGGCCCGCAAGGCCCTCGACTACCTCTACCTGGTGGGCGACCTGGCCATCGCCGGCCGCAACTCACAGTTCGAGCCGATCTACGACGTGGCCGACCGGGTCTTGCCCGCGGCCGCGCTGGCGGCACCCGTCCCGGACACCAACGAGGCGACCAAGGAGCTCGTCCGCCGCGCCGCCCGGAGCCACGGCGTCGCCACCGCGCGTTGTCTCGTCGACTACTACCGCCTCCAGCTGCAACACGGCGGCGGGCTGAAGGCAGCCCAGCGAGCCATCGACGAGCTCGTCGAGGACGGCGAGCTGCTGCCGGTGCGGATCGAGGGCTGGGAACGGCCCGCCTGGCTGCACCGCGACGCCACGCTGCCCCGCGCGGTGGCTGCGCGGGCGTTGCTGAGCCCCTTCGACCCCGTCGTGTGGGAACGAGCGCGCACCGAGCAGATCTTCGAGTTCCACTACCGGATCGAGATCTACGTCCCCGAGGCGAAGCGCCAGTTCGGCTACTACGTGCTGCCGTTCCTGCTCGGCGACCGCATCGTCGGCCGGGTCGACCTCAAGGCCGATCGCAAGGCCGGTGCGCTGCTGGTCAAGGCGGCGTACGCCGAGCCCGGCGCGCCGGACGAGGCCGCGGAAGAGCTGGCCGCCGAGCTGCGTGACCTGGCCTCCTGGCTCGGCCTCGACCACATCGTGGTGCACCGGAAGGGTGACCTCGCGCCGGCCCTCACGTGCCCTCGTGCACAGCTGATGGTGGTGCAGCCCCTTGCGCCATCCACCTCCGCGTCAGAGGGTTGCAGCCGTGAGTGACAAACCGGCCGTGAGCCATCCCGCTGTTCGCCCGCCTCTACAGCCGGCTGGTGGTCCCGTCGATGGCCAGGCAGGGCGCCGACGACCTCCGGCGCAGGCTCCTGGCCGGGCTCAAGGGCACCGTGGTCGAGGTGGGCGCCGGTGACGGCGCCAACTTCGCGCACTATCCCGACGAGGTCCACCGGATCGTCGCGGTCGAGCCCGAGCCCTACCTGCGGGAGAAGGCGTCGTCCCACTCGGACGAGCGGGTGGAGCTCCGCGACGCCGTCGCGACCCGGTTGCCGGTCACGGACGGGGAGGCCGACGCGGTGGTGTGCTCCCTGGTGCTCTGCTCGGTCGACCAGGCCGCGGCGCTCGCCGAGGCGCGGCGGGCCCTCCGCCCGGGTGGCGAGCTGCGCTTCCTCGAGCACGTGCGTGCCCACGAGCCCGGGATGGGCCGGCGGGTGCAGCGCGTGCTGGACGCCACGGTCTGGCCCCGGCTGTTCGGTGGCTGCCACGTCGCTCGGGACACCGTGGGCGCCATCGAGGCCGCCGGGTTCACCGTGACCGAGCTCGAGCGGTTCACCTTCCCCGAGAACGCTCACGGTCCCGCGTCCGCGGCGGTCCTGGGTCGCGCCGTACCCGGGTGAGCTGACGCGGCCCGAAACCCAGCGGCCTGAAACTCCGCGGTGGCACCGCCCGTTAGCATGGTTGGCGGGTCTCCGCGCCCGTCCCCAATGAGTCCATCTTCAGGGAGTAGTCCGCGTGTCGCTCATCGACAAGGTCCTGCGCATCGGCGAGGGCAAGATCCTCCGCCAGCTCGAAGCGATCGCCAAGGCCGTGAACCTCATCGAGGACGACTTCGTGGCCATGTCGGACGACGAGCTGCGCGGCATGACCGACGAGTTCAAGGAGCGGCTCGCGAAGGGCGAGTCGCTCGACGAGCTCATGCCCGAGGTGTTCGCCACCGTGCGCGAGGCAGCCAAGCGCGTGCTCGGCCAGCGCCACTTCGACGTCCAGATCATGGGCGGGGCCGCGCTCCACCTCGGCAACATCGCCGAGATGAAGACCGGTGAGGGCAAGACCCTCGTCTCGACGCTCCCGGCGTACCTCAACGCGCTCACCGGCAAGGGCGTCCACGTCGTCACGGTCAACGACTACCTCGCCAAGTACCACGCCGAGTGGATGGGCCGGATCCACCAGTTCCTCGGCCTCACCGTCGGCGTGATCCTGCCCGAGATGCGGCCCGACGAGCGCCGCGCTGCCTACAACGCCGACATCACCTACGCGACCAACAACGAGCTCGGCTTCGACTACCTGCGCGACAACATGGCGACCGCGCTCGAGGACTGCGTCCAGCGCGCGCCCTACTTCGCCATCGTCGACGAGGTCGACTCGATCCTGATCGACGAGGCACGCACCCCGCTGATCATCTCGGGCCCCACCCAGGACGAGGTCGAGTGGTACGCCGAGTTCGCCAAGGTCGCGCGCACGCTCGGGAAGGACGTCGACTACGAGGTCGACGAGAAGAAGCGCACCGTCTCGATCCTCGAGCCCGGCATCACCAAGGTCGAGAACCACCTCGGCATCGAGAACCTCTACGAGTCGGCCAACACCCCGCTGATCTCCTTCCTGAACAACTCGATCAAGGCCAAGGAGCTGTTCCGCAACGACAAGGAGTACGTCGTCCTCGACGACGAGGTCCTCATCGTCGACGAGCACACCGGCCGCATCCTGTCCGGTCGCCGCTACAACGACGGCCTGCACCAGGCGATCGAGGCCAAGGAGGGGGTGACCGTCCGCGAGGAGTACCAGACGCTCGCCACGATCACGCTCCAGAACTACTTCCGCCTCTACGAGAAGCTCTCCGGCATGACCGGTACGGCGATGACCGAGGCCTCCGAGTTCGACAAGATCTACAAGCTCGGCGTCGTCCCGATCCCCACCAACGAGCCGATGGCCCGCATCGACCAGAAGGACCTCGTCTACCGCACCGAGGAGGCGAAGTTCGCGGCCGTGGTCGACGACCTCGCCGAGCGCCACGACAAGGGCCAGCCGGTCCTCGTCGGCACCACCTCGGTGGAGAAGTCCGAGCTGCTCTCCGGCCTGCTGAAGAAGCGCGGCGTGCCCCACTCGGTGCTCAACGCCAAGCAGCACGCCGACGAGGCGAAGGTCGTGGCGCTCGCCGGCCACAAGGGCGCGGTCACGGTGGCCACCAACATGGCCGGCCGAGGCACCGACATCATGCTCGGTGGCTCCACGGAGTTCCTCGCCGACCAGGAGCTGCGCAAGCAGGGACTCGACCCCGTCGAGAACGCCGAGGAGTACAACGCGGCCTGGCCCGCGATGCTCGAGCGGATCACCGAGCAGGTGAAGGCCGAGCACGACGAGGTGAGGGACGCCGGCGGTCTCTACGTGCTCGGCACCGAGCGCCACGAGTCGCGGCGCATCGACAACCAGCTGCGTGGTCGTTCCGGTCGTCAGGGGGACCCCGGGGAGTCCCGGTTCTACCTCTCGCTGGGCGACGACCTGATGCGGCTGTTCAAGGCCGACATGGTCGAGCGCGTCCTGCTGACCCTCAAGGTGCCCGACGACCAGCCGATCGAGAACAAGATGGTCTCCCGGTCGATCCAGTCCGCCCAGGGCCAGGTCGAGGCGCTCAACTTCGAGTCCCGCAAGAACGTCCTGAAGTACGACGACGTGATGAGCCGTCAGCGCGAGGTGATCTACGGCGAACGGCGCGAGGTCCTGGAGGGCGCCGACCTGCAGGACCAGGTGCACCAGATGATCGACGAGGTCGTCGAGACCTACGTCGTCGCCGCGACCGAGGGCTTCCCGGAGGAGTGGGACCTCGAGGCGCTCTGGACCGCGCTCAAGACGATCTACCCCATCTCGTTGCGCCACCACGACCTCGAGCGCGAGGCCGGTGGCCGCGACGGTCTCGACCGCGACACGCTCCTCTCCGACCTGCAGTCCGACGCGCAGAAGGCCTACGAGGCCCGCGAGGCCGAGGTCGGTTCCGAGGTGATGCGCGAGCTCGAGCGGCAGGTGCTGCTCTCGGTGCTGGACCGCAAGTGGCGCGAGCACCTCTACGAGATGGACTACCTGCGCGAGGGCATCGGCCTGCGGGCGTACTCCCAGCGCGACCCTCTGGTGGAGTACCAGCGCGAGGGCTTCGACATGTTCAACGCGATGAAGGAAGGGATCCGCGAGGAGACGGTGGGCTTCCTGTTCAACCTCGAGGTCGAGGTCGAGGAGGAGGCGGAGCCCGAGGTCGATGTCGACCTGCTGGCGGCCGCCGACACCAGCGGTGCCCGGGGCGTGACCGATGACCTGGTGCACGACCACGCCGGCAACGGGCACGAGCACCACCCCCCACACATCTTCGCGAGAGGCCTGCAGCCGTCACGCGCTCCGCAGAACCTCACCTACTCCGCCCCGAGCGAGGACGGCGAGGCCGAGGTGAAGGGCCAGACCGTCACCAACGCC
The DNA here is from genome assembly GCA_963723255.1 of uncultured Actinomycetota bacterium. GTDB lineage: Bacteria > Actinomycetota > Actinomycetes > Propionibacteriales > Nocardioidaceae > Marmoricola. The sequence continues at coordinate 220,521 of CAVRQA010000005.1, forward strand.
GACGACCCGTACGCCGGGGCCAGCCGCAACGCGCTGTGCCCCTGCGGCTCGGGCAAGAAGTACAAGAAGTGCCATGGCGCGCCCGGCGGACCGACCGACCTCAAGGCCCGACCCGGCAGGCTGAGCAGCCGTCAGCCGAACTGCAGGGCGGTGCAGCACCACCGCCCGTCCACGAGCTCGACCCGCGCGGCGATCGCGCGCGACCGCTCACCGTGGCGCACGTGCACGCTGATCTCGGCGGCCACCGGCGAGGGGCAGAACAGGTGCACGCTCCGCACCTGGCTGCGCAGCCGGCGCACTCGACGGTCGCCGGGCGTCGTGCGGGCCAGGAGTGCGGCCCGGCGTTGGAGCTCGGCGTACACCGCCTCGCTGGTCCAGCGCAGTAGCTGGCTCGGGCCCCGGTCGCCGCCGACGACCTCCACGACGGCACGCGAGAAGCGGTGCGCGAACGCCTCCAGCTCCGCTCGTCCTCCGGCGACAAGTCGCAGGTCGGGGGACGGGGAGGACCGGACGTCGTGCCCGTAGTCGAGGGCCAGGGTGCCCTGGATGCTCGCCACGGGAACGGGGGACATCGGGACGGGGGCCGGTAGCGGGCGGGTGATCTGTGCGGTCATGGCGTCTTCCATCGGTGGTCGGCTGGGGCTGGGGTGTGCTGGCGTGGGCGGGGGAGCACCAGGCGCTGCCCCGGTCGGATCAGGTCAGGGTCCGGCCCGATGACGGGACGGTTGGCGAGGTAGGTGCGCTCGACGAGCCTCGCCAGGTCGCGCGCCGGTGCGCGCGGTGCGCGTTGTCGGGAGAGACGCCACAGGCTGTCGCCGGGTCGAACCTCGACGTGCAGACGCGGCTCGGAGTACGCCGAGCCGGTCGGCCTGACCGGAACCGGCAGCGTCGGACTCGACGGCGTCGGTGTCGCGGACACGGGAGCTGCCGCCAGGGCGGCGCCACCGGCCAGCACCACGCCGAGCGCGGAGAGCAACGCCCGCCGGGCGACTCCCGGGCAGCCCAGGCGCGAGGTCAACGCGACCCTGCCCGAGGAGGCGACTTCGATGACCGCCGCTGCCAGGACGACGGCGGCCCATCCAGCCGCCAGCACCATCGCCCAGGCAGCTCCGGCGACCAGCAGGTCGTCGAACGTGCGGGTGGCGGCGAGTCGCCAGGCGGCGGTCTGCCGGAAGGCGACCACGGACGCCGCGATCGACGCTGCCACGAGGGGAGTGCCCCGGAGGAGCGATCTGATGGTGTTGTTCATGCCCGATGCCTTCGTTTGCTTGCGTTTGCGTCAGACAACGCTCAGACTCGTCCTGTGTCAATCGTTTGTCCACAGACCGTTTGGCCCGGGCGGGACCGGGCATGCACAAGGCCATGAGGTGGGAAGAGTCGATGTTCGCCGTGTTCGACGACCTCGAGCAGCAGGCGGAGGGGCTGCACCTCATGGAGCGCGATGCCGAGGTCGCCGATCTCACGCTCGCGGAGTACACCCGCGTCAGCCTGGCCTCGCGGCTGCACGCCTCACTCGGGCAGGACCTGCGGGTCCGGCTCCTGGGCGGTCGCGTGGTCGCCGGTCGGCTCGCCCGGCTCGGGGAGGACTGGCTGTTGCTGGACGACGGCGTCTCGGAGTGGGTGGTGCGGCATCAGGGACTGGTCGCAGTCAGCGGGTTGTCGACGAAGGCCGACAGCGAGGACACGTGGTCGGTGGTCGACCGACTCACCCTGCGTGCCGTCCTGCGCCGGCTGGCGGCGGCCACCGAGCTGTGCCAGGTGCATTTCTGCGACGACCAGCAGATCGAGGGGCGCGTCGGTCGCGTCGGCCAGGACTTCTTCGAGCTCCAGGTCGGCGACGGTGCCGACGGCACCACTCAGGCGATTCCGCTCGCCGCCGTGTCCGCTCTCCAGGGTCGTCGGGGCTGAGCCGGTGGTGGCATCAGTCGCGCGGAGTCGAGGACCCCTCCACGAACGGGTGGTCTCGCACGAACTGCTTGGCGTCCGCATAGGCCCGCTGGATGTAGGCCTCGAGCTCACTGGCCTCGACGCGCCACTGGCCGCGCCCGCCGATCTTGATGGCCTTGAGCTCCTCGCGGCGCACGAGGGCGTAGACCTGCGCGCCGGAGATGTTGAGGACCTCCGCCACGTCAGCCAGCTGCAGGAACCGCGGCGTCGCGCTCATGACCCCCACTCTGCCACCGGATGTGCGCGGTTGCGACCATTTGACACGCGTTGCCTGTGGATGACGTCTGCGAAAGGACACCTGGGATGACCCTGACCGCGCACCGGCCGGAGACGGCGGCACCGCCGGCGACCCGCAGCAGACGACCGGGCTGGCGCAACCCGCGCCTCCTCCTCGGACTGGTCATGGTGGCCGTGTCCGTCCTCGTGGGCGCCCGGATGATGGCTGCTGCCGACGACACGGTGGGGGTCTGGGTGGTCGCACGCGACCTCCCGGCCGGCGCCACGCTCGACCAGGGCGACGTGGAGCGGCGGCAGATCAGGTTCCCCGACGCAGGCACGGCAGACCGCTACCTCGCAGCCGAGGACGACCTGCCGGACCCGTCCACCCTGAACCGACCCGTCTCGGCCGGCGAGCTGTTGCCCCGGGCTGCCCTGGCGGCGGATTCCGGACCGGACCTGGTCGAGGTGCCCATCAGTGTCGCGGCCGACGACCTGCCGGCCACGGTCCGCCAGGGCTCCATGGTCGACATCTGGGTGGCGCCGAAGGTGTCGGCCGTCGCCGGGCGTGCGCCCAAGGCCGTGCCCGTGCTCACCGACGTCGTGGTGGTCGCCGTACCCCGCTCGTCGAACAGCCTTGCCCCGCAGGCGACCCGGCAGGTCATCGTCGGGGTGCCCGTGGCTCGATCCGACGACCTCGGCACGGCACTGGGCGGCATCTCGGACGGTCGCGTCGTCGTCGCACGAAAGGGCTGAGGGATGTCCGACCGCGCGACGGTGCTCCTCGCTGCCGGAGGCGAGACCTGGGAGGCCGGCGCGCTCCGGCTGCTGGACAGTGAGGGCCACGTGGTCCTCAAGCGGTGCGTCGACCTCGCGGACCTGATCGCGAGCGCGGCGACCGGGCAGGCCGACGTGGCCCTCGTGTCCGGTGAGCTGGGTGGTCTCGACGCCGATGCGGTGTCACAGCTCCTGCGCGACGACGTGCGGTGTGTCGCCGTGGGCGGCTCCGAGGACGCCCTCACGCGACTCGGCGTGGTGGCGGTCGTGCCACCGATGGACCTCACCCGCCTCCCGGCCACCGTGGAGTCGGCGGGGGCCCGGGCACCGGTGGCCGACACCGGTTCCGCTCCCGGGACCGGATCCGGAGCCGGCCGTGGGGCCGGGTCGCCTGATCGCCGTGCACGGCCCGGCCGGTGCCCCGGGGCGTACGACGCTCGCTCTCGGGCTCGCCGCCCTGCACGCACACCGGGGGAGGGCGACCGTGCTCGTCGACGCGGACCCCCACGGAGGAGCCGTCGCCCAGCACCTCGGCGTGCTCGACGAGGTCTCGGGCCTCCTGGCTGCAGCGCGGCTGGTCAATGCGGGCCGGCTCGATGCCGAGTCGTTCGCGCGCTGCCGGCGAGTGGTGGCCGACCACTTCGAGGTGCTCACCGGGCTGCCGAGGCCGGACCGCTGGGTGGAGGCCAGGCCGGGCGTTCTCGACGCGGTGCTCGAACGAGCCGCGGGGGTGGGTGATGTCTTCGTCGACACGGGCTTCAGCCTCGAGGACGACGCCGAGCTCGGTCGTCCGCTCTCCCGCAACCAGCTCACCATCGACGCGGTCGCCGCGGCCGACCACGTCGTGGTGGTGGGCTCCGCCGAACCGACCGGCCTGGCCCGGCTAGCGCGCACGCTGGTGGCGATGCGCGACAGCACGCATGCGCCCGTCACCGTCGTGGTCAACCGGATGCGCGACTCGCTGGGATGGGGTCGGCGCGACATCGTCGGCATGGTCGAGGGCTACATTCGCGCCACAGGCGTGCACTTCCTGCCCGAGGACAGGTCCACCACCGACAAGGCCCTGGTGGCCGGCAAGTCCGTGGTCGAGCTGGGTGACTCTGCGCTGCGCCGCGGGCTCACCGAGATCCACGACGCGGTCTTCGCCGCCGCGTCGGCTCAGCCGCCCCCCATCAGCAGGTAGAGCCCGGTCACGGTGTAGGCGACCATGATGATGAGCATCCCGATCTGGCCACTGACGTGGTGGCGCTTCGGGAGCAGCGAGATGGCCCGGTCGTGCGCGGCGACGACACCGCAGATGTGGCCGGTGACGACGGCCAGCACCTGGACCACCGCCAGCAGCGTGGGGTGGAACGACAGCCAGTAGTTGACGTCCCAGTTGCCCGTGCCGAGCAGGTTGTCACCGCGCACCAACGGGTCGCTGAGCTGGATGATCGTCGTCTGCCCCTGCTCGACGAGATACCTCAGGTAGTGCGCGGTCATGTAGCCCACGACGATCGGGATGACCGAGTGGGCCAGCAGCGCCGGCAGGTCGGTGCGTCGTACTCCACGTGGACCGGTCGTCTCGATACCCGTCGACATCGCGGCCGCGGTGAACGTCACCCCCACGACCAGGCAGAAGACCAGCATCGCGACCGCGTTGACGAACACCTCGTTCAGGCCCACGTCGAGGACGAACCGCTGCCACGGGATCGTGTCCTTGTAGGTGTCGAACGCCGTCGACCCGAACAGGACCGCGACCACCGCCAGCAGGCCGGGCAGCGGGGGGACGGTCGCGAGGTTCGCCAGCGGGCTGCGTACGACGAGCCGCTCGCCGTCGCGCCCCCAGGGGGAGAGGTGCGCCAGCAGGCTGGAGTACACCTCGAACGGGTCGGCCCGCTCCAGCCACACGTCACCGAAGACGGCCGCGCCGATCAGCATGATCGCGAGGTAGGCCGCCAGCCAGACCCGCACCGAGCCCAGGTAGGCGCTCTGCGGGTTGACCAGCTCCTGCCACACGAACGCGAACAGCCCGAGCGCCGCGGGCCAGTAGCCGAGCCGGGCGGGATAGGTCAGCATGCCGGTCGCCGGGTCGCCGCCGGTTGCCTTCGCCAGCAGCAGGTTGAGCGTCCGCACCGGGCTGACGGCCTTCACGACCGGCCCGAGCAGCAGTGAAGCCGGCACCAGACCGACCCAGACCAGCACGTAGAAGGTGCCGAGCACCGGGTTGGTGACCAGGTCCGGTCCCCAGATCAGCGGCCACAGGAGGTACCCGGCGACCAGCAGCCCGACGATCCGCACCGTCCACCGGAACCGCTCGTCGTCGACGACGCGCTCGACCGCCGGGACCGGGCGGCCGGGCCGCGGACCCTCGTAGCGAGGAGCGCGCCAGGCCAAGCGCCAGGACACAGAAGGACACGACCAGCGCGGCGACCGCGCCGGTGATGGCCAGCTCCATCGGGATCGGCAGGTCCTTGGCGCCGCCCAGGCCGTGCAGGGGCAGCACCTCCGGGGCCGGGCCCGTCAGTGCGCGCTGCAGCACTCAGCGCACCTCGAGCTGGACGATGAGCTTCTCCAGGTCGTGCGACTCGACGTCGACCACGCCCGGCTGCTTGATCGTGAGGGTCTTGTTCGAGGTGCCGGCGGCGTACTCGATCTCCTGCTCCGGTGAGCTGTGCACGTGGATCTCACCGGGCTGGTCCGCGGTGATGTGCAGCTTCAGCGGCTTGCCGGCCTTCACCTTCATCGACGTGCCCTGCGGGGTGACGGTGTCGCCCTTGAAGGTGATGCGGAGCGTCGGCGTGGTGGGCTTCTTCTTGCGCTCGACCTTGGTGTCGGGGGTGACGGTCGCCGCGGTGCTAGGGTCACCGCTGGTCTCGGGGCTGTCGCTGGTCCCGGAGCCGTCCGATTCACCCGAGTCCGAGCCACATCCCGCCAGTGTCAACGCCATCAGCACGGCGATGGCGACGGTGCGCAGGCGCGCGGAACGGGACATCGGATACCTCCGGGTGATGGATGGGGCGTTCGGACGTGACGAGACCTCTGTCAGAATCCCATGGGGTTCAAAGCACCGAGGAGAGGGGTTCGCGCAATGAGCGAGCGGCTGCGTGCGAGCGACCTCGCTCTGCTGGCCGAGGAGACGCCGCAGACGCCGATGCACAACGCGACGCTCGAGATCTTCGACCCCGCCGACTCCGGCTTCGACTACGACTCGCTGCTGGCCCACATCGACGACCGGATCGCGTTCGTGCCGCGCTACCGCCAGCACGTACGCCGCGTCCCCGGCCGTCTCGCCAACCCCGCGTGGGTCGACGACGAGGACTTCGATCTCGCCTACCACGTCCGCCGGTCAGCGCTGCCCCACCCGGGCACGACCGACCAGCTGCGGGAGCTCACCGCGCGGATCATGTCGCGTCGGCTCGACCCCGACCGGCCGCTGTGGGAGGTCTACTTCGTCGAGGGCCTCGAGGACGGTCGGGTCGCGCTGCTCTACAAGTCCCACCAGGTCCTCGTCGACGGCATCTCGACCGTCGACCTCGGACAGGTCCTGCTCGACGTCGACCCCGGCCCGCGGCAGCTCGTGCGTGACGACTGGGTCGCGCCCGCGGAGCCGACGCCGGCACGCCTGGCGGCCCGCGCCCTGGCCGAGTCGGCACGCGACCCCCGGCTGGCCGTGGGCACCCTGCGCAGCAACGCCGCGGCGCTCGGGCGCACCGTGGGTGGCGCTGCGGCCAAGGTCGGCGCGATCGCGGCGGAGCTGGCCAACCGCCGCTCCACCCCGGACTCTCCCTTCAACGTCGAGCCGTCGGCACAGCGGCGCGTCGTGCTGGTGCGCACCTCGCTCAAGGACTACCGCAAGGTCCGTCGCGTCCACGGCGGCACGGTCAACGACGTCATCCTGGCCACGCTGTCGGGCGCGATCCGCGCGTGGTTCATGACCCGAGCCGAGTCGGTCGCGGCCGGACGACGGCTGCGGGCCCTGGTCCCGATGAGCGTGATCGACGACGAGCTCGAGCCGACCTCGCTCGGGTCCCAGGTCGTGGGCCACCTCGTCGACCTCCCGATCGGCGAGGGGTCGCCCGTCGTACGCCTGCACCAGGTGTCCTACGCCCTGCGCGTGCACAGCGAGACCGGCCGGGCGGTGGCTGCCGACCGCATCGCCGGCGTCGCCGGGTTCGCACCGACCACCTTCCACGCGCTCGGCTCCCGGGTCGCGTTCAAGGAGGCTCGCGGCGGCGTGAACCTGGTCGTCACCAACGTGCCGGGTCCCCAGTTCCCGATGTTCCTCGCCGGTGCCGAGATGGTGGAGACCTATCCCGTCCCGCCGCTGCTCTCCGGCTTCTCGCTGTCGGTCGGGGTGACCTCCTACGACGGCGCTGTCCACTACGGCATCAGCGCCGACCGCGACGCCCTGCCCGACATCGAGGTGCTCGGACAGTGCGTGCGCGAGGCGCTGGACGAGCTCGTCGACAGCGCCAGCGAGAGCCGGCTGCGGGCCCCGCGGGGCCGCAGGCGCACTCCGATCTCTCCCGGGAACCCCGAGTGAACCCGTGAGTGTGCGGATCTACATCCCGGCCACGCTGACGTCGCTCGCCCAGTACGTCGGTGGTGGCGGCATCGGTCCCGCGCCGGTGCGGGCGCGGGCCGTGACCGCATGGCTGCGTGAGGCCTGGCCGGAGGCCGACGAGGAGGAGTGGGAGTACGCCGCACTCATGGCTGCCGCGGACGACTCGGCCACGCTCCTCACCGCGGAGGACCCGCCGCGCCGGGTGGTCCTCGCCGCCGACGTGGACGCCGTGGTCGCGCGCGAGGACTCCAGCCTCGTCGAGGTCGACTCCGCCTTCGGCTTCAGCCAGGTCAAGGCGGTGCACGCCGACACCGAGGACATCGCGGCCGGGGCGGCGTACGATCCAGTCGAGCTCGGCGACCTGGGCTGGTACGCCGTGCAGGAGATCCCCGACCTGCTGGCCTGACCGCTACGCGGACCGAATTGTCCAAATACGAGTCGTGTCCCGCTCTGACGCCTAGGCTTTCGGTGAACTGACTCGGAGACGTAGATGACACGACGCTGGACCCTGCTCGCCGGGGCCATCGCCCTCAGCCTGAGCATCCCCCAGGCTTCCTTCGCCACCCCGCAGGCGCCCGCCGCCGAACCAGACCCCGCGGCCGCTGCCCTTCGCGACCTCAAGAACGATGCGAAGGGCGCGGTCCGGGTCCGGCGCGACGCCGACGGCAGCGTCGCCTTCGTGAGCTCCACCAACGGCCGGGCCATGCTCGACAGCGACGCGTCCAGCCCGCGCGGCTCGGTCCAGGACCAGCTGGCGCAGTACGGCAAGGCGTTCGGCATCGACGGTGCCACCTCCAAGGCCGCGATCCGGAAGACCCTCGACTCGACGACCGGGGGCTCGGTCGTCCGTGCGGACCAGGTCGTCGACGGGGTGCCCGTCTTCGGGGGCCAGGTGGTGATGAGCCTCGACGAGGACCAGGGCGTCGTGTCCGTGTCCGCTGCCACCACCGAGGCCGACGAGGTGCCCGAGCCCGTGGTGAGCGAGTCGAAGGCCCGCCTCTCCGCTCTGGCCACGACGGCCAAGAGCCACCGGCTCTCCGCCGACGGGCTCACCGCGACGTCGGTGGGTCGCCGGCTCTACGACCCCGCACTCGTGCACGAGTCCGACCCGATCGGGACCCGTCCGGTGTGGCAGTTCGAGGTGACCAACGGCTCCGACGTCCGCGAGACCGTGCTGGTCGGCACCGGTCGCGGCGAGGTGGCGCTGCACTTCAACGACGCCCCGAACATCAACCGGCGGGTCTGTGACAACGCCAACCTCCGGCTCACGAGCAGCAGCCAGGCGGTCCCGGTCTGCACGGTGCCCGCCCGCTCCGAGGGCGGGCCGCCCTCGCCGACGTCCACCGACGTGAACCAGCGCCTACGACAACCTCGGCGCCACCTCGCAGAGCCTACGACGACCTCGCCGGGATCGACCTGACCCAGCTCATCGGGGCGACGGTGTCGGGCACCAAGGCGCTGCAGTCCACCGTCCGCTGGTG
>CAVRQA010000006.1:0-110799 GCA_963723255.1 uncultured Actinomycetota bacterium
CCGAACCCGCTGATTAAGAGTCAGCTGCTCTGCCAATTGAGCTAATGGCGCGGGCGCGTTGAAGCGACTGGAACCTTAGCAGTCGCGTCGGGGCGGACGAAATCGAGAACGGGTGCGCTGCGGCACACCTCAGCGGCGGGAACATTGAAGGATCAACCAATGTTGGAAGGGGCATACTCGAACCCATCGGAGGTGCGCGATGCCTGCTGTGACCGTTGACGACCTGACTGTCCTGGAGCGCCTGAGGACGCCCGGGCTCGGGGACACCGTGCGGCCCGTCAAGCAGCTGATCGATGCCCCGAAAGGCTACGAGGGCGAGGGATTCCCGGTACGCCGCGCCTTCGCCGGCGTCGACCTGCGTGACCTCGACCCGTTCGTGCACATGGACCAGATGGGTGAGGTCGACTACGCGCCGGGTGAGCCCAAGGGGACGCCGTGGCACCCGCACCGCGGCTTCGAGACCGTCACCTACATCATCGACGGCGTCTTCGACCACCAGGACAGCCAAGGTGGTGGCGGCACGATCACCAACGGAGACACCCAGTGGATGACCGCCGGCAGCGGCCTGCTGCACATCGAGGCCCCGCCGGAGTGGCTCGTCCAGAAGGGTGGCCTGTTCCACGGCATCCAGCTCTGGGTGAACCTGCCCCGCGACGCCAAGTGGAACCCGCCGAAGTACCAGGACATCCGCAGCGGTCAGGTCGGGCTGGCCACCTCGGCCGATGCCGGCGCGCTGGTCCGCGTCATCGCGGGCGAGGTGGGGGAGACCCAGGGGCCCGGCTCGACGTACACGCCGATGACGATGGTCCACGCGACCGTGGAACCGGGTGCGCGGCTCGACCTGCCGTGGGACGCGGCGTACAACGGGCTGGTCTACGTGCTCTCCGGTGAGGGCACGGTCGGCGACGAGGAGGTCGCCGCGCGCACGGGCAACCTCGCCGTCCTGGGCGCCGGCGACTTCGTGACCGTGCGGGCATCCGGCACCCATGAGAGCCGTACGCCGGCCATGGACGTCCTGATCATCGGCGGGCAGCCGATCCGGGAGCCGGTCGCCTGGGCCGGGCCGTTCGTGATGAACACCAAGGCCGAGGTCATCGCCGCGTTCGAGGACTTCCAGAAGGGAAGGCTCGGCACCATCCCGAGCGTGCACGGCGCGCCGACCACGCCGGTGTCGACCGAGGACTGAAGTCCTACCGGCACGGCTGGCCGCGACGCCTCAGTAGGGGCTGAGCACCGGGTAGGGCTCGTGGGGTCTGGACGCCGTGGCCTCACCGGCGACGAACTCCGTCCGCGCGCCGTTGGTGTTGCCGAACTGGTCGTGCGCCGCGCCCACCGGGACGACGACCCGTGCGCCCACGGGCGCGTCGAGGACGAAGGTCCCGTCCGGCTGCGGTGCGACCGTGACCAGCCGACCGGCGACGCGCACGACCGCCTCGCCGCCGTTCGCGACCTGGGGCCGGTAGGTGAGGTCCTGGTAGGGCTCCGGACGCGGGTAGGCGAGCGTGAAGGCCGCCCTGCCGTCGGCCGCGCGCACGGGCGAGACCGTGAGGAACCGGCCGGCGCGGACCTCGAACGACTGGGACGCGAGCCGGTACCTCTTCCCGGTGACCACGAACCGGAAGGTCCCCGGTCGCTCGTCCAGCGGGACCTCCCAGCGAGCCCGGTAGGTCCCCTCGCTCGCCTCCTTGGCGTAGCCGGGGCCGAGCGGCACCTGCTCGTCGCCCTCCACCTCCCAGGCGATCGTGGTGCCGAGGTCGTCATGCACCGTCCTCCAGGCCCCGGCATCCCGGCGCTGCACGGTGACGAACGCCCGGTCCACGGGACGGTCCACACCTCTCGGCCCGCCACGCCAGGTGAACATCGACTGGCCCAGCCGTGTGGTGGCGGTGGGCTGATCGACGACCTGCGCCGTGTCGGGGCCGTCCGGGTAGGGGGTGTCGTCGGGCTCGAGTCCGTTGGTCGGGTCGAAGGCGTACGGCGCCGGTGCCGGCTCGCCCGCAGCCATGCTCTCGGCCAGCTGACCCGTCTGGTCGACCAGCAGGTCCGCGCTGAACTTGCCGAAGTTGGTCTGGCCGCCCTCGTAGGCCTGCCATGCGTACTCCTCGGGGGTGGTGAAGTAGCCCTGGTACTCGTTGGCCAGCCCGCTGATGGCCACCGAGTCCACCCCCGTGCCCGTCATGGCGTCCTGGACGGCCTTCTTCAGGCGTCGCCCCACCTCGACCGTCACCTCACCGGGGTTGGACACGATCGCGCCGTCACCGACCCGGACCAGCGCCAGCGGAGCCCCTTGCGGGATCGGGGCACCCTGGGGCACCAGCTGGATCTTGTTCCCCTGCGGACCGGCCTCGGCGGGCAGGCGACGGCCCTCGAACACCAGCCCCGTGTGCTCGTGCAGCTGACCCCGGTGCTCGTCGGAGCCACTGAGGAGCGGCAGTCCCGGGACTGCCTTGTCGTCGACCCGCCCACGCTCGGTCTCCTGGCCGCAGAAGCAGAACCGCGTCCAGCGAAGGTCCAGGACCGGTGTGGTCGACAGCCGCTGTCCCGCGTCCTTCCAGGCGTCCATCATGGCCGCCGCCTCGACCCGGCCGACGTACTCGGCGGCAGCAGGGCCTGTCCGGTGGAGCGCGGAGGAGGTGTCGCCCTCGTCGGCGTTGGAGAACGCACTGACCACGTCCTGACCGGGTGGTGCCCCGCCTGACTGCGCGAAGGGCGTCCTCGGTCGCGAGCATGGCGGCGCCGAGGTGGTCGCCGTTGTAGTTCTCGGCCATCGAGCCGAGGTTCACGGTGCCGTGGTTGGCGAAGGTCGACCACATGCCCACCGGAACCAACCGGTCACCGATCTGCTTGTCCACCCGCAGCACGTCCAGGACCGGGTCGATCGTGCTGTCCGTGCCGTTCGGGCTCTCGGAGGCTTCGCCCTCGCCGAGCTCGCGCTGGATGCCGTAGTTGGCGAGGTGCGCCTCGATCGAACGGTTCTGGGTCAGGCCCTCGGAGATCCGGGTGTGGCCCCACGCCACGGCGCCGGGTGCCAGGTCGTCGTCGGCCCTCTCGATGGCAGTGGCCAACCGGCGGGCGAGGAACGCGTAGAGCTGGGGGTCGGGCTGCAGGCTGAACGCCGTGGCCGTGTGCAGGTTCGGGAAGGTGACGTCGTGCCCGACGAACGGGAAGTACTGCCCGGGCGCGCTGTGCGTGTGCGTGGCGGCGACGACCATGGAGGTCTCGTCGATCCCGCGTCCCTCGAGCTGTCGGGCCGCCTCGGTGAGCAGTCCGCCCGCGACGCAGCAGAGGTCGGTGACCACCAGCACCACCTTCTGGTCTCCCCGCTCGAGCACGATCGCGCGGGCCTGGAGCCGGGTGTGCTGTCCCTTGGCGCGAGCGTCCGACCGGACGTTGCCCATCGTGAAGTAGCCGGTCGGAGGAGTGATGTCCGCCCTGCCCACACCGACGCGCAGCTCGCCGGGCTCGGCCCCGGCGGCCCCCGGCGGCGACACCAGGGCTGCGGTCAGGGCCGTGCCGCTCGAGACCAGTACGGCGAGCACGAGCGCGACGACGCGGGAGGGCATGCGTGGGCAACGATCCTGCAGCCTGACCGGTTATGCCGAGCGCCTCTACGTCGGCTGTCCGGGGCGATCCATACCGGTCTGGACGGTCTGGTCCAGATTGGGCATTCGGTGGAAGCTCCGACGTACGACACCTAGGGTGGCGCACATGTCTCGATCTCTTCCCCAGAAGGTGCTCCACCGCCTGAAGATGTACAACGAGCCGTTGCCCCTCGAGGACTTCGAGGGTTACGACGGCTATTGGGAGGGCCGCGAGGCCGGCGAGGACACCGCCACCGTGCTGCCTCGATGGCGGATCGCGGTCGAGCGGATCCCCGACGGCGCCTCCGTGCTCGACGTCGGCTGCGGCTCCGGTGGCTTCCTGCTCTACCTGCTCTCCCAGAAGCCCAACTGCGTCGTTCGCGGTACCGACATCAGTGACCACGCCGTTGAGCTGGCCAAGAGCCGGGGGATCGATGCCTTCCAGGCCGACCTGACCTCCGAGAAGCTCGACCGGCAGTACGACTACATCACCGGCTTCGAGATGATCGAGCACGTCCACGAGGCCGAGAAGGTGCTCGTCGTGATGCGGGATGCCTGCCGCAAGCAGTTGATCATGTCGCTGCCCAACACCGGGTACATCGAGCACCGGGCCCGGCTCGCACTGTTCGGCCGGTTCCCGAACACCCAGATCAAGTTCCATGCCAAGGAGCACATCCGGTTCTGGACTGCCAAGGACTTCCGCGACTGGGCCGCTCACTTCGGCCTGCGCGTGGTCGACATCCAGGGTCAGTGGGGTCTCAAGGGTCTCCCGTGGCGCAGTCGGCCAGCGCTGTTCTCGCCGCAGCTCGTCTACATCCTCGAGCGAGTCTGAGCCCCGCGCTGACGTGCGAAACCGCAGGCCGGGGCACCCGGCCTGCGGTTTCGCTTTGGGGTGAGTAACGGGACTTGAACCCGCGACATCCGCCACCACAAGGCGGCGCTCTACCAGCTGAGCTATACCCACCATGGGTTGTTGCGAGGCAAGAGTGTACCGGTCGCTCAGGGATGCTCAGAACCGGGATTCTCTCCGGTGAAAGAGCCCTGGTGCCGGGCCGCGATGCGCTTGGAGTCGGCCGAGTCGGGACCCGGTGAGGGCACGAACACGGCCTCCCGGTAGTACCGCAGCTCCTCGATGCTCTCCCGGATGTCGGCGAGCGCGCGGTGGCTCCCACCCTTGGCCGGCGCGTTGTAGTAGGCACGCGGGAACCATCGGCGCGAGAGCTCCTTGATCGAGGAGACGTCGACGATCCGGTAGTGCAGGAACTGCTCGAGCTCGGGCATGTCGCGGGCGAGGAACGCGCGGTCGGTGGCGACGGTGTTGCCGGCCAAGGGCGGGCGGCTGCCCTCGGGGCAGAACTCCCGGACGTAGGCGAGCACCTGGGCCTGCGCATCTTCCAGAGTGGTGCCGTTGTCGAGCTCCTCGATCAGACCGGACGTGTCGTGCATCTGCTGCACGAACTCCACCATCTGGTCGAGCGACTCCCGGGGCGGCTTGATGACGATGTCGACACCCTCGCCGAGCACCTGCAGGTCGAAGTCGGTCACCAAGGCCGCGACCTCGATGAGGGCATCAGCCTGGAGGTCCAGGCCCGTCATCTCGCAGTCGATCCAGACAAGTCGCTCGGTCACGAGGATGGAGCCTACTCGCGAGCCACCCGATGCCGCCCACGCCGTGGAGGGCGGTGTGCCCCTGGCTTCTAGGGTGACCGTGTGCCAGCGAGCCCGACCCCGTCTCCCGAGCCTGACGCGGAGACCCCGAAGGAGCGCAACGTTGTGCTGCTGGTCGTGGTTGGGAGCACTCGCCGCCCTCTCCGTCGTGATCGCGGCGCTCGTCATCTTCTCCAGCGGCGGCGGACAAGAGCGAAGGCCGGAAGCAGCCGCGCAGGTGCGCGTCGGCGAGCAGGCGGTGATCGTCGGCAAGGACGGTGCCAGGACCGAGGTCGTGGTCTACGAGGACTTCGCGAGTCCCGAGAGCCGCGAGCTCGCGATCGCCTCGCGCGACTTCCTGAAGATCGAAGCGGCGCGGGGGAGCGTCGAGGTGGAGTACCGCCCGATCTCCGTCGAGGCCGACTCCTACTCCCGCGACGCGATCACGGCGTGGGCGGGAGTCCTGATGGGCGGTACGGCGCCCCAGGCGCTGCGCTTCCACGACGCGCTGTTCGACCGCCAGCCGGATCCCGGGTCCGACGTGACGCCCGAGTTCCACACCTGGGCCCGAGACGTCGGCATCGACGACCCCGACGTGCTCGACGCCATGGACGTCGGCGACGCGCAGCTGATCGCGAAGGCCAACCAGGCGGCCGCGGAAGCGGGCGTGACCCGAACCCCGACCGTGCTGGTCGACGGCGAACCCCTCACCGCTGGCTCGCCGACAGCGTTGGCCGACAAGCTGCAACGGCTGCTGTTGCGGAGGGGCTGACGAGTCCCCACCCGATGTCGAGACCGGTGCGACATGCTGGGCGCCATGCCGCCCGACCTCAATGCATTCATCGCGCGCCTCCCCAAGGCCGAGCTGCACGTGCACCATGTCGGTTCGGCGTCACCGCGGATCGTCTCCGAGCTGGCGACACGGCATCCGGGAGCGGTGCCGAGCGACCCCGGCGCGCTCCGCGACTTCTTCGCATTCCGCGACTTCGCGCACTTCATCGAGGTCTACCTCGCGGTGGTCGACCTGATCCGGACGCCGGAGGACGTGCGGCTGCTGACCTACGAGATCGCCCGCGAGATGGCCGAGGTGCAGCAGGTGCGGTACGCCGAGCTGACCTGCACGCCGTTCACGTCGGTGGCCGTCGGTGTGCCCATCGAGGGCTACACCGAGGCGATCGAGGACGCACGGGTGGCGGCCGAGCGGGATCTCGGCATCGTCCTGCGCTGGATCTACGACATCCCGGGGGAGAGCGGGCTGCCGGCCGCTGACGCGACGCTGGACTACGCGTTGAACCATCGGCCCGACGGGTTGGTGGGCTTCGGGCTCGGCGGGCCCGAGGTCGGCGTACCGCGGCCGCAGTTCAAGCCACACTTCGACGCCGCGCGCGCCGCCGGGCTCCGCAGCGTGCCGCACGCCGGGGAGACCACGGGGCCCGAGACGGTGTGGGACGCGCTGCGACACCTCGGCGCGGAGCGGATCGGTCACGGGACCACGTCGGTGCAGGACCCCGCCCTGCTGGCCCATCTCGCCGAGCACCAGATCCCCCTCGAGGTCTGCCCGTCGTCCAACATCGCGACCCGGGCCGTCGCCACGCTCGAGGAGCATCCGCTACGGGCCTTCGTCGACGCGGGCGTCGTCGTGACCATCAACAGTGACGACCCGCCGATGTTCGGGACGACGCTGAACCGGGAGTACGAGATCGCCGCCGGCCTGCTCGGCCTCGACGAGTCGGGCCTGGCGGAGGTCGCCGCCACCGCCGTGCGGGCGTCGTTCGCGCCGGACGACGTCAAGACGCGGATCCTCGCCGAGATCGCCGCGACCGTCGACGCCCACGCTGGTTGAGCCGCCCACGTTGGTTGAGCCTGTCGAAACCCCAAGGCCCTGGAAGCTCATACCTTCCAGGGCCGCCTCATTTGTACGACGCGCGCGAACGCCCGCACGGCATCGACACGCACTCGGCGGCCCTGACCCATCTAGGGTCGTGGGATGAGTGATCGCCCCCCAGCCCTTCACCGCTGGCACCGCGTCGCCGAGACCCGCGACCCGTCGCTTCTCGAGGACCTGCTCGACGAGGACTGTGTCTTCCGGTCCCCGGCAGTGCACGCACCGCAGGAGGGCAAGGCCCTCACGACGGCGTACCTCCACGCTGCACTCGCCGTGCTGGGGCCGACCCTGACCTACCGCCACGAGTGGTGGGACGAGGGGTCAGCCGTCCTGGAGTTCGAGGCCGACCTCGACGGCATCGTTGTGCACGGCGTCGACATGCTGCGGTGGGGACACGACGACCGACTCACCGAGTTCACGGTGATGGTGCGTCCCTTCAAGGGCCTGACCACGCTGATGGAGCGGATGGCCGCGGCGCTGACGCGGTCCTCCGGCTGAGAACGCTCCCGACCCGGACAAGCCGCCGGAGAGCCGTCCGCGGTCGATATGGAGGGACGACCACGGACGGCCATAGGTTCTCGGGACGCGGGGGGACGAGCCCGAGAACCCCTCCGGTCGAATCGTCACCCGAGCGCGCTTCCTGCGCGAGTGCCAGTTTTGCCCGGTCTAGCCACCCATCGCGCCGTCGGTCCCGCGCGCCTGACGGTTGGAGGGGGTCATGCCGGGGTACAAGGGACATGTCACACGTTCTAGGGAGGGACGGAAAATGGCACTCATCCTCTGGTTGATCGCAGTTGTGCTGGTCATCGGCGGGATCGTGACTCTCGTTCGAGGTCAGGTCCTGTTCGGCATCCTGCTCATCGTCGTCGGTCTGCTCGTCGGACCAGGCGGTGTCAGCATCTTCGCCTGAGCACGCGGGTCGGTTCGCTGGAGTTGCCCGAATTCCTCCAGCGAACCGACCTCGTGACGGCCGGGTCGGATGACCCGTTGTCGCTATTGCCACTCACCGAGTGGCCGGACAGGTTGGGAAGGGCTCCCAGGAGGTGCCCATGTCCGACCTCAGTCAGAAGCCCACCACCGCCACCTTTCACGGGACGACTCTGCGCGCGTCCGATCCGGCGTACGACGACGCCCGACGGGTCTTCAACGGACTGATCGACCGCCGGCCCGACCGGATCATGCGCTGTCACTCGACCGAGGATGTCGTGGCAGCGCTGGCCACCGCGCGCCACGAGGGGCGTCCGCTGTCCGTGTACGGCGGGGGCCACGGCGTGACCGGATCGGCCGTGGTCGAGGGCGGCATCTGCATCGACCTGCGCGGCATCAACGACGTCGAGGTCGACGCGGAGTCCCGGACGGTCCGCATCGGCGGGGGAGCCACGTGGGGTGCGATCGACGCAGCCACGCAGGAGCACGGGCTCGCGGTCACCGGCGGCCGGGTCTCGACCACCGGTGTCGGCGGGCTCACGCTCGGGTCGGGAAGTGGCTGGCTCGAGCGCGCCCATGGCTTCTCCTGCGACAGCCTCGTCAGCGCCCAGGTCGTGACGGCGGACGGACGCATCGTGACGGCCTCCGATGAGGTTCACCCCGACTTGTTCTGGGCGTTGCGCGGCGGGGGCGCCAACTTCGGCATCGTCACGGAGTTCACCTTCCGGTTGCACGAGGTGGGACCGATCGTGCTGGGCGGCATGCTGATGTACCCCGCGGAGGCCGCGCGCGACCTGCTCAGCTTCTGGCGCGACTACATGCTCGACGCCCCCGACGAGGTCGGCACCGGCGTCGCGTTCATCACCGCCCCGCCTCTCGACTTCGTCCCGGAACCGGTCCGTGGCCGCCCGGTCGTCGGCATGGTCGTCTGCTATGCAGGCGACCCGGAGGCCGGCCGGCAGGAACTCGCGCCGCTTCTCGAGTTCGGACCGCCGGCCATCAACATGGTCCAGCCGATGCCGTACGTCGCCGTGCAGCGACTTCTCGATGACCCGAACCCGAAGGGGATGCGCAACTACTGGTCTGCCGACTTCTTCGCCGAGCTGCCCGACGAAGCCATCGACGTCCTGGTGTCACGCGCGACCAGGCCGGCGTCGCCGTTGACCCAGATCCTGGTCGTTCCGGGCGGCGGCGCGGTCGCACGCGTCCCGGACGACGCGACCGCGTTCGGTCAGCGGACGGCACCCTTCAACGTCCACTACCTGTCCATGTGGGCCGACCCTGCGGGGGACGACGCGAACATCGCCTTCACGCGCGGGATCTCGCGCGCGATGAAGCCGTGGACGACGGGGCGCGCGTACCTGAACTTCATCGGGGACGAGGGTCCGGGGCGGGTCGAGGCGTCGTACGGTCCGGAGAAGTACGCCCGGCTGCAGAAGATCAAGCGGGTCTGGGACCCGCACAACGTGTTCCACCACAACCAGAACATCCCGCCTGCCCTGGTGACCCAGCGCCGCGGCGAGCCCGACCAGCACGGCTGAGGCCGCCCGCAGCTCGCCGGTCAGCCAGGTGGGCCGGCGCATGGTTGCCGGCGTCAGGTCATCCTGTGTGCGCGAGGACACATTGTCTCTTTTGTCCATTTTATGGACATCGCGTCTCATTTGGCGGTTAATGATCCTGCCAGTCCTCATCGCGATCCGGGCGGGAAGGGGAGGCGCACGGGAGTCACGGCCCGTCGCCCTCGTCGACGGATGACGCGCTGGATCTCACTGCCGTGCGGTCTTGACGAGGGGAACAACAGTGCACGCATCCACCGCGATTCACCGACGCGCGACCACGAAGGTGTTCATGTCCGGCCTGGGACTGACACTCGCCGCGACCTCGTTGGTCCTGATCGGCGGCGCCGGCCCGGCCACCGCGGCCACGGTGACCAAGTACGCGTTCTCTGCCGCCGGCTTCGGCACGAAGGTGACCTCCACCGATGCCTCGCTCCAGTCCGGCATGACGGCGTACTCCCTGATCGGCTGCACCAAGGCCGCGGGCGCGCACAACTCCAACATGGTCGCGGCCAGCGACCTGAACGACCAGGTCCACGCCGGCTCGGCGACCACCGACCAGCGGTCGCTGGTGAGCGCGGCCGGCAGCTCGATCGTGCAGTCGGTCACCAAGGTCTCCAGCATCGAGATCGGCGACGACTCGCTCGGCTTCCGAATCACCAACCTCCAGGGGACCTCGCGGGCCTACGCCACCAAGGGCGGCAACCTCAACGCCCTCTCGACGTTCACGTTCGGTTCGCTGGAGCCGCTCGGTGGTACGACGCTGCCGCCGCCGCTGGACCAGCCGGTCGACGTGATCCTCGATGAGCTGGCGTCCGACGGACCGGTGACCATCCCCGGGCTGGGCATCGTCCAGCTGGGACACGTCGCCAAGGCCGTGGGCTCCTTGTCGGCGCAGTCCGGGTCGATCGGCCTGCAGGTGCACCTGTTCGGGCAGGACCAGGCCAATGGTGGCGGGGATGACTCGGACGTGCTCATCGGGCGCAGCTACGCCCGGATCACCAG
Organism: uncultured Actinomycetota bacterium; assembly: GCA_963723255.1. Lineage (GTDB taxonomy): Bacteria > Actinomycetota > Actinomycetes > Propionibacteriales > Nocardioidaceae > Marmoricola. The sequence goes on from CAVRQA010000006.1 coordinate 10,602, forward strand.
GTCCGCCACGCACGGCGTCTTCTCCGGCGGCTCCTGGGGCATCGACGGCAGCATGCTGGACGGAACGATCTCGCTGGGCCGCAACCCGTTCACCCCCATGTCGTGCGAGGGCACCCGAGGCGTCATCCGGACCACCACCGCCTCGAGCCTGAACTTCGCCAACCTCAACCAGCTGCTGCTGGGGTCGGTCGAGAACCGCGTCTACGGCGTCCAGGACACCCCCAAGGGAGGAGCGACCGGCTGGACCGAGAGCTCGACCTCGGGGTTCAACATGGGCGCCGGCCAGCTGCAGATCAACGGTGTCCTGGCGCGCGCGAGAGTTGTCCGCACGTCGACCAACAACTACTACCCGACCGCGGTCCAGCGCATCGGCTCCATCACCGCCAACGGCACTTCCCAGCCCGTCCCCGACCCCGGGGAATCGATCACGATCCCCAACGTGGCCAAGATCGAGGTTCCGCGGCCGGTCAAGACGACCCGGGGAGTCTCGGTCATCGGCGCCCGCGTCACCCTCCTCGGCGGCACCGCAGCCAACACGGTGATCGACCTGGCCACGGCAGAGCTGTACATGAAGGCGTACTGAGCAGGGGGCAGCGGGCGATCCGCGGCGCGTGGCGCCCCCGGCAGGACTCGAACCTGCGACCTAGAGATTAGAAGGCTCTTGCTCTATCCAGCTGAGCTACGGGGGCCCGGACGATCGGCAGGACGGTCGGGGGAACCCCCGGACAGCACCCGAGTGTTCTCCGACCCCGATCTCACCGGTGACGAGTATGCCGCAGGGTCGACGATGCTGGGCCGGACCCGGTCGGGTCATGCGCCTGACTGGGGCTCGAGCGTGAGCCTCCAGCCGGCCCAGGCGAGCATGCCGAGCGGGATCGGGAGCCAGAACGAGAACAGGCGATAGAGCAGCGTTCCGACGACGGCCGAGTCGGCGTCGACACCGGCCAGCACCAGGATCGAGGTGAGCCCGGCCTCGACGAACCCGAGGCCCCCGGGCGTGATCGGCACCAGCGCCAGCGCCAGCGACAGGACGTAGGCGAGCAGCACCATGGAGGGTCGCGCCCGGCCACCCACGGCGTACACGGCAGCGACCAGGGCGGAGTAGTCGAGCATCCGGTTGGCTGCGGCGGCGCCGAGGGCGGTGCCCCAGTGTCCGGCAAAGGCTGCTGCGACCGCGTTGCGCTGAGCCACCACCTTCTCGGCGATCACCGGGACGGGAGTCCGGCGACGCACGAGGTGCACCACGCGTCCGGCGATCCGTCCGACGAAGTGCACGAACGAGTTCGAGTGGAGCAGCACCAGGCCGAGCGTCACCAGGACGGTGGCGACGATCAGCGACACCACGAGTCCGAGCTGCAGCTGCCGTGCCGGCGGCGGACGGATGATCACTGCCGGCACGGTGAGGATCGGCAGGGCGAGCAACATCCCCGTGGTGAGCAGGCCGACGCTCCCGAGCGCGGCCGCGACCTTGGCCGGCGCGTGTCCTGCCCGGACGAGCATGGAGGCCTGTACGACGCTGCCGGTCGCCGCCCCGCCGGGCATCACGCAGGACGAAGCAAGCCCGGCCAGCTGGGCGCTTCCCGCCGTGTGCCAAGGAGTGCTCGGCAGCAGCATGCGCACCAGGACCCAGAGGCACGACCAGGCGCCCACCTCGAGGACGACGAGCACGATGAACCAGACCGGCCGTACGTCGCGAAGGTTCGGCCACTCGCCCAGCAGGGCCACCACGCTCGGCGCGACGACGTACAGGCTGATTGCCGTGACCAGCAGCCCGATCGCTCGAGGGCCCCAGCGGCGCAGCACGTGCCTCACGACCACCTCCGGAGGCCAGTCCGTGTGGAACGCGACCAGCCTAGGGAGTGCGGGCGAGGTCACCCCCACCCACAACGGGGGAGTGCGGGAGCTCAGCCCCGGGCATCAGAGCCCGCGATGGGTCCATCGGGCACAGGGGCTGGTGCGCCGGGTAACGGCGGCGCACCAGCCTCCTGTTGTTCCCGCCCCCCGTTGGTTCAGCGCCGCCTGATGGTGCCGGTCCGGGCCGACGTCGCGCGGACCGTGGTCCCGCTGCGTGTGGCGGTCACCCGGACCCGGATGTGCTTGCGAACGTCGGCCCTCCGCAGGCGGTACGCCGAGGCGCGGGCGCCGCGGATCGGGCGGCCGTTGCGCAGCCACTGGTAACGAAGTGTTGCCGGACGGAGGTTGTAGCGGCCCGACGTGGTGTGCAGCGTGGCGCCCCTGCGACTCCGGCCGCGGATGATCGGCGAGTGGGTGGCCCGCAGCCGACTCACCGATGAGGACGGGGTGGCGGAGGGGCCGGCGGACTGGGCCGACCCGATCGGGAGGTGGATGTCCTGGTAGCCGTACACCTCACCCGGCACCGGGTTGAGGTAGAAGTTCGGCTCGCTCTCCTCGCCGCCGCCGAGCCACGCCCCAGCGGTGTCGTTCCCGGCGAAGCCCAGGATGCCGGCCTCGTACCAGCTCCCTCCGTGCTTGGCCGGGAGGAAGACGCGGTACTCGCCGGACGCGTCGACGAGGACCGGCTCCGCAAGGAGGGGGCGGCTGGCGCCGTCGGTGTTGACAGTCGGGACCACACGGCCGGAGACGGGGCGGTCCGCGCGGTCCAGGAGCCGGCCGGAGTACTCGACCGGCACCGGGAGCTCCAGGTCGATGCCCCCCACGGCGCTCCCGGCCGGGGCCCCGACGGGCGTGGCAGCGGCGGCGTCGAAGCCGTCGCCGTACCAGTAGCCCTTCTCGCCGTAGGCGACACGGAGCTTGACCGGCTCACCTGCCGGCACGCGGACGCTGTAGCTCCCGTCGGGCGCGACCGTGGTCTCTCGCGACTCGTCCTCGGTCCACGTGTCCGGGGCTGTCTCGCGGTAGACCTCGAGGGTCCGGTCGGGATCGTCCTCGTGGAAGGTGACGGTCCCGGTGATCACGCCGCCATCGACCGCCGAAGCGGAGACCGCGGGCAGCCCGGCCAGGACACAGCCGAGCGTCAGCACGGTGGTCAGGACCCATCGCCACGGACGAATCCGGAGGTGTGCGGGGGACTGCGACATATGGGGAGAGTAGGAGCAATATCGGACCCTGACGACTGTCACCAAACACCCGTCTAGTCCGGTTCTGCAACAAAGGCATCAACTCTCGCGAGTCGCGGGAAAGTGCGCTATTCGCGGCGCATACTCCTCAATCGCGCACCTCAGTCGCGCAGCCGCGCCATCCAGGACTCGACCTCGTCCGGCTCCCGGGGCAGTGCCTCGGAGAGGTTCCGAACACCTTCGGCGGTGACCACGACGTCGTCCTCGATCCGGATCCCGATGCCGCGGAGCTCCTCGGGCACGAGCAGGTCGTCCTCCTGGAAGTAGAGGCCGGGCTCGACGGTCAGCACCATGCCCTCCTCGAGCTCGCCGCCCGGGTAGATGCCGGTGTCGGCCCGCGCGCAGTCGTGGACGTCGAGCCCGAGCATGTGGCTGGTGCCGTGCAGTGTCCACCGGGCGTAGACCCGGCTGTCGGGTGACAGCGCCTCGTCGACGGGGACGGGCAGCAGCCCGAGGTCGTCGAGCCCGTGGGCCAGCACGCGCATCGCGGCCTCGTGCGGTGCGCGGAACGCCGCGCCCGGGCGTACGGCGTCGAGGCCGGCCTGCTGGGCCGCGAGCACCAGTGAGTAGAGGTCGCGCTGCAGCGCGGTGAACGTGCCGTCGACCGGCAGGGTGCGGGTGACGTCGGCGGTGTAGAGCGAGGTCGCCTCGGCGCCCATGTCGAGCAGCACCAGGTCACCGGGCGTGATCGGGCCGGTGTTCTCGGTCCAGTGCAGGGTCGTGGCGTGCCGACCCCCGCCGACGATCGAGTCGTAGCCGATGTCGTTGCCCATGGTGCGAGCGCGTCGGAAGAAGGTGCCCTCGAGCCAGCGCTCGCCGTGCTCCAGCACGCGGTCCCACTCGCGGACGGAGTCCTCGAAGCCGAGCGTGGTGATGTCGCAGGCAGTCTGCAGCTCACCGAGCTCCCAGTCGTCCTTGACCAGCCGGGCCTCGGAGAGCACCCGGGCGAAGTCATGGTCGCGGCCCTCGTCGCCGGAGACGAGCGCATCGACGCGGTGGTCCGCACCTCGGAGCACCCGGGTCTTCGCGGTCCCCGTCAGCCGGTCGCCGAGGTCGTCGAGGTGCCGGGTCTCGATGCCGAGGGAGTCCGAGATCTCCCTGAGCGAGGGGCGTCGGCCGGCCCACAGCTCGCCGTACTGACGGTCACGGAAGAACTCGTCGGTGTCACGTGAGCTGCGCGGCCGGGCGTAGAGGACGGCCTCGCCGCCCTCGATCACGAGCACGGCGTCGCTGGTCTGGTTGCCGCACAGATACGTGTGTGCGGTCTCGGCGCGGAACCGGTAGTCCGTGTCGTTGGCGCGCACCTTGAACCCGCCCGCCGGGACGACGAGGCGCTCACCCGGGAACTGCTCGGCGAGGCGCTGGCGCCGGGCCTGCGCCCACGGCGTGATCGGGTGGGCCGGCAGGTCCAGCTCCCGGTCGCCCCAGCCGGTGCGCATGAAGGCGGCGTAGGCCTCGGGAACAGGCGGGTCGTGGCTCTCGGTGACGGGCTCGTGGCCAGCCTGGTGAGAGGTGGGACCGGCCTCCGGCGCGGTGTTCTCCTCCGGGTCGAGCTGAGGGTCGCTCTGCTGTCTCGTGGCGTCACTCACCCCGCCACTCTACGTGCGGGGCCTCGTTACGCTACGCGCATGCAGAGACGCCGCAGCTACGCCGCATTCACCATCGTGGTCTCGGTGGTGATGTTCATCGGCGCCGCCGTCATGGGCCTCGTCCTGCTGCTCTCGGGAGCTCCCGGTGCGCTCGTCATCGGGCTGGTCCTGGCCTCCATCCCGCTCGTCCCCCTCATCTCGGTCTACATGTGGCTGGACCGCTACGAGCCCGAACCGCGGTCGCTGCTCGTCCTGGGCCTCGGCTGGGGTGCGTTCGTGGCCACGTCGGGGGCGCTGGTGCTGCAGCTGTTCGACAGCCTGATCTTCCAGAACACCGATGCGTTCACCGCCACGGTGGTGGCCCCGATCACCGAGGAGGCGGCCAAGGGGCTGTTCATCCTGCTGCTCCTGGCCTACCGCCGTCATGAGCTCGACGGGGTCCTCGACGGGCTGGTGTACGCCGGGATGGTGGGCATCGGGTTCGCCTTCACCGAGAACATCCTCTACCTGGCGTCGGCGTACATGGGCGAGGAGGGTCAGGCCGGCGGAATCGGCGGAGCGGTGGGCCTGTTCATCGTCCGTTGCGTCTTCGGGCCGTTCGCCCACCCGTTCTTCACCGCCTTCACCGGCATCGGCATCGGCATCGCCGTGGGGGCGCGCAGCAAGGGGGTGCGAGTCGTCGCCCCGATCATCGGCTACGTGGTCGCGGTCGCTGCCCACGCGGCGTGGAACGGGTCGCTCATGATCGACGACGGACGCAACGCCATCGCCACCTACTTCTTCCTGATGGTCCCGGCCTTCCTGCTGCTCAGCGGCTTCGCTGTCTGGTCGCGCCGGCGTGAGGGGGCGGTGCTGACGGTGGCCCTCACCGACTGCGCCCAGCGCGGCTTCCTCGACCCGGCCGAGATCCCGTGGCTCGCGCGCATCCCGGCCCGACGCTTCGCCCGCAGGTACGCCGAGAAGGTCGGTGGGCCGGTCGCACGGCGCACGATGGTCGCCTACCAGAACGAGGCCGTCGAGCTCGGCTTCCTGCACAGCCGGTTCCTGCGGGGTGTGCCCCCGCCCGACTTCGCGGCCCTGGGACAGGAGCACGTCGACCGGATGCGCGCGCTGCGCCCGACGCTGATCTGGCCGCAGCGCGCGGTCGCCGGCCCGTCCGGTGGGCTGTCGTCCGTCCCCGGCAGGGGAGCCACCCGGTGACGCACGCCGGGCACTCATCGGGAGAGCCGCCCGGTCGATCGCGCTGGAGCGCGGGCTCCACCCAGATGCTCACCACGCTGACCCACCTGCGCGCGGCGTTGAAGAAGGCTGCGCTGCCGCTCGAGATCCCGGGCGCCGCGGAGAGCCGGGCCCTCCGCGCCGAGATGGTCGACCAGCTCGAGGACTACGTGCTGCCACGCCTGGTGCAGATCGACGCACCGCTGCTCACGGTGGTCGGCGGGTCGACCGGAGCGGGCAAGTCGACCCTGGTCAACTCGCTGGTGGGGGATCGGGTCAGCGAGCCCGGCGTACTCCGCCCGACCACGCGGTCACCGGTCCTCGTCCACCACCCCGACGACGCCGCCTGGTTCGACCAGCAGCGGATCCTCCCGGACCTCGAGCGCACGAGCCGGGCGACTGCCGATCCCGGCGCGCTCCAGCTCGTGGCGTCGGCGGCCATGCCCCAGGGACTGGCACTCCTCGACGCACCCGACATCGACTCGGTGGTCGAGCAGAACCGCAGCCTCGCCGCGCAGCTCCTCGCCGCGGCCGACCTGTGGCTGTTCGTCACCTCGGCCGCGCGCTATGCCGACCAGGTGCCGTGGGGGTTCCTGAAGCAGGCAGCCGAACGCAGCGCAGCGGTCGCCATCGTGCTGGACCGGACCGCGCCCGCCGCCATCCCCGAGGTCAGTGGTCACCTGGCCCGGATGCTCACCACGCGCGGGCTCAAGGACTCCCCGCTCTTCACCGTCGCCGAGGCCGCGCTGGACGAGCGCGGGCTGCTGCCCGCCGCTGCCGTCGAGGACATCCGCGGGTGGCTGCACGAGCTCGGCGCCGACGCCGAGGCCCGCAACGGCGTGGTCCGCCAGACGCTCGACGGAGCCGTGCGCTCCATCGCCCGACGTACCTACGACCTGGCCGACGCGTGCCAGGCACAGGCCGACATGCTCGCGCGGCTCAAGCGGGACGTGGACACCTCCTACGACCAGGCCGTCACCGAGCTCGACCAGGGCTCCGCCGACGGCACCCTCCTGCGCGGGGAGGTGCTGGCGCGGTGGCAGGAGTTCGTCGGCACCGGCGAGCTGCTGCGCTCGCTCGAGACGAAGGTCAGCTGGTTGCGCGACCGGATCACCAACGCGGTCAAGGGCAAGCCGCAGCAGGCTCAACGCGTGACCGTTGCCGTCGAGTCCGGCCTGCAGACCCTGCTGCTCGAGCACGCGGAGGCCGCGGCCGAACGCGTGGACGCGTCGTGGCGTTCGGTGTCCGCCGGCTCGCAGGTCCTCGACGAGGCGGGCGTCGACCTCTCCCGTGCCTCACGCGACTTCCGCGTCCGCGCCGAGCGGATGGTGCGCGACTGGCAGTCGGGCGTGCTCGACCTCGTCCGCACCGAAGGCGGCGACAAGCGCACCACCGCGCGCTTCCTGGCCTACGGGGTCAACGGCCTCTCGGTCGCCCTGATGGTGGTGGTGTTCGCGTCGACCGGGGGCGTGACCGGCGCGGAGGTCGGCATCGCCGGTGGGTCGGCGGTCGTGGGCCAGAAGCTCCTCGAGGCCGTGTTCGGGGACCAGGCCGTGCGCCGCCTCGCGCTCAACGCCCGCAAGGACCTGACCCGACGCGTCGATGCGCTGATGGAGACCGAGCGCCGCCGCTATCTCGACCTGCTCGACGCGCTCGAGCTGCCGGCCGACTCCGCCGAGCAGCTGCGCGTGCTGGCCCGCCAGGTCGATGACCTGCGGTTCGCGCCGAGGATGCCCTCGTGAGCGGGCTGGTCGCCGGTGCGCGGAAGATCCTCGGCCGGGGCGCGCCGCTCGACGCCCGGCTCGACGGGCTCGAGCAGGCGGTGGGTGCGGCTCGCGGACGGCTCGACGACGGACTCGTGGACCAGGCCGGCCGCGTCGTCGACCGGGCGGGCGCTCGCCTGCGGCTCTCCGCCGAGCACACCGTGGTCGCGCTGGCCGGCGCCACCGGCTCCGGCAAGTCGTCCACGTTCAACGCGCTCGCGGGGCTCGATCTCGCCGCGGTCGGCGTACGACGCCCGACGACGTCGTACGCCACGGCCTGCGTGTGGGGCGACGACACCGCCGCCGAGCTGCTCGAGTGGCTCGACATCCCGCCGCGTCACCGGGTGGTGCGCGACTCGATGCTCGACCGCGGCCACCACGAGAACGGTCTCGACGGGCTGGTGCTGCTCGACCTGCCCGACCACGACTCGACGGAGGTCAGCCACCACCTCGAGGTGGAGCGGCTGGTCGGACTGACGGACCTGATGGTCTGGGTGCTCGACCCGCAGAAGTACGCCGACGCGGCGGTCCACCAACGGTTCCTGGCGCCCATGGCCACCCACCGCGACGTGATGCTCGTGGTGCTCAACCACATCGACGAGGTGTCGCCGGACGGACGCGGGAAGATGCTCGCCGACGTGCGACGGCTCCTGGAGGCCGACGGCCTGGACGACGTGCCCCTGCTCGCAACGTCCGCCCGGACTGGAGAAGGGATCGACGAGCTGCGCCGGGTCATCGGCAAGCGGGTCGCCGACAAGGCCGCGCTGCGCACCCGGCTCGCCGGTGACATCGCCGATGCCGCGGCACGCCTGAGTGCGGAGAACGGCGATGCCCCGCCGCGAACCCTGGCCGCGAAGGACCGCCGTGAGCTCGTCGACGCGCTCGCGGACTCGGCCGGCGTGCCGATCGTGGTCAACGCGGTGCAGCGTGCAAGCACGCTGCGTGCTCGGCGGGCCACGGGTTGGCCTCTCACGGCCTGGTTGTCGAGGTTGAGGCCGGACCCATTGCGGCGCCTGCACCTCGACCGGGGGACCAGCGGCAGGGACGTGATCGCGGCAGCCAGGTCGTCGATGCCGGCCGCCGACTACGTGCAGAAGGCGCGGGTCGAGACCCGGGTGCGCGACATGTGCGACGACGTGTCGCGGGGCCTTGCCCAGCCCTGGGTCCGCTCCGTGCGGCACGCCTCGACCTCACGGTTCGCCGACCTCGAGGACCGTCTCGACCGCGCCGTCACGACCACCGAGCTCGGTGTGTCCGGCACCCCTGCCTGGTGCCGCATGGTCCGCGTGCTGCAGTGGGTTCTCTTCATCGCCGCGGTGGCGGGAGCCGTCTGGCTGGGGGTCCTGGCCGCCACGGCCTACCTGCAGATGCCGACGCCGGAGACCCCTGACTACCGGGGCTTCCCGGTCCCGACGCTGATGCTGGTGCTCGGGGTGGTGGCCGGGGTGGCCCTCGCCCTGCTCTCACGCGTGCTGATCGCCGTCGGCGCGCGGTCGCGAGCGCGCACCGCCGAGAAACGCCTCCACCAGGCGGTCGCCGAGGTGTGCCAGGACCTGGTGGTGGAGCCCGTGGCGGCCGAGCTGGACGCCTACCGCGCGACGTGGGACGGCCTCCGCACCGCCAGAGGCTGACCGGTTCGCATCCACAGCCCTCGGTCGACGCGGTGCGGTCCACAGCGGCTCGCGGCACGATTCCCGTTCACGTCGTACGTCGATGGACTTGCCCCACACGAGCTGATCAGGAGGCAAGCCAGATGAACGAGTCGTACGTGACGCTGCAGGGCTGGGTCGGGGGAGACGTGGCCGTCCGCGACGTGGGGGACACGAAGTGTGCGTCGTTCCGGGTGGGGTCGACGCCGCGCTACAACCGCAACGGCACCTGGGTGGACGGGCAGACGTCGTGGTACACCGTGAACTGCTGGCGTGGCCTGGGCAACAACGTCCACGAGAGCATCAGGCGCGGTGACGCCGTCGTGGTGCACGGGCGGGTGCGCGTCGACGTCTGGGAGCGCGAGGGCCAGGCCAACTCGGTGACCTGGATCATCGACGCGACCTTCGTGGGTCACGACCTGACGAAGGGCACGAGCAGCTTCGCGAAGACCGCCCGGCTGATGCGGGACCCGCGCGAGAACGAGGCGGTGCGCGAGCTGGTCCACGGCTACGAGGCAGACGGCCCGCAGCTCGACGCGGCCGGCGACCCGGTGTCACAGCCCGAGTCGCCCGGAGGCTCATCGACGGGCGCAGCAGAGGGCTCGACAGCCGCCTGACCCGTGTCGGTTGCGTATGGGTCCGACCCTTAGGCTGGCTGGACCATGGCTGACTACGTCTACACGCTCCGCAACGTCCGCAAGGCCCACGGCGACAAGGTCGTCCTCGACAACGTGACCCTGTCCTTCCTTCAGGGGGCGAAGATCGGTGTCGTCGGGCCCAACGGCACCGGCAAGTCGACCCTGCTGAAGATCATGGCCGGGCTGGAAAAGGCCAACAACGGGGACGCGATCCTCGACCCCGGCGCCACGGTCGGGATGCTGCAGCAGGAGCCGCCCTTGAGCGAGGGCAGGACGGTCCTCGAGAACGTCGAGGAGGCCGTCGGTGAGATCAAGGCGAAGCTCGACCGCTACAACACCATCTCCGAGGAGCTGGCAGATCCGGACGCGGACTACGACAACCTGCTGGCGGAGATGGGCGACCTCCAGACCGACCTCGACCACGCCAACGCGTGGGACCTCGACAGCCGGCTCGACCAGGCGATGGATGCCCTGCGGTGTCCGCCACCCGAGGTCCTCGTCGACAACCTCTCCGGCGGCGAGCGCCGCCGCGTGGCGCTGTGCAAGCTGCTGCTCCAGCAGCCGACGCTGCTCCTGCTCGACGAGCCGACCAACCACCTCGACGCCGAGTCGGTGCAGTGGCTGGAGGGCCACCTCGCCTCCTACCCCGGCGCCGTCCTGGCCGTCACGCACGACCGGTACTTCCTCGACAACGTCGCGAGCTGGATCCTCGAGCTCGACCGTGGGAAGTGCCCACCCCTACGAGGGCAACTACTCGACCTACCTGGAGACCAAGAAGGACCGCCTCAAGATCGAGGGTCAGAAGGACGCCAAGCGAGCCAAGATGCTCGAGCGCGAGCTGGAGTGGGTGCGGTCGAACCCGAAGGCGCGGCAGGCCAAGAGCAAGTCACGTCTGGCGCGCTACGAGGAGATGGCGGCCGAGGCCGACCGGATGCGCAAGATCGACACCTCCGAGATCAACATCCCGGCCGGGCCGCGCCTCGGCGACGTCGTGCTCGAGGCCCACGACCTCGACAAGGGGTTCGAGGGACCGCATCCTGATCCACGACCTCTCCTTCACGCTCCCGCGGGCGGGCATCGTCGGCGTCATCGGACCCAACGGCGTCGGCAAGACCACGCTGTTCCGGATGATCACCGGACAGGAGGAGCCCGACGGCGGTGAGCTCAAGGTCGGCGCCACGGTGAAGATCTCCTACGTCGACCAGAGCCGCGGGGGGCTCGACCCGAACAAGAACGTCTGGGAGGTCGTCTCCGACGGTCTCGACTTCATCAAGGTGGCGAACTTCGAGATGAACTCGCGCGCCTACGTCGCCTCGTTCGGGTTCAAGGGTCCCGACCAGCAGAAGAAGGCCGGCGTGCTCTCGGGCGGTGAGCGCAACCGCCTCAACCTGGCGCTCACGCTGAAGATGGGTGGCAACATGCTGCTGCTCGACGAGCCGACCAACGACCTCGACGTCGAGACGCTCTCCTCGCTCGAGGACGCGCTCCTCGACTACCCCGGTTGTGCCGTGGTCACCTCCCACGACCGGTGGTTCCTGGACCGCGTGGCCACCCACATCCTCGCCTGGGAGGGCGACGACGAGGACGACGCCAAGTGGTTCTGGTTCGAGGGCAACTTCGCGGCCTACGAGGAGAACAAGATCGAGCGTCTCGGCGCCGAGGCCGCCCGCCCGCACCGCGTGACGCACCGGCGGCTCACCCGCGACTGACCGCGACCGATCCGGGCCGGGATCGCGCCGGCGTCCGCGACATCGTCAGCGGATGTCGGCCTCCTTCGGCTTGCCGGCGAGCAGCCGCTCGCTGACCTCGTCGAAGATCCGGCCGAGCGCGTCGAAGTCGTCCTTCGAGGCCAGGTCCACGAGGTGCTCGCGTACGCCGCGCACGTGGGTGGGGGCCGCCTCGACCAGGACCCGTCGCCCCTCCGCGGTCATCACGGCCTCGACGCCGCGGCCGTCGGCCCGGGAGGCTTCGCGCCGTACCAGATCGGCCTGCTCCATCCGGGCGATCGTGTGCGTCACGCGGCTGCGGGAGTGGGACATGGCATCGGCGAGGATGGCCATCCGCATCCGGCCGCCGTCGGCCTCGGACAGGCGGACGAGGATCTCGTACTCGCTGAAGGAGATGTCGTGCTCCTCGCGCAGCTCCCGGTCGAGCTGATGCTGCAGGAGCTCCGTGCCCATGATGTAGGCGCGCCATGCCTGTTGCTGCTCGCTGGTGAGCCAGCGAACCTCACTCCGAGATGCCATGGCGGGAGTGTAGGACCGACTCTCCCGAAAAGTCCGAGCCGCGGGGAATATCGCCTCACACCAGTTAGTTGACCCTTTAACTATCGCCGGTGCGAGACGCGCACCGCGCCACGAACGTGAGGACTGATCTGCATGACCGTCACAGCTGACACCGCCTTCGCCAGCGACACCGTCGCCGGTTCCTGGACCATCGACCCGAGCCACTCCGAGGTGGGCTTCACCGTCCGCCACCTGATGAGCAAGGTGCGTGGCCAGTTCGAGAAGTTCGAGGGCACGCTGACCACGGGCGACTCGCTCGAGGAGACCCGCGCCGCCGCGACCATCGACCTGAACTCGGTGAACACCCGCGACGAGCAGCGCGACGCGCACCTGCGCTCCGCCGACTTCTTCGACGTGGAGAAGTTCGGGCAGATGACCTTCACCACGACGTCCTTCGACGGCACCACCGCCGTCGGCGAGCTGACCATCAAGGGCGTCACCAAGCCGGTCGAGCTCGACGTCGAGTTCCTCGGTCTCGGTCAGGACCCGTGGGGCAACCAGCGCCTGGGCTTCGAGGCCAGCACGGTCATCAACCGCAAGGACTGGGGCGTGGACTTCAACATCCCGCTCGACGGCGGCCGTGTCCTGGTCGGCGACAAGGTGAACATCCACCTCGCCGTCCAGGCCGTGCGCGAGGCCTGAGTCATCGCCTGACCCTGCCGACGACGAGAGGGCGCATCCGAAACCGGATGCGCCCTCTCGGCCTTGTTCAGGCGTTCGTCAGGAGAGACGTTCCAGGATCATCGCCATGCCCTGGCCGCCCCCGACGCACATGGTGATCAGGCCGGTGGTCTTGTCGTGCCACTTCAGCGAGTTGAGCATCGTGTTCTGCAGCCGGGCGCCGGTCATGCCGAACGGGTGACCCACCGCGATCGAGCCGCCGTTGATGTTGAGGCGGTCGATGTCGATGCCGAGGTCCTGGTACGACGGCACCACCTGGGCCGCGAACGCCTCGTTGATCTCGACGAGGTCGATGTCGTCGATGGTCATGTCGGCGTGCTTCAGTGCCTGCTTGGTCGCCTCGACCGGCCCGAGCCCCATGATCTCGGGGGAGAGACCGGTCACGCCGGTGGAGACGATGCGGGCCAGCGGCGTCAGGCCCAGCTCCTTGGCCTTGGTGTCGGACATGATGATGACCGCTGCCGCGCCGTCGTTGAGGGGGCAGCAGTTGCCCGCCGTGACGACGCCGTCGGGACGGAACACCGGCTTGAGCTCCGAGATGGCCTCGTAGGTCACTCCTGCGCGGGGGCCGTCGTCCCCGGAGACCGTCGTGCCGTCGGGCGTGGTGACCGGGGTGATCTCGTTGGCCCAGAAGCCGTCGTTGATCGCCTTCTCGGCCAGGTTCTGGCTGCGGACGCCGAACTCGTCGAGCTCCTTGCGGTCGAGGCCGCGCATCCGGGCGACGTTCTCGGCCGTCTGCCCCATCGCGATGTAGATGTCGGGGAGCTTCCCGTCCTCGCGCGGGTCGCTGCCAGTCCTGACCCCCCTGCGCGAGCTCCTCGGTCCGCGACTGTGCGTCCTCGAACTGCGGGTTGCGCGTGTCGGGGATGTGGTCCGAGGTGCCCTTCGCGAACCGCGAGACGGTCTCGACCCCGGCTGAGATGAACGCGTCACCCTCACCGGCCTTGATCGCATGGAAGGCCATCCGCGAGGTCTGCACCGATGACGAGCAGTAGCGGGTGATCGTGGTGCCGGGGATCTCGTCGTACCCGAGGAGCGTCGCCACGACGCGGCCCATGTTGTTCCCGGACTCGCCGCCGGGAAGACCGCAGCCGAGCATGAGGTCGTTGATCGTCGTGGGGTCGAGCTCCGGGACCTTGTCCAGCGCGGCCTTGATGATGAGCGCGCTCAGGTCGTCGGGCCGGAAGTCCTTGAGCGAACCCTTGTTGGCGCGGCCGATGGGGGAGCGGGCCGCGGAAACGATCACTGCCTCGGGCATGTGGTCTCCTGCACTGGTAGGTCGGCGACGCAGCGCGCCGCAGGGACACTGGCCAGCCTAGGACACGTTCCACTGGGTCGACCGTGTGCTCTTGACCACCTCGGTCTCGGCCACCCGCCCCCGGCTGAGACGATCTGCGCGTGCCGCACACCTACGAGTGCCCCGTGCGCTGGGCCGACATGGACATGCTCGGTCACGTCAACAACGTGACGTACCTCGACTACGTGGCGGAGGCCAGGGAGAGCCTGTTCCCGGACAGCCCCGTGGGCCGCGCGCCGGTGACGCGTCACCAGGTCGCGTTCGTCGCGCCGCTCGTGTTCCGGCGACGCCCGGTCCTCGTCGACTCCTGGGTGACCGAGGTCGAGGACGGGAGCCTGACGCTGGCGCACGAGGTGTACGACCCACCGACGGCTCCCGGGGAAGCACGCACGGTGTACGCGCGGGTCTCCACCGTGCTCGCCGCATCCCTCACCCCGACGGAGCTCGACCTCGTCGGTGAGCTCACGGCGCCCGCGCCCGAATGGCGCGAGGTCACCGCCGAGGACCAGCCGGGGGGAGACGTCTACGACCTGACCGTGCGCCGTGCCGACGTCGACGAGCGCGGCGTGGTCCGCGACGTGGCGTTCTTCGAGTACTTCCAGGAAGCCCGCATCAAGTTCCTGATGAACCTGCACACCCGCGGCCAGCGGTGGAACCACCACGTCGTCGCCCGGACGGACATCGACTACCTGGGGCCGGTCACGCGCCGCCGCGAGCCGTACGCCGTCCGTTCGTGGGTCGGCCATGTCGGGACCAGGTCCTTCACCATCCGGGCGGAGGTCCTCGACGGTGAGAGCGTGCTGGCGCGCGCGGCGGTGGTGATGGTGATCTTCGACCAGGACACGCAGCGACCCACCGACATGCCGCAGTCGCAGCGAGAGCGGCTCCTGCAGGAGCTGCGCGAGGCTGGTCAGCCTCCGGAGCGCTCCTGAAGGTCCTCCATCGTGTTGATCATGAACTGCGCAGCGTGCGTGACGTAGTCCCAGAACTGGGCGTCCTGCTCCGGCGTCAGGTCGGCCTCGTCGAGTGCCGCCCGGAAGTGGCGCAGCCAGTGGTCCCTGGCCGTCGGGGTGACCGCGAACGGGGCGTGCCGCATCCGCAGGCGCGGGTGTCCTCGGAGCTCGGAGTACGTCGTGGGTCCGCCCCAGTACTGCTCGAGGAACATCGCGAAGCGCTCCTCCGCGCCGGCGAGGTCGGCCTCCGGGTACAGCGGCCGGAGCACCTCGTCGGTGGCGACACCCTCGTAGAAGCGCTTGACGATGCCGCGGATCGTCGGACTGCCGCCGATCTCGTCGTAGAACGTGGCGCTGGGCGGGGTCGTCATGGAGCCATTGTGCCGACCTCGCCTCAGCGCAGCGCGGCCAGGTAGCGGCCGGCGGTCTCCAGGTTGCGGCGACGGGCCTCCCAGGTGACGCCCACGACGAGCAGCGCGAGACCGACCCCGCCGAGCGTGATCCAGCGGGGAACCGCGTCGGCGTACGGCTCGAGGTGCCGCACGGCCAGAAGCCCGGTCGTCGCCGCCCCGAGGACGAACGGTGCCGCCAGCCGCTGGTGGACCCCCACGGCGAGCGCGAGGACGCCGGCCGCACCGATCAGCGCGCCGCGCAGCGAGACGGGCTCGTCGAGCGCGAGGACCAGGCTCGGCAGCAGCGCGAGGGTGAGGCCGCTGCCCAGGACGTCGAAGCTGCTCGCCTCACGGTCGGTCCGGAGCCGCCAGGCCCCAGCGGCGATGAGCAACGTCGCCGCGGGAAGCGTGTACAGCTCCGGAGCCTGCACGTCGAGCGCTGCGCGCACGGCCGTGGCGAGGCCGAGAATCACTGCGCCCAGCCAGCCCAGCTGTGCCCGGTCGCGGTTGGCCACGGCCACGAGGCAGATCGCGCTGCCGACGGCTGTCATGGCCATCGCGCTGGTGTGCGGATCGGGGATCGCCACGACGGCCGTCACGGCCAGGACCATGGCCGTGACCTCGAGCGTGATGCGAGGAGCCTCGTGACGGGTGGCCGGCGAGGCGATCACGCCGACCAGGGCGGCGTACAGGGCCAGCGCCAGCCCGCGGGCGTCCGCGTCCGCGCCGAGCTCGACTCCCCATGCGACCAACGCCCAGCCTCCGACCAACGCGGCCAGTGCTCCGGAGGCGGCCGCGGAGAAGTGCCTGCCCGCCAGGTCGCGGAGCACGAGTACCACGACGAGGACGACGGCGAAGATCGAGGTCGTGACCGCGATCAGCAGGTCGTTGGCCGCGGCGGTGTAGAGCGTCAGAGCGGCGAGGTACGCCGTCGTGGTGGTGCCGGACGCCGCAGCGACACTGTGGTCGCGCACCCACCACGTCGCGCCCGCGGCGATCGCCGTGGCCACAGCGGCAGCGAGGACCCCGACCCACAAGGGCGGCTGGAGACCCAGCACGAGCACGAGGGCCCCGAGGGCGAGCACTGCGGGCGCCACGGCTCCGACGGACGGGCCCGCTGAGGCACGGTGCCTCTCGGGCACCCGGCGGAGCAGCAGCACGAGCGATGACGCGACCGCGAGCGCCACGATCCCGGCGGTCCACGGCGCCGCGCCGAAAGCGGATCCGCTCAGGACTGTGTCGGCCGAGGTCGAGCCGTCGGGCTCCAGGCTCGCCAGCGCGTTGGATGGTCCGGCCGCGAGCCACAGGCCGAGGCCCACCACCCCGAGCGCGGCGAGGGCCGCGGCCCCGAGGGCCCAGGTGCGCGGAGCGAACGCGGCGACCAGCGCCAGCGCGACCAGGATCGTGCTCGCGACGACGATGTCGCGCGTCTCGGTCCCGACCGTCTGCGGCCCGCCGGCCAGCAGGGCCAGCGCGAGGAGGCCGAGGCCGGCCGCGACCGGGCGTGCCTGCGCGGGAGTCGTGGGGAGGTATACGGTCACCGCGGCGAGGACGGCTGCCGCCAGCAGCGGCCAGCCGCGGCCGTCCGACCACCACTCACCGAGGCCGGCGGTCTCGAGGGTCCGCTCCCAGCCCACCAGCAGCAGGACCAGCCAGGACGCGAGAGCCAACCCACCCATGCCGTACGCCGCCACGGGGACCTGCCGACGCAGCAGCGCGAACAGCGCCGCCAGCACGGGGACGGCCACGGTGGCCGCCACGGCAGGGTTCTCGGCGAGCCACACGTTGCTCGTGCACACGATGAGGGCGCCCACGACGGCGACCGACTCCGCGCCGTACAGCCGGCCCACCGGCTGCCGTCGTGCCCAGACCCCGACACCGAGTCCCGTCGCGAGCAGGGCACCACCGACGAGTGCGCCGGTGCCGCGCCAGTCGAGCGCGTCGAGGCCGGCCAGGCCGGCGGACTGGGCGCCGAGCAGGTCGACCGTGAGCATCCCGGCGACCACGATCCAGAACGTCTCGGCGGCTCCGCGCAGGTCCTGGCGGGTCAGTGCGACCGCGACCAGGGCGAGCAACCCGGTGAACCCGAGGAGCACCAGCGTGCGGCCGGTGAGCCCGAGCAGGCTCCAGGTCACGGCGACGAAGACGACGGCGGCGACCAGCAGGCAGAGGGCTCCCAGCGACAACAGCACCACCTGCACGGACGCGGCGGGCAACCGCCGTTGCCGCGGCGGGGCGGGTGTCGGGGTCGTGGGGAACGGCGGCAGCGAGGCGACCGGCGGCGTCATGGCAGCCGAGACCGGGCCGGAGAGCGCCCTGAGCTGTTCGACGACCCGGTCCGCGTCGACCATCAGCCGCCACAGGTCTGCGGCGAGGGACCCCGTGAGCCGCAGCCCGCAGGCCGGGCACGTGGCCGACGCGTCCAGGGTCGTCCGGCAGTCGGGGCAGATGGTGGCGTCGACGAGTCTGCTCATGTCGACGATCGTCCCGTGCCGAGAGGGCTGCTCGCGTCCGCCGCGCGGGCTCAGCCCGCGCTGAGTACTCCTACTCAGCTGCTCCCGGGGCGTGGGCCGGCTGGCCGGCACCCTGCTGGCCGGGACCCTGCTGCCAGAACAGGCGCTGCGGGACCTGCATCGCGATGCCTTCGTGGTCGAAGCGCGACTTGATCCGGGCCCGCATCTCGCGCGCGACTGCCCACTGCTCCATCGGGGCGGTCTTGAGCGTGACGCGCACGACGACCCAGTCCGGGGAGAGGCTTTCGACACCCCACACCTCGGGCTCCTCGATGATGACGTCCTTGTAGTCCTCGTCCTCCCACAGCCCGTGGGCGACGTCCTGGAGCACCTCGCGCACCCGGACCAGGTCCTCGCCGTAACCGACGTTCACGTCGAGCACGGTGCGAGCCCAGTTCTGGCTCTGGTTCCCGACGCGAAGGATCTCGCCGTTGCGGACGTACCAGACGGTGCCGTCCACGTCGCGCACGCGGGTCACGCGCAGGCCGACGTTCTCCACGGTGCCGACCGCCTCGCCGAGGTCTACGGCGTCACCGACGCCGTACTGGTCCTCGATCATCATCATCACGCCGGACAGGTAGTCCTTGACCAGGTTCTGGGCACCGAAACCGATCGCCAGGCCGAGGACTCCGGCACTGGCCAGGATCGGGGCCACGTTGATGCCGAGCTCGGAGAGCACCATCACGAAGGCGATGGCGAAGACCATCGTGGTGGTGATGCTCTTGAGCAGCGACCCCAACCCCTTGGCTCGCTGAGCCCTCCGGTTGAAGGTGTGCCGGTTGCCCGACAGGGGCGACTGCTCCGCGCGGCGCACGACCCGGTCGATCGCCTTCGCCAGGACCCAGCGGACGATGACGGCCCCGATGACGATCACCAGGATCGCGAGCGGCTTGCCGATCAGCCAGGTCGCACCCTGCGCCAGCGTCTCGTTGCCGGTCCAGTCGTAGACCGCCGCGCACGTCCAGCTGTCGTTCTCCTCGCACACTGCGGGCATGTCGAACAGGGCCCGGGGGAGGAGCTCGTGGACAGAAGTCTGCGAAAGCATGTGAGGGAGGCTACGAGGACCGGGCGAGGCTGACCAAGCCAGAAATCGCTATCCTGCGTGTGTGTTCACTCACGACGCGGTCCGCCGCCTCTTCCGTCCCCTCCTGCTGCTCGCCGTCCCCGGGTGGCTCGTGCTCGGCGCGCTCGCTGTTCCCGCCGTCGCCGACACGCCCGAGGCGTGGGAACAGGCCCCGGATGTCTCACCCCTCGGATTCCTGATGGTGGTGCTGATCCTGCCGTTGGGTGCCGCTGCCGTGATCTCCCTGCTCGCGATACTGCCGAGCCTGGCCAACGACACCGGCTACCAGCCCGGGCAGGCGTGGCGAGGTGACACCGAGTGGTTCGGTGGCCCGACCAAGGGCGTCAAGGCCGTCGACGCGGTCACGCCCGACCAGATCGAGCAGAGCTCGAAGGACTCAGGAGGCACCAGTGGCCGTTGGTGACTTCTCCAGCTCCCAGGAGGCCGAGATCGACCGTGCGATCCGCGCGGCCGAGACGGCTTGCCGGTTCGAGTTCTCCGTCTATGTCGGGCCGACCACCGGCGAGTCGCGCCCCTACGCCCACCGACTCCACGCAGCACTGGCGTCACCCGCGCGCAGCGTGCTGATCCTGGTGGACCCGGGGGCCCGCTTGCTCGAGGTGGTCACGGGCGCGGTCGTGCGCCGCTCGCTGAGCGACGACGCCGTGCGTCTGGCCGTGGCGGGCATGGAGTCGGCGTTCGCCGCGGGCGACCTGGTCGGCGGCATCAAGCACGGAGTCGGCCAGCTCGCAGAGGCCGCCCGGAAGCCGGCCACCCTGCACGAGTAGCTGCGGCGTCGGTCTCCGCGGCGGGATCAGCCCTCGCCGGCGTCCTTGGCCTGGCCGGCCAGGTAGCGCTCCACGTCCGCCGCACCCTCGTGCACGTAACGCTTGGCGGCCGGGTTGGCATCGGACTCCTGCAGCCAGGACGTCACCCGTTCGAGCAGCTCGCGCGAGGCCAGCGGTCGGGGGAAGAGGAACTCCAGCGCCGTGGACGCGCGCTGGGTGCCCTTCTCCTCATACATCGTCTCGGCCGTCGCGAGGTACTTCTCCACGTAGGGCCGGAGCAGCTGTTCCTGACCGTGCTGCATGAAAGCGAGCACCACGCTGCGCTGCGTCTCGTTGGGGATGTCGTCGCGCACGACCGCGATGTCCCAGGCCTCTGCCTTCGCCTCCGCCGTGGGCCGCGCCGCCCGCGCAGCAGCCGCGCGCTCGCGACCGGAGATGGTGTTGTCGCGGCGCAGCTCCTCGGCGATGCGCTCCTCGCCGGCACGGCCCGCGCGGGCCAGTCCGCCCACGAGGGTCCAGCGAAGGTCGGCGTCGATCACCAGTCCGTCGAGGACGAGCGAGCCGTCGAGAAGACGCTCGAGGTCGTCGAGCGCCCCGTCGCTGTGGGCGGCCACGGCGAAGGACCGCACGAAGGTGAGCTGGTGGTCGCTGCCCGGTTCGGCCTCCTCGAGCAGCCGGCGCACGCCCCGCTCCCAGGTGGCGCGCAGCTCGGCGCGGTGGGCCGGGGCGGAGAAGTTGTTGGCGGCCTGGGCGGCGTACGCCGGGATCCGCGAGGACCCGAAGGCGTCGGTCTCGACGGCGATGTTGCCGAGCACCAGGGTGACGAAGTCGGTGGCGCTCATGTCGGCGTCGCGCGTCATGTCCCACGCGGCGCCCCAGCACAACGCCCGCGCGAGCGAGTCGTCGAGGCGCGCCAACCCGGAGACCACCGTCTCCAGCGAGCGCTCGTCGAGGCGGATCTTGGCGTAGGTCAGGTCACCGTCGTTGAGCAGCAGCAGGTCGGGCTGACGTACGCCGACCATCTCCGGGATCGAGGTGCTCTCACCGTCGATGTCCGTCTCCAGGCTGGTACGACGGACCAGGCGGTCGTCCCCCTGCTCGTTCGGCACCGTGTCGTACAGACCGATGCCGATCCGGTGGCGACGCAGCGTCGAGTGCTCGACGGGCGCGCTCTGCACCACCGAGAACGAGCTGTAGCTGCCTGAGGCGTCGACCTCGAACTGCGGGGTCAGCGTGTTCACGCCGCTGGTCTGCAGCCACTCCTTGGCCCAGGAGTCCAGCTCCCGACCCGAGGCCTCTTCCAGTGCGCTGAGCAGGTCGCTGAACTCGGAGTTGGCGAAGGCGTGCTTCTTGAAGTACCTGCGCAGCCCGACCAGGAAGTTGTCCAGACCGACCCAGGCGACGAGCTGCTTGAGCACCGAGGCGCCCTTGGCGTAGGTGATCCCGTCGAAGTTGACCTCCACGGCCTGCAGGTCGTAGTTGTCCGCGGCGATCGGGTGGGTGCTGGGCAGCTGGTCCTGGCGCAGCGCCCAGTTCTTGCGGGCGTTGGTGAAACCCGTCCACGACTCGTCGAACTGGGTGGCCTCCACGGCAGCGTGGTAGCAGGCCCACTCGGCGAACGACTCGTTGAGCCACAGGTCGTCCCACCACTTCATCGTGACGAGGTCGCCGAACCACATGTGCGCCATCTCGTGGAGGATCACCGAGCACCGGAACTCGTAGAAGGCGGCGTCCTGGCGGCTGCGCGGGAGGTACTCGTCGCGCAGGGTGACGGCCCCCGCGTTCTCCATCGCGCCCATGTTGTACTCCGGCACGTACAGCTGGTCGTACTTGTGGAACGGGTAGGGGTAGTCGAAGGCGTCCTCGAAGAACTCGAAACCCTCGCAGGTGAGCCTGACCAGGGCCTCGGTGTCCATGTGGTCGACCAGCGACTGCCGGCAGTAGTGGCCGAGGGGGATCTCGCCGAACTTGCCACGGTAGGTGGCGAACTCTGCGTGGTACTCACCCGCGATCACGGCGGTGATGTAGGTCGGCATCCGCTCGGTCGGCGGGAACTCCCACACCGCCCTGCCCTCGCCGATCGGTCGTGGCTCCGGCGTCGGGGCGTTGGAGACGACGGCCCACCCCTCGGGTGCGGTCACATGGAAGGTGAACACGCTCTTGAGGTCGGGCTGCTCGAAGGTCGCGTAGACCCGCCGCGCGTCCGGGACCTCGAACTGGGTGTAGGTGTAGACCCGGTCGTCGACCGGGTCTACGAAGCGGTGCAGCCCCTCACCGGTGCGCGAGTACGGGCAGTCGGCGCGGACGACGAGCTCGTTGTTCTCCTGGAGACCGCTCAGCGTGATCCGGTTGTCCGCGTAGACCTTCGCCGGGTCGAGCGTGGCGCCGTTGAGGGTGATCTCGTGGATCGTGGCGCCGATCAGGTCTGCGAACGTCTCCGCACCGACCTCCGTGCTCGTGAACGCGATCGTCGTGGTGGTCGCGAAGGTCGACTCGCTGGTCGTGAGGTCGAGCTCCACGGTGTAGGAGTCGACATCGAGCAACCGGGAGCGGGTCTGCGCCTCGTCGCGGGTCAGGTTGGTGCCAGGCATGTCCGGCATCATGTCACCGAAGCCGGGCGGCGACCCAACCGAGACGGGTGCCCCGGGTTTGTTGCCGGTGGTCGCGGGAATGATCCGACCAACCGACAAGGTTTGGGTAGATATGGCCACTCAACAGGCAGATTTCTGGTTCGACCCGCGCTGTCCCTTTGCCTGGATCACCTCCCGGTGGATCCTGGAGGTGGAGAAGGTGCGCGACATCGAGGTTCGCTGGCACGTGATGAGCCTGGCCTACCTCAACCAGGACAAGGACGTCTCCGAGAACTACCGCTCGATGCTCGAGACCACCTGGGGCCCGGTGCGGGTCCTGGTCGCCGTCGAGCAGAAGTACGGCGAGGAGGCTCTGCTCCCGCTCTACACGGCCATGGGCAACCGGATCCACCTCGAGGAGCGCGACGTCGACCGCGACCTGGTCGAGGAGTCCCTGCTGGAGGCAGGACTCTCCGTCGAGATCGCCGACGCGATGGAGGACTCGTTCCTCGACGAGCTGGTGGTCAGGTCACACCACGAGGGCATGGACGCCGTGGGTGACGAGGTGGGCACGCCCACCATCCACTTCAACGACACTGCCTTCTTCGGGCCGGTGCTCACGAAGGCACCACGCGGCGAGGAGGCGGGACAGCTCTGGGACGCGTGCGTCACGCTCGCGGCGTACCCGCAGTTCTTCGAGCTCAAGCGCAGCCGGACGGCGGAGCTGGACTTCTCCTGAACCACGTCCCGGCGTAGCCTGCCGAGCATGTCCGGCTCGGCCTCGCTCACCCTCCTGTCCCGCGCCCTCGACCAGCTGGGGGATCTCCTCGTCCATGTCCGGGCCGACCAGCTCGACCGGCCGACCCCCTGCTCGGACTGGAGCCTCGGCGACCTCGCGGACCACGTGGTCGCCGGACCGGCGAAGTTCGCCACCATGCTCCGCGGTGACCAGCCTGACTGGTCCACGCCCCCCGAGCACCTCAACGGTGGTTGGGCGGCCGCGTTCCGCTCGTCGGCCGACGACCTGATGCATCTGTGGCACCAGGGCAACGCAGCCGAGGGCAACGACCCGGACTGGCAGACCGCCGAGTTCGCCGTGCACGCATGGGACCTCGCCCATGCCCTCGGCCGCTCGACCGGCGAGCTCGACCCTGAGGTGGCCGAGCAGGGCCTGGCCTTCATGCGGGCCAGTCTCCGTGACGAGATGCGGAGTCCGGTGTTCGCACCGGAGCAGCCCGCGCCGACGGGCGGCGACGCGTACGACGCCATCGCCGCCTTCGCCGGACGCAGCTCCTGAGCGGTCACCCCCGCCCGGTCGCGGGCACCGGTCCGGGTGACGTGGCGCGCCACGCCTAGGATTCCCCGAGTGAGAGTCCTGTCCGCCGTCGCCTGGCCGTACGCCAACGGCCCGCGCCACATCGGTCACGTGGCCGGTTTCGGCGTGCCCTCCGACGTGTTCAGCCGCTACATGCGGATGGCGGGCCATGACGTGCTGATGGTGTCGGGCACCGACGAGCACGGCACGCCGATCCTGATTGCCGCCGACGAGGCCGGCGTGACCCCGCAGGAGCTCGCCGACCGCAACCACCGGCTGATCGCCGAGGACCTGGTCGCACTCGGGGTGTCGTACGACCTCTACACGCGCACGACGACGCGCAACCACACGGCCGTGGTGCAGGAGCTGTTCACCGGGGTCTACGCCAACGGCTACTTCATCGAGCAGACCACCCATGGCGCGATCAGCCCGTCGACGGGTCGCACCCTGCCCGACCGCTACATCGAGGGCACCTGCCCGATCTGCGGCTACGAGAGCGCCCGCGGTGACCAGTGCGACAACTGCGGCAACCAGCTCGACCCGGCCGACCTGAAGAACCCGCGCTCGCGCATCAACGGCGAGGTCCCGGAGTTCGTGGAGACCCAGCACTTCTTCCTCGACCTGCCGGCGCTGGCCGACGCGCTGAAGAAGTGGCTCGACGAGCGCGAGGCGAGCGACACCTGGCGGCCGAACGTGATCCGGTTCAGCCAGAACATCCTCGAGGACATCCGCCCCCGGGCGATGACGCGCGACATCGACTGGGGCATCCCGGTGCCCCTCGACGGATGGCGTGAGAACCCGACGAAGCGGCTCTACGTGTGGTTCGACGCCGTCATCGGTTACCTGTCCGCGAGCATCGAGTGGGCCCGGCGCACGGGAGACCCGGACCGCTGGCGTGAGTGGTGGAACGCCCCCGAGGCGCTCTCCTACTACTTCATGGGCAAGGACAACATCACCTTCCACAGCCAGATCTGGCCGGCGGAGCTGCTGGCGTACTCGGGCAAGGGTGACCGGGACGGCAACCCGGGGGCCTACGGCGAGCTGAACCTGCCGACCGAGGTGGTCTCCTCGGAGTTCCTGACCATGGAGGGCAAGAAGTTCTCCTCCTCCCAGCGCGTGGTGATCTACGTGCGGGACCTGCTCAGCCGCTACCAGGCCGACGCCTTCCGCTACTTCGTCGCTGCCGCCGGTCCGGAGAACCAGGACTCCGACTTCACCTGGAGCGAGTTCGTACGCCGCACCAACGACGAGCTCGTCGCGGGGTGGGGCAACCTGGTCAACCGGACCGCGAACATGATCGCCAAGAACTTCGGTGAGATCCCCGCTGCCGGTGAGCTGACCGACGGTGACCGCGCCCTGCTCGACCACGTCGAGGCCGCCTACGGGATCGTCGGGAACCTGATCGGTCGTCATCGCCAGAAGGCCGCGATCGGCGAGGCCATGCGCGCGGTCGCCGAGGTGAACAAGTACGTCTCGGACTCCGAGCCCTGGAAGCTCAAGGGTGACGAGGAGCGCGAGCGGCTCGGCACGATCCTGCATGTGGTCGCCCAGTGCGTGGCGGACCTGAACACGATCCTGTCCCCGTTCCTGCCCTTCTCGGCCAACGCCGTCCACGCCGTCCTCGGCGGCACCGGCGAGGTCCAGCCGATGCCTGCGCTGCAGGAGGTCGACGACCTCGACGGTGGAGCCGGGTACCCGGTGATCACCGGGGAGTACACCGGCGCCGCCCGGTGGGAGCGCACGCCGATCGTGGTCGGCACGCCGATCGGCAAGCCGACGCCGGTGTTCACCAAGCTCGACCCGGCGGTGGTCGACGAGGAGCTCGCCCGGCTGGTTTCCTGAGGCTGGGCTACCGGCCCCGAGGAGGCACGATGCTCTACCCCCAGTCCGAGCGCGCCCTGGCGGCTTCCGCAGGCGACGTACCGGTCTCCGCCCCCGGCTTCGACATCGAGGCCTCCCGCGAGCAGGCGCGCGCCGAGGCGGCGGCCGAACCGCGCGTGCCCGTGGCCGAGGTGCGTGACGTCGACGCAGACGGGGTGCCGTGCCGGCTCTTCCGGCCGGAATCAGCCGGCGACGGCGTGGTGCTGCACCTCCACGGCGGTGGCTTCGTCCTCCACGACATCGACGTGCACGACAACCTGGCCCGGCGGCTGGCCAACGCCTGCGGTGTGGCCGTGCTGAGCGTGGACTACCGGCGCCCACCCGAGCACCGGTTCCCGGCCGCGCCCGACGACGTCGACACCGTCCTTCGCTGGCTCACGGCGAACGCCGACGCGGAAGGGATCGCCGGTCCGTCGTACGTCCACGGGGACAGTGCCGGCGCCAACCTCGCCCTGGTCGCTGCGCTGCGGAACCCCGGCCGCTTCGCGGCCGTGGCGCTCACCTATCCCTTCCTCGACCCGGAGGCGGCCGGTGCGTCGTACCAGCTCGAAGGTGTGGGTTTCGATCCCGCCGACGCAGCGTGGTACTGGCGTCAGTACGCCGCGAGCGACGCCGACCTGACGCACCCCGACCTCGCGCCGCTCCGGTCCGAGCACCTGGGCACGCTGCCCCCGACCCTCGTCGTCACCGCGGAGTTCGACCTGCTGCGCGACGAGGGCGAGCTGCTCGCCGCCCGGCTGGCGGAGCAGGGGGTCGCCGTCGTGGCCACGCGCTACCTCGGCCAGCTGCACGGGTTCCTGCGGCACCCCGACGTCTTCGACGCCGCCGACGCGCTCACGGGACAGATCGCCGGGTTCGTGCGCAGTCACTCGGCCCTAGGGTGGTGCGCATGGCCGCGGAGATGTACCTGCCCCAGTTCTTCGTCCGGCAGAAGCTCACGATGATGGTGAACCGTTATGAGGTCATCGAGGCCAACCCCGACGGCTCGGTCGGCCGGCTGATGGCCCTGGCCCAGCAGAAGCGGATGGCGCTGAAGGAGCAGGTCACGTTCTTCCGCGACGAGGGCCGCACCCAGCCGGTGTTCTCCTTCCAGGCCCGTCAGGTGATGGACCTCAACGCGGTGTACGACGTCCGCGACGCCGCCGGCGTGCCACTCGGGAGCTTCCGCAAGGACATCGGCAAGAGCCTGCTCCGCTCCACCTTCCACCTCAGCGGGCCGGGGCTCGAGGCGACCGGCCAGGAGCGCAACCACACGGTCGCCATCCTGCGCCGCTTCATCGACTTTCCGTTCGCGTTCCACTTCGACTTCACCGATCAGGCGACGGGGTCGATCGTGCTGTCCTCGCAACGCCAGGCGTCGCTGCGTGACCGCTACCTGGTCACGGTCCCCGACCAGCGCCTCGACTTCCGCCTCGCGGCCGCCATGGCCGTGGGCCTCGACGCCCTGATGGCCCGCTGACTCGCCGACCGGGCTCTTTCGGTTGGCTGTGGTGCGCCGACCGGGCGGTATTGGTTGGCTGTGGTGCGCCGACCGGGCTGTCTTGGTTGGCTGAGGTGCGCCGACCGGGACTCGTGGTCGCCCTCGATCAACCAGAATTGCCCGGTCGGCGTCGTACGGCCAACCAGAATTGCCCGGTCGGCGTCGTACGGCCAACCAGAACTGCCCGCTCGGTGAGGTGGGGGAGGCCGCGACTAGCCTTCTGCGCATGCGCGTGCACCTGGGTTCCGATCACGCCGGCCTCGAGCTGAAGGACCACCTGGTCGACTGGCTCCGCGAGCAGGGGCACGAGCCGGTCGACCACGGCCCGTTCGTCCACGACCCGCTCGACGACTACCCGGTGTTCTGCCTGCGTGCGGCGGAGGCCGTGGTCGCCGACGAGGGCAGTCTCGGGGTTGTGATCGGCGGCTCGGGCAACGGCGAGCAGATCGCCGCCAACAAGGTGAAGGGAGTCCGTGCCGCGCTGGCGTGGAGCGACGAGACCGCTGCGCTGGCCCGTCAGCACAACGACGCCAACGTGCTCTCGGTGGGTGGCCGGATGCACACCCTGGCGGAGATGACGCGCTACATCGGGGTCTTCCTGCGGACCGACTTCACGGGCGAGTCGCGACACGTACGCCGCATCGCGATGCTGGCCGACTACGAGACCACCGGTGAGCTGCCACCCCTGCCAGACTCGGCCCTCGGGCGCGATGCCTGAGGGGCACACCCTCCGCCGGCTGGCCGATGAGCTCGATGCGGCCTTCGCCGGACGCCCGGTCCGGGTGAGCAGCCCGCAAGGACGCTTCGCTGCCGACGCCGCCCTGCTCGACGGTGAGCCGGTCCTGGGCGCCGACTCGGCCGGCAAGCACCTGTTCGTGGAGTTCCCCGGCGACCGGTTCATCCACGTCCACCTGGGTCTCATCGGGAAGTTCGACGTGCAGCACACCCCGGCCGGTCTCCCCGTCGGTCAGGTGCGGCTGCGTCTGGAGAACGACACGTCGTACGCCGACCTCCGCGGTGCGATCGTCTGCGACCTGGTCGGCCGTCAGAGGCGTGACCAGGTGGTCGCTTCTCTGGGACCCGACCCGCTCCGCGACGACGCCGACCCGATGGCCGCCTGGTCGCGGGTCCGGCGCAGCAACCGGCCCATCGGTGACCTGCTCCTGGACCAGGGGGTGATCGCCGGAGTTGGCAACGTCTACCGGGCCGAGGTCCTGTACCGGCACCGGATCCACCCGCTCCGGCCCGGCAAGACGCTGCGCGTGAGCCAGTTCCGCGCCCTGTGGGACGACCTCGTCGAGCTGATGCACGAGGGAGTCGTGACCGGGAGGATCGACACGGTCCACTCCCAGCACACCCCCGAGGCGATGGGCCGCGCGCCTCGGGTGGACGCCCACGGGGGCGAGGTCTACGTCTACCGCCGGACGGGGCAGCCCTGCCTGATCTGCGGAGCACGCATCCGGACCGGCGCGCAGTCAGGTCGAAATCTGTTCTGGTGTCCGCGTTGTCAACCCACGTTCCGCTCGCGCGCCGTACGCTAGGACATCCGCAATTCGGACACCGGGGGAGACGACATTGGCCCACCGTGCGCTGCCCTGGCGCGGGTTCTCCCTGCGCGTGCGCCGGGAGATGTCGGTCTCCGACCGCCCGTCCCTGGTGTTCCTCGTGCTGCTCACGCTGCTGAGCACGCTCGCGGGAATCGTCTACCCCGACTACATCCCCTCCACGGTGCTGCTGCTGCCCATGTTCATCGGCAGCCTGTGGCTGGGCCCCCGGTCACTGCCGTGGTTCATCGTGTTCGTGTGCGCCTGCTTCTGCATCCTGCTCATCGACCAACCGACCGTCAGCCTGCGGGCGATCGGACGAGCAGTCGTCACGTTCGCGATCGCGCTGCTGATCATGGTGACCTCGTTCCGGCGTAGTCGGCTCGGCGTCTCCGGTCCCATGGGCGAGTCCATGTTCGTCGACCTGCGCGACCGCATCTCCAAGCAGGGCAACCTGCCGCCGTTGCCACGCGAGTGGCTGGTCGAGGCGGTCGTGAAGTCGGCCGGAGGCACGTCGTTCGCCGGCGACTTCATCGTGGCCAGGCGCTCGGCCGACGACAAGTTCGAGCTGGTGGTCGTCGACGTCTCGGGCAAGGGCGTCGAGGCGGGCTCGCGCTCGCTGTTCCTCTCCGGTGCGTTCAACGGCATCGTCTCGGCGCTCCCGGGCAAGCGGTTCCTGCCCGCGGCCAACGACTACCTGCTCGGACAGGGATGGGGAGAGGGGTTCGCCACCGCCATCCACCTGCACCTCGACCTGCACACCGGCGACTTCGAGCTCCGCAAGGCGGGGCACCCACCCGCCGTGTGGCTGCATGCCGGCTCGGGCCGGTGGTCGGTGCTCAACTCCGACGGTCCCGCCCTGGGACTGCTCGACGCCGCCGACTTCGAGGTCGTCCAGGGTCACCTCGCTCCCGGCGACGGGCTGCTCCTGTTCACCGACGGGCTCGTCGAGACCGCCGAGCGCGACATCTCGCTGGGCATGGACAAGCTCGCCGGGCTGGGGGAGAGGCTGGTGCAGCGCGGCTTCGAGGGCGGCGCCAAGCACCTGATCGACTCGATGGAACAGACCAACGACGACCGGGCGCTGGTGATGGTGCACCGCCGCTGGGGAGCGCCGAGCGGGACCTGAAGCCAGTTCGTTACCGCGGTGCGCGCTGTGGCACGATGGTCCCCGCCCTCGCCAGACCCTGGTCGGGGGCGCTGCGCGGATGTAGCTCAATGGTAGAGCCTCAGTCTTCCAAACTGATGACGCGGGTTCGATTCCCGTCATCCGCTCTCAGGGGCCCCCGGCACACTCGATGGGGGCCATCTGGCGGGGCGTAGCGTAGTGGCTAGCGCGCCTGCTTTGGGAGCAGGAGATCGCAGGTTCGAGTCCTGTCGCCCCGACTGTCACACACGACCGTCACAGCCCGAACGCACCACCGACCGACCAAGGAGACACCCTGTGAAGAGCGCCGTCGAGACGCTGAGCCCGACCCGGGCCAAGATCACCGTCGAGGTGCCCTTCGAGGAGCTCAAGCCGAGCCTCGACGCGGCGTACCAGGCCATCGCCAAGCAGATCAACATCCCCGGCTTCCGCAAGGGGAAGGTCCCGCCGCCGGTCATCGACCGCCAGGTCGGACGCGGTGCCGTCCTCGACGAGGCGATCAACGACGCATTGCCCAAGCTCTACGTGCAGGCACTGCAGGAGAACGATCTCCAGCCCCTCGCCCAGCCGGAGATCGACGTCACCAAGCTCGAGGACAACTCGCTGTTCGAGTTCACCGCCGAGGTGGACGTCCGGCCGAGCATCGAGGTCCCGTCGTACGACGCCCTCAGCGTCCAGGTCGACGACGTGGCCGTCAGCGACGCCGACATCGACGAGCAGATCGAGGCACTCCGCGAGCGTTTCGCCACCCTCAAGGACGTCGACCGCCCTGCGCAGGACGACGACGTCACGACCATCGACCTCCAGGCCACGCGCGACGGCGAGCCCGTCGAGGGTGGCGAGGTCAGCGGCTACTCCTACAAGCTCGGTTCCGGCGACATGCTCGACGGCATCGACGAGGCCCTGCGCGGGTTGAGCGCAGGGGAGGAGAAGACGTTCACGTCCTCACTGCTCGGAGGCGACCTGTCCGGCGAGGAGGTCGAGGTCACCGTCAAGCTCTCGGCGGTCAAGGAGCAGGAGCTGCCCGAGCTCGACGACGAGTTCGCCCAGACGGCATCGGAGTTCGACACCGTCGAGGAGCTCCGCGAGGACGTCGCGACCCGGCTCGAGCGCGGCAAGCGCCTCGAGCAGGGAGCTGCGGCGCGCGACGCGGTGCTCGAGCAGCTGCTCGACTCCGCCGAGATCCCGCTCCCCGAGAGCGTTGTCGGCGAGGAGCTCGCCGGCCGCCGCCAGGAGATCGAGCAGCAGCTGACGTACGCCGGCATGACCATGGACCAGTACCTCGACAACGAGAAGCAGACCATCGACGAGTTCGAGGCCGAGCTCGAGAAGCGGGTGCGCGACGCGATGGCCTCGCAGTTCCTGCTCGACGAGATCGCGAAGACCGAGGAGATCGGCGTCGAGCAGGAGGAGCTCACCTCGCACCTGATGCGGCGCGCGCAGCAGTCCGGCCAGAACCCCGACGAGTTCATCAAGCACATGGTCGAGCACAACCACATCCCCGAGATGGTGGCCGAGGTCGTGCGCGGCAAGGCGCTCGCCCGGATCGTCGAGGGTGCGACCGTCACCGACAAGTCCGGCAACGCTGTCGACCTGAAGAACCTGCGCCCCGACGGCAGCATCGGTGACCCCGACGCCCAGCCGGAGACACAGACGGAGACCCCGGCGGACGTCGTCGAGTCCGTGACCGAGCCCGTCGACACGGACGAGACGAGCGACACGCGCTCCTGATGCCCCGGGGTCGTTGACCCGCGTTCTCGTTTCAGTGAACACTTGTGCACTGTGAGACGGGATGACGCGAGCACCCTGGATGCCGCCGCACTGGCGGCCGACTACGCCGAGGACCTGATCGTCGGCACCGTGCGTGACGTGCACGGTGCCTTCGCCGGGCGCTTCCACGGGATCAACGACCGGATCAACGGCGGCGGCCCCACCGTGAGCCATCGTCTCCACGACGGGATCGCCAAGGCCGTCTACGGCACCCTCAAGGTCGGGTTCAAGGCCGGCTCATCCGGGCTCCGCGCCGCGAGCAGGGCCGGTCTCGGCGCCGACGTGGAGGCGACCCCCCAGGGACGGTTCGTCCGCGCCGCGGTCAACGGACTGATCGGGGACCGCCTGCGGGACGAGGGCTCGAACTTCGCCTTCGACATGAGTGTCCGGGTGGACGGTCGCGACGTCGCGCTCGACCGCGGCGGCCTTGCTGCGGCGTACCCTTCCGCGACCGACCGGGTCGTGGTCTTCGTGCACGGCCTCAGCGAGAACGAGGCCTACTGGCGCCGGGCTGCGCGGCCCCGCACCGAGGCGCGACGCGAGCGGCCGGACAGGCGCAGCTACGGGGACCGCCTCGTCGACGACGGATGGACTCCGGTCTACGTCAGGGTCAACACCGGGCTGCCGATCGCAGAGAACGGCGTCGCGATGGCGGCGCTGCTCGATCGTGTGGTCCAGGCATGGCCGGCCGACGTACGCCGGCTCGCGCTCGTGGGCCACTCGATGGGCGGACTCATCCTGCGTGCCGCGTGTGCCGTCACCACCGACAGCGAGTCACCGTGGACCGACCTGGTGACCGACGTCGTCTGTCTCGGCACCCCGCACCTCGGCGCTCCGCTGGAGCGGGTCGTCAACAGGGGCGTCTCCGCCCTCGGCCGCCTGCCCGAGTCGGCACCGCTCGGCCGGATCCTGGAGTACCGCTCGGTCGGGATCCTCGACCTGCGCCACGGGCTGGCTCGTGACGTGCAGAACCTGCCCAACGCGCGCTACCGCCTCGTCGCCGCGACCCTCACCCGATCCCCGCGCTCGGTCACGGCGGGCACCATCGGTGACTACCTGGTGCCCTACGCCTCGGCCATGGGCCGCCCACGTCGGGGGGAGGAGATGTTCCCGGGCGCGGAGACCCTGCACGTCCCACTGGCCGACCACTTCGACCTGCTCAACCACGACGACATCTACGCTGCCATCCAGACCTGGTTGCGCGACCGAGCCGACCGGCCGACGCAGGAGGAGAGCTACAGGGCATGAGCGTTCCGAGACCGATCTCGGCGACCGTGGAGATGAAGGCCAGTCCCGAGGACGTGTGGCGGATCCTCTCGGACCTGCGCCGGATGCCGGAGTTCAGCCCGGAGCTGCGCAAGGCGTTCGTGGTCGGCAAGCCCGGCCTGGGGGCCAACGTCATCGGCATCAACCGTCGCAAGGCTGTGGTCTGGCCGACGACATCGAAGGTCGTGCGCTGGGAACCTGGCCGCGCCGTCGCCTGGAAGACCCGCGAGAGCGGTGCCACCTGGGTCTACGAGCTCGAGGCGACGCCGGACGGCACGACGGTGACGGGGCGACGGGTGCTGCCGGGGTTCACCATCGCCACCTCCCTGCTCGGGCCTTTCATCGGTGGTGCCCAGGGCCACGACGTCGAGCTGGCCGACGGCATCCGCGCAACTCTCGAGCGGATCAAGGGCGCCGTCGAGGCCTGACCCGGGCCCGCCCGAACCGGTCCGAACCGACCACCGAGTCTGCTGTGGGCGAACACGGGGTGATTCCCCGTGAACATGTCCGGGGCGCCGTCTAGGGTCGGACCCGTGACTGACAACTCCACCCCCGCGGACCAGAACCCGCAGATGAACGGCGGACAGGCCGGCTACGGGCTCGACGACCACATCTACCAGCGGCTGCTCCGCGAGCGCATCGTCTTCCTCGGCTCCGAGGTGCGCGACCAGAACGCCAACGCCATCTGCGCCCAGCTCCTGCTGCTGAGCGCCGAGGACCCCGAAGCCGACATCTTCCTGCACATCAACAGCCCGGGTGGCTCGGTCGACGCCGGCATGGCGATCTACGACACGATGCACTACATCACCAACGACGTCGCGACCGTCGGGATGGGCCTCGCGGCCTCGATGGGCCAGTTCCTGCTCTGCGCCGGAGCGAAGGGCAAGCGCTACGCCCTGCCGCACGCGCGGATCATGATGCACCAGCCCTCGGGCGGCATGGGTGGCTCGGCGTCGGACATCAAGATCCAGGCGCAGCAGTCGCTGCACATCAAGAAGGTCCTCTTCGAGCTGATCAGCCAGCACACCGGGCAGCCGCTCGAGCAGGTCGAGACCGACGCCGACCGCGACCGGTGGTTCACCGCAGGGCAGGCCAAGGACTACGGCTTCATCGACCACGTGATCACCAGTGCCCGCGAGGCGGCCGATGAGGGTCGTCCTGCCCGCAGCAAGTGACGTCCGCCCCGCGCCCACCGAGCCTGAAGAATCGAGCCAACAGATGAACTACTACATCCCGCAGTGGGAAGAGCGCACGTCCTACGGCATCCGTCGCATCGACCCCTACGCCAAGCTCTTCGAGGACCGCATCATCTTCCTCGGCACCCCGATCAGCGACGACATCGCCAACGCCGTGATGGCGCAGCTGCTGTGCCTGGAGTCCATGGACCCCTCGCGCGACATCCAGATCTACATCAACAGCCCCGGCGGCTCGTTCACCGCGATGACGGCCATCTACGACACGATGCAGTTCATCCAGCCCGACGTACAAACGGTGTGCCTGGGCCAGGCGGCGTCGGCCGCGGCGGTCCTGCTGGCCGCCGGTGCCTCCGGGAAGCGGTTGGCACTGCCCAACAGCCGGATCCTGATCCACCAGCCCTACACCGAGGGCACCTACGGGCAGTCCTCGGACATCGAGATCCAGGCCAACGAGATCCTGCGGATGCGTGAGCTGCTCGAGAAGCTGATCGCCGACCACTCCGGCAAGACTCCGGAGGAGGTCAACCTCGACATCGAGCGCGACAAGATCCTCACCGCCGAGGCGGCAGTGGAGTACGGCCTGATCGACTCGATCCTGGAGTCACGGAAGGCGGTCACCGTCTGAGGTGAGGCGGACCACTCCGGTCGTCGTGTCCTCCCCCACGGAGCACGATCTCGGAGTACGGTTTTGAAACTGGTCAGGAGAGCGCGTCGGACTCGGATCCGACCTGAAGAATGAGGGACGGATGGCACGGATCGGTGACGGTGGTGACCTGCTGAAGTGCTCTTTCTGCGGAAAGAGCCAAAAGCAGGTCAAGAAGTTGATCGCGGGGCCGGGCGTCTACATCTGCGACGAGTGCATCGACCTGTGCAACGAGATCATCGAGGAGGAGCTCAACGAGACCACCGAGGTCGGACTCGACGAGCTGCCCAAGCCCCGGGAGATCTTCGAGTTCCTCAACTCCTACGTGATCGGCCAGGAGACGGCGAAGAAGTCGCTCGCCGTGGCTGTCTACAACCACTACAAGCGGGTGCAGAGCGGTGCCACGGCACCCACGACGAAGCACTCCAAGGACGACGTCGTCGAGGTGGCCAAGTCCAACATCCTGGTGATCGGCCCCACCGGCTGCGGCAAGACCTATCTGGCCCAGACCCTGGCACGGATGCTCAACGTGCCCTTCGCCATCGCCGACGCCACCGCCCTCACGGAGGCGGGCTACGTCGGTGAGGACGTCGAGAACATCCTGCTCAAGCTGATCCAGGCCGCCGACTACGACGTGAAGAAGGCCGAGACCGGGATCATCTACATCGACGAGATCGACAAGGTGGCCCGCAAGGCCGAGAACCCGTCGATCACCCGTGACGTCTCGGGGGAGGGGGTCCAGCAGGCGCTGCTCAAGATCCTCGAGGGCACCACCGCCTCGGTGCCCCCGCAGGGCGGGCGCAAGCACCCCCACCAGGAGTTCATCCAGATCGACACGACCAACATCCTGTTCGTGGTCGGTGGAGCGTTCGCCGGCCTCGAGCACATCGTGGAGCAGCGCGTCGGCAAGAAGACGCTCGGCTTCACCGCCGAGATGCGCAGCACCAACGAGACCGAGGCCGACGAGATGTTCGCCCAGGTCCGGCCCGAGGACCTCGTGAAGTTCGGCCTGATCCCCGAGTTCATCGGGCGGCTGCCGCTGATCGCGAGCGTGAACAAGCTCGACCAGTCCGCGCTGGTGCAGATCCTGACCGAACCCCGCAACGCGCTGATCAAGCAGTACCAGAAGCTCTTCGAGCTCGACGGCGTCGAGCTCGAGTTCACCACCGACGCCGTCGAGGCCATCGCCGACAAGGCGATGGAACGCGGCACCGGCGCCCGGGGGCTCCGCGCGATCATCGAGGAAGTGCTCCTCAACGTCATGTACGACGTCCCCTCGCGCGAGGACATCGGCAAGGTCGTCGTCACCGGCGAGGTCGTCTCCGACAACGTCAATCCCACCCTGGTGCCACGTGAGGACGAGCCGAAGAAGAAGAAGTCCGCGTAACCCCTTATTACGGCGCTGACCTGCGGACTTCGCTGCACTAGACCAGTCGGCCTCTAAACTAGACCACCACCGCAAAACGGACGAATTCCCCGTAGCCTGAAGGCGGACTTTTGGCGCGCAATCGCCGCGCAAATGGGGGAAATTCGATGATGACCGCAGAGCACCGTAGGCCCTTCGCGGCCTTCATGCTTCTGCTCGCGTTCGCCTGCGCGATCATGGCGAACGGCCTGCGAGACCGGGTGGTCCAGGTCTTCGTCGACTCCGGTGCGCCTCGCCCGTTGATCAGTGCGGTGGTCCCCGACATCCTGCTCGGACGCTCGCTGCGCGACGCCCCGCAGGCCGAACCGGCCGAAGCATCCGCAGGCGAGTCGGCCGGCGAGGCGGCCGATGCGGTGCCCGAGGTCGAAACGTCAAGCAGCGAATCCACGCTCACCGAGCCCGTGGTGACGCTGGTCCGCTCCGCGAGCACGCCGGCCGGATCGGCGACAGCCTCGGTCACGACCCGCGGTGGCAACGCCGGTCCCGGCTCCTCGCCAGGTTCGGGCCCGCCGTCCGAGCCCGAGTCCCCCTCTGTCGTCCCGGTGGTTCCGGTCGACCCGGTCCAGGTGCCCCGCCCGCCGCTCCCGCCGTCCAAGCCCGGTTTCGGGGTGGACCTGCCGGGCACCGACGACGGGGTGGTTCGCGGCCACGGCAACAAGCCGTGGAAGGGCGTCACCGGCGACAAGGACGGCACCAAGCGCTCCTGGGACTCCAGCAAGTCACGCGGTCACAGCATCGACCGCGGCCACATCCACCGGGGCGAGAAGGGCGGGCATGACCACCCGGCCCTCGGAAACGGTGGCGACCGCGGCACCCCCAGCACGGGAGCCCGTGGCCCCGTCGTGCCGAATGTCGACCGTGATCGCGGTGAGAACCGCAGCAGCGGCTGGCGCAGCGACGGCCGTGACCGGGACCGTCACGGTGACCGCGACCGGGGTCGTTGGGACCGCGGCGACCGCGACCGTGGGCACAGCAGTCGGGTGCGCGGAAACGCCGACCGGGGACGCGACCACGCCAGCAAGGGCGGCCAGCGCGGCCGGGGTCATGCCAGCCATGGTGGGGGTCACGGCCGGGGCCACCGCCACTGAGCCGCAGCGCTACCTCTTCGGTGGCGGCTCGCCCAGCACGGCCTCCACCACGACCTCGCTGTCCTCGGCAGCGACCAGGCGCAGCTGACCGGTGATCGAGCCGACGGCGCGTAGGTCGCGCTCGGCACCCCGGATGGCCTCGAGGGCCTCGGTCGGGCCCGTGATCGTGGCCTCGACAACCGGCGTGCGCATGCCGACCTTGGCGGTCGACTTGGCTCCGCGCACACCTGCGAGCACCGCCGCCACGGCTTCCAGCCCGTCCGGATCGGAGCCGGCCGCGTCGCCGAGCTCGGTCTCGGTGGGCCAGCTCTGCAGGTGGACCGAACCCTGCTGCCACCACGACCAGACCTCCTCGGTCGCATAGGGCAGGAAGGGTGCGAACAGGCGCAGCTGGAGGTGAAGGGCTGTGGCCAGGGCAGCGCGCGCCGACTCGGTCGACCTGATCGACTCCGGGTCACCGTCCGTGCCGTCAGCGCCGTACGCCCGCTCCTTGACCAGCTCGACGTAGTCGTCGCAGAAGTCCCAGAAGAAGCGTTCCCCGGCCTCGAGGGCGGTGGTGTAGTCGTAGGCGTCGAACGCGCGGGTGGCCTCGCCCAAGGTCCGCGCCAGCTTCCCCAGCAAGGCGCGGTCGACCGGCTCGGTCACACCGGCCGGGTCGACGCGGGTGGCACCCACGCTGCCGAGGACGAACTTCGAGACGTTCAGCACCTTCATCGCCAGCCGGCGACCGACCTTCATCTGGGACTCGTCGAAGGGGGAGTCCAGGCCCGGCCGGGCCATCGCGGCACGCCAGCGCACGGCGTCGGCGCCGTACCTGTCCAGGATCTCGGTGGGGACCACCGCGTTGCCCTTGGACTTCGACATCTTCTTGCGGTCCGGGTCGACGATGAAGCCCGAGATCAGGGCGTGGGTCCAGGGCACGGTGTGGTTCTCGAAGTGGGCTCGCACCACGCGCGAGAACAGCCAGGTGCGGATGATGTCGTGCGCGTGGGTGCACAGGTCCATCGGGAAGACGCGCTGGAAGAGGTCGTCGTCCTCCTCCCAGCCGCCCGCGATCTGCGGGGTGAGCGACGACGTCGCCCACGTGTCCATCACGTCGGGGTCGCCGATGAAGCCGCCGGCCTTGCCGCGCTGGTCCTCGGTGTAGCCCGAGGGGGGCTGGGTCGACGGATCGACCGGGAGCTCCGCCTCGCTGGGCAGCAGCGGGTGGTCGTAGTCCGGCTCGCCCTCGGCGTCGAGGGCGTACCAGACCGGGAAGGGGATGCCGAAGAATCGCTGACGCGAGATCAGCCAGTCTCCGTTGAGGCCGCCAACCCAGTTGTCGTAGCGATGCTTCATGTGGCCCGGGATCCACTCGATCTCCGCCCCGCGGGCGATCATCTCCGCGCGCAGGTCACCGTCGCGACCACCGTTGGTGATGTACCACTGGCGGGTGGCCACGATCTCCAGCGGCTTGTCGCCCTTCTCGTAGAAGTTGGCCATCCGCTTCGTGGGGGTCGGCTCGCCCTCGAGGTCGCCGCTCTCGCGAAGCATCGCGACCATCGACTCCCGGGCGCTGAAGGCAGTCTTGCCCTTGAGCTCCTCGTACGCCGTCGCGGCAGCCTCGCTCGCCAGCCACTCGGGGGTCTCGCGCGACATCCGCCCGTCGCGCCCGATGAGCGTGCGGACCGGCAGCTGCAGCTCGCGCCACCAGGTGACGTCGGTGAGGTCACCGAACGTGCAGCACATCGCGATGCCCGCGCCCTTGTCCGGCTCGGCCGCGGGGTGTGCGAGCACGGGGATCTCCACCCCGAAGACCGGCGAGGAAATGGTGGTGCCGAACAGCGGCTGGTAGCGCTCGTCGTCGGGATGGGCGACCAGGGCGACCACCGAGGCGATCAGCTCGGGACGGGTCGTCTCGACGTGGACGGGGCCGTCTGTGCCGTGGAAGGCAACGCGGTGGTAGTGCCCGGCGTACTCGCGCGCCTCGAGCTCGGCCTGCGCGACGGCGGTCTGGAAGGTGACGTCCCAGAGGGTCGGGGCCTCCTGCAGGTAGGCCTCGCCCCGCGCGAAGTTGCGCAGGAACGCCCGCTGGCTGACCAGCTGCGCCTTGGGGCCGATCGTCGTGTAGTGCTGCGACCAGTCGACCGAGAGTCCGAGCTTGCGCCACAGGTCCTCGAAGATCTGCTCGTCCTGCACGACGAGCCGTTCGCACAGCTCGACGAAGTTGGGCCGGCTGATCGGCACCTGGCGCTTCGGGTCGGGGTTCCCGGGCGGAGCGAAGTCGGCGTCGTACGGCAGCGACGGGTCGCAACGGACGCCGTAGTAGTTCTGGACCCGGCGCTCGGTCGGCAGCCCGTTGTCGTCCCAGCCCATCGGGTAGAAGACCGACTTGCCGCGCATCCGCTGGTAGCGGGCGACCAGGTCGGTGTGGGTGTAGGAGAAGACGTGGCCCACGTGCAGCGACCCGGAGACGGTCGGCGGGGGAGTGTCGATCGAGTAGATCTCCTCGCGAGACCGGGAGCGGTCGAAGGCGTAGGTGTCGTCGGCCTTCCACTGCGCGGCCCACTTCGGCTCCAGCCCCTCCAGCGCGGCCTTGTCCGGTACGACGGCCGCAGCTGGTGCGGTCGTCTCTTCGGACAGTCCGGTCTGAGGGGCGTCAGTCATGGCCCGAATCCTACGGAGCGGCCACCGCCTGCCGGAAACGAGATGGCCGCCCCGGACGGCGCGACCCCGCGCCCTAGACTCGCCACGATGAACGACACCCCTGAGGGCTCGGCCGCGCAGGCGCGCCTGGCCGAGACCTACGCCGAGGTCGAGGACGCACTGCTCAGCCGCTGGCCCGAGACCAAGCTCGACCCGACCCTGGACCGGATCGAGGCCTTCATGGAGGTGCTCGGCGACCCGCAGCGGTCCTACCCCGCGATCCACCTCACCGGCACGAACGGCAAGACCTCGACGGCGCGGATGATCGAGGCGCTGATCGTCGCACTCGGCCTGCGGGTCGGCCGGTTCACCAGCCCCCACCTCGAGTCGATGACCGAGCGGATCAGCCTCGACGGCCAGCCGCTCGACGAGGAGGCGTTCGTCAGGGCGTTCAACGACGTGGCGCCGTACACCCACCTCGTCGACGACGAGTACGAGCATCCGCTGTCGTTCTTCGAGACCGTCGTCGGGATGGCGTACGCCGCCTTCGCGGACGCTCCCGTGGACGCGGCCGTCGTCGAGGTCGGGATGGGCGGGGCCTGGGACGCCACCAACGTCATCGACGCCCAGGTGGCCGTGCTGACCCCGGTGGCCGTCGACCACGCGAAGTACCTCGGCGAGACGCCGGCCGCCATCGCCCTCGAGAAGGTCGGCGTCATCAAGCCCGGCGCCACCGTGGTCACCGCCGTGCAGTCCGAGGAGGTCGCCCAGCTCGTCGTCGAACGCTGCTCCGAGGTGGGCGCCACGCTGGCCCGCGAGGGGCTCGAGTTCGGCGTCACCTCGCGGGTGCCTGCGGTCGGGGGACAGATGATCAGTCTCCAGGGGCTGCGCGGCAGCTACGACGAGGTCTTCCTCCCGCTCTACGGCGCCCACCAGGCACAGAACGCCGCGTTGGCCCTGGCCGCGGTCGAGGCGTTCGTCGGCGGCGACGACCCGCTGGACGCCGACGTGGTCAAGGACGCGTTCGCCGAGGTGACCTCACCGGGCCGGTTGGAGATCATCCGGCGCTCGCCGACGATCGTGCTCGACGCGGCGCACAACCCGCACGGGGCGGCTGCGACGGTCACGGCGCTGGAGGACTCGTTCACGTTCTCCCCGCTCATCGGCGTGATGGGGGTGATGGCCGACAAGGACTACGAGGGTCTGCTGGCCGAGTTCGAGCCCGCCCTCGCCCACGTGGTCTGCACCCAGAACTCCACCGAGCGGTCGATGCCCGCCTCCGAGCTGGCCGAGGTCGCACGTGGGATCTTCGGCCAGGACCGGGTCAGCGAGACGACCTCGCTGGCCGACGCGATCGACCAGGCGGCGGCCCTGGCCGAGGCAGGCGGTGTCTTCGGCGAGGCGATCGGGTCCGGAGGCGTGCTCGTCACGGGCTCGGTGGTCACGGTCGGTGAGGCCCGGGCGATGCTGCGCTCCCGGCGGGAGAACACCTGATGCAACGCCGGCTCTGCGCAGCGGTCCTGTCCCTCGAGGCGATCGCGTTCGGGCTCAGCACACCGGTGCTGATCTCGATCGCCGACGTCGGGACGGCCACCGGCCTCTGGATCGGGTTGGGCCTGACCGTCGCGTGCCTCCTCGTGGCCGGACTGCTGCGGTATGACTGGGCCTACTGGCTCGGCTGGGCGGTGCAGGTGGCCGCGATCGCGGTCGGGTTCGCCGTACCGACGATGTTCTTCCTGGGCGCGGTCTTCCTCGCGCTGTGGGCCACGGCGTACTTCATGGGTCGCAAGATCGAGATCGAGCGCGCCGAGTGGGAGGCGAGGGGGGAGTACCCCGGCAAGGCCTGAGTTGGCCTCGGTAGGTTGCTGCCATGTCCCAGAGCCCCGCACAGCGAACGCTGGTCATCTTCAAGCCCGACGCCGTCCGGCGAGGGCTGGTCGGCAACATCCTCTCCCGCTTCGAGTCCAAGGGGCTGGACATCGTGGCGCTCGAGCTGCGCCACATCGAGGACTCGCACTCGGACGCGCACTACGCCGAGCACGTGGAGCGCGACTTCTACCCGCCGCTGCGCGACTTCGTCACCAGTGGGCCGCTCGTCGTCGCCGTGCTCGAGGGTGACGAGGCCATCGAGGTGGTCCGCGCTCTCAACGGCGCCACCGACGGGCGCAAGGCCGCTCCCGGCACCATCCGCGGCGACCTGTCGATGTCCAACCGCGAGAACCTCGTGCACGGCTCCGACGGGCCGGAGTCGGCTGAGCGCGAGATCGCGCTCTGGTTCCCCGACCTCTGAGTCGCCCCGCCGCGTGTCGTCGCGGGAACTGGACGTTTCGCTCCTAGTCTGCTTAGCGGGTGGGCGCCTTGCGCCGTGCCTCTTCCCCATCACTGCACCTGCGAGGCGGAACGGATGGCCAACAGTCTCATCGGCCGCGACATGGCGGTGGATCTAGGTACGGCGAACACGCTGGTCTACGTGCGCGGCAAGGGCGTCCTCGTCGACGAGCCCTCCGTGGTCGCGATGAACGAGCAGACCCACGAGATCCTGGCGGTCGGCCACGAGGCGAAGCGGATGATCGGCCGCACGCCCGACGGCATCACCGCCATCCGGCCGCTCAAGGACGGTGTCATCGCCGACCTCGACGCGACCGAGCACATGCTCCGACACTTCATCCAGCTGGTGCACCGGCGCCGCTACTTCACCAAGCCCCGGATGATCATCTGCGTGCCGAGCGGCGTGACCGCGGTGGAGCAGCGCGCGGTGAAGGAGGCCGGCTACCAGGCGGGCGGCCGCCGGGTCTACATCATCGAGGAGCCGATGGCGGCGGCGATCGGCGCCGGCCTGCCGGTGCACGAGGCCACGGGCAACATGGTCGTCGACATCGGTGGCGGCACCACCGAGGTGGCGGTCATCTCCCTGGGCGGTCTGGTGACCACGTTGTCGGTCCGGACCGCGGGCGACGAGCTCGACCAGGCGATCGTGGCGTGGATGAAGAAGGAGCACTCCCTGATGCTGGGGGAGCGCACCGCCGAGGAGATCAAGATGACCCTCGGCTCGGCCTTTCCGCTCCCGCAGGAGCGCCAGGCCGAGGTTCGCGGACGCGACATGGTCTCCGGCCTGCCTCGCACGGTCACCGTCTCCAGCCCCGAGATCCGCCGGGCCATCGAGGAGCAGCTGCACGCGATCGTGGACGCCGTCCGGACCACGCTCGACCAGACTCCCCCCGAGCTTGCGGGCGACATCATGGACCGCGGCATCGTGCTGACCGGGGGAGGGGCACTGCTCCTCGGTCTCGACGAGCGCATCCGCCACGAGACCGGGATGCCGGTCCACCTCGCCCACGACCCGCTCACGTCGGTCGCCCTGGGTGCAGGCAAGTGTGTCGAGGAGTTCGAGGCGCTCCAGCAGGTGCTCGTCGCGGACCACAGGCGGTAGCCGGTGGCCACGCAGCGTCTGCGCAACGTCAAGGGCCCCTCCCTGGGTCGGCCGGTCAGCGATGACGGGGGCCGCGCCGGTTTCGGGCGCGACCGCGGCGGCTCCTCGAAGGTCGTCGTCGGACTCCTCGTGGCCGCCTCCCTCACCGTCATCACCGTCGACGCAGCCAGCGACGACTCCTCGCCGATCGACCCGGCCCGCACGGTCGTGGGCAACGTGATCGGCCCGGTCGAGTCCTCCGCAGCGGCTGCCGCGCGGCCGATGCGCGAGACGTTCGCGTACTTCAGCTCCAACGACAGCCTCCGCAAGGACGTGGCTCGGCTCTCCGCGCAGAACTCCAGGCTGCGCTCCGAGGTCGAGCAGGTCCCCCTCGACCGCAACCGTCTCGCCGAGCTCGACGGCCTCACCCACGCGGCCAACCAGACCGGCTACGCGCTGGTCGCGTCCCGGGTGGTCGGCATGGGGCCGATGCAGTCCTTCTCCCGCACGGTGACGATCGACGCCGGGACCTCCTCAGGGGTCCGCGAGGACATGACCGTGCTCAACAACGACGGACTCGTCGGTCGGGTGATCACCGCGACCCGATCCACCGCAGACGTGCTGCTGGTCCTCGACACCGACTCCGTGGTGGGGGGACGGCTCGG
Source organism: uncultured Actinomycetota bacterium (assembly GCA_963723255.1). Classification (GTDB taxonomy): domain Bacteria; phylum Actinomycetota; class Actinomycetes; order Propionibacteriales; family Nocardioidaceae; genus Marmoricola. Next base: position 54,554 of record CAVRQA010000006.1, read on the forward strand.
CTCCAACAACGAGATCGGCTTCCTCCGCGGCCGCGGGGTCACCAGCGAGCGCGGTCGCCTCGATCTCGACGTCGTCGACAACACCGTCACTCCGGCAAAGGGTGACGTGGTGGTGACCTGGGGCAGCCAGAACGGCGTGCCGTACGTGCCCGGCATCCCGATCGGGAAGGTCGAGTCGGTGTACTCCACGCCGCGTGAGCTGGCCAAGCACGCCGTGATCGACCCGTTCGTCGACTTCACCTCGCTCGACGTGGTCGGTGTCGTCGTACCCCGCCGGACCCAGGCGGACCGGCTCGTGATCAACGGTCAGGGGCAGAACCGATGAACCTCTCACGCACGGGCCTGGTCGCCGTCCTGGTCGTCCTCGCCGTCACCTTGCAGACGGCGGTCTTCAGCCTGTTCGCCGTCAACGGGGTCGTCCCCAACCTGGCGCTGATCGTCGTGGTCGCGGCTGCCATCGCCCGAGGACCTGCGTTCGGCGCCACGATCGGGTTCCTGGCCGGCATGCTGCTCGACCTCGCTCCACCCGCCGACCATGTCGCCGGCCGCTGGGCGCTGGCGTTCGTGCTGATCGCGATTCTCGCCGGTCGGGTGCGTGCCGAGGCCCGCCGCAGCCCGCTCGCCGGTCTCGCGACCGTGGCGGTGTGCTCGTTCGTGGCGACCTCGATCTTCGCGCTCAGCGGGGTCGTGCTCGGGGACCACGCCCTTCCCGCCCGGGGAGATGATGCAGGTCATCGCGATCGCGCTGCTGTGGGACGTGGTGATGACCCCGTTGCTGCTGCCGATGCTGATGTCCCTGTTCGAGCGGACCCGACCGGCCGAACTGGCGTACTGACCGTGACTGCCGACCCCATGCCCGGAGGCACGGTCTGATGGCCGCCGTCCTGATCCGGCCCAACGCGTCGCAGAAGAGCCGGCTGCGCCTCTTCGTCGTGCAGGCGCTCGTGCTGGGGCTGTTCCTGACCCTCTTCGCCCGGCTCTGGTACATGCAGGTGCTGACCGGCGACAGCTACCGCGCGGCGGCGGCCGAGCAGTCGGTGCGCGACGTGGTCGTGCAGCCCGCGCGCGGCCTCATCGTCGACGACATGGGCCGCCCGCTGGTGGCCAACCGCAGCAGCTGGGTGGTCAGCATCGACCGGACCCTGATCGGGAAGATGCCGGAGGCGAAACGCGAGGCGACCCTGAAGCGGCTCGCGCGCGTGGTCAAGGTGCCCTACGCGAAGATCGTGGCCCGGACGCTGCTGTGCGGCCAGCCCGAGTCGCTGAAGGGCATCTGCTGGAACGGCTCGCCGTACCAGCCGGTCCCCGTGGCGCGCGACGTCCCGCAGAAGGTCGCCGTCAAGGTCCTCGAGCAGTCCGAGGACTACCCCGGTGTGCTGGCCCAGCAGGAGAGCGTGCGCGCCTATCCCTCTCCGTACGGCGCGAACGCGGCCCACCTGCTGGGCTACCTGAGCCCGATCACCGAGGGTGAGCTCGACGAGGCGGAGAAGGACGGTGACGACTCGGTCAACGGCGCATCCGTCGTGGGTCGCGCCGGCGTGGAGAAGGCCTACGACGCCTGGCTGCGAGGCAAGCCGGGCTACAAGAAGGTCGCCGTCGACTCGATGGGGCGCGTCCTCGGCGACTCCGGCGAGATCGAGTCGACGCCGGGCGACACCCTGGTCACCTCGATCGACGCGAACGTGCAGGCCTATGCGGAGAAGCAGCTGCACCAGGCCATGCTGACCGCCCGCACGACCACCGACACCGTGACCGGCCGCAAGTACGAAGCCGACAGCGGATCCGTCGTCGTGCTGGAGGCGAAGACCGGCCGGGTCGTGGCGATGGCCAGCCAGCCGACCTACAACCCCGAGGTGTGGTCCGGCGGCATCACCAGCAAGCAGCTGAACCGGTTGTACTCCGAGAAGGCCAGCACCCCGCTGCTGTTCCGCGCCACGCAGGGACAGTTCGCGCCCGGGTCGACGTGGAAGCCGATGATGACGGCCGCCGCTATGGAGAACGGCTACGGGCCGTGGACCACCCTCGCCTGCTCGTCCGGGTTCCAGGTCGGCAACCGCACCTTCAAGAACTTCGAGTCCGGCGCCTACGGCTACATCGACTTCGCCAAGGCGCTCGAGGTCTCGTGCAACACCTTCTTCTACCGGATCGGCTTCGGCTACTGGCAGAAGTACGGCAGTGACGTGGCCGACGTGAAGGCCAAGGACCCGCTGGTGTCGATGGCCAAGAAGTTCGGCTTCGGCCAGGTGACCGGGATCGACATCCCGGGTGAGGCGACCGGGCGGATCGCCGACCGCCAGTGGAAGCGCGACTACTGGAAGTCGATGAAGAAGTACTACTGCAAGGTCGGCAAGAAGCCGGGCACGGACTTCCTGCACCGCTTCGCCCGCGAGTTCTGCATCGAGGGCTTCGCCTACCGCGCCGGCGACGCGGTCAACTTCGCCATCGGCCAGGGCGACACCGCCGTGACGCCACTCCAGCTCGCTCGCGCGTACGGCGCGCTGGCCAACGGCGGGACCCTCTACGAACCGCGCGTGGCCAAGGCGATCGTCAGCCCCGACGGCAAGGTCCTCAAGCGGTTCGCACCCAAGGTCCAGGCCAAGGTCCCGGTGAAGAAGGACATCCTGAGCTACATCGACAGTGCGCTGAAGGGCGTCGCGCGTTCCGGCACCATGGCGTGGCGCCTCGAGGGCTTCCCCCTCGACAAGGTCACCGTGCGGGCCAAGACCGGCTCGGCCGAGGTCTACGGCAAGCAGACGACGTCGTGGGTGGCGTCGTACACCAAGGACTACGTCGTGCTGATGACCGTGAGCCAGGGCGGCACCGGGTCGGGGACGTCCGGCCCCTACATCCGCAAGATCTGGGAGTTCCTCTACGGGATCAAGGGGCAGAAGGTCTCGGCGAGCAAGGCGGCCATCGCGGGCACCGCCCCGCCCGCCCGGCTGCCGACGTTCGCCCGCGACGGGTCGATCCTCCCGCCGAGCACGAAGCGAACCGGCAAGAAGGGGAGGGACCAATGACCGTCCTGCCGATGAGCCGACTCTCGATCGCCCGCAGCCGCGTGGCCGTGCCCCGTCTGGACTGGCTGCTGATCGGCACCGCCGGGCTGATCATGACCATCGGGACGTTGCTCGTCTGGTCGGCGACCTCCAGCAACGAGATCCTCACCCACGGTGAGACCACGGCGTACCTCCACAAGCACCTGGTCAACATCATGATCGGGCTGGTGCTGGCCGTCGCGGTGATGGCCACCGACCACCGGTGGGTGCGCATCATCACCCCGCTCGTCTATCTCGCGTCGGTGATCGGCCTGATGCTCGTGCTGGTCATGGGTACGACGATCAACGGCTCGCGCTCCTGGCTGATGCTCGGCGGACTCTCCATCCAACCCGCGGAGTTCGCCAAGCTGGCGGTCGTCGTCGGGATGGCGATGATCATCGCCGAGCGTGTCGAGAACTCCCGCCGGCGTCGGGTGGGCCTGGTCGACGTCGGACTGATGGGCGTGATCGCCGGGATCCCGGCGGTGCTGATCATCCTCCAGCCCGACCTCGGCACCATGCTGGTGCTGGCCGCCACCGTCTTCGGCGTGCTGGCGGTGGCGGGAGTGCCCCGTCGCTGGCTGGTCTCCCTGCTGCTCATCGGCATCACCGTGGCGACGCTGATCGTGTCCGCCGGGTTGCTGAAGGAGTACCAGATCAACCGGTTCATGGCGTTCACCGACCCGGGCCTCGATCCGCGCGGTGCCGGTTACAACACCACCCAGGCACGCATCGCCATCGGCAACGGGGGGCTGTTCGGTCAGGGCCTGTTCGACGGTTCGCAGACCCGCTCCCGCTTCGTGCCCGAGCAGCACACCGACTTCATCTTCACCGTGGCCGGCGAGGAGCTCGGGCTGATCGGCGCGGGCGTGCTGATCCTGCTCTTCGCCGTGCTGCTCTGGCGTGCGCTGCACATCTCCATCCACGCCGACGACATGTTCGGCCGGGTGGCCGCGGCCGGTATCGCGTGCTGGTTCACCTTCCAGACGTTCCAGAACATCGGCATGTGCCTCGGCATCATGCCGGTGACCGGGGTGCCGCTGCCGCTGGTGTCGTACGGCGGTTCGTCGATGTTCGCCTCGATGATGGCCATCGGTGTGCTGCAGAACATCGCCATGCGGGGGAGCGCGGTCTCCCGCGCCGTCGGTGGGGTGCGCCGCGGCGGGCTCTAGGGCCCAGCGCCGGCCGCGGCCTCAGGCCTCGGGCAGGGTGAACGTGAAGGTCGAGCCGCCTTCCCGGTTGCGCCTCGCACTCATCTGACCTCCGTGCAGCCCGACGATGCGTCGGGTGAGCGCGAGGCCGAGGCCCGTCCCCGGTGAGCGTCCTTCCTGCGGGCCCCGGTGGAACTCCTCGAAGATCAGCTCCTCCTGGCCCTCGGGGATGCCGACACCGCGGTCGGTCACGTCGACGCGGATCCAGCCCTGCTCCTCGTCCTGCTCGGAGCTGATCTGCACCCAGGGCCGCTGGTCGGGGGCGGTGTACTTGATCGAGTTGCCGACGAGGTTGTCGAGCAGCTGACGCAGCAGCCCGGGATCGGCGAACACGCTGTGAGCGAGGTTGAGCTGGAACTGCGGCTCGGCGTCATCGGCCAGGATGTCCCGGCGGCCGTCCACGATCTCGCCGGCGACGCCGTACAGCTTCACGGCCTCGGGACGCAGCTGGCCGTTCTGGACGACGGTGTAGTTCAGCCAGTCCTCGATCACCTGGCGCAGCCGGCGGCTGGACTCCCGGGCCTTGCGCAGGGCGTCGTCCATCAGCTCGGCGTCCGTCACGGTGTCGCTGTCCTCCGCGACCTCGAGCCAACCGTCGAGGACCGTCAGCGGACCGCGGAGGTCGTGCGCCACCATGCCGGCGAAGTTCGTCAGCTCCCGCACGCGAGCCCGTTGGGCGGTGACGTCGTGCAGCAGGATCATCGTCGAGCGCTTGTCGGTCGTGCCGATCGGCTGCGCGGAGACGCCCAGGACCCGTGTCGTTCCGTCATGGCCCACCGTGATCTCGATGTTCTTCGGCCGGGTCGTTGGCCTCGACCCAGAGCGCCTCACGCAGGGCGGCGTCGTCGAGGGGGGTGCCGTCGGCTGCCGAGATCCCGAACTCCGCGGCCCATGACCTCTGACTGCCCGCGGGGATGGGGCGGCCGAGCAGCTGCCGTGCGGCTGCGTTGTACATCGACACCTGCGCCTCCTCGACCACCACGACCCCGTCGCTCATCGAGTTGAAGACCGTCTCGAGCAACCGGCGCTGAGTCTCCGACTCGGCGCCCTTGCGGTCGAGCTCGGCGATCAGGGACGCGCGCTGCTCACGCATCAGGGTCAGCAGCAACGTGAAGGCGGTGCTGGCGATGACCAGCAGGTCCACGATCGAGGAGGCCGGCAGCAATCCGTCGTAGCCGAACTGGTTCTGGGGCAGGTAGCTCATCGACGCGGCGGCCAGCGCCACCGTCAGCGCCAGGAACGCGGTGCCGCGGACGGTCAGCGTCAGACCACCCCAGATGCTCGGGATGATCAGCAGCCAGGACAGCGGCAACGTCGGGTCGTGGTAGCTGCCGTAGACGCACAGCACCGCGGCGACGAACAGTCCCACGCGGTTGACCCACGGGCTCGGGGTCAGCGCGCCGTGGCGCTTGCCGTAGAAGATCACCATGAAGGTCACGCCGCCGACGAAGCAGAACACGGTGTTGCGCAGCACCCACCACCACAGCACCTTGGTCCCGAAATCGCTGGGGTCCAGGGTGGGGAACCCGCCCAGGAGCGCGAGCAGGAGCGAGGATCCGGCCGCGGCGAAGAGCAGCGCCGCCACGTCGCGGGGGGTCTCGGGGGACCAGCCCGTGTGCCGGAGCGTGCGGCGGTAGAGCGCTGCCATCAGCAACGGTTGGCCGGCACCGACCAGGGCCATCCACAGCGGACGGCACCGGGTCGATCCCCAGGAGCACCGCCGTCACCGTGAAGACGAGGACCATGAACGCCAGCGTGAGCGCGACGGCTCGCTTGCCGACGAACCAGACCGTGGTCAGCAGCACGAAGCCGACACCACCGGGGGGCCACACCTCGGCGATCCGGGGGTCGACGTTGAAGCTGTCCAGCCCCATGTAGGGCGCCACCAGGTAGCAGGTGGCCGCGAACGCGAAGTAGGGGGCGATCTGGCGCCAGGTCATGAGTGTGAGCGCGCCGCCCCCGCTCTGGGCCGGCGCGCTCGTCGTCAGTTCGGTAAGGCGTCGCATTTGTCCTTTTTCCCACGATAAGTCTAGGGATCACGGGAAGCGAGCGTCTCGACAATGCCCGATTCCGGATGGTCGAACGACCGTGGAGTGGCCTCAGCCGCGCGGGAGGGTGACGGTGATCGTGGTCCCGGGGCCCTCGTTGCGCTGCGCGCTGATCATGCCGCCATGACGTCGCACGATCCGCTTGCACAGCGCCAGTCCCAGGCCGGACCCCTCGTAGGTGTCCTTGACGGTGGAGGCGCGCCGGAACGGCTCGAAGATCGCCGCCTCCTCGCCCTCGGGGATACCGATGCCGGCGTCGACGACGTAGAGGCGGACCCAGCCGCGGTCGCCGCCGGAGAAGCTGCGGATGGTGACCGAGGGCCGCTCGCCGGGAAGGGTGTACTTGACCGCGTTGCCGACGAGGTTGACGAGCAGGTGCTGGAGCAGCGTGCGGTCGGCCATCACCGTGTCCGGCGTACGCACCACGAAGTCGACGTCCGGGTGGTTCTTCACCATGGCGTCCAGCACCGGCTGCAGCTCGACCGGCTCCGGCTGGAGGACGCCCTCCCGTGCGACGTTGTAGGTGAGCCAGTCCTCGATCTCCTGGGCCATCCGGTCGGTGGCGTGCCGTCCGCGCTCCAGGGCCTCCGTGGCCATCTTCGGGTCGTTCTCCATGACGTCCTCGGCCACCTCGATCCAGCCCTGAACCGCAGCGAGCGGACTCTTCAGGTCGTGGGCGGCCACAGCGGCAAAGCTCGCCAGCTCCTCGATCCGGCGCTGCTCGGTGGTGACGTCGCGGACGATGGCGACCACGCCGTCGGACCCGGCGTACGTCACGTGGGCCAGCTGCACCGCCAGGATCCGCAACCCGTCCTCGGAGCCGTCGCGGTTGAAGCCGTAGGTGAACGAGGGCGACTCGGCCAGGCGCCGCAGCCATCGCGCCGGTTCGGTGGTCAGCTTCTCGCGCCCCAGGATCTGCACAGCCGCGGCGTTGTGGAGCTGGACGACGCCCAGGGAGTCCATCAGGACCAGAGCCTCGTTGATCGACTCGAACACGGTGCCGAGCAGGCCGGCCTGGTCCATCGCCTCCTGACGGCGACGCACGACCTCGTTCGCCAGGTAGGCCCGCTGGTCACGCACCAGCGAGAGCAGCAGCACCACGAACACGAAGGCTGTCATCAGGGCGTCGAGGAGCAGGATGTTGGACAGCTGGGAGCTGCCGTAGGGCTGGATGGCCGCCGGGATCGACTGGGCGATGATCACCGCCAGGGTGCCCGTCAGGCTGTACGCCGCCGAGGTCCACGGGCCCATCGTGAGGCCGGCCCAGACGGCGGGCAGCAGCACGATCCACGTCAGTGGCAGGTCCTGGAAGGCGAAGACGGCGGCCAGCGAGACCGTCGTCACGACCAGCTGCACGTAGACGTCGAGGAGCCGGGTGGGGATCGCCTCGGTGCGTGGCCGCCGCTGGACCAGGAGCATGATGCAGGCGCTCCCGACGAACACGTAGGACATGCTCAGCGTGGCCCACCAGAACAGCTCGAAGGTGCTGCTGTCCACCCACACACCTGGCGCCGGGCCCAGCGGGATGACGGCCACGGCGCCGACGATGCTGGCCCCGGCCAGGGCGACGATGTCGCCGGGCCGGTGCGGGGTCAGGTTGTCGTCCCCGATGCGCCACCGGTAGATGGCGAGCGTGACCACGGCCTGTACGACGGGTGGCCAGGGCGACGCGGCCCGCGGTCGGCCAGTCGCTTCCGAGCAGGTAGCCGGTCACCGCGTGGACGGCCAGCGCCAGCGCGAGGGTGATCGCCACCATCCGGAGCCGGCGCGACCGGTCCGGCCACAGCCAGGCGAGCATCAGCCACAGGAACGCGATCAGGGCGCCGGCCCGGATGGGGCTGACCACACCGATCCGCAGGACGGTCACGTGCTCGATCAGCAGCGCCCCGGGAGTGAGCACCAGGCACACCAGCCACAGGATCCACATGGCACGGGTCGAGAGGCGTCGCGAAGGACGCCAGGACATGGCGATGTCGCGCACCCGACCCCCCTCTGGACGCTCGGGCATGAGCAAAGCATTGAATGAGCTGCGCAGTACGCGTGTTGGGCAAACACGTACTGTGGGTATTCCCCTTTTCCCGGAAGGTTCATGCATGCCCGTCTCAACTGGTGAGTCGCTCTTCTCGCGCCTCGAGCCCTTTCTGCCCGAGGTGAGCAAACCGATCCAGTACGTCGGCGGCGAGCTGAACTCCGTCCAGAAGCCGTGGGCCGATGCCGACGTCCGCTGGGCGTTGATGTATCCCGACGCCTACGAGGTGGGCCTGCCGAACCAGGGTGTCCAGATCCTCTACGAGATCCTCAACGAGCGCGAGGGGGTTCTCGCGGAGCGGACCTACTCCGTGTGGCCGGACATGGAAGCGGTGATGCGCGAGCACGGGATTCCCCAGTTCACCGTCGACAGCCACCGTGCCGTGCGCGACTTCGACGTCCTCGGTCTCTCGTTCTCCACCGAGCTCGGCTACACCAACATGCTCACTGCCCTCGACCTCGCCGGCATCCCGCTGCACACGGTTGACCGCACCGACGACGACCCGATCGTGCTCGCGGGTGGCCATGCCTCGTTCAACCCCGAGCCGGTCGCCGACTTCGTCGACGCGGTCGTGCTCGGCGACGGGGAAGAGGTCGTGCTCGCGATCAGCGAGGTGCTGCGCGAGTGGAAGGCCGAGGGTCGACCCGGCGGGCGCGACGAAGCGCTCCTTCGGCTCGCGGCCAGCGGGGGTGTCTATGTGCCGCGCTTCTACGACGTGGCGTACGACGACCAGGGTGCCCTTCTCGCCGTGACGCCCAACCGGCCCGGCGTACCCGACCGGGTGCGCAAGCACACCTTGATGGACCTCGACTCGTGGCCCTACCCCCGCAACCCGCTGGTGCCACTCGCCGAGACCGTGCACGAGCGGTTCAGCGTGGAGATCTTCCGGGGCTGCACCCGCGGCTGCCGCTTCTGCCAGGCGGGCATGATCACCCGGCCGGTCCGTGAACGTTCCATCTCCACCATCGGCGACATGGTCGAGAACGGCATCCGCAAGTCCGGCTTCGAGGAGGTCGGCCTGCTGTCGCTCTCGAGCGCGGACCACTCCGAGATCGGTGAGGTGGCGAAGGGCCTGGCCGACCGCTACGAGGGAACGAACGTCTCGCTGTCGCTGCCGAGCACGCGCGTCGACGCGTTCAACATCACCCTCGCCAACGAGTTCTCCCGCAACGGCCGCCGTTCGGGGCTCACCTTCGCCCCCGAGGGCGGGTCGGAGCGGATGCGCAAGGTGATCAACAAGATGGTCACGGAGGAGGACCTGATCCGCACCGTCTCGGCGGCGTACTCCCACGGCTGGCGGCAGGTCAAGCTCTACTTCATGTGCGGCCTGCCCACCGAGACCGACGAGGACGTGCTGGCCATCGCCGACCTGGCGAAGAAGGTCATCGCCAAGGGCCGCGAGGTAGCCGGCCACAACGACATCCGGTGCACCGTGTCCATCGGCGGCTTCGTGCCCAAGCCACACACGCCGTTCCAGTGGGCCTCCCAGCTCGACGTGGAGACCACCGACGAGCGACTGCGCAAGCTGCGCGAGGAGGTGCGAGCCGACCGCAGGTTCGGCCGCGCGATCGGTTTCCGCTACCACGACGGGAAGCCCGGCATCATCGAGGGACTGCTCTCCCGCGGTGACCGTCGGGTGGGTCCCATCATCGAGGAGGTGTGGCGCGACGGCGGTCGCTTCGACGGTTGGAGCGAGCACTTCTCCTACGACCGCTGGGTCGGCTGCGCCGAACGGGTGCTGGCCGGAACCGACGTCGACCTCGACTGGTTCACCACCCGTGAGCGCGGGTACGACGAGGTGCTGCCGTGGGACCACCTCGACTCCGGCCTCGACAAGGACTGGTTGTGGCAGGACTGGGAGGACGCCCTCGACCCCGACTCGGTCGACGTCGAGGACTGCCGCTGGACTCCCTGCTACGACTGCGGTGTGTGTCCCGAGATGGGGACCGACATCCAGATCGGACCCACAGGTCAGCAGCTGCTGCCGCTGTCGGTGGTGTAGCGCTCACGGTCTCAGCGAGCGTCCGGCGGGCGCTCGCTGAGCTCGTCCTCGACGTACGCCGGGCGCGAGACCGCCAGCCCGAGCAGGAACTGGGGCACGGTGACGATGAGCAGGGCGATCAGAGGCACCGTCCATCCGCCCGAGACGTCGTGGAGCAGCCCGATGCCGAAGGGGCCGGTGCCGGCGATCAGGTAGCCGGTCGACTGGGCGAACCCGGACAGCGCCGCCGTGCCGGCCGGGGTGCGGGCCCGCAGGCCGATCAGCGTGAGGATCATCGGGAAGGTCGCGGTCCCGATGCCGACCAGCACCGCCCACGCCAGCGCACCGCCGTGCGGGCGCGACCATCAGACCGAGGTAGCCGAGCGGGTAGCACCCCATCACCACGCACATCACGAGTCGCTGGTCGTGAGTGCGGGCGACGAGCCACGGGATCAGGAAGGACAGCGGGATGCTCACCCCGGTGATCACCCCGAGCAGCAGGCCGGCAGCGGGGGCCGAGAAGCCGGCGTCCTGGTAGAGCTCGGCGAACCAGCCGAAGATCGAGTACGCCTGCAGTGCCTGGAGACCGAAGAACAAGGCCATCAGCCAGCCGAGCCGGGTCCGGGCGACGTCGCCGAGGCCGACGTGCCCCGCGACCTCCTCGGGCCGGCGGTCGTGGCCGATCAGGCCGAGCCAGGGGATGACCGCGATGCCGGCGATGAGGGCCCACACCAGGAGGCCGGACCGCCATCCGTCGTACGCCTCGCTGACCGGGACGGTGAGCACCGACGCGGAGGTCAGGCCGACCGCGAGCGCGGTCGAGTAGAGCGAGGTGAGCAGCCCGATCCGGTTCGGGAAGTGCAGCTTCACCAGCGACGGCAGCAGCACGTTGGCGGACGCCATCCCGGCGAGGGCGAGCAGCGAGAGCGCGAGGAACGCCGGCACCGACGACACGGCCGCGCGGCCGGCGAGCCCGCCGACCAGGCAGAGCAGCGCCGCCAGGGTGAGCCGGTGCAGGCCGACGGCGCGCGCCAGGCGCGGTGCGAGGGCTCCGAAGAGGGCGAAGGCGAGCACCGGCAAGGAGGTGAGTACGCCGGTCTCGGTGGTCGTCATGCCGAGCCCGGTGCTCACCTCGCCCAGGACCGGGCCGACGCTGACCGCCGCGGGACGCAGGTTGAAGGCCAGCACCACGATCCCCAGGACCACGAGCCCGCGCTGCAGGCGGCTGCTGGTCCCGGACGTCACTCCCGCATCGTGCCGCATGCACCCGTGACCGCCGTCGGGGTCGAGCCGGGTGTCGGCGCGGGCTGCGAGGATCGCCTCGTGCGGCAGATCAGCGACCAGCAGCGGCGGGCGCGGTTGGCCACCCGTCAGGCCCTGGCGAAGCGCGCCGGTTCCGTCGAGGCTGCCGTCGAGTCGGTCACCTGCCTGCATGCCACCGAGGCGCCCAGCGTCTACCTGTCGGTGGTGGCGCGCTCCGACGCGACGCGCGACGACATCAGCCGGGCGCTCTACACCGATCGCACCCTCGTCAGGCAGCTGGCGATGCGACGCACCCTGTTCACGTTCCCGCGCGAGGTGCTGCCGCAGGTGTGGGGGAGCGCCTCGCTGCGGGTCGCCCAGCAGCTGCGCGCCCGGCTCGCGAAGGAGGTCGAGGCACACGGGGTCGCGAAGCGGGGCGAGGTGTGGCTCGACCGCATCTTCGACTCCATCCTGCGGACGCTTGGCGAGAACGGGCCCACCACCACGGCCGAGCTGCGCGAGCAGATCCCGCCGCTGGCCACGCGACTGGAGCTGGCGCCCGGCAAGTCCTACGGCGGCAACTTCCCGATCGCTCCCCGGGTGCTCGGCACGCTGGCGGCCACCGGCCAGATCCTCCGCGGCACCAACGAGGGCGACTGGCGAGTCCTTCGCCCACGCTGGACTCTGACCGAGGAGTGGCTCGGCACCCCGCCCGTGCTCGACGCTCCCGAGAGCGGCTACCGCGAGCTCGTGCGTCGGTGGCTGCGCAGCTTCGGGCCCGGCACCGAGGCCGACCTGGTCTGGTGGCTGGGGGCGACCAAGGGCGCCGTACGCCGGGCGCTGGGTGAGCTCGACGCGGTGGAGGTCTCGCTGTCGGACGGTGTCGGCTACCTGCTGCCCGACGACCTCGACGACCTGCCGGAGCCCGAGCCCTGGGCGGCGCTGCTGCCGGTCCTCGATCCCGCCACCATGGGCTGGAAGCAGCGCGACTTCTACCTCGACGCCGAGGACCGCCCTTACCTCTACGACACCAACGGCAACGGTGGCACCACCGCGTGGTGGTGCGGCCGCGTCGTCGGCTGCTGGGTCCAGGACCCCGACGGCGTGGTCGTGGTGGTGCCCCTGGGCGACCCCGGCACCGAGGCCCTGGCCGCCCTTCAGGTCGAGGCCGACCGGCTGACGGCCTGGCTGGCCGGCGACAAGGTGTCGACCGTCTACTCGTCGCTGCAGATGAAGTCCGCGCGACTTCCATGACCGGTGCGCTGCCGGGCGAGAGGTAGGGTCACGCCCCGTGCGTGAACAGCCCGAGCAGCAGCCACCGCCGGTCCAGCGGCTGCGCGTGCGCTACGCCAAGCGCGGCCGGCTGCGGTTCACCAGCCACCGCGACTTCAGCCGGGCCTTCGAGCGCGCCGTGTTCCGGGCCCGCATTCCGATGGCCTACTCCTCGGGGTTCAACCCGCACCCGCGCATCTCCTACGCCGGTGCCGCGCCCACGGGCTCCGCCAGCGAGGCGGAGTACCTGGAGATCGCGCTCGCCGAGGTCGTCGACCCGGCACGCGTCCACGCCGATCTCGATGCCGCGCTGCCGGACGGCCTCGACGTCATCGAGGTCCTGCCGAGCGCCGGCGGCTCGCTGGCCGACCTTCTCGAGGCGTCGTGGTGGCGACTGACGCTGCAAGAGGTCACCCCTGAACAGGCCCGGGATGCGGTCGACGCGCTGCTCGCGACCGACGAGGTGATCGTCGAGCGGATGACCAAGAAGGGGCTGCGCACCTTCGACGCCCGAACGGCGATCGTCTCCGTGGTCGTCTCCGGCGAGGCCCGCCGATTGGCCCCCGGCCGGGGCCCCGTGTGCGATACTCGACGTGGTCTTGCGTCACGGCTCGCCGTCCGTGAGACCCGATGACGTTCTCGCCGCTCTTCACCAGGCCTCCGGACTCCGGGTCACCGCCGCCTTGCAGCAGCGACTGGCCCAGGGACCTCTGGACGATGAAGACGGCACGGTGGGTGATCCACTGACACCCGACCGCGACGCGGCTGGGCAGTGAAGGTGACAGCTTCACTGCGCTGAGCAGTCCGGCGACCGCGGTTGGTGCGAAGGGATCACACATGTGACGCGGTAACGCGGAGGGTGTCGTCGCCGACCGAAGGCTTTTGTCGTACGGGCCAGCCCCACGCCGTACGCCGCGACCAGCACCGTCGCACGGGTGACAGCCGTGAGAGACGGGCATGAGGAGCTCATCAGTGCTCGACAACGACGACACCACCGGGGCGGGCGACACCAACGCCGACCAGACCGGCCCCGAACCGACCAGCACCAACCCGACCAGCACCGACCAGGCGGCGGACACGCCCGACGCCGGCACCGATCCGCCGGTGAAGAAGGCGGCCGCCAAGAAGGCAGCGAAGTCGCCGGCGAGGAAGACCGCCGCCAAGAAGTCGACCGCCAAGAAGGCGACCAAGCCCGCGGAGTCAGACAGCTCCGACACGCCCGAGACATCCGAGGCTCCGGGCGCCAAGCCGAAGCGGAAGGCCGCGACCAGCAAGAAGACGGCCGCGGCGGAGCCTTCCGGGGAGGACGCGGCTCCCGACCAGGACGACTCGGCACCGGCACCGATGGTCCTCTTCCAGGCACCCGAGAAGAAGACGGCGCCTCCCCGCAAGAAGGCTGTGAAGCAGACGGCGGTCTCGGACGACGTGGGCGACGCCGGGACGCGGACCGACGGTGAGGAGACCGGCGGCAAGCAGTCCGGCGGCGGCAAGGGGTCCAAGGGCGGTGGCAAGAAGAAGGCCGCCGCGAAGAAGGCCGACCAGTCGCCGGCCGACGAGAAGCCAGCAGCCGACGAGGCACAGTCCGACGAGCAGGACGACTCCGATGAGGCGGGCGACGGCGAGGGCGCTGCCCGCCGGCGTCGACGCAGGGGCGGCCGTCGGCGACGTCGTCCCTCCGACGGCACCGAGGACGGTTCGGAGGGCGAGGAGTCCGACGACGACTCCGACGAGTCCGGCGACTCCGAGGGGGCTGAGGGCGGCGAGGGCAGCAGTGCCTCGCGCAGGCGCCGCCGGCGCCGTCGCACCGGCGACGACTCGGGCGGCTCGTCGGACGACCCGGACAACACCGTCACGCGGGTCCGCAAGCCGCGGAACCCCGAGGACGAGATCACCAGCATCGGCGGGTCCACCCGGCTCGAGGCCAAGAAGCAACGACGCCGCGAGGGCCGGGAAGCCGGCCGCAGGCGGGCCCCGATCGTCAGCGAGGCCGAGTTCCTCGCGCGGCGCGAGTCGGTGGATCGCGTCATGGTCATCCGGCAGAAGGACGACCTGACCCAGATCGGCGTCATCGAGGACAAGGTGCTCGTCGAGCACTATGTCGCGCGCGAGTCGCAGACCTCGCTGATCGGCAACGTCTACCTCGGTCGGGTGCAGAACGTGCTGCCCTCGATGGAGGCGGCCTTCATAGACATCGGCAAGGGTCGCAACGCCGTGCTCTACGCCGGTGAGGTCAACTGGTCCGCCGTCGGGCACAAGGACGGGCAGCCCCGCAAGATCGAGTCCGTGCTCTCCTCCGGCCAGACCGTGCTGGTCCAGGTGACCAAGGACCCGGTCGGCCACAAGGGCGCCCGCCTGACCGGGCAGGTCAGCCTCCCGGGACGCTTCCTCGTCTACGTGCCAGAGGGGAACACGTCGGGCATCTCCCGCAAGCTCCCCGACACCGAGCGCAACCGCCTCAAGACGCTGCTCAAGGAGATCGTGCCCGAGACCGCGGGCGTGATCGTGCGGACGGCTGCGGAGGGCGCCTCGGAGGACGAGCTGACCCGGGACGTCGAGCGGCTCACGGCCCGCTGGAGCGACATCGAGGAGAAGGTCAAGGCGGGCAAGTCGCCCCAGCTGCTGTACGGCGAGCCGGACCTCACCCTCAAGGTCGTCCGCGACCTGTTCACCGAGGACTTCGCCAAGCTGGTCGTCCAGGGCGACGACGCGTGGGACCTCGTCGACGGCTACGTCTCGCACGTCGCACCCGACCTGCGTGACCGGCTCGAGCGGTTCCAGCCGGCCGAGGAGGGCAAGGACGCCGGCAAGGATCTCTTCGCGACGTACCGCATCGACGAGCAGATCGCCAAGGGCCTCGACCGCAAGGTGTGGCTGCCCTCCGGCGGCTCGCTGATCATCGACCGCACCGAGGCGATGACCGTCGTCGACGTCAACACCGGCAAGTTCACCGGGCTCGGGCGGCAACCTCGAGGAGACCGTCACCAAGAACAACCTCGAGGCGGCCGAGGAGATCGTGCGACAGCTCCGGCTGCGCGACATCGGCGGCATCATCGTCGTGGACTTCATCGACATGGTCCTCGAGTCCAACCGCGACCTCGTGCTCCGTCGGCTGGTCGAGTGCCTCGGCCGCGACCGCACCCGCCACCAGGTCGCCGAGGTGACCTCCCTGGGTCTGGTCCAGATGACCCGCAAGCGCATCGGCACCGGTCTGCTCGAGGCGTTCAGCCGCGAGTGCGAGCACTGCAAGGGCCGCGGCCTGGTGGTGCACGACCATCCGGTCGAGCCGAGCGCCAAGTCGGACGACGACGAACCTCGCGGACGCCGCAGCCGCGGTGGCCGCAACCGCGGTCGCGGTGGCTCCGGCAACGGCCCCTCCGGCAACGGCGGGGGAGCGTCGGCCACGCCGTCGCCCGCTGACCTGGCCCGCTCCCGCCCGCCCGAGCAGGCCGCCGACCAGCCCGACCAGCCCGATCAGCCCGATCAGGTTGCGCAGGCCGAGGAGAAGCCGGAGCCGTCGGTGATCGGCACCCCGTCCGACACCCCGCCCGAGCCAGTGGCGGTTCCCTCGACCGATTCGGACGGCGACGCTGCCGAGTCCGAGTCGCCATCGGAGCCACCCGAGTCGTCCCCAGAGTCGGAGCCGGCGGCGCCCGAGCCGCCTCGCGTGGTCACCAGCACCCGTCGCCGTACGGCGCGACGCCCGGCCGGGCCACCGACCGCCACCGAGGCCACCGAGGACACCCCGAGTCCTGGCGCCGGGGAGCCGGCGAAGCCCTCGGTCGAGCCGGTGGATGTGCCCGTCGAACCCGCGGTCCCGGGGCACGCCCCCGAAGCGAGCCCCGACGAGCGCGAGGAACCCCTCGACCCGACCTCCACGCAGCAGCCCGTCGCCACGCCCGACCCGCAGGCGACCGAGGGGGACGACACGGCCACCCACGGCGATCCCACCTGGCCGGACCAGGTGAGCGAGCCGTCGGACGACCAGCAGGACGACCAGTCGGACGACGAGTCGGACGCCTCAGGTGGGGGGTTCTCGCTGATGCACGTACCGATCAAGCGCAAGGGGTCACGCAAGCGCTGAACCGGCGGTTGCCGGCAGGCTCCCGTCGTTTTGACCCTGCCACCGGCGAGCCAGTAAAGTTGACCCTCGGTGTGCTCGCGCACACCCGTCGTCTGCGCGGAGCGCGCCCCCTGTCGTCCGACCGGGTGGTTGTCGTGCCGTGGCAGGCCCCCAGAATCAGAAGCAGCATCAGACGCAGTTCTCAGACGTTGTAGACCCGAGGAGAGTGAGTCCGCCGTGTACGCAGTCGTGCGCGCTGGCAGCAAGCAGCAGAAGGTTGCCGTGGGCGACGTCATCGAGATCGACAAGGTCGAGACCGGTGTCGGCGAGTCGCTCACCCTCCCGGTGGTCATGGTCGTGGACGGGGACAAGGTCACGGCCTCGGGTCTCGACAAGGCCGGCGTGACCGTCGAGGTCCTCGGCGCCACCAAGGGTCCCAAGATCGTCATCCAGAAGTTCAAGAACAAGACCGGCTACAAGAAGCGCCAGGGTCACCGCCAGAAGTACACCCAGGTCAAGGTCACCGACATCACCGTCTGACGACAGTCAGCCATCACCTCAAGGACAGCTCATGGCTCACAAAAAGGGAGCAGCGTCGACCAAGAACGGTCGCGACTCCAACGCCCAGCGCCTCGGCGTGAAGCGCTACGGCGGTCAGCTCGTCAACGCGGGCGAGATCATCGTTCGCCAGCGCGGCACCCACTTCCACCCGGGCAGCGGTGTCGGCCGCGGTGGTGACGACACCCTGTTCGCGCTGGTCGCGGGCAACGTGGAGTTCGGCAGAGCGCGGGGCCGTCGCGTCGTGAACATCGTCCCGGCGGGGGAGTGAACCTCCTCCGCTGACCAAGCACCACCTCCGAGGGCGTTCCTGAGAGCATCAGGGGCGCCCTTCGTGGTTTCGACAAGCAACTTCAGCTGGTTTCGACAAGCTCAACCACCGTCGGTTGAGCTTGTCGAAACCAGGTAGCCCCGAGAGGAACATCATGGCCGTCCCGACGTTCGTCGACCGGGTGACGTTGCACGTCATCGCGGGGCGCGGCGGCAACGGCGTGGCCTCGGTGCACCGCGAGAAGTTCAAGCCGCTGGGTGGGCCCGACGGCGGCAACGGCGGCCCCGGTGGGTCCGTCATCCTGCGCGTGGATCCCGACGTGACCACGCTCATCGACTACCACCACAACGCCAGGCGTCAGGCCCAGCACGGGGGCCATGGCGCCGGCGGGCACCGCAACGGCGGTCACGGCGAGGACCTCGTCCTGCCCGTCCCCGACGGCACCGTGGTGACCGACGAGTCCGGCGCCGTGCTCGCGGACCTGGTCGGCCCCGGCACCGAGATGGTCCTCGCGCAGGGCGGGCGCGGCGGCCTGGGCAACGCGGCGCTGGCGTCGGCGAAGCGCAAGGCGCCCGGCTTCGCGCTGCTCGGCGAACCCGGCGACGACCTGGTGGTGAACCTCGAGCTCAAGGTCGTGGCCGACGTCGGGCTCGTGGGTTTCCCGAGTGCGGGCAAGTCCAGCCTGATCGCGGCGCTGTCACGCGCCAGGCCGAAGATCGCGGACTATCCGTTCACCACGCTGGTCCCGAACCTCGGGGTGGTGAAGGCCGGTGACACGACCTTCACCGTGGCCGACGTTCCCGGCCTCATCGAGGGGGCGAGCGAGGGCCGCGGGCTGGGGCACGACTTCCTGCGCCACATCGAACGCTGCGCGGCGATCGTGCACGTCGTCGACCTCGCCACGATGGAGCCGGGTCGCGACCCGGTCGGCGACCTCGAGGTCATCGAGCAGGAGCTGCAGAAGTACGGCGGACTCGAGGATCGCCCACGCCTCGTGGCCCTGAACAAGGTCGATGTCCCGGACGGACGCGACATGGCCGATCTGGTGGCCGAGGACATCGCTGCCCGCGGGTGGCCGGTGATCCCGGTCAGCGCCGCCAGTCACGAGGGCCTGCGTGAGCTGATGTTCGCGATGGCCGCCCTCGTCGCAGCGCGGCGGGCCGAGGCGCCCAGGGCCGAAAGCACCCGCATCGTGATCCGGCCGCAGGCCACGAGCGGCGGCGTCGAGTTCACGATCAAGGAGACCGGCGAAGGTTGGCGAGTCCGCGGCGAGAAGCCCGAGCGCTGGATCCGGCAGACCGACTTCAGCAACGACGAGGCGGTCGGCTTCCTCTCCGACCGGCTGAACCGCCTCGGCGTGGAGGACAGGCTTCTCGAGCTCGGGGCACGGGAGGGCGACCCGGTGCTGATCGGGCAGCCCGACAACGCCGTGGTCTTCGACTTCAAGCCGGGGATCGACGCGGGAGCCCAGATGCTCGGTCGCCGCGGCGAGGACCAGCGGTTCAGCGAGTCGCGCATCGCAGCTCAGCGACGCCGGGCCATCGACGCCGCCATGGACCACCGCGCGGAGGGGGAGACCCGGGCCGACGTCGCCCGACGCTACGACGAGGAGCACGGCCTGACCGGTGCGGACTTCGCCGCCCAGGAGGGTGGGGACGAGTCGGAGGGAGTGGAGAGATGACCCGCGCCGCCGTCTCGGCAGCCCAACGCGTCGTGGTGAAGGTCGGCTCGTCCTCGCTGACCACCGCTGACGGCGGCATTGATCCCGCGCGGGTGCGCGGCCTGGTGGACAGCCTGGCCGGCGTCCGCCTCAGGGGGGCGGACCTCGTCCTCGTGTCCTCGGGGGCCATCGCAGCAGGCCTCTCGCCGCTGGCCTTCAAGCGACGTCCCCGCGATCTGGCTCGCCAGCAGGCGGCGGCCTCCGTGGGGCAGGGGCTGCTGGTGCACCGCTACACCGAGGAGTTCGCCCGGCACGGCCAGGTCACCGGCCAGGTGCTGCTCACGGTCGACGACGTGACCCGGCGCAGCCACTACCGCAACGCGCAGCGCACGTTCGCCAAGCTGCTGGAGCTCGGTGTGGTCCCGATCGTCAACGAGAACGACACCGTGGCGACCTCCGAGATCCGGTTCGGCGACAACGACCGCCTCGCGGCGCTGGTGGCACACCTGGTGCACGCCGACCTGCTGGTGCTGCTCTCCGACGTCGACGGCCTCTACGACGCCCACCCGAGCGTCGAGTCGAGCCGGCTGATCCCCGAGGTCAGCGGCGGCGACGAGCTGGGCACCGTCCATGTGGGTCGTGCGGGCAGTGCGGGCATCGGAACCGGTGGCATGCAGACCAAGCTCGAGGCGGCGCGGATCGCCACCGGGGCCGGGATCCCGGTCGTGCTCACCAGCACGGACCACGCCCGCACCGCCCTGGAGGGCGCGGAGACCGGCACGATCTTCCACCCGACCGGCCGCCGGCGTCCCACCCGGCTGCTCTGGCTGGCGCACGCCACCGAGCCCAAGGGCCGGATCGTGCTCGACGCCGGAGCGGTTCGTGCCGTCACCGACCGGCGTGCCTCGCTGCTGCCGGCCGGCATCACCGGGGTGGGCGGCACGTTCGTCGCCGGTGACCCCGTGGATCTCGTCGACGAGACCGGGCTCGTGGTGGCCCGGGGGCTGGTCAACTACGACGCCGAGGAGCTCCCCGGCCTGCTCGGTCGGTCGACCCGCGACCTGGCCCGTGAGCTCGGAGCGGCGTACGAGCGCGAGGTGGTGCACCGCGACGACCTCGTGGTGCTCTGAGGTCGAAAACCGTGCGACTTTCTTGGGGTTTCCCTGCCCTGTGAGCCCGAAATCGGACAGACTGGCCGCACTGGGCGCCGTGCCCGAAGCGGCAAGGGGGAGAGGTTGAACAACACTCTCGTGCGTCACTGGCATGTGACGTTGACACTCGCGGGCGAACCCGCGGAGCCGCTGATCGTCCGCGCCGCCATGCAGCGATTCAGCGAGCAGCACCAGTTCCTCGACTCGGTGTCGTCGACCGCTGACTCCGCGGAGATCCAGTTCTGGGACGAGGGCGAGTCGATGCTCGACGTCGCCTCCCTGGCCATGCGGGTGTGGAACGAGCACCGCGAGTCCGCCAACCTGCCCCGGTGGGAGGTCGTCGGGCTGGAGGTCCTCGAGAAGACCGTCCGCGACGGCCGGACGCTGCCCGCACAACGCGCCTGATCGGCGGGCGGACCGCTCACGCGAGCTGCGCATCCGCGCTCGATACGCTGGCGGCATGCCTGACACCGCCCACACAGACGGCCAGAGCGGTGCCTTCAGTACGGTCGCGCGACGTGCCCGTACGGCGGCCACCGAGCTCGCCCTGGCCACGAGGGACCTCAAGGACGCCGCGCTGCTCGCGATGGCCGATGAGCTCGTCGCCGCCTCCCGGCAGGTCCTCGAGGCCAACGCGGCCGACGTGCAGGCCGCACAGTCCGGCGGCACGCCCGCGCACATGGTCGACCGGCTGCGGCTCGACGCCGGTCGGGTCGAGGGGATGGCCCAGGGGCTCCGCGACGTGGCCGGGCTCCCGGACCCCGTCGGCGAGGTGCTCCGTGGCTCGACGCTGGCCAACGGTCTGCAGCTGCGACAGGTGCGGGTGCCCTTCGGCGTGGTCGGGATCATCTACGAGGCACGGCCCAACGTGACCGCCGATGCGGCCGGGATCTGCGTCAAGAGCGGCAACGCGGTGCTGCTGCGCGGTTCCTCGAGCGCTCGGCGCTCCAACGAGGCGATCGTGGACGTGCTCCGCGCCGCGGCCGGCAGGGCCGGACTCCCCGAAGACGTGGTCCAGCTCGTGCCCGGCGACAGCCACGACTCGGTCAAGGAGCTGATGCGGGCACGCGGTCTGGTCGACGTGCTGATCCCCAGGGGAGGTGCGGGGCTGATCCGATCCGTGGTCGAGGAGTCCACGGTGCCGGTGATCGAGAC
Source organism: uncultured Actinomycetota bacterium (assembly GCA_963723255.1). Taxonomy (GTDB): domain Bacteria; phylum Actinomycetota; class Actinomycetes; order Propionibacteriales; family Nocardioidaceae; genus Marmoricola. The sequence continues at coordinate 76,227 of CAVRQA010000006.1, forward strand.
CGGCGTCGGCAACTGCCACGTCTACGTGGACTCCGCCGCCGACCTCGACATGGCCGAGCGCATCGTGATGAACGCCAAGACCCACCGCACGTCGGTCTGCAACGCCGCCGAGTCGCTGCTCGTGCACCAGGACGTGGCAGCCGAGTTCGTGCCGCGCATCGTCCGCGCCCTCCACGACGCCGGTGTCACGATCCACGGCGACGCTGCCTTCGCCGGCGAGGACGGCGTGCAGCCGGCCACCGAGGAGGACTGGGCCACCGAGTACCTCGCCCTCGAGATCTCCGCGGCCGTCGTTCCCTCCCTCGACGCCGCGATCGAGCACATCCGCCGGTACTCCTCGGCCCACTCCGACGCGATCGTCACCGACTCGCAGGCACACGCGCAGCGGTTCGTCGCGTCCGTCGACTCGGCTGCGGTCCTCGTCAACGCCTCGACCCGGTTCACCGACGGGGGCGAGTTCGGGTTCGGGGCCGAGATCGGGATCTCCACGCAGAAGTTGCACGCCCGTGGCCCGATGGGCCTCCCGGAGATGACGTCGACCAAGTACGTCGTCACCGGGGACGGCCACATCCGGTGAAGCTCCTCCTGCTGACGTTCGGGTTCGGCGTCGTCTCCGCGATTCTCCCGATCTTCAACATGGAGGCCTACATCTCGGTCGTGTACGCCAGCACCGACCAGCAGTCGGCACTCGCCCTGGCCTTCGTCGGCTCCCTGGGACAGAACGTCGGCAAGCTGGTCTGGTTCTACGGCGCGCGCGGAGCGATCGACATCCCCTGGCTCAAGCAGCGGATGGGATCCCCCAGGCGTCAGGCACAGTTCGAGCGCTGGCGCGACTACGTCCAGGGGCGGCCGGTGGCGAGCGGCGTCCTCACCTTCGTCTCGGCGGCGGTGGGCTTTCCGCCGTTCTTCGCCATGGCGATGGTCGCAGGGACCCTGGGGATGAACGTGGTCGTGTTCTTCCTCGCAGGTCTGGCGGGTCGCACCCTGTTCTTCTTGGCGTGGCTCCTCGGCGTGGGCCTGATCTTCCATTGACCTCGGCGGCCGCTAGGATTTGCGCCATGCCGATCCTCCAGCTGCTGCCGTTGGCCTCCGAAGAAGGCTCCGGGATGACGCCCTACCTCGTCGGTGGCGGGATCCTGCTGTTCCTCTTCGCGTCCATGATCGCGACCCTGGCTTTCGGCAAGGGACGCGAACACTCCTGAGTGCCGCGCAGACCACCGGCCGCCGACGTGTCGGCGTGATGGGTGGCACCTTCGACCCGATCCACCACGGCCACCTGGTCGCGGCCAGCGAGGTCCAGGCCTGGTTCGACCTCGACGAGGTGGTCTTCGTACCGACCGGAGAGCCCTGGCAGAAGTCGGAGCGGGTGGTGTCCCCGGCCGAGCACCGCTACCTGATGACCGTGATCGCCACGGCGTCCAACCCGCGGTTCACCGTGTCACGCGTGGACATCGACCGAGGCGGCCCGACCTACACCATCGACACGTTGCGCGACCTGACCGCGATGCTGCCCGGCACCGATCTGTACTTCATCACCGGCGCCGACGCGTTGGCCGAGATCTTCACCTGGCGTGATGCGGACGAGCTCTTCGAGCTGGCGCGCTTCGTGGGCTGCACCCGGCCCGGCTACGACATGGACCCGAGCACGCTGGGGGAGATCCCCGAAGACCGCGTCACCATCCTGGAGATCCCGGCGCTGGCGATCTCCTCGACCGAGTGCCGCGAGCGTCGCGCGAAGGGCGAGCCGGTCTGGTACCTCGTCCCGGACGGCGTGGTCCAGTACATCGCCAAGCACGACCTCTACGCACCGCCCACGACCTCGGCTGGAGGTTTCACATGACCGCGACCGAGCGCGCCCTCGAGCTCGTGCACACGGCCGCACGCGCCGCCTCGGACAAGCTCGCCGACGACATCCTCGCCTTCGACGTGAGCGAGCAGCTCGTCATCACCGACGCCTTCGTGCTCTGCTCGGCGAGCAACGAACGCCAGGTGAAGTCGATCGTCGACGAGATCGAGGACAAGCTGCGCGAGATCGGCGTGCGGCCCGTCCGGCGCGAAGGCGAGCGCGACGGTCGTTGGGTGCTCCTCGACTACGCCGAGATCGTGGTGCACGTGCAGCACACCGAGGAGCGCGAGTTCTACGCGCTCGAGCGGTTGTGGCGCGACTGCCCGGTGATCCCGCTCCCCGCCGACGTCACCTCGGGCCGTGGTCGCTGAGGACGGCGCGTCGACGGGTCGGCGCCTCGTCCTGGCGCGGCACGGCCAGACAGCCTGGAACGCCGAGGGACGGGCCCAGGGCCACGCCGACGTCAGCCTCGACGACGGCGGCCGTCGCCAGGCCGAGGCGATGGCGACCGCGCTGGCCGACCTCGACCCGGTGCTGCTCGTGAGCAGCGACCTCGCCCGTGCGCGCGAGACCGCGGCCTTCCTGGAGAAGGCCACCGGGCTGACTGCCGTGGAGGACCCCCGGTTGCGCGAGTACGACGTGGGGGAGCGCACCGGTCTGACCCGCGAGGAGTTCGCCGAGCGCCTCGGAGCGGATGCGGCCCTGGCCTGGGACGTGCACGCGCACGTGGAGGCCCCCGGAGCCGAGACCCTCGAAGAGGTCGCGGAGCGGATCGTGCCGGCCACCCGGGAGGTCCTGGCGCGCCTCGGTCCCGGCGAGACCGCTGTCCTCGTGATGCACGGCGCCGCGCTCCGCATCGCGCTCGCCGGACTGCTGGGATGGCCGGTCTCGACGGCCGACACCCTCGAGGCCATGGCCAACTGTGGCTGGGCAGTGGTGGTCGAGCACGGCATCGGACGGCTGCGGCTCTCGTCGTACAACATCACGGCCGGGGGCGTGGCCCCCGATTAGCAATCGGTAGTGGCCGACCGCTAAGATTCCCGGCGTTGCCCGGGAGGGTGACGTACCCATCTGGGGCTGTGGCGCAGCTGGTAGCGCACTTGCATGGCATGCAAGGGGTCAGGGGTTCGAATCCCCTCAGCTCCACCGATTTCGTGAGTGGGCCACCCCGGTTGTGGGTGGCTTTCGCGAGACAGGGCCACCCCGGCGCGCGGGGTGGCCCTCCCTCTCCCTCTCGGTGAACCCGTCCTCGGTGCTGCCGTGCTCAGGCCTCGATCGCGGTGCGATCGCTGTCGATGTTGCCGGTGACCTCGATCTTGCGCGGCTTGGCCTTCTCGGCCACCGGAACGGTCAGCCGCAGGACCCCGGAGTCGTAGCCGGCCTCGATGCGGTCGAGGTCGAGGTTGTCGCCGAGCACCAGCTGGCGGCTGAAGCGGCCCCGGGGTCGCTCGGAGGCGAGCATCTCCCAGTCGCCGTTGCGGGACACCCGCTCAGCGCTCACGGTCAGGACGTTGCGCTCGACGTCGAGGTCGATGGTCTGCGGGCTCACCCCCGGCAGGTCGAACTCGATGACGAAGCGATCACCCTCCCGCCAGGCGTCCATCGGCATCACGACCGGGCGGTTCGTCGTGCCCAGGAGCTGCTGGGTCAGGCGGTCGAAGTCACGGAACGGGTCGGTGTTTCGCAGCAACATGGCTCCTCCTGATCCTCGATCGACCGTGGCGCGACGCGCTGCCGGAACCTCGCCACGGCTATACTGACTGTTATAGGTTTCTTATAACCCATGAGATAGTCCGAGTTCAAGTCCCCGAGAGGAGGCAAGCCGTGGCAGCGCGCGACACCGGCGTCTTCGCCATCTCCGTGGCCGCCGACATGCTCTCGATGCAGGTGCAGAACCTGCGCGTCTACGAACGCCACGGGCTGGTGGAACCCGACCGTACGCCGGGTGGGACCCGCCTCTACAGCCACGACGACCTCGACCGGCTCGCGCACATCCGCGACCTGCTGGCGGAAGGGCTCAACCTCGCCGGCATCGCCCGTGTCATCACCCTGGAGGCCGAGGTTGGCCGGCTGCGGGCGGTCAACCGGGCGCTGCGCCGGCAGCTGTCCGGCGCATGACGTGGCGACGGTGGGGAACGACCGGGCCCGGGCCAGGAACGAGTGGCGGGAGCGGAGGGTGAGACATGACCGATGACGTCGATCGGGTGAAGGAGATCTCCCGGCTCGCCGGGGAGCGCGGGGTGACCGTCGTGACCTCCGAGTCGCTGACGAGCGGGACGGTCGCCAAGACGCTCGGCGCCGGGCCCAACGCAGCGGACTGGTTCCGCGGCGGCATCGTCGCCTACCAGGAGCCGGTGAAGTTCGACGTGCTCGGCGTCCCCGAGGGACCTGTCGTCACCGCGGAGTGTGCTGAGCACATGGCCCGAGGAGCGCGCGCGCTGCTCGGCGCGGACGTCGCGGTCTCCGCGACCGGAGTGGGCGGCCCCGACCCGAGCGAGGGAAAGCCACCGGGGACGGTCTTCGTCGCCGTCGCGACGCCCGACGATGTGACGGTCCGTGAGCTCTCCCTCGACGGGGGCCCCGACGAGGTTCTCGACGGAACCGTGACGAGGTGCCTGATGCTGCTCGAGGAGGTCCTGCAGGAGTCCTGAGCCGACGAGTCAGAGCCGGTCGGTCGATCCGCAGCAGTACGCCGCGGTCGCCGTACTCACGCACCTCGCCGGGGACGAGGTGGCCGCCCTCGAGGAGCGCGGCCACGGCGCGGACCTGGGCTGCGGTCCCGAGCTGCAGGAGTGCGACTCCGCGTGGCGCCAGGTGGGCTTCGATGGCGGCCACACATTCCCGGACGATGTGCAGACCGTCCTCCCCGCCGTCGATCGCGACGAGTGGATCCTCGGGGAACCGTCCCGTCTCGGCGCGGGGCACCCACGGCGGGTCGGCGATCACCATCGCGAAGCGCTCGCCGGGTTCGAGCGACTCGGCGATCAGTCCCTCGCGCACGGTCACCTGGCCCTCCAGCCCGGCCGCCTCCGCGTTGCGACGCGTGTACTCGGCGGCAGCAGGATTGACGTCGACGCACACGAGTCGACGGCTCGACTCCGCGACGGCCAGCAACCCGATGTGCCCGGCGCCGCAGCACAGCTCCAGGACGTCGCCCTCCACGAGGTCCGGGAGCAGACTGGCCGCCCACCACGACTGGGCGGTGGTCCAGGTCCTCGGACGCAGCACGCGGTCGTCGAAGGCGATCTCGAGCCCGCCGAACTCGATCACCTCGGTCGTCGGGAGGGCCTCGGTCGTCTCGCTCACGTCGCGGCCTCGGGATCGCCTTGTGCGTGCTGTCGCACCACGGCTTGCGCGCGGACTTCCCGCAGGCACACACCGCCACGACCGGGCGCGTGACCGGGTGCTCGTCACCGTGCTCGTCGACGACGGTGTCGGCGCCGCGCAGGAGCAGTGGCCCGCCCGGGCACACGCGCACGGTGACCTCCCCGCTCATGAGGCTGCCTCCATCGTGGTGGTCCATCTCTGGAGCAGCTCGTGACCCGGAGAGTGCCGCCAGGTGCAGACAGCACGCGGCGCCGAAGAGCACGTCGTCGTGCAGGGTCGGGTCGTCGGCGACCATCGCCCCGCAGATGTCGTCGGGCGGCGACCTGCTCGTGCACGGCGTCGGCCTCGACGTGCTCATGGAAGTACGCCGCCACCGCGTCGGGCAGCCCGATCCTCTCGATGCCGAGCGCGATCTTCCGGCACGGGACCGAGCTCGTCGCCTCGAAGGCGGCCAGATGGCCCATCGCCGCGCCGCGGAGCCTCCTGTTCAGCCCGAACAGGGACATCACGTTGGCCGCTGCCAGCGAGAGCGGCCGACACCTCGTCGATGTAGGCCCCGTAGCCGGAGTCGAGGCCGGCGGCGGTGAGCGCGTCGGCGTACATCGTGGAGTGCAGCCGCTCGGGACGCCCCCCGCCGTACTCGTCGTACTGGAGCTCGGCGAGGGCGACCTTCGCCGGTCCGTCGATCCGCGGAAGGGCGAAGGACTGCGGGTCGGACTCCTTGAGCTGCTGCACGCTGCGCTCCCGGAGGAAGTCCAGCATCTGGTCGCGCGACGCCTCGCGGTGGAGGAAGGACGCGGCGGACGGTGCGTCGTCCGCCTCGATCAGCTCGAACAGCTGGTCCGCGACGTCCCCGTCAGCCGGGACGGCGCTGAGCAGCGGCTGCACACGCCTCACGCAGCTCCTCCTCGAAGCGACGCTCGAGTGTGCGTCGCAGGGCGATCAGGCCGAGATCCCACTCCCGGTCGTCGGGCACGCTCGCGAAGCCGCGGTAGTGCAGCTCGTAGAGGATCCACAGCGCCAGCTGGGCGTCGGGGTCCTCGATCACCGGGGTCGTGCCGACCTCGACCGGTGGTGCCTCGTGGGTGCTCGCGAGGGTCTCGATGACGTGCCGGCTGATCGGCCCTCGTTCGAGGGGCAGACGCATGCGGGGAACCTCCGGTGGGTCGGGTGGGCTCCTTGTACCCCGCCCGGCCCGATGTACATCACTTGGCACAGGGGCTCACCGGTCCGAGTCGAGGTCCGGAAGTCCCCCGTGTCTCACCACGTGCTCGGCCACTTCGCTGAGCTTGGTGTTGCTGTGGCTGGAGTAGCGCCGCAACAGCTCGAACGACTGGTCCATGCTCAGGTCGTACTGGTGCATCAGGATGCCCTGGGCGACGCCGATCATGTGCCTCGAGTGCAGCGCCGTGCGCAGCCCGCTGGACATGCGTGCGGCGGTGAGCGCGTTGGTGGCGTGGGTGGCGTAGATCTCGGCGATGTCGACGTCGTCGGGGGTGAAGGCGCCGGCCGTGCCCGCATACAGGTTCAGCGCGCCGAGGACCTCGTCCGACGTGGACAGCTGGATGCCGAGGAGGGCGTTGACACCGAGGGTCGCGGCCGCCTTGGGGCCCCAGCGCGGCCAGTCCTCGGAGTTGTCGAGCCGGTTGGACAGGCGTGGGTTGCCCGTCTCCGCCGCCTCGAGGCACGGACCCTCCTCGAGCTCGTACTGGAGGTGGTCTGCGTCGCGGGCGATGTCGGAGGAGGCAGCCACGGTCTCCGTGCGGTTGCGGCGCCGGCGCAGCGTGACGCTGGCCCAGTCACAGGCAGGTACGACGTCGACGGCTCGTTCGACCACGCTCTGCAGCGTCGGCCGCTCCTCGGCGATCTGCATGAGGTCCTGGCTCACCTGGGCGAAGAAGGAAGCAGAACGGAGGCGTCGTCGCCATGCCGCACCTTTCTCGAAGACTGCTGATCGCCCACGTCCCGAGAAGTGCATGGGGCCGTGGCCCACCCTAGTGCTCCGGCGACGTCCGGGTCGCTCACGGAGCCGAGGTCTTCGCGCAGGTCCCGGAAGATGCGGGAGAGGAGGCGCGAGACCTGCATCTGCGTCACGCCGATGTCCTCGGCGATCTCACGCTGGGTCAGGCCCTCGAAGAAGCGGAGCTCCAGGATGTGGCGGTCCCGCCGGCTGAGTCGCCGTACGACGGGGGCCAGGGCGACCCGTGCCTCGGCGGCGGACTGCCCGCCGTCCTCGACCCCGATGAGCTCCCCGAGCGCGGCGCCCTCCTCGTCACCCACCGGTCGGTCGAGCGAGCTCGGGGTGAAGCAGCCGTGCCCGTCGAGCGCCTCGCGCACGTCGGCCGGCCGCTCGTCGAGGTGCTGGGCGAGCTGCTCGGCGACTCGGGGGACGACCGAGGGTGGCCGTGAGGTCCGACTGGACCCGGGTGATGCGCTGCTGGAGCTCCTGGATGCGACGCGGGGGGCGGACCATCCAGCCCTTGTCGCGGAAGTAGCGCCGCACCTCACCCCGGATGGTGGGCACGCAGAACGACAGGAAGTCGTGGCCGGCGCGCGGGTCGAACCGTCGAGCGGCCTTGGTCAGGGCGAGGTAGGCGACCTGCCTGAGGTCCTCGATGGCGATGCCGCGGGACCGGTAGCGCGTGACCACCGAGTCGGCGACCGGCATGTTCACCGCTGCCAGCTCGTTGGTCAGGTCGTGCCGCAGCGACTCGTCCTCGCACGCTCGCCAGCCGGGCGACGAGCGCGCGGGTGCGCTCGGTTCGGGTGCGGCGGTCGCGCTCGGGTGAGGCGTTGGTCGCGGGGTGGGGCAGGGTCTGAGTGTGCGTAGGGAGGCTCATGGCTCACTGTTGTCAGGTCGACCCGCGCAGGCTCGCGGGCGATGGCCACCCGCCGTCTTTTCCAGCGGGGGTCGGACCCGAGCGATCTCGCCTCTGCTCCACGCGATACCCGGACAATCACTGCCGGACGGTGATACAGCCCGACAATCCGACCGTACACCCGATCGAGCCGGAGCACAAGAGTCACGTCCGCGCCCCGTGTACGCCCGTGTGCCCGGACACCGTGATGGGGGTACCGGTACAGCCAAGTCCACGTGTACGCCAGCCCACGGGAGGACGCGGATGAGTTCGAGCAACCAGGACTCCGGAGACATCGCTGGCGCCCTCGGCGCCTACGAGACCGCGCCGGCGATCATGCTGGCCTGCGAGGGCGACGAGATGGTCCTGGCCAGCGCCAACGAGGCCGCCCGCGCGGCTCTCGGTGATCACTTCGAGCTGGGCAGGCCCGTCCGCGAGCTGGCCCCCGGGTCGTCGACCAGCTCACCAGCGAGCTCGTCGACGACGTCGGCACCGTCTACGCCACCGGCCGGTCCGTCACCAAGCCGGCCTGCCGCGTCGAGGTACCGGCCGACGACGAGCAGCCGTTCGAGGTCTTCTGGGACGTCACCGTCAGCCCCTGGTTCGCCGAGGACGGATCGGTCCGAGGGGTGCTCGCGCACGGAGTCGACGTCACCGAGACGACCCGGGCGCGCCATCGCGCCGCCGTCGAGGCCCGCAGCTCGCAGCAGGAAGCGACGCGCTGCACGACGTGGTCACGCTCCAGGACGCGCTGCTCCCGCAGTGGCTGCCGGTCCTGCCCGGGGTCGAGATCGCCGGTCGCTACCTGCTCGCCCAGAGCGAGTCCGCCGCCGGCGGCGACTGGTACGACGCGGTCGGACTCGGCCGCGGAAGGGTGGCCCTGATCGTGGGCGACGTGGTGGGGCACGGCGTCGCGGCCGCTTCCGTCATGGGACAGCTGCGGGCCGTCCTCCACGAGCGGCTCACCAGTGGGAGCGATCTCGGCGACGCGATGCTGGCGCTGGACGCGTTCGCACGGCACATCCCGGACGCGCGCGCGGCCACGCTCTGCGTGGCCGTGCTCGACTCGTCCACGGGTCGTCTCGACTACTGCACGGCAGGCCATCCGCCACCGCTCGTCGTGCGTCCGGGTGCGAGCCTGGCCCGCTACCTGCGGCACAGCGGAGCGGCCCCACTGGCGACCACGGGGGAGATGACGGTGGCCGTCGACCACGTCGACCGCGGAGACCTGGTGGTCCTCTACACCGACGGGCTGCTCGCGCGACCCGGGCGCGGCCTGGCCAGCAGCACCGTCGAGCTCGGCCAGGTGGCGGTCGATGCGGCGGCGGAGCAGGACGAGTTCGGGACTGTCGGGCCCGGCTGACCGTGTCTGCGACCGGGCTCTCGAGCTGACCACGGGCCGGACCGGGTACGCCGACGACGTCGCCGTGCTGGTCGCCGAGATCACCGAGCCCGTCGCTCCGCTCCACCTGGACCTTCCGGCGGACGACGCCGCCGTGCCCGCCGTACTGGATGCGCTGGCGGAGTGGCTGGAGTCGATGCGTGTCCGCGACCTCGACCACATCGTCGTGCAGCACGCGGTGGACGAGCTGGTCAGCAACGTCGTCGACCACGCCTATCCGGCCGGAGCCGGGCCCCCGAGCGAGCATCGGCTCACCGTCGACGCCGAGCTCCTGCAGACCGGCGACGTCCAGGTCCGGTTCACCGACTCCGGACGGTGGCTCCCACCGACGACCGGCGCCGGGCGGGGGCGCGGGCTGCCGATCGTGCGGGGCATGGTCGACCGGCTCGAGGTGGCCGGGGGCGAGACGTGGCACCGTCGCCACCGTTCAGCACCGGCTCAGTCGGCCGGCACACGATGCTGACCGGTGTGGCCACGGCCGTCGGCCGGCGACACGACGCGGCCGCGAACGACGAGGAGTTCGTCCTCGCCGTGGACGGCACCCGCCTGCGCGTGGCCGGTCCGCTGGACTCCGTCCACGTCGACGACCTGCGAGGGACCGTGACCGAGGCGGTGGTCGACGCGACGCCGCTCGTGGTCGACCTCGCCGGTGTGACCCGCCTGAGCAGCGCCGCGGTCCAGGCACTCCACGGGGCGCAGCAGGACGCGGCCGCTCGCTCCCAGGACCTCGTGGTCTACGCGCCGCCGGGCACGACGGCCCAGCACGTGCTCGAGCTCGTCCGGCTTCCCTACGTGCTCACGGACCCCGGCGCAGGGTAGGGCGACTCGCTCAGGCGGTGACGAAGTCGTCGAGGTCGAGCTCTGCGCAGCGCTGCTTGTACTCCGCGACCAGGCCGGGCCAGTTGGTGCTGATCCGGCCGCCGTCCTGGTGGTACCAGTTGTGGCAGGACGCCCAGACGCTGTCCGCGAGTCGGCCCTGGATCTCGGTGTCGTAGCGGTCCTCGGCCTCGGCGCGCACGGCGACCGATCGCGCGCCCTGGCTGTCGGCGTGCCGCAACAAGGTGGCGATGGCGCCGGCGGCGGCCTCCAGCATGTTGATGATGGAGCTGCCGCCCAGGTTCGTGTTCGGGCCGTAGACCACGAACAGGTTGGGGAAGTCGGGGACGCAGAGGCCGAGGAACGCGCGCGCGCCCTTCTTCCAGCGCGCGTGCAGGTCGGCACCGTCCCGCCCGGTGATCTGCATCGGGGCCAGGAACTCGGTCGCGGCGAAGCCGGTGCCGTAGATGATCACGTCGACCTCGTGGACGGTGCCGTCCGCGCTGCGCACGCCCTCGGGAAGGACCTCCACGACCTGCTCCGTCACCAGGTCGACGTTGGGCTGGGCGAGGGTGGAGTACCACTCGTTGGAGAACAGCACTCGCTTGCAACCGAACTCGTAGTCCGGGATGAGCTTGGCCCGCAGCGCCGGGTCGCGGACCTGGGTGTGGAGCTGGATCCGCCACCCGAGCTTGACCATCTGCTTGACCGGGGTGTCGTTGATGAGCGCGTTGTTGAACTGCTCGGTGACCAGCCAGGTGAGCTTGCGACCGAGCGCCTGGGTGCGCGGGAAGCGGCGGAAGGCGCCGTTGTGGACCCGGGTGTACTCGCGGTCCGGCTTGGGTGCGACGTACGGCGCCGACCTCTGGAACACCGTGACGTGACCGGCCTCGGGCTGGATGCCGGGCACGAACTGGATCGCGCTGGCGCCGGTGCCGAGCACCGCGATGCGCTTGCCCCGCAGGTCGACCGAGTGGTCCCACTCCGCGGAGTGGAAGGCGGGTCCCTGGAACGTGCCCAGGCCGGGGAGCTCGGGGATCGCGGGTCGCGAGAGCTGGCCCACGGCCGTGATGACGATGTCGGTGTCGATGCGTTCGCCGGTCGCCGTCTCCAGGTGCCAGACGGCGCGCTTCTTCGTCGTACGCCGCCGAGCTCACCTCGACTCCCGTGCGCACCAGGTCGAGCACTCCCTGCTCACGGGCGGTTCGCTCGATGTAGGCGAGGATCTCGTCCTGGCGGGAGTAGCGGTGCGGCCACCCGGGGTTGGGCGCGAAGGACCACGAGTAGAGGGACGAGGGAACGTCGCAGGCCGCGTTGGGGTAGGTGTTCTCGCGCCACACGCCACCGACGCCGTCTGCCTTCTCCAGGATCGTGATGTCGCGGTAGCCGGCCCGCTTCAGCTCCACGGCGGTGCCGAGCCCACCGAAGCCGGCACCGATGATGGTGATCGATGGTTGGCGCATGGGGGGACCCTAGTGCCGTCAGCCTCGCGCCAGTTGGGCGAGGTGCAGGACGACCATCCGGCCCAGCGCGGAGTCGCTGTCGAGGGTGTCCGGGTCGGAGGCCGCGTAGTCACCGACGACCTTCAGCGTGTAGGTGCCGGCCGGCGACCCTGCCTTGCGCAGGTCGACCAGTGCGGTCGCCGTACCCGAGCCGGCGGTGGGCGACTCGGTCGTCGTACCGACCACCTTGCCTCTCGGGTCGGTCACGGTGACGGTGTAGCTGAACAGGTTGGCGCCCGCGGTCCCCCCGGACGGGTGGGCGAGGCTCACGAACAGCTTCTCGACGCTCGGCCCGACGGCGACCTTGTAGGTTCTGGTGTCGGATCCGCCGACGGTCGCGCGCGGTGAGTCGTAGGTCCAGAAGTCGCCGCGCAGCACCCGCTGTCCGTCGGACGCGAGAGCCCGCGAGTTCGCTGCCTGGGCTGCCGAGGCCAGAGCCGAGCGCCAGTCGCTGCGTCGTACGAGCGCGACGGCCTTGTCGAGGTTGATGTAGCCGTGCCCGACCTCCCAGAACGGCAGTCGCGAGGTCGCGGTTGCGCCCTTCACGGGCGTCGCCGTGGCCTCGAGCGCCTGGCGCACCTGCGTCGGGGTGAGGGCGGGTTGTGCCTGCTCGAGGACCGCGGCCGCACCTGCGATGTGCGGCGAAGCCATCGAGGTGCCGGACGCCTCCGTGTTCTCACCCGGCGGGCACGGACCCACGATGGTCCCTGTCGAGTCACAGGTCGAGGAGATGTCCACTCCCGGCGCAGTGACGTCGGGGTGCACGACGCCGAGGCGATCGCCGGTGTACGTCGTGTGCCCCCCGGCGCCGATGGCCGTGGGCTGCGAGTTGTCGTGGACCAGGCCGTTGGAGGAGAAGTCGCCCCGGTGCCGGTCGAGGGTGCCGGCAGCGACCGAGATGACCCACGGGGACTGTGAGAACGGGTTGAGGCTGGCGGAGACTTCCTCCGAACCCGAGTTGCCGGCAGCGAAGACGACGGTCACTCCCTGGTCGGCGACGGCCTTGGTCGCCACCGCGACGGGGTCGCGGGGGTCGTACTGCCGGTAGGAGTTGCCCCAGGAGTTGTTCACGACGTCGATGCCGAGCATGTCGGGCTGGTCGAGCATGTAGTCGTAGGCCGTCACGACGGCCGTGGTGAACAGCACCTGGCCGATGGCGAAGCACGCGAGGTTCGCGCTCGGCGCCACGCCGTACCTGCTGCCGTCGGTGACCGACGACGAGTCCGCCGCGATGATTCCGGCGACGTGGGTGCCGTGGCCGCTGCCGAGGTCGGTGTTGGAGTAGGGGCCCTTGTCGATGGGCACGACGAGCGTGTTGGTGGAGTCCGGTGCGCCGTTGGCGTACTCCGCGCTGAGCAGGGTGACGTTGTGCTTCACCCGCTTGGCGAGGTCCGGCTGGGTCGCGTCGCAGCCGGAGTCGACGACGCCGACCGTGATGCCCTTGCCGGTGAAGCCCTTGCTGCGCAGCGCGTTCGCCGCACTCGCGCTGGAGGAGCTCGCGTTGGTCGACGCGGTGTCGAGCAGCTTGATCCGCTGGTCGGGGTAGACGTCCTGCGCGAGCCCCGTCGTCACGGCTGCCGCCATGTCGTCCACCCGACCGGCGACGACGGCCATCGGCAGCCTCTTCATCGGCTGCACCGTGAGACCGAGTCCCTCGAGGGTCTCCACGTCGGACGCCGTGGGGACGTGGGGGAGCTTCACGATCGCGCGCCCCGAGGGCGTGCCATCCGTGGTGAGCGCCTCCAGGCCCGGCGGCAGGTCGACGGCCGCCGGCGAGGCAACAGGGCAGAGCACCCCGGCGCCGGTCGCGATCACGACTGCGGCGGCGAGGAACGTGCGTCGTACGCGCGAGGGAATGGTGTGCTTCATCGGTCCGTCCTGAGCTTCGGCGGAGTGTCGCCCGTACAACGCCCCGTCAACGGGGTGGTTACGCCTCCCGGGCCGCACGGCGAACGCCCTCGTGGTGGGTCGGCCTCAAAGACGTACCTGTGCCGCGGTTTCGTGCCACTGGGTGGCTCGGATCCGCGGCACAAGCGACCTCATCAGGCCCCACGCCCGCGGGTGAACAGGCCGGTGGCCCCGGCCGAGCGGGTGGGCCTTCCACTTGATCGCCTCGGTCACGCGGGGGTCGGCCTCGAGGATGGCCTCGCGGACGGCCTGGACGAGTTCCTTCTGCGGGTTCTCGTAGGCCTCGAACCAGACGTCCACGTCGGGGTTCCGGTTGCTCATGTGATCGTCATGCCGCCGTCGACGGGGAGGGTCTGGCCGGTGATGTAGCCGGCAGCGGGGGAGGCGAGGAACACCGCGGTGGCGGCGAGCTCGCGGGGGTCGCCCTTGCGGCCGGCGGGGATGCGGGCCTCCTGGGACTCGAGGTAGCCCTCGGGGTACTGCTCGGTCATCTCCGAGGTGAAGAACCCGGGCGCGATGGCGTTGACCCGGATGCCCTTGCGGCCGGTCCACTGCTGGGCGAGGTCGCGAGTCAGCCCGATGAGCCCGGCCTTGGACGCGGCGTACGCCGCCTGGGGGAGACCAGCGGTGGTGAGCCCGAGGACCGAGGAGATGTTGATGATCGACGAGCCGGGCTCCATCACGCGGCCGCACGCCTGCGCCATCCAGTAGCAGCCGTTGAGGTTGACGTCGATGACCTGCCGGAACTGCTCGGGCGTCTCCCGGGTGGCGGGGACGGCGGTGCCCACGCCCGCGTTGTTGATGAGTACGTCGACCCGGCCGTAGGTCTCCATCGCGGCGTCCACCAGCTGCTGGCACGCCTCGGGGGAGGCGACATCGGTCTCGACGGCGAGGGCGCGGCGTCCGGCGCCCTCCACGAGAGCGGCGGTGTCAGCGAGCCGGTCGGCACGCCGGGCGCCGAGCACGACGTCGGCGCCGGCCTCGGCGAACCCCTGGGCGAACGCGACCCCGAGTCCGGACGAGGCGCCGGTCACGATGGCCACCTTGCCGTCGAGGGAGAACAGGTCGGTGATGGAGGTCATGGGCCGATCATGGCAGGCGGCCGCCTGCGGTGATCAGGCGCTGCTGCGCGCCCGCCAGGCCGAGCGAACCATGTCCTCGAGGCTGTGCCGCATCTGCCACTCGAGGTCGCGCGCGGCGGCCTCGCCCGTCGCCACGATCCGGGCGGGATCGCCTGCGCGGCGAGGGCCCACCTCGGGGGTGAAGTCGATGCCGGTGACCGTGCGGATCGCGTTCATGATCTCTGCGACCGAGCTGCCGGTGCCGCTGCCGAGGTTGTAGACGGGCCGCAGGTCGACCCCGGCCGAGAGCCGCTGCGCGGCCACGACGTGGGAGTGGGCGAGGTCGCCCACGTGCACGTAGTCGCGCACGCAGGTGCCGTCCGGGGTGTCGTAGTCGTCACCGTTGATGCGCGGTGTCTCACCGGCGAGAAGCTTGTCGAAGACGATCGGGAACAGGTTGTGCGGACTGGTGTCGTAGAGGTCGTCGGCGCCCGACCCGACCACGTTGAAGTAGCGCAGCGAGGTGTGCCGCAGTCCCGTGGCCTGGGCCTGGTCGCGGATGACCCACTCGCCGATCAGCTTGCTCTCGCCGTACGGCGACTCCGGCCGGGTCTCGGTCTCCTCGGTGACGAGGTCGACGTCGGGCGTGCCGAACGTGGCCGCGCTCGAGGAGAACACCATCTTGTCCGCTCCGGTGCGCTCCATCGCCTCGAGGAGGTTGACCGTTCCGGTGACGTTCTGGATGTAGGTGTGCAGCGGCCGGTCGACGGAGACGCCGGCGTACTTGAAGCCCGCGAGGTGTACGACGCCCTCGACGTCGTGCTCCTTCATGGTGCGCTCCAGCAGCGCGGTGTCGACGATGCTGCCCTCCACGAAGGGAACGGCCTCGTGCACGAACTGACGGTGACCGCTGGACAGGTCGTCGACCACGACCACGTCGAGGCCGACGTCCTCGAACGCCCGCACCACGTGGGCGCCGATGTAGCCGGCTCCTCCGGTCACCATCCACGACATGCGTGTCCTCCAGTTTCGAAGAGTCGATTGCGGGGAACGGGACCCGACAGGGAGTAGCGTGCGTGACGGTCCGATCCGAACTCGGGAGGCTCGATGTTACTGGCAGCGGAGAACCAGCTTCGGCTGGACGCCAACTGGGTCGACTACCTGCTGGTCGCCATCTACTTCGGCTTCGTCCTCGGCATCGGCCTCCTCGCCCGTCGCTCGATCTCCACCAGCATCGACTTCTTCCTCTCGGGCCGGTCGCTGCCCGCGTGGGTGACCGGGCTTGCCTTCATCTCGGCCAACCTCGGTGCGGTCGAGATCATGGGCATGTCCGCCAACGGCGCCCAGTACGGCATCCCGACCGTGCACTACTTCTGGGTCGGTGCCGTGCCGGCGATGCTGTTCCTCGGCGTGGTGATGATGCCGTTCTACTACGGCTCGAAGGTGCGCTCGGTCCCCGAGTTCATGCGCAAGCGGTTCGGCCCCGGCGCCCACCTCGTCAACGCGATCAGCTTCGCCGTGGCCCAGCTGCTGATCGCCGGCATCAACCTGTTCCTGCTCGCCAAGATCGTCAACATCCTGCTCGGGTGGAACCTCTACGTCTCGCTCGTCGTCGCCGCCCTGATCGTGCTCTCCTACATCCTGCTCGGTGGTCTGTCGGCGGCGATCTACAACGAGGTCCTGCAGTTCTTCGTGATCGTTGCGGCGTTGCTGCCATTGACCCTCGTCGGCCTGAGCAAGGTGGGCGGCTACGGCGGCCTCAAGGACAAGATCACGGCGGCCGGGGACGGCGAGGCGCAGCTCTCGTCATGGCCCGGCACCAACCTGACCGGCATCGAGAGCCCGACACTCTCGGTGATCGGGATCGTGCTCGGTCTCGGCTTCGTGCTGTCCTTCGGCTACTGGACGACCAACTTCGTCGAGGTCCAGCGGGCGATGGCGTCGAGCTCGATCTCGGCCTCGCAGCGATCGCCGATCATCGGCGCCTTCCCGAAGATGTTCGTGCCGTTCATCGTGATCTTCCCCGGCATGATCGCCGCGGTCGCCATCTCGGAGGTGGCGGACGCGAAGTCGTCGGGTGACCCGAACTTCGACTACAACAACTCCCTGCTCTACCTGATACAGGACCTGTTGCCCAACGGCATGCTCGGTGTCGCGATCGCGGGTCTGCTCGCGTCGTTCATGGCGGGCATGGCGGCCAACGTGTCCGCCTTCAACACGGTCTTCTCCTACGACCTGTGGCAGGACTACCTGGTCAAGGACCGCAGCGACGACTACTACCTGCGGGTGGGCCGGATCGCGACCGTGGCGGCGACGATCATCGCGATCGGAACGGCGCTGTTCGCGCGGAACTACCAGAACATCATGGACTACCTGCAGACGTTGTTCGGGTTCTTCAACGCCCCGCTGTTCGCCACGTTCATCCTCGGCATGTTCTGGAAGCGGATGACCGCGACCGCCGGCTGGATGGGTCTCGTCAGCGGTACGGCGGCCGCAGTGATCGTCGGCATCCTGAGCGAGGACGCCCTCGGTCCGATGTCGACCGGTCTGATCGGCCTCGAGGGGCAGGGCGCCAGCTTCGTGGCCGCGGGCGCGGCGTTCGCCGTCGACATCCTGGTGAGCGTGATCGTCACGATGGTCACCAGGCCCCGCGAAGAGTCCGAGCTGCGTGGACTGGTCTGGTCGCTGACCCCGAGGTCCGACTTCCATGACGCCAACGAGGGCGAGCTCGCGTGGTACCAGCAGCCGAACAAGCTCGCCAGCGTCGCACTGGTCATGGTCATCATCCTCAACATCGTCATTCTGGTAGGAGCGCGTCATGGCTGAGAGCACGAACGGGACCCGCACCCACAAGGCCGGGATCTTCGACATCCGCTTCATCATCGCCGCGCTGCTGGGCGTCTACGGCGTGATCACCCTGCTCGCCGGGTTCTTCACCAGTGACGCAGATATCGAGAGGTCCGACGGGCTGAACATCAACATCGTGGCCGGCATCGGCATGCTCGTCGTCGCCGCCGGGTTCGCCGCGTGGGCCCGGCTGCGACCGATCGTGGTGCCCGCGGATCCCGAGAAGCCCGCCGAGCCCGACCACACCGAGCAGGACCCGGGCGGGAGGCCGGCGGGTCACTGACCTGGTCGAGCGGCTGCCCCCTTCGCGACGGCGCCTGGCCCTCGCGCTGGTGGGGGTCGTGGTCATGGCGGTCCTGGTGGGCGGCGCCGTGCTCCTCCTCGTCACCGTCCGGGATGACCAGACGGCCGACCAGTCCCGCCCAGGCCCCGTCCTGGTGGTCCCCGGGTACGGCGGCGCTCCCGAGGATCTGACGCCGCTCGTCGAGGAGCTCCGCCGGGAGGGTCGGACGGTCGCGGTCTTCGCGCCGACGCAGGGCGGCACGGGCGATCTCCGGGTCCAGGCCCGGCTGCTCGCCGACCTGGCCGAGCGCACGCTGGACCGGACCGGTGCCGGGTCGGTCGACGTGGTCGGCTACTCCGCCGGCGGGGTGATCGCGCGGCTGTTCGTGCGCGACGAGGGCGGCGCGTCCGTCGTACGACGGGTGCTGACGCTGGGCTCACCGCACCACGGGACCGATGTCGCGGCGCTCGCGGACCGGGTGGCCGGCGGGTGCCCGGAGGCCTGCGAGCAGCTGGCCCCCGGCAGCGACCTGCTGCGTCGGCTGAACGCCGGCGACGAGACGCCCGCCGGGCCGCGCTGGATCACGGTGCGCACCGACGAGGACCGGACCGTCACTCCCACGGACTCCGCCGAGCTGGAGGGCGCGCTGAACATCGAGGTGCAGGAGATCTGCGCCGGTGCCACCACCTCGCACGACGAACTGCCCGGGGACGCAGTGGTGCTGGCGACGCTGGGCAGTGCCCTCGGGCCAGGCGCGCCGAGAGCGCCCGACGGGGTCACCTGTTGACGTCCTTGGTGGCGAAGTTGGCCCAGGCCGCGCCCGCGAACACGACCAGGTAGCCCAGCTGGACGAGCACCCCGTTCACCAGGTCGTGCCATCGGATGGGGTCGCGGAACAGGTCGACGAAGGCCAGCCAGTGCCGCGTGATCAGGTAGGGCCGCAACGACTCGGCGGCGTCCAGCCCGAGCAGCACGGTGGAGGCGACCAGGAAGGCGATGGTGCCGAGGGCGGCCGCCACGGCTGAGTCCGTCAACGTGCTGAGCAGCAGCGCTATCGCGGCCAGACCGAGCATCGCGAGGATGACGTAGGCGAAGGCGAGTGCGGTGCGCTGGAACATCTCGGCCTCGTCCAGGGTCGTGCCCGAGACGCTCACCACCCCGGTTGCCGGTGCGTCGCCGAGGAGCAGGATCCCCTCGACGTAGGCGACAGCGGCGACCGCGAGCGTGGCCAGCACCACGAACGCGACCACGCTGACCAGCTTCGCGACGAGGACCCGCAGCCGCGACACGGGTCGGACGAGCAGGTAGCGCAGGGTGTCGGTCTGCACCTCACCGGCGATGGCATCTCCGCCGACGACGGCGACGGCGACCGGCAGGAACAGCGGCAGCACGAGACCGAGCGCCGCCAACGGGAACAGGGTCCCGTCGGAGAGGACGGCGGAGAGGAACGGCGGCCCGGTGCCGGGGCGCGGTCCGAGGTCCGTCACCGCGAGCAGCACCGCGACGAGGGTCGGCAACGCGTTGAGCGCGGCGATCGTCACCCACGTCCGCGGGCGGCGCAGCAGCTTGACCAGCTCCACCCGGATCATGGCGTCGTCACCTCGAGCACCACCTGCTCCAGGGTGCGGCGCACCTGCTCGAGCCCGGTCACACGCACGCCCGCCGCGACGAGTCGCGCGTTGAGGTCGGCGGTGTCGTCGGCGCGGACCACGATCTCGGCGGTCCCACGGTGCTGGACCCGGCCGTCGAGCACCGCGACCGCCGCGCCGACGTCGGGGGTGCGCACCCGCACCAGCCCCGTCGCTGCGCGGATCACCGACAGGTCCTCCTGGAGCACCAGCCGGCCGCGGTCCAGCACGCCGACCCGGGTGCTCATCTGCTCGATCTCGGCGAGCAGGTGGCTGGACAGGAAGATCGTCGTGCCCGACCGGTTCAGGTCGAGCAGCAGCTCGCGGACGTCCCGGATGCCCTGCGGGTCCAGACCGTTGGTCGGCTCGTCGAGCACGAGCAGCGGTGGGCGGCGCATCAGCGCGGCGGCCAGGCCCAGACGCTGGCGCATCCCCAGGGAGTACGCCTTCACCGGACGACGGTCGCCGGGGTCCAGCCCCACCTGCGCGAGGACCTCGGCCATGCGCGTACGACGCGCCGCCCGGCCCACCCGTCGACCAGCGGCCGCGTCGAAGAGGGCGAGGTTGGCCGAGCCGGACAGGTGGGGGTAGGCCCCCGGCCCCTCGACGAGGGAGCCCACGTGGGGGAGGACCGACCCTGCGGCCCTCGGCATCTGCCGACCGAAGATCTGGATGTCTCCCTCGTTGGCCAGCACCAGTCCGAGCAGCATCCGGACGGTGGTGGTCTTGCCGGAGCCGTTGGCGCCGAGGAACCCGTAGACCTCGCCCTCCCGCACGTCGAGATCGACCGCATCGACGGCCCGGACACCGCGGTAGGCCTTGGTGAGGCCACGAGTGCTGATCACCGGCGCGCTCATCGCGTCCTCAACGCCTTGCGCTGGAGCTCCATCGCCGCCTGCCGAAGCGCCTCGGGCGTGATCGTCCCGGTGAGCAGGAAGGTGCCGCGCTCACCCTCGATCAGCAGGACCGAGAGCGGACCCACCTCGAGGGCCACGCTGTTGCCTGCCTCGCGCGCTGCGCGGCTGCGGGCGAGCTGGTGGTGCAGCTCGTGGGCCACGGTGCCGCGCAGCGGAACGGCGAGGAGCGCGGTCGTCCCGCGGCCGTAGGCGCCGACGGCGCCCAGCCCGCTCTCAGCGCCATGGCGTTCGAGGCCGATCACGCGCGAGGGCAGCAGGAAGGGGGCGAACGCGTTGGCGCTGGCCACGGCGTCCAGGGACGTCCCCCTCTGGAAGTCGACCTCGGGCGAGAACTCGAAGCTGGTCTCCCGCTCGGTCGGACGGCCGGGCTCGAAGGTGACGACCTCGCTCGTCATGGCCGGACTGGAGGAGCCCCCCTCGCCGTACACGTCGACGCGGAGTGGCACCCCCGAGGACTCGTCGGTCCAGATGTCCACACGCTCGACCGTCGACATCGTGCTTGCGGGCACGAGGCGCAGTCCGACCGCGCTGCGTCCGGCCACCCGTCGTGCCGGCAGCCGGCTGAGCTCGGTGGAGCGTGCTCCGCCGAGCATCCGGGCGGCCAGCGCCGCCGGGATGATGTCGTTGTCGTCGGGTTCCCGGACGGGGGAGTACGTGACCAGCCGCGCCGTCCTCGACTCGTGGACGTAGCGGATCGTCACGTTGTCCTCACGCAGCACGTCGGTCTCACCGGTGGTGCGGAGCCGGTCGATGCGCCAGTGCCTCGAGTCGCGCCACCAGACCCGGAGGTCGGTGCGCTCGCCGAGGATCCGCGCCATCCCGCCGAACATCGACCCACCCAGGGGAAGCTCGAGGGACCCCTGGGCGCGGACCTCGCCGGACCAGCCGGTGGAGGTCGAGCCGAGCACCTGACGGGCGAGCGTGGCGGCGTCGAGGTCGGAGTCCTTCGCGGGCCGGAGTCGCAGCAGGGTCGGGGGCGCTGCGACGGCGAGCACGAGCAGCGCCACGACGAGCCAGCGCGCCGCGGGGACCATTTTCACAAGGTACGACCCGAGCCCGAACCGACCCGTCGGACCACGGGCTACGACCCGAGGCCCCGGCGCGAGTAGCATGACCGCATGAGGCAGGTCCTGCTCCTTCCGTAGCCGCGTCGCCAGCACGACGCGGCCGCCCCTCTGCGCGAGGGGCTTTTTCGTGCCCATGAGAGCAGCCGGGCACACCGAGCCGAGCAGGACGAGACGAGAGAGACGCAGGGATGACTGAGGACGCCAGGCAGGCCGGCCAGGACGCCAGACATGATCAGAGCCAGGCCAGGCACACCTACGACGTGCACGCCACCGAGGCCAAGTGGCTGCCGGTGTGGGAGAAGCTCGACCCCTTCCGCGCGGACGACAACAGTCCGCGCGAGAAGCGTTACGCCCTGACGATGTTCCCCTACCCCAGCGGCGACCTGCACATGGGTCACGCCGAGGTGACCGCGCTGCACGACGTGATCGCGCGCTACTGGTGGCACCGCGGCTACGAGGTGCTCAACCCGATCGGCTGGGACTCCTTCGGCCTGCCGGCGGAGAACGCCGCGATCCAGCGCAACGAGCACCCTGCGACGTACACCTACGCCAACATCGAGACCCAGGCCGCGTCCTTCAAGAAGTACGCCGTGTCCTTCGACTGGTCCCGCCGGCTGCACACCTCCGACCCGGAGTACTACCGCTGGACGCAGTGGCTGTTCCTGAAGCTGCGCGAGCGCGGGCTGGCCTACCGCAAGTCCAGCCCGGTGAACTGGTGCCCCAACGACCAGACCGTGCTGGCCAACGAGCAGGTCGTGGACGGGTACTGCGAGCGGTGCGGTGCCGAGGTGACCAAGCGCGAGCTGACCCAGTGGTACTTCAAGGTCACCGACTACGCCCAGCGGCTGCTGGACGACATGGAGGGTCTCGACTGGCCCGAGCGGGTGCTGACCCTGCAGCGCAACTGGATCGGCCGCTCCGAGGGCGCGCACGTCGACTTCGAGGTGAGCACCGACCCGGCGGCGGACAGCGGAGGACGCAGCGTGTCGGTCTACACGACCCGCCCGGACACCCTGTTCGGTGCGACGTTCATGGTGGTCGCCGCCGACGCGAAGCTGGCCGAGGAGATCGTCAGCGACGAGCAGCGGGCGGCGTACGAGGAGTACCTGAACGAGACCCGCAAGGCCTCCGACATCGACCGGATGTCGACCGAGCGGCCGAAGACCGGCGTCTTCCTGGGAGCCCACGCGGTCAACCCGGTCAACGGTGAGTCGGTGCCGGTGTACGCCGCCGACTACGTGCTGGCCGACTACGGCACCGGCGCGATCATGGCGGTGCCCGCGCAGGACCAGCGCGACTGGGACTTCGCGACGGTCTACGACCTCCCGATCGTGCGCACGGTGCAGCCGCCGGAGGGCTGGGAGGGCGAGGCGTACGTCGGCGACGGCCCGGCGATCAACTCCGCCAACGACACCGTCTCGCTGAACGGCATGGACGTCGACGAGGCCAAGCGCACGATCATCGACTACCTGGAGCAGCAGGGGACCGGCCACGGTGCGGTCAACTACCGGCTGCGCGACTGGCTGCTGTCGCGACAGCGGTTCTGGGGCTGCCCGATCCCGGTGATCCACTGCCCGACCGACGGCGAGGTCGACGTACCGGAGGACCAGCTGCCCGTCGTGCTGCCGGAGCTCACGGGCGCCGACCTGAAGCCGAAGGGCGTCTCCCCACTGGCGGCAGCCGAGGACTGGGTCAACGTCGAGTGCCCGAAGTGCGGGGGACCGGCGAAACGGGACTCCGACACGATGGACACGTTCGTCGACTCGAGCTGGTACTTCCTGCGCTACTGCTCGCCGCACGACGACACCCAGGCCTTCGACCCCGAGCAGGTGCGCGCGTGGATGCCGGCGGAGCAGTACGTCGGTGGTGTCGAGCACGCGGTGCTGCACCTGATGTACAGCCGGTTCTTCACCAAGGTGCTGTTCGACATGGGCATGGTCGACTTCACCGAGCCGTTCACCGCGCTGCTGAACCAGGGCGTGGTCATCAACCAGGGCAAGAAGATGAGCAAGTCGCTGGGCAACGGCGTCAGCCTGGGGGACCAGCTCGCGGACTTCGGGGTGGATGCGGTCCGTCTGACCCTGGTCTTCGCCGGGCCGCCGGAGGACAACATCGACTGGGCGGACGTGTCGCCGGCCGGGTCGCTGCGCTTCCTGCAGCGCGCCTGGCGACTGTCCGGCGACGTCACCTCCGCGCCGGGGACCGCGCCGGAGGGCGGTGACCTGGCCCTGCGCAAGGTCACCCACCACACGGTGCACGACGCGGCCGAGCTGGTGGAGTCGCACCGGTTCAACGTGATGATCGCCCGCACGATGGAGCTGGTGAACGCGACCCGCAAGGCCATCGACTCCGGCTGCGGTCCCGAGGACCCGGCGGTGCGCGAGGCCGCCGAGGCGGTCGCGGTCCTGCTGTCGCTGGTGGCGCCCTACACCGCCGAGGAGATGTGGGAGCGGCTGGGCCACCAGCCCACGGTCGCCCGCGCCGGGTGGCCGGCCGTCGACGAGCAGCTGCTGGTCGAGGACTCGGTGACCGCCGTCGTCCAGGTGCAGGGCAAGCTGAAGGCTCGGCTCCAGGTCTCCCCGGACATCAGCGAGGCGGACCTCGAGGCCGCTGCGCTGGCCGACGAGGCGGTGCAGCGCGCGCTGGACGGCAAGCAGGTGCGCAAGGTGATCGTGCGGGCGCCGAAGCTGGTCAACGTCGTCGCCGGCTGACCGGCGCCGGCGCGTCAGATCTTCGCGACGGCCTCGGCCAGCGTCGCCTCGCCGTTGAGCACGTCGAACGTCTTGCCGATCGTGTTGTCGGCCTCGATCACCTCGGCGAGCACGTGCGCCACGTCGCCGCGGGTCACCGTGCCCCGCTCGAGCTCACCGACCTGCACCTTCCCGGTCGGTACGTCGTCGCTGAGCCGGCCCGGCTTGACGATCGTCCAGTCGAGGTCGCGCGATCGCAGGTCGTCGTCGGCCGCCTTCTTGGCACGCAGGTAGACCTGGAAGATGTCGTCGGAGTCCGGATCGGCCCGGTCGGTGCCCATCGAGGAGACCATCACGTAGCGGCGTACCCCTGCGGCTTCGGCGGCGTCGGCCAGCATGATCGCGGCGCCCTTGTCGACGGTCTCCTTGCGCGCGGCGTTGCCGTCGGGTCCGCCGCCCGCGGCGAACACGACCACGTCGGCGCCACGGACCACCTCGGTGACCTCCTCGACCGTCGCTGACTCGAGGTCCAGCACCACCGCTTCGGCACCGTCGTCCTGGAGGTCCGGGACGTGTTCGGGGTTGCGCACGATGCCGACCGGCTCGTGACCGGTCTCCGTGACCAGCCGGCTGAAGTGGCGGGCGATCTGTCCGTGGCC
The DNA here is from genome assembly GCA_963723255.1 of uncultured Actinomycetota bacterium. Lineage (GTDB taxonomy): Bacteria > Actinomycetota > Actinomycetes > Propionibacteriales > Nocardioidaceae > Marmoricola. Next base: position 101,038 of record CAVRQA010000006.1, read on the forward strand.
GCCCGCGATGACGATGCGCATGTCTCGAACCGTATAGACGGTGGCAAGGGTGGACCTCCGCGCCGCTAACCTGTGCGCCATGCGTGTCGCCCTGGTCACCGACTCGACCGCGTCCCTGACCGCCGAGACGGCCGCCGAACGCGGGATCACGGTGGTGCCCTTGCAGGTGGTGATCGGAGGCACGGCGTACGACGAGGGCGTCGACGAGGGAGTGAGTCCGCAGATGCTGGCCGAAGCCCTCAAGGACTGGACGCCGGTGAGCACGTCGCGGCCGAACCCGGAGGCGATCCTGGAGGTCTACGAGAGGCTCGCGGCCGACGGAGCCGACGCGATCGTCTCCGTGCACATCTCCGCTGAGCTGAGCGGCACCTTCGAGTCGGCCCAGCTCGCCGCCCGCCGCGCCTCGGTGCCCGTGACCCCGGTGGACTCGCGACAGGTCGGGATGGCCACCGGCTTCGCGGTGCTCGCCGCGGCCGACGCGATCGCCGACGGGGCCGATGCCCGTGCCGCAGCGGGCGCCGCGCGCACCAGGGCCGCGAACACCACCTCGCTGTTCTACGTCGACACCCTGGAGTACCTCCGTCGTGGTGGCCGGATGGGCGCCGCTGCGGCCCTCGTCGGATCGGCCCTCGCGGTCAAGCCGATCCTGCGCGTGGACGACGGACGGGTGGGTCCGTTCGAGAAGGTGCGCACGTCGGCCAAGGCACTGACCCGTCTGGAGGAGCTCGCCGTGGAAGCGGCGGACGACGCGGAGGTCGACATAGCCGTCGCGCACCTGGCCAGCCCCGACCGCGCGGCGCAGCTGGCCGAGCGGCTGGCCGACCGCCTGGAGAAGGGCCTGGCGGGCCGGCAGGTGTCGCTCGGCGAGATCGGTGCCGTCCTCGGTGCGCACGTCGGCCCGGGCATGGTCGCCGTGGCGGTCTCCCGGCGCAGCTGAGCGCCCACAACACCGGCGGACGACGGGTTCTCCACAGGCTGCGAGCTCGGTCTTCCGGCGCAGACCGTCGCTTCCTAGCGTCGGGGCATGAACAGGCAGGCACAGGGTGAGGTCGCCGCTGCCGCACGACGCCGGCTCGAGCTGCTGGGTCGCGAGCTGGAGCAGGCAGGCCTGCGTCGGGTCGATGACCGGGATGATCTGGATGACGCCCGGGACACCGGTGCGAGCGAGCCGCCGGCGCTTCCCGGACCATCGACGGTGGCGCCCGCCGGTCGACACGCGAGAGAACCGCGTGCCGGCTCCGCCCGGCGGCTCGCAGGGTGGGTCGGCGACCAGGTGCCCGACACGTTGCGCGGGCGCACCGAGCTGGCGCCGGGCCCGGTCCTGCTGGTCGTGGCCCTGGTCGCCGTGGCCTCCGTCGCAACGGCGTTCGTGGTCTTCCGCATGGGCGGCGACGGTGAGCCGGTGCCGGTCGGGACGACCACCCGTCCCACTGGTTCCGCTGCCCCGTTGGTCCCGGCGGCGACACCGTCGCCCTCAGGTGCTGCCGCCTCTGCCGCGGGCGGACCGGTCACCGTCGACGTCGCCGGCAAGGTACGCCGTCCTGGGGTGGCCACGTTGCCCGCGGGTTCCCGGGTGGTCGATGCGTTGCGCAGGGCGGGCGGTGCCAGGGCCGGCGTCGACCTGAGCTCGCTGAACCTGGCCCGCGTCCTGGTCGACGGGGAGCAGATCCTGGTGGGTCGCGCGATGCCGGCTGGTGGCATCGCGGCCGGGGCGAGCACGTCGGCGCCCGACCCCACGGGGTCGCTGGTCAACCTGAACTCCGCCACGGCGGAGCAGCTGGACACGCTCCCCGGGGTCGGGCCCGTGACCGCCCAGAAGATCCTGGAGTGGCGGGCAGCCCACGGGGCGTTCTCATCGGTCGACGAGCTGCTCGAGATCGACGGCATCGGCGAGAAGACGCTGGCCGACCTGGCTCCGCACGTCACCCTGTGAACGATCCGCGACCAGAACCCGTCGATCTGCGCGCGCCCGTCCTGGCGTGCATCGCGTGGCTCACCGCGCTGGCCGCGTTGCACGCACCCAGCTGGGTCCTGGCCGTCGGTCTGGCGGCCGCCTCGCTGCACGCGCTGCACCGTCGACTACGTGGTCACGAGGTGCTCAGCCGGGTGGCGTGGATCGTCGCGGGATGTGGTGTCGCGGGCTCGGCCCTGCTGCGGGCCGAGGCGGTCGAGGTCAGCCCGGTCGAGGCGCTGGCGCGACAGAGCGCGTCGGTCGAGCGCGCGCGTGGTGGTGACGTCAGATCCGATCCTGCGGCGCGGCCGATTCGAGCAGTACGCCGTGTTCCGTGCTCGCACGGACTACGTGGTCGGTCGGGGACGGCGCCACCAGGCGCGCGCGCCGGTCCTGGTCATCGCGGACGAGCGCTGGGCCGGCGTGGAGCTCGGGTCGACGCTGGACGTCCGGGGTCGGCTGCAGCCTGCCCGCACCCGCGACCTCGCCGGCGTGCTGAGCCCCCGCGGCCCTCCGGTCGTGCTCGCGAGGCCGGGCCTCCTCCTGCGGGGCGCGGACGGCCTGCGGGACTCGGTTCGCGCCGCGGTGGCCCGGCACCCGGAGGGTCCACGTGCCCTGGTGCCCGCCCTCGTCGACGGGGACGACACCCGGATGCCCGATCAGCTGACCGAGGACTTCCGCACGGCCGGTCTCACCCACCTGCTCGCGGTGTCGGGCACGAACCTGACGCTCGTGGTCGGCTCCTTGTTGCTCCTGGCCCGCTGGGCGGGCGTGCGGGCCCGCGGCCTGGTCGCAGTGGGCGTGCTCGGCGTGCTCGGTTTCGTGCTGCTCGCGCGCCCAGAGCCCAGCGTCCTGCGGGCGGCGGTGATGGGCTCGGTCGCCCTGCTCGGCATGGGGCACCACGGGCGTCGCCGTGGGCCCCGGGCGTGGGGGGCCGCGGTGCTCCTGCTGCTGCTCGCCGACCCCTGGCTGGCGCAGTCGCCCGGGTTCGCGCTCTCGGCGCTGGCCACCGCGGGCATCCTCTGGTTCGCACCGGGCTGGCGTGACCGGCTGATGCGTTGGCTGCCGCGCTGGGTGGCCGAGGCGGTCTCGGTCCCGCTCGCGGCCCAGCTCGCCTGCACGCCTCTCGTCGCGACGCTCTCCGGCCAGGTGTCGCTGGTGGCCGTGGTCGCGAACCTGCTGGCGGCTCCCGCGGTGGGGCCGGCCACCGTCCTGGGTCTCGCGGGTGGCGTGGTCGGGCTCGTGTCGCCGTTGGTCGGCCGATGGGTGGCCGCTCCGGCGGGCTGGTGCGCGTCGTGGATCATCGCGGTCGCCGTGAAGGGTGCCGAGCCTCCCGGTCGCCGCCGTCTCGTGGTCGTCCGCTCCGCTGGGCATCGCCATGCTGACGGTCTTCTGCGTGCTGACCGGCCTGTTCCTGGGGGCTGTGCTCGCGCGCCGCACCAGCACGCTGGCCCTGGGGTCGGTGATGGTGTGCGTGCTGCTGGTGCCGCTGCCCACGCCGGGCTGGCCTCCGCGGGGCTGGGTCATGGTCGCGTGCGACGTCGGCCAGGGAGACGGGCTGGTCCTGGAGGCCGCACCAGGGTCGGCCGTGGTCGTGGACACCGGACCCGAACCCACCGACATGGACCGGTGCCTGCGACGGCTCGGGGTGCGGCACATCCCAGTGCTCGTGCTCACGCACTTCCACGCCGACCACATCGACGGGCTCGCCGGCGCGCTGCACGGACGCGAGGTGGATGCGATCGAGGTGACCTCGCTGGCGGACCCGTTCTCCGGCGCCCAACAGGTGCGGGCGGTGGCGGCGCGTGCGGGCGTGCCGGTCCGGATCGCGTCGTACGGCGAGACAGGGCGGGTGGGCCGGCTGAGCTGGCAGGTCCTCGCCCCGTCGCGCGCCCCGCCGCCGGGCTCGGAGTCACCACCCAACGACGCGAGCCTCGTGCTGCTCGTGCAGACGCGCGGCATCCGGATCCTGCTGATGGGCGACGAGGAAGGCGGCTCCCAGGCGCAGGTCCTGCGCGACACCGGCGGAGTGCGGGCCGACGTGCTGAAGGTCGCGCACCACGGCAGTGCCCGCCAGGACCCCGACCTCGTCCGTGCGACCGGGGCCCGGCTGGCCGTCATCTCCGTGGGGCCGGACAACGACTACGGCCACCCGGCTCCCTCGCTGCTCGCGCTGCTGCGCGACGCCGGCATGCGGGTCGCGCGCACCGACCAGGACGGTGACGTGGCGGTCGTCGTCGACGGCGGGCTGCGGGTGGCCGAGCGGGGGCCCGACTCCACGACGCGGCGTCGCTGACAGGCTGGAGCCGTGACGACGTACTCCTTCTCGCAGGTCGACGTGTTCGGCACTCGTCCGCTGGCGGGCAACCCGGTCGCGGTCGTGCACGACGCGGCGGACCTCGACGACGACCAGATGGCGGCGTTCGCGCGCTGGACGAACCTCTCGGAGACGACGTTCGTGCTGCCACCGGAGCAGCCCGGTGCCGACTACCGGGTGCGGATCTTCACACCCGCCGAGGAGCTGCCGTTCGCGGGCCACCCGACGCTGGGCAGCGCCCACGCCTGGCTCCAGGCCGGCGGAGTGCCGGCCAGGGCGGACCGGGTCGTCCAGGAGTGCGGCATCGGCCTCGTCGAGCTCCGCCACGACGGAGGAGGGCCTGGCCTTCCGCGCGCCCGACCTGCTGCGGAGCGGTGACGTCGACGGCGGACACGCTCGACCAGGCGGTGGGCTCCCTGGGGGTCGACCCGGCAAGGGTGGTCCGGGCCAGCTGGGTGGACAACGGTGCCGGCTGGCTGGGCATCCAGCTGTCCACCGCGGACGACGTGCTCGGGCTGCGACCCGATTTCGACGCGATGGGGCGGCTGGAGGTCGGCGTGATCGCGGAGATCGACGAGGACCAGCGCAGCGAGCGTGGGAGCGGACTACGAGGTGCGGGCCTTCTGTCCCGGGTCTCTCCATCCCCGAGGACCCGGTCACCGGCAGCCTCAACGCCGGCTTCGCGCTCTGGCTCACGCGTGCCGGGCACCTGCCGCCCAGCTACGTCGCGCGGCAGGGAACAGCCGTCGGCCGCGACGGCCGGGTCCGCCTCAGCACCGACGAGTCAGGAGACGTGTGGGTCGGCGGTGCCAGCCGGACGGTCGTGCACGGAACGGTGGACCTCTGAGCTCCGGCTCCCGCCGACGGGGGACACCGAGGTGTCAGCCTCCCGTGAGAGGCTGCGGCCATGGCCAACCCGGAGGACGTGCTCGGTCGTCTCACGCTGGTCACCGGCCCCGAGGAGTTCCTCGGTGAGCGCGCTGTCGCGGCCGTCAAGACGGCGGTCCGCGCGCACGACGCGGAGGCGGAGTTCTCCGAGACGATGGCGGCCATCGTTGACCATGGCCGAGCTCGGCGACCTGGCCTCCCCCTCGTTGTTCTCGACCACGCGGTGCGTCGTCGTTCGCAACCTCGAGGACCTGCCCGAGGAGTCCGCGCCCGGCCTGCTCGACTACGCCGGCTCGCCGTCCGAGGACGTCGCGCTCGTGCTCGCACACGGCGGTGGGCCCAAGGGCAGCGGCCTGCTCACCAAGCTGCGCAAGCTGGACAGCGTCACCGAGGTGAAGTCCGCTCCGCTGACGTCCCGCGAGTTCCCGGGCTTCGTGGTCAACGAGCTGCGGGCGCGCAAGGTGCGCATCGACCCTGACGCTGCCGACTTCCTGATCCAGGCGGTCGGTCAGGACCTGCGCTCACTGGCCGCGGCCGCGAGCCAGCTCGCGAACGACTTCGAGGGTCAGCCGCTGACCGTCGAGATGGTGCGGAAGTACTTCGGCGGCCGGGCCGAGGCGAAGTCGTTCGCGGTCGCCGACCACACGCTCTACGGCCAGGCCGCGAAAGCGCTCGAGGAGCTGCGCTGGGCCCTCGACCGCGGGACGGCGCCGGTGCTGGTCACCAGCGCGATGGCCGGTGGTCTGCGCAGCCTGGCCAAGTTCATGACTGCTCCACGGGGCATGCGCAACAACGACCTGATGCGCGAGGTGGGCGTGCCCGGCTGGAAGCTGGACGCCCTGCGCCGACAGTCACACGGCTGGGACGTCGACGGAGTGGGCCGCGCCATCCGCACGGTGGCGCGAGCCGACGCCGACATCAAGGGCCAGGCGAGCGACGCGTCGTACGCGCTGGAGAAGATGGTGCTCGACGTGGTGCGCGCCCGACCGCGCCGCTGAGCGCATCCCTCGAGCGGCATCGGGTACGCCCCCTGCAACGGGGGATACCTGCAGGAGGGAGGACCAGAATGCTGCGAGGGATCCTTGGCCGGCTTTCGGGCCGTGCCGCCACTCGCCCGGGCGTACGACGTGCGCCACGTGCGACCGGAACTGCGACGGCGGGCACCACCGCGAATCGCGAGATCGCCACCGGCGCCCGCTCGTTGCTGCGGGGACTGTCCCGCAAGCGACGGGTCTGACGCGACCAGAAAGAGCTCAGGCGCCGTACCCGACCGGGTACGACGCCTGAGCTGTGTCTGGAGGAGCGGACGGTCTCAGAGAGAGGCCGCCTTCTTGTGGATGGCCGACTTGCGGTTCGCGGCCTGGTTCTTGTGGATGACGCCCTTCGAGGCGGCCTTGTCGAGCTGCTGGCTGGCGTCGACCGCCGCAGCCTTGGCCTCGTCGGCCTTGCCGGCGTCAGCCGCTTCGCGGAACTTGCGGACGGCCGTCTTCAGCGCAGACTTCACGGCCTTGTTGCGCTCGTGCGCAGCGTCGTTCTGCCGGTTGCGCTTGATCTGGGACTTGATGTTCGCCACGTCAGGCTCGCCTCGTTCGATGGGTGTCACTGGGTTCGGGGGCGTCCGGACCCGGTCCAGACACGAAGGGAAACGATATCAGCGCGCCGGAGGGCCACAAAATCCTCACGCGCCGTGTGATTCCCCGCCCCGCCGGGTGATCTCCGCCGCCTCGACCACGCGTACGCCGGGCCGCCCCTCGCGCGCCTCCCGCACCATCGCGGACGCCACGTGCTCGGCCCGGGTGGGCCGGTACTTGCCGATCAGGGGAGCAACCGCCCGCATCATCGCCAGCCCTGCTTGCTCGGCGGGTCGCGGCTCCGCGCGGTGGCCGTCGAGCATGGACGGCCGGAACGCGACCGTGCACTGGATCCCGAGCTCTGCGACGTCGCGCTCGGCCTCGCCCTTGACCCGGTTGTAGAACAGCCGCGAGCCGGGATCGGCGCCGAGGGCGGTGACGTGCCCGAAGGTGCTGGCTCCCGCGACACGCGCCGCCGTGGCCAGGGCGACCACGGCGTCGTGGTCGACGGCCCGGAAGGCCTCCTGGCTGCCGGCCTTCTTGATCGTCGTCCCGAGGGCGCAGAACGCGTCGTCGACCGGCGGCAGCTCCCCGATCGCGGTGAAGTCGACGAATCGTTGCTCGAGACGCGGATCGTCCAGGGCGAGCTCGCGTCGACCCACACTGACAACGTGGTCCCACGTGGGGTCTGCGAGAAGCTGGCGGAGCACGTGTCCACCGACGAGTCCCGACGCTCCGGCGATGAGGGCGACGCGCATCGGCACAGACTAGAAGGAATGGTCACGCGTAGCGTGAACGCCATGACGTTCGCGCACGAGCAGGTCTGTCGCGTGAGCGGTCTCGACGGGGACCCGGCCGCGCTCGGCGCCGCGGTGACGGTTGCCCTGTGCGGCCACTGGGAGCACGACGGGCCCTGCCGCTGGCCGCACCACACCGAGACCCATCAGGAGGACGACGAGCACGTCGCGACGGTGCGGTTCGACGCGGCCGCCGACGAGGTGGCCGACGTCCGCGCGACCATCACCCGGGCGGTCGCCTCGGGGACGCTCACGGGGCCCCGACGGACGCGTCACCCGCTGGAGCGCCTGAGTTCGAACCGCTGTCGGCTGCGTGGGAGGATGGCGACTCGCCGAACCGACCCCAACTCGAGAGCAGTCCGTGTCCGTACAAGCAGCCGCGCCCGTCCCGGGCGCGACCGACCCCGCGATCATCCGGAACTTCTGCATCATCGCCCACATCGACCACGGCAAGTCGACGCTGGCCGACCGGATGTTGCAGCTGACCGGCGTGGTCGACGAGCGGGCCGCACGGGCGCAGTACCTCGACAGGATGGACATCGAGCGCGAGCGCGGCATCACCATCAAGAGCCAGGCGGTCCGGATGCCGTGGACCGTTCCCGACGACAACACCGAGGGCGCGACTCCCGGCACCTACGTGCTCAACATGATCGACACCCCCGGACACGTGGACTTCACCTACGAGGTGTCCCGGTCGCTCGAGGCGTGCGAGACCGCCGTGCTCCTGGTCGACGCGGCGCAGGGGATCGAGGCGCAGACCCTGGCCAACCTCTACCTGGCGCTGGGCGCGGACCTGCACATCATCCCGGTCCTCAACAAGATCGACCTACCCTCCGCCCAACCCGAGAAGTACGCCGCAGAGCTGGCCGGCATCATCGGATGCGACCCCTCGGACGTGCTCCAGGTGTCGGCGAAGACCGGCCACGGAGTGGAGCGCCTGCTCAACGAGATCGTGGCCCAGACCCAGGCACCGGTGGGGGACGCCGACGCCCCACCGCGCGCACTCATCTTCGACTCGGTCTACGACACGTACCGGGGCGTGGTCACCTACGTCCGCGTCATCGACGGCAAGCTCAGCCACCGCGACCGGATCAAGATGATGTCGACCGGCGTCGTCCACGAGATGCTCGAGGTGGGCGTGATCAGCCCGGAGCCGGTCAAGGCCGGCGACCTCGGTGTCGGCGAGGTGGGCTACCTGATCACCGGGGTGAAGGACGTCCGGCAGTCCCGCGTCGGTGACACCGTCACCAGCCAGCACCACGGCGCCGTGAAGCCGCTCGGCGGCTACAAGCACCCCAACCCGATGGTCTACTCGGGGCTCTACCCGATCGACGGTGACGACTACCCGACGCTGCGCGACGCGCTCGAGCGGCTGCAGCTCAACGACGCAGCCCTGGCCTACGAGCCGGAGACCTCCGGCGCCCTCGGCTTCGGCTTCCGGTGCGGGTTCCTCGGCCTGCTGCACATGGAGATCGTCCGAGAGCGGCTCGAGCGCGAGTTCGACCTCGACCTGATCAGCACCGCGCCGAACGTCGTCTACAAGGTGGTGATGGAGGACGGCTCCGAGACGGAGGTCACCAACCCGAGCGAGTACCCCAACGCCGGCAAGATCGCCGAGGTCCGGGAACCCGTCGTGAAGGCGACGATCCTCAGCCCCAGCGACTACATCGGCGTGATCATGGAGCTCTGCCAGTCCAAGCGCGGCCAGCTCGACGGCATGGACTATCTCTCGGCTGACCGGGTCGAGATGCGCTACACCCTGCCGATGGGCGAGATCGTGTTCGACTTCTTCGACCAGCTGAAGTCGAAGACCAAGGGCTACGCCTCTCTCGACTACGAACCCACGGGCGAGCAGGTGGCCGATCTCGTGAAGGTCGACATCCTCCTCCAGGGCGAGACCGTGGACGCCTTCAGCGCGATCGTGCACCGCGATGCGGCGTACTCCTACGGGGTGATGCTGGCCGGCAAGCTGCGCGAGCTGATCCCGAGGCAGCAGTACGAGGTGCCGATCCAGGCCGCGATCGGCGCCCGGGTCATCGCCCGCGAGACCATCCGCGCGATCCGCAAGGACGTCCTGGCCAAGTGCTACGGCGGCGACATCACCCGCAAGCGCAAGCTGCTCGAGAAGCAGAAGGAGGGCAAGAAGCGGATGAAGATGGTCGGACGCGTCGAGGTCCCCCAGGAGGCGTTCATCGCCGCACTCTCCACCACCGGTCCCACGGACAAGGGCAAGAAGTA
>CAVRQA010000007.1:0-205442 GCA_963723255.1 uncultured Actinomycetota bacterium
GGTTGTACGTGCGGCTCACCGACCGCTACCTGGCGATGGAGTCAGCGGGACTGAAGGCCAGAGCGGAGCGCTCTCCGGGTTGACGGTCAGCCGCGCCAGGCCGCACCGAGGTCCGCGTGACGCGTCACCCATGCGTGCATCGCGATGGCCGCGGCGGCCGAGGCGTTGATCGACCGGGTCGAGCCGAACTGGGCGATCGAGAAGGTCCCGTCGCACACGTCCCTCGCCAGCTCCGAGAGCCCCGGCCCCTCCTGGCCGAAGAGGAAGCACACCGACCTCGGCAGGTCCCACGTCTCGAGGTGCTCCGATCCCGGCAGGTTGTCGATCCCCATCAAGGTGACCCCCCGCTCGTGGAGGTACGCCGCCAGGGACTCGACGCTCTCGTGGTGGCGGACGTGCTGGTAGCGATCGGTCACCATCGCCCCGCGCCGGTTCCACCGCTTGCGACCGACGATGTGCACCTCGCGGGCGAGGAACGCGTTGGCCGAACGGACGATCGTGCCGATGTTGAAGTCGTGCTGCCAGTTCTCGATCGCGACGTGGAAGTCGTGCCGGCGCGTGTCGAGATCCGCCACGATGGCGTCGACCGTCCAGTACCGGTAGCGGTCGACCACGTTGCGCCGGTCGCCCTCGAGGAGCAGCCGTTCGTCGTACTGCTCCCCGGTCGGCAGCGGTCCTTGCCACGGACCGACACCGACCTCCTCGGGACCGTGCGGCATCGGGTCGTACGGCGCCCGTCCCTCGTCACGTCCGTCGGGATCGGCCTGCATCACAGCCGACATCGTAGGGCTGGACGGCCTCCGGTCAGGTTCACCCGGATACCCTCACGGCGTGACAGGCATGCTTCCGATGCTGTTCGGGATCGAGTGGATGGACCCCGAGTGGCTGCTGAACGAGTTCGGCGCCTCGTTCTTCTGGGTCAGCCTGCTGATCATCGTGATCGAGTGCGGGTTGTTCTTCCCGTTCCTGCCCGGTGACAGCCTGCTGTTCGCGATGGGCCTGTTCATCGCGCGCGGCGACATCTCGGTCGTCCCGGGCGGTGAGGTGGCCAACCTGCTGTTCGCGTTGGTCGTGCTCTCGATCGGCGCCTTCGCGGGCAACGTGATCGGCTACGAGATCGGGCGCTGGATGGGGCCGCCGCTCTACGAGCGCGACGGCAGGGTGCTCAAGCAGAAGTACTTCGACCAGACCCGCGGCTTCTTCGACCGGCACGGCAACAAGGCCCTCGTCATCGGGCGCTTCGTCCCGTTCGTGCGCACCTACATCACCGTGGTCGCCGGGGTGACGCGGATGCGCCGTCGCCGGTTCTTCGTGTGGAGCGCGGTCGGCGCGGTGCTCTGGGTGCTGAGCATCACCCTGCTGGGGTACTTCCTGGGCCGCTCGGTGCCGTGGCTGCGCGACAACATCGACTACGCCGTGCTGGCGATCCTGGCCTTCTCGGTCGTGCCGATCGTCTACGAGTGGCTCAAGCACCGCCGCCGGGAGCACGCGGAGCGCCAGCGCGCCTAGCCGGCTAGGCCCGAGCGGCGTCCAGCTGCGCCTTGGTGAGCACGGGACGCACCTCGAGTCCGACGTCGGCGAGCGGGTTCTCCCCCTCCGCGCTGCGGTCGATCGCGCAGACGACCGTCTCCACCACGGCCCCCGCTTCGCGCAGTGCCCGGGTCGCGTCCCGTACGGCGCCGCCGGTCGTGATCACGTCCTCCACCAGCGTCACCCGCCGGCCGGCGACGTCCGGCCCCTCGGCCAGCTTGCAGGTGCCGTACTCCTTGGCCTTCTTCCGCACGAACAGCGCGGGCAGTCCGGTCCTCGCGCTGAGCACGGTCGCGATCGGGACGCCGCCGAGCTCGAGGCCACCGAGCAGCTCGGTGTCCTCCGGCAGCAGGTCGACCATCTGCGCGACGACCCGCGCCAGCAGGGCCGGGTCGGCCTCGAAGAGGTACTTGTCGAAGTACTCCGAGGCCACCTGACCCGACCGCAGGGTGAACTCGCCGGTCAGTCGGCAGCAGGCATCGACGTCGCGCGCGAGGTCAGCGTCCGCCGCCGTGGGTGAGCTTGTCGAAACCATGCGCGCGAGGCTATCTGTCCTTCGGTCGGCTGCTCACCAGGTGCCCGAACGCGATCATCCGGTCGTCGGTGTGGAAGATCTCCGAGCAGGTGGTCAGCGTGATCAGGCGCTGGCCCTGCTCCTGCCGCGGTTGCGTACCGCCGCCGGGGTTCTTCGGCAACGGATCGAGGACCCAGGTGCCGGTGAACGGGATCACCAGCCGGCGGGGGTCCGTGTCGAGCTCGTAGGTGTAGGTGCGGTCGACGGTCTCGACCACCACGCGGTCGCCCGGCCGGAGCTCCGGCATCCGACGCAGTGGCTCGCCGTGCGTGACGCGGTGTGCCGCGAGGGCGTAGTTGCCGACCTCGCCCGGGTCGGCCGAGCGGGTGAAGTGCCCGTAGCCCCGGGACAGCACGTCGCTGCTGGTCCCCTCGAGGACGGGCACGACGTACGAGCGCCCGAACGCCGGGATGCGGATCAGCGCCGAGGCCTCTCCCTGCGGGACGTACCTCGGCTGCAGCCGCTGACCCGGCTCCGTCTTCCACTGCCGCTGCAGCGAGGCTGCGATCTCGCGCTGCTCCCGCTCGGAGACCCAGGTGGTGCCCCACAGCTGCCAGCCGACGTAGCCCAGGGTGCCGAGGCCAGCGAGGATCAGCGCCACACCGGACCAGAACGCGACCCGTGCGCCCGTGCTCCTGTCGCTCCCCCGCGTGCGCACCATGCCGACATTGTGGCGGAGCGGCCCGAGATCGTTTGCCGGGTCCGCTTTCCGGGGCGTTAGGTTCGGGGGCGTGAGTGAGCGCAGCAGGGCAGCACGGCGTCTCGACGGAGTCGGCACCACGATCTTCGCGGAGATGTCGGCCCTCGCCGTCCGCACCGGGTCGGTGAACCTCGGCCAGGGGTTCCCCGACCTCAGTGGCCCGGACTCCGTGATCGACGCCGTGCACGACGCGATGCGTGCCGGTCGCAACCAGTACCCGCCCGGTCGCGGCACTCCCGAGCTCGTCGCCGCGGTCATCCGGCACCAGCAGCGCCACTACGGGCTCGACCTGGGCCAGGAGAACGTCGTGGTGACGACCGGCGCGACCGAGGCGATCGCCGGTGCCCTGCTCGGACTGGTGGACCCGGGCGACGAGGTCGTGGTCTGGGAGCCCTACTACGACAGCTACCGCGCGATGATCCAGTTCGCCGGCGGCGTACGACGCCCGGTGACCCTGCGCTCCCCCGACTACCGTCTGGACGCCGACGAGCTGGAGTCCGCGGTCACCGAACGGACGAAGCTCATCCTGCTCAACAGCCCGCACAACCCGACCGGTCACGTCTTCGACCGCGGCGAGCTCGAGGCCATCGCCGCCGTGGCGCAGCGACACGATCTCGTGGTGGTGACCGACGAGGTCTACGAGCACCTCACCTTCGACGAGCACGAGCACGTGCCCCTGGCGACGCTGCCGGGCATGTTCGACCGCACGGTCACGATCTCGAGCTCGGGGAAGACCTTCTCGTTCACCGGGTGGAAGATCGGATGGGCGAGCGGACCGGCCGACCTGGTGGCCGCGGTGGAGGGAGCCAAGAACTGGTTGTCCTACTCCTCGGGCGCACCCTTCCAGCCCGCGATCGCCCAGGCCCTCGACGACGAGGCCGCCTTTCACGAGCAGCTGCGCGAGGACCTGCAGAAGCGCCGCGACTTCCTGTGCGACGCCCTGGAGTCACTGGGCCTGGAGGTGCACGTGCCGCAGGGCACCTACTTCGTCACCACCGACGTCTCGTCGCTCGGGTACGCCGACGGCCTGGCGTTCTGCGCCGCGATGGCCGACCGCGCGAAGGTGGTGGCCATCCCCAACCAGGTCTTCTACGAGGACGGTTCGACCGAGGGCCGCCACCTGATCCGGTGGGCCTTCTGCAAGGAGCAGGACGTCCTCGACGAGGGCATCCGCCGGCTTCGGGCCGTCGACCTGCACGCCTGAGGCGCGGGCTACCAGACCGGGGGCTTGTCCTGGCGGTCCTGGGGCGGCGGACCGGACTGCGGTCCCTGACCGGGTGGCGGACCGTACGGCGGACCGGGCGGCGGGCCGGGTGGCGGACCGTGCCCCGGTTTCGCCCGTCGAACCAGGCGCGTGACCGGACGCTGAACAGGCCGGCGATCGTCAGCGCGCACGCCACCTGGTGGAGCAGCCCGACGGGGAACGCGAAGGCCGCGCCGATGAGCGCGGCACCGGCGCTGGCGGCGAGCAGGTAGCGCGCCCAGTTGTGGCGACGCCAGGTGAACCACGCGAGGACGAGGGCACCTCCGGACCACGCCAGGAACATCAGGCAGCCCACCCAGAGCACGGGCAGGATCAGGTCGGACTCGAGCTCGGTCCGCTGCCACTCGGGCGACTTGACCATCAGGTCGACCAGCTCGTCGCTCGCGACGATCAGGACGACGACCAGCACGGCGTACACCAGGGCGACGACGCCGGAGAACAGCCAGGTGAGCAGGCAGGCGACCTTGACCGGCGCGGGCACCTGCTGCCGTTCCGGCGCAGCGCCCGCCGGGAGTCCCCATGGCGGGGGCGGCTGGGCAGTGTCCTGGAGAACCGGGCGTTCCCCGAACCCGGACGTGGCCGTCGGCTGGCTGGAGGGGCTCTCCGTGGACAGGTCCGTCGCCGACGGACCTTGCGAGCTGCCCCGACCGGCCGGGCCGGGCCCTGGCCCATGCGTCCGGGACTCATGGCCGGCGTCAGGGCCGGACTCGCGGCCCGAGCCACTGCCGGAGTCGCCGGGTCGGTCGTCCTGGGAGCGACGGGCCGCGATCGGCTGACGCACCGGCCGTCCGGCGAACCAGTCACCTGCCGGACCGGTCCACAGCGCCACCGTCGCCGCGACGATGAGCGCACCCAGCAGGACCCCGGTCAACGGCGCGGTGATCACGGTGGCCACGAGGATGGGCACGGCGACGATGCTCAGGGCGATCCGGGCACCGTGGTGGCGCTGGAACACGAAGACACCGAGCACCAGCGACGCCGCCGCACAGAGTCCGGTCACCATGAGTGCGACCCGGGTGGCCGACAGCACCTGCGCGATGCTGAGGCCGAGGCTCTCGCCCAGCGGCGAGGAGAGGAACTCGGTCACCGTGTCCCGGGTCTCCACCGAGTGGAGGTTGGTGATCGCGTCGAAGACCGACAGCAGCAGGATGACCGACGCCGCGATCACGAACCCACCCGCCACGATCAGCTGGCGCGGGCGCGCGGACGGGTCGCTGTCACTCATGGGACTCATTCAAGCAACCCGGTCGTCAGCCGGGGTCACCCGACGGTGAGCTGGAGCTCCTCGGCACCCTCCACATGGTCCACGGTGACCTGCTGGCCGTCGGCCACCTCGCCGCCGATGATCATCCGCGCGAGCGGGTCGCCGATCGCGGTCTGCACGAGACGGCGCAGCGGACGGGCGCCGTACGCCGGGTCGTAGCCGTGGTCGATCAGCCAGGTGCGGGCCGCCTCGGTCACGGTGACGGTGATCCGGCGCGGAGCCAGTCGCCTGTCGAACGCCGCGAGCTGCAGGTCGACGATGTGCGCGAGGTCCTCCTTGTCCAGGGCGTCGAAGACCACGATCTCGTCGAGGCGGTTGAGGAACTCCGGCTTGAACGACTGCCGCACCACGGACATCACCGAGTCGCGCTTCTTCTCCTCGTCCAGGGTCGGGTCCACGAGGTAGGCCGAACCGAGGTTGCTGGTGAGGATCAGCAGGGTGTTGCGGAAGTCGACCGTGCGTCCCTGGCCGTCGGTCAGGCGGCCGTCGTCGAGCACCTGGAGCAGGATGTCGAAGACCTCGGGGTGGGCCTTCTCGACCTCGTCGAGGAGCACGACCGAGTAGGGCCGGCGCCGGACCGCCTCGGTCAGCTGCCCGCCCTCGTCGTAGCCGACGTAGCCGGGCGGTGCGCCCACGAGCCGCGAGACCGAGTGCTTCTCGGAGTACTCGCTCATGTCGATGCGCACGATCGCCCGCTCGTCGTCGAACAGGAAGTCCGCGAGCGACTTGGCCAGCTCGGTCTTGCCGACACCGGTCGGACCGAGGAACAGGAACGAGCCGGTGGGGCGGTTCGGGTCGGAGATGCCGGCCCGCGAGCGTCGTACGGCGTCCGAGACGGCGGTCACCGCGGCGCGCTGGCCGACCAGACGCTGCCCGATGATCTCCTCCATCCGGAGCAGCTTGGCGGTCTCGCCCTCGAGCAGCCGGCCCGTCGGGATGCCGGTCCAGGCCTCGACCACCTCGGCGATCTCCTCGGGCCCGACCTCCTCGCGCACCATCGGGTCCTCGATGGCCCCGAGGATGCCGCGGCCGACTCGGCGGCCTCGATCTGCCTCTCGAGCGCCGGGATGCGGCCGTAGAGGATCTCCGAGGCGGCGCCGAGGTCGCCCGAGCGCTGGAGCCGCTCGGCCTCGATGCGCAGCTCGTCGATCTGCTTGCGCAGCGCACCGGAGCCCTCGAGAGCGGCCTTCTCCCGCTCCCAGCGCACCTCGAGCTCGCGCAGCTCCTCCTCCTTGTCGGCGAGGTCGGCGCGCAGCCGCTCGAGGCGGTCCTTCGAGGCCTCGTCGGTCTCGCGCTCGAGGGCGAGCTCCTCCATCTTCATCCGGTCGACCGCCCGGCGGAGCTGGTCGATCTCGACCGGGCGAGCTCTCGATCTCCATCCGCAGCCGCGAGGCGGACTCGTCGACGAGGTCGATCGCCTTGTCGGGCAGCTGGCGACCGGAGATGTAGCGGTCGGAGAGCATCGCTGCCGCCACCAGCGCGGCGTCGGTGATCTTGACCCCGTGGTGCGCCTCGTACTTCTCCTGGAGGCCGCGCAGGATCGCCACGGTGTCCTCGACACTGGGCTCCCCCACGAAGACCTGCTGGAAGCGGCGCTCGAGCGCGGGGTCCTTCTCGATCCGCTCGCGGTACTCGTCGAGCGTGGTGGCACCGATCAGGTGCAGCTCGCCGCGCGCCAGCATCGGCTTGAGCATGTTGCCCGCGTCCATGGCCGAGTCGCCGCCGGCGCCCGCCCCCACGACGGTGTGCAGCTCGTCGATGAAGGTGATCACCTGGCCCTCGGAGCTCTTGATCTCCTCGAGCACTGCCTTGAGCCGCTCCTCGAACTCGCCGCGGTACTTCGCGCCGGCCACCATCGCGGCCAGGTCGAGGCTGAGCACGCGCTTGCCCTTGAGGGAGTCGGGGACGTCGCCCGCGACCACGCGCTGGGCGAGGCCCTCGACGACGGCGGTCTTGCCGACGCCGGGCTCGCCGATGAGCACCGGGTTGTTCTTGGTACGACGCGACAGCACCTGGATCACCCGCCGGATCTCGGCGTCACGGCCGATGACCGGGTCGAGCTTGCCCTCCTCGGCGCGAGCGGTCAGGTCGACGGCGTACTTCTCGAGCGCCTCGTAGGTCGCCTCGGCCTCCTGGCTGGTGACCTTGCGGTTGCCCCGGACGGCGGTGATCGCCTGCGCGCAGGGCTGCCTCGTCGACCTGGTGCTGGGCGAGCAGCGTCTTCACCGGGCTGTCGACGATCGCGAGCGCGAGCACCAGGTGCTCGGTGGCGACGTAGTCGTCGCCCATGTCCTTGATCAGGTCGAGCGCCTTCGCGAGCACCCGCGTGAGCGCGGCCGAAGCGGCCGGGGTGGACACGGTCGAGCCGGAGGCCTGGGGCAGGTTCCACAGCGCCTGGTCGAGGGCACGGCTCACCTCGGCGACGTCCGCGCCGGCCTTCGCCAGCAGCGAGGGGGTGATGCCCTGTTCCTGCCGGAGCAGCGCCACCGCGAGGTGCACCGGCTCGACCTGCGGGTTCTCCTCGTTGACGGCGAGGGTGCTGGCAGCGTTGATCACCTCGACGCTGCGCGAGGTGAGCTTGGAAGCGTCCACGTCCTGTTCTCCTGGTCGGTCGGTCGGGATCTGGTCCTGTCTACTCCAACGGCGTCAAAGTTGAGTCCATTCCCCTCAACTTTGAGGAATCTACCGGCCGCGGCCACCACCTGCGGCGAGCCGAGCTCGATTGCCACTTGCTCCGGCCGCGGGCTCGGACAGTCGTTGGACGCGGGACCGGACTAGGCCGCTTCGTGGCCCGCGCCCATGCGAGGCATGAGGCGGAAGTGTCACATATGCCCCACGTGTCCCACGCGACTCAGTATTCACACACACTGCCAGCCGCTCGTCAAGGCTGACACGCAATTTCTCACTTACGGCCCGATGCTGAGTCTCTTCGGCTCAACTCTGTCCGCATATTTCGGACTCGGGCGAAATAGATGACCCGTAATGACCATCGCCCTTTACGTCGCACGCCGGATAGAACGGACACGCCCCCTAACACCACCTAAGGAGCGACAAATGAGCAGGATCCGGATCCGCGTAAAGACCATCATTGCTGCCGGCCTCATCGGCGCCTTGTCCGTCATGGTCGTGGCTCCTGCCGCGACCGCCGCCAAGGCACCCACCTCCAAGGCGATCTTGAAGAAGGCCATCCTCTGACCTCCCAGCCCTTCGACGTCGTGACTCGACGTTCGTACGCCCACCCGGACCACCGCCCAGGTCCCGGTGGGCGTACGACGTTCTCGGGGTCACTCCTCGGGGATCTGGTGAGCAGGCAGCTCGTCGGTCTCCTCGGGGTCGACCAGGCAGGCCTTGCAGAAGCCGGCGCCGAACGGAGTGAGGTGGATCGAGCGACGCACCACCTTCGGGAACCGCACCGAGTGCATCGCCGCGAGCACGTCCGGCTGCGCCTCGACGACCTGGTACTCCATCGGGTCCTCGATCTGTTCGCGGGAGAACCAGATCAGCCCCAGCCGGAACAGGTTGTTCAGGTAGGCCGGCACCTCGTCGAGGTGGCGACACCCGGCCCGGGCGCCGATCATCGACATGCCGGGCGCGACGAGCGCCGAGCTGACCATCCCGACCGGGCCACCGGTGCGCACGTCGACCGAAGGCTGTGGCCCCCCGCGGAGCAGCAGCAGCAGGATGCGGGCCTCGTCCGGGGCCAGGTCGTCCAGGATCCGGGCGTACGCCGGATGGGTGTCCTCGTCGTCGCTCCACACGTCACGTGATCGCTGCAGCAGCGCCTCGCCCCGCTCACGCAGGGTCTGCTCCGCGACCTCCGACTCCCGCGGAGTGATGTCGGGCAGCACCACCGAGGACAACGAGACCGTGGCGTCGAGCAGCGCCTTGGGGATCGGGACCCCGGCGGCCACGTCGCGGGCCACGTCGCTGACCGTGCGGGAGGCCTCGGCCACGTCGCGGGCCACCTCCTGGACCAGCAGTCCCGCAGTCGTGGGGTCGGTGAGAGCGCGCGCCAGCAGCTTGGTCGACCGGAGTCCAGCGCCGAACGTCCAGGCGGCGGACCGCGTCCAGGCCCGGGCCGTGATCCGGGCCATGCCGGGCAGGGCCTCGGCCGCCTCGTCCCACAGCGCCGGCGAGCGGGACGGGTCCCGTCCTGCCCGCCCCGAGCCGTTGGTCGAGGCAGACAAGTCGATGTCGTCGGTCACGACGCTCCTCCCGCACCGAAGATCGCCAGATGGAGGAGTCCTCCCCCGAAGCCCATGATCGCGCCGTGCGCGTAGAGCATCCACTCGTCTTCCTTGATCGCGGATCGCATCATCTCCACGAAGTCACGAGGGGGCAGCTCCTTGGTGCGCTGGGCGATCAGGGTGTAGATCTTCTCGGCCTGACGACGGCTGAACTCCGGGTCCTTGAACGGCTCGATGGTGCGGTCCACCGCCTCGACGGCAACGGCCTCACGGATGTTGTCGAAGCGCTGGCTGCCGACGGCGATGCGCACCGCCCCGCGGACCGGCCCCGCCGCGTTGTCGATGGCCGGCCTCATCGCGTCCGCGAGCATCTGCCGGGTGCGGTCCCCGCGAGGACCGTCGAGCAGGAAGTCGCCGATGTTCTCCAGCGTGATCACGTCGTCGGCGATGATCCGCGCGTACACCTCGGCGGCCTCGTCCTGACGCCGCAGGAACAGGCCGTGCACCTTGATGCCGAGGATCCGCTTCTCCTCCGGCGGCTCGAAGATCAGCCACATGCCGAGCGCGTTGGTGACCCAGCCGACGATCACGCCGAGCACCGGCAGCAGCCACCACTGCCCGAACCAGTGGTCCGAGGATCGCCACCGGGATGCCCAGCGCGAAGCCGAAGACGAACCCGAAGGCGACCATCAGGTTCAGCTCCTTCTGTCCGAAGTCGCGGAAGATGCGCACCACCAGGGCCGGGTTGTTCTGGAAGTGGTTGATCACCATGATCTTCGGGTCGAGCAGCTGGTCGATGTGCTCGCCGATCTCGTCGGTCACCGTGCGTACGACGCCCGGCAGCTGGGCCTGCACCCGGCCGATCACCGCGTGACGGGCGCGAGGAGGAAGGTCGCGCCACAGGCGCGGGTGCTCGCGGCGCATGATGTCGTCGATCATCGCCGGCATCTCCGGCTCGAAGACCTGCACGATGTGCTCGGCGATCTGGTCGGGCTCGAGCTGCTGGTAGAACTCCTTCGGCGTACCGAGCTTGGCGATGGCCTTGTCGACGGCGATGCTGCCCATCTTGGCGGCCCGCGCGGGCACGATCCCCTGCCAGCCGAGACCGCCCTGGAGGAAGCCCGGCACCTCCTGGATCTTGCGCGGCAGCACCCGCGAGAGCTGGCGCATGCCGGGGACGGTGATGCCGTGGAAGCGCACCGGCGAGAACAGCATCACCAGGCCGGTCCAGTTGATCAGCCATCCGACGACGCCGGTGAAGACGGGAACGGAGAGGAAGTGGAGCCAGTCGACGTGCTGGAAGAACCAGTCGATCTCCAGCAGCATCTCTCACCGTCCTCTGGCCAGCGGCAGGTCCCGTGACGACGTCAGTTCCGTGACGACGAACGCGGCCGGAACCGGGCCGCGGACCTCGCTGAGACTAACGTCTGGGCGGCGCCGACGTCACTGAGACGGTGCGCACCCTGACACCGGCCCGTGGGCGAGGGGTCAGCGGGAGTCGCGGAACGGGCTGATCGGCCCGGTCGGCCGGAGGGCCGGCAGGTTGGGGCGACGGTCCTGGAGCGAGCTCAGGGTGGCCTCGAGGGCGGTCTGCAGCTCGGTGACCCGGTGACGCAGCTCCCGGTTGCGGCTGCGCAGTGCGGCCACCTGGTTCTCCAGCTCGAGGATGCGGCGCACGCCCTCCAGACCGATGCCGGTCGCGGTCAGGTCGGCGATCTCGCGCAGCAGCTCGATGTCGCGCAGCGAGTAGCGGCGACCACCGCCTCCGGTCCGTCCCGGTGAGACCAGCCCGGCGCGGTCGTACTGGCGCAGCGTCTGTGGGTGCAGCCCGGTGAGCTCCGCGGCCACGCTGATCACGTAGACCGGGACCGTCGGACCCGGGACGCGGGAACCGCGGCCCGAACCTCCTGCGTCGCGTGGTGTGCTGCGACCGGCCATCAGGCACCACCCTCGAACAGCGCGGCGCGCGGGTCGGCACCGCTGCGTGCGTCACGGTACGCCGTGACGGCCTCCCGGGCCGCCTCATCGAGGGTGTCAGGCACCTGGACGTCGACGGTGACCAGGAGGTCGCCCTTGCTGCCGTCCTTGCGGGGAGCGCCGCGACCACGGACCCGGAGCACCCGGCCGTTGGGGGTGCCGGGCGGGATGCGCAGCGTCACCGGGCGGACCACCGAGGGTCGGCACCTTGATCTCGGCACCGAGCGCGGCCTCGTCGAACGTGACCGGTGCCTCGAGGGTCAGGTTGTCGCCCTTGCGGCCGAAGATCCGGTGCGGCCGCACGTGCACGGTGACCAGCAGGTCGCCGGCGGGGCCGCCGCTCTCGCCCGCAGCGCCCTTGCCCTTGAGCCGGATCCGCTGGCCGTCCTTGACGCCGGCCGGGATGCGGGCCGAGACCGTCCGGCTGGACAGCCCGCGGCCGCTGCCGTGGCAGGTCGGGCAGGCCTCGTCGTAGACGAGCTGGCGTCCGTGGCACTCCGGGCAGGTCTCGTTCATCGAGAAGCCACCGCCCACCGAGCTGACCACGACGCCGGCGCCCTCGCAGGTCGGGCAGACGTGCGGTCGGGTGCCCGGCTTCCCGCCGGTGCCCGAGCACGTCGCGCACGGCGCGTCGGAGCTCAGGCGCAGGCTGATCGTGGTGCCGTTGATCGCGGCGTCGAAGGCGATCGTCGTCTCGGTCTCCACGTCGGCACCGCGGGCAGGCCGGGGCGCGCGGGTGCGGGTGCCGAACCCGCCGCCCCCGCCACGGTTGAACAGGTCTCCGAACAGGTCGGAGATGTCGAAGCCGCCCGCGCCGCCGGCCTGTCCGAAGCCACCGGGGAAGCCGCCACCGAAGCCGCCCGCCCGCCGGCGAACATGGCGCGCATGTCGTCGTACTCCTTGCGCTTGGCGGTGTCGCCGAGCACGTCGTAGGCCTCGGCCACCTGCTTGAAGCGGTCCTCCGCGACCTTGTCGCCGGGCTTGGAGTCGGGGTGGTTCGCGCGTGCCAGCTTGCGGTAGGCCTTCTTGATCGTCGCCTGGTCGGCGTCCTTGGCCACGCCCAGGACCTGGTAGAAGTCCTTGTTCGCCCAGTCAGCGTTGCTCATCTGCTCACCCCTCCTCCCGGTGCGTCGATCGGTGGCTCGTCGTATCGGGTAGTGCTGGTCCTGCTCGTCGGCCGCAGCGCCTCGGCCTCGTCCGCGGCGCGCCCTCAGGCTCAGGATCCAGCACGGTGACCTTCGCCGCCCGCACGACGCGGTCACCGATGCGGTAGCCGGCGTGGGCCACCTTGTCGACGGTGGTGGTCGTGACGTCGGGCGAGTGCCCGTGCATCAGCGCCTCGTGGACGTTGGGGTCGAACTCGTCACCCCTGGCGCCGAACTTGGTCAGCCCCATCGCGGCGACGATGCGCTCGAGCGAGTCGGCGACGGCCTTGAACCCACCCTCGAGCTCACCGTGCTCCCGCGCCCGGTCGATGTCGTCGAGCACCGGCAGCAGGCCGCCGAGCACCGAGAACACGGCGTTCTGCTTGACCAGCTCGCGGTCCCGGTCGACGCGCCTCTTGTAGTTGAGGAACTCGGCCTGCAGCCGCTGCAGGTCGAGCGTGCGCTCCGCCAGCGCGGTCTGCGCCAGCGTCAGCTCGTCACTGGCCGCCTGGTCGGCATCGCCGGCTGTCGACGTCGGTGTCGTCACCGAAGCTGCCCTCGTCGTCCGGGTGCACCTCGGGCTCACCGCCGGGACGCGGCCCCGGCGGGGGAGCCGGCGCGTCCTGCGTCGGCTCCCCTCCGGTGCCCTCGGTCGGGCGCTGCTCGTCCGAGGTCACTTGTTCTCCCCGTCGTCCGGGTTCTCCTCGTCCACGATCTCGGCGTCGACCACGTCGTCGTCGCTGCCGCCGCACCCTCGGCACCGGCTGCCGTGCCCTGGGCGGCCCCTTCGGCCTCGCTGGCTGCGTACATCGCGGCCCCCATCTTCTGGCTGGACTCACCCACCTTGGCGATGGCGGCGGTGAGCGCGTCCTGCTCGGCGGACTCGTCCTCGAGCAGCTTCTTCAGCTCGTCGATGTCCGCCTGGACCTCGACCCTGACGTCCTCGGGCAGCTTCTCGGCGTTCTCGGAGAGGAACTTCTCGGTCGAGTAGACGAGGGAGTCGGCCTGGTTGCGGGTCTCGACGGCCTCGCGACGCTTGGCGTCCTCCTCGGCGTACTGCTCGGCGTCCCTGACCATCCGGTCGATGTCGTCCTTCGACAGCGCGCTGCCACCGGAGATCGTCATCGACTGCTCCTTGCCCGTGCCCTGGTCCTTGGCGGACACGTGCACGATGCCGTTGGCGTCGATGTCGAAGGTCACCTCGATCTTCGGGACGCCGCGCGGCGCCGGAGGCAGGCCGGTGAGCTCGAAGTTGCCGAGCGGCTGGTTCTGCGCCCACATCTGCCGCTCGCCCTGCGCCACCTTGATCTCCACCGAGGGCTGGTTGTCGTCGGCCGTGGTGAAGATCTCCGACCGCTTGGTCGGGATCGTGGTGTTGCGCTCGATCAGGGTGGTCATGACGCCGCCCTTGGTCTCGATGCCCAGGCTCAGCGGGGTCACGTCGAGCAGCAGGACGTCCTTGACCTCACCCTTGAGCACGCCCGCCTGCAGCGCGGCGCCGATGGCCACGACCTCGTCGGGGTTGACGCCCTTGTTGGGCTCCTTGCCCCCGGTGAGCTCGCGGACGACCTCGGCCACGGCCGGCATCCGGGTGGAGCCACCGACGAGGACGACGTGGTCGATCTTGCTCACGTCGAGGCCGGCGTCCTTGATCACCTGGCGGAACGGCGACTTGGTGCGCTCGAGCAGGTCCGCGGTGAGCTTCTGGAACTCGCTGCGGGTCAGCTTCTCCTCGAAGTGCAGCGGGCCGGACTCGCCGTGCGTGATGTAGGGCAGGTGGACGGTGGTCTCGCTGGAGGAGGACAGCTCGATCTTGGCCTTCTCCGCGGCCTCCTGGAGGCGCTGGAGCGCGATCTTGTCCTTGCTCAGGTCGACGCCGTTGTTGTCCTTGAACTTCTTGACCATCCACTCGACGACCTTGGCGTCCCAGTCGTCACCACCGAGGTGGTTGTCACCGCTCGTCGCCTTCACCTCGACGACGCCCTCGCCGATCTCGAGGAGGGACACGTCGAAGGTGCCGCCACCGAGGTCGAAGACGAGGATCGTCTGGTCGGACTCACCCTTGTCGAGGCCGTAGGCCAGGGCGGCCGCGGTGGGCTCGTTGACGATGCGGCTGACGTTGAGGCCCGCGATCTCGCCGGCCTCCTTGGTGGCCTGCCGCTGCGCGTCGGAGAAGTACGCCGGCACGGTGATCACCGCGTCGGTGACCGGCTCGCCGAGGTAGGACTCGGCGTCGCGCTTGAGCTTCTGCAGCACGAACGCGCTGATCTGCTGGGCCGTGAAGGTCTTGTCGTCGATCTTCGCGTTCCAGTCGGTGCCCATGTGGCGCTTGACCGAGCGGATGGTGCGATCGACGTTGGTGACGGCCTGCCGCTTGGCGACCTCACCGACCAGCACCTCGCCGGACTTCGCGAAGGCCACCACCGAGGGGGTGGTGCGGGCGCCTTCGGCGTTTGCGATGACGGTGGGTTCTCCACCCTCGAGGACGGAGACGACGGAGTTCGTCGTACCGAGGTCGATGCCGACCGCTCGTGCCATGTCTGTTACCTCCATGTGGGACGTCTGTGTGGTCCTGCGCGGACCGCAACGAATCGTGGTCTGTGTCCGTGACGGTGTCAAACAAGTTGAGTCCGATCAACTCAACTTCGTTCAGTGGTGCCAACGGAGGTCCACGCCGGTTTGTTCCCACGGCGTTGAATCTGTGGATGGCCCGGTTCCCGGCCCTCGTGGCGAGCGTCGCGGTCGTCCTGCCTGCTCGCGGGCTGCGCCGCCGACGACGGCCCGGCGCGTGGGTCACCCACCGTAGCGACCTCCGCCACCCCGTCCGTCGGACCGGTCAGCCAGTCCGCCCCCGTCCGTCCACCTCGTCCCCGTCCGGCAGCGCTCGTCAGGACAGCCCGGCCTTGCCCCCGGCCGATCCCGACGACGTCCGCGTGACGACGGCGATGACCGCCGTGCGCCACCTCGCCGGGCGGGTCGGACCGCGCCACGGGACCTCCCCGGCGTACCGCCGGGCCGCCGACTGGGTCGAACGCCGTCTCGAGGCGTTCGGCTGGCAGGTGCGGCGGCAGCCGTTCCGGACGCCCGCGGGGGTCTCCTGGGGCGTCCCGGTGCCGGCCGGGCGGTCGGTCAACCTCGTCGCCACCCGCGGCGACATCCGCCCGGGCCGGCCGTGGCTGGCCGTCGGCGCCCACCTCGACACGGTGCCGCAGGCGCCCGGCGCGGAGGACAACGCCTCCGGCATCGGCGTGCTCCTCGCGGTGGCGCAGGCGCTGCGCGAGACCCGCACCCGCCTGCCGGTGGCCCTGGTCGCGTTCGGCTCCGAGGAGCCCCGGGGTCCGGGCGACGACGACCACCACTTCGGGTCCCGGGCGTATCGTGGCCCGGTTGGCGCCGGCCGAGCGCCGGACGCTGCGCGGGATGGTCTCGCTGGACCGGGTCGGCGTCGGTGCCGTCGTGCCGGTCAGCAGCGCGAACGGCCCGGACGCGATGCGCGCCCGGCTGCTCGCCGCGGCCCGGCGGGCCGACGTGCCCACCGTGGCGATGACCGGCAACCGCGCGAGCGACCACTGGTCCTTCGTCCGCGCGGGGCTCCCGGGGGTGCGGCTGGGGAGCACCCCGTACGCCGGCTACCACTCGGCCGGCGACGTCCCGTCGGTCGTCGAGCCGGCCCAGCTCCGCCGCACGGCCCGCATCGTGGTGGCCTGGCTCGCGCCGACGTGACCCGGTCGGTCAGCGGGCGAACGGACCGGTGCTGCTCGACCAGACGTCGTCGAGGATCTCCGCCGCGGCACTCCCGCCGACCCGCGTCGGCGCGAACGTCTGCGGGTCCATCGCGTACGGCACCAGCCGGATCGCCTTGAGCGCGGCCGCCCCAGAAGGTCGCCTCGAGGACCACGCCCTGCATCGTCTGCTCCATGAAGTCCATGTCGAAGACGAAGTTGCCCAGTGAGTGCAGCACCGGGACGCGGCGTACGACGTCGATGCCCTGGACCCAGTGCGGATGGCCACCGACGACGAGGTCGGCACCCGCCCCGACCAGCGCCCGACCCACCTCGCGCTGCACCGGCTCGGGCACGTGGGTGTACTGCGTGCCCCAGTGCGGCAGCACGACCACGACGTCGGCCTGGCGGGCCGTGCGGCGTACCGCCCGCAGCACCCGGTCGAGGTCCGCCCGGACCAGCGGACCGGTCCGCGGGGGCATCCGCACCGACAGCGCCCCGGGAGTCCCCTCCGCCGCTCGCGGCGTCTCACCGATGGCGTTGAAGCCGAGGAAGCCGAACCGGAGGCCACCGCGTTCCACGATCGCCGGCCGGGCCGCGGCGGCCAGGTCGCGACCGGCCCCGAACGGCCTGACCCGGCTCCGCCGCAGCGCACCCACCGTGTCCAGCAGCGCGTCGTCCCCGAAGTCGCCGGCGTGGTTGTTGGCGAGCGAGAGCGCATCGAACCCCGCCTGGTGCAGGAGACCGACCAGCGCCGGGCTGCCACCGAACGAGTCGTTGCCCTGGGTCGGCGCCCCCCGGGTGGACAGGGTGCTCTCCAGGTTGCCGACGGTCAGGTCGGCCCGGCGGAGCAGGGAGGCCATCGGGGCGAGCGCCAGCGCGGGGTCGGTCACGCCGCGAGCCAGCATCACGTCACCGACGACGGTCAGCTCGACGGCGCCGCGGCGGCTCCTGACCGGGTCCACGCCGTCGACACGCGCAGCGACGACGGTCGGACCGACCGCAGCGAGCGGTACGACGGCCAGGGTGCCGGCGTCGCGCTCCACGGCCGCGACCGCGCGTCGTGCGGGCAGGCCCGCGACCACGCGCATCCCGCGCCACCGGCTGACCCGTCCGGACGTCAGCCGGCGGAACTGTGCCGTGGTCAGGTCGAGCTGCGGCCGGGTCGCGTGACCGACGACCACGAGCGGAGCGGAGGCGCGCTCGAGCCGTGGATGAGGGACGCGGAGTCGCGGCGCGGGGGCGGTGCGCGGGGACGTGTCCGCGGTCGGCGCCTCGGCGCACCCCGCCAGCACCGTCGCGACCAGCGCGAGGTGGACCACCAGCCGGCGTCGGCCCGACATGTACCCACGCTACGCAGCCGCGAGAAACCCCGGCTCGGGGAAGGTCCCGAGGTCACGGGCGGCACGCGGAACGCTTGGCCCTTTGCAACAGCCGCTCCACAGAGCAGGCTGGGCGCATGCCGACACCCACGACCGTCGTCCTGTTCGGTGCCACCGGTGACCTCGCCCAGCGCAAGCTCCTCCCCGGGCTGCTGCACCTGTTCCAGTCGGGCCTGCTCAACGAGGTGCAGGTGGTGGGCACGTCGCTCGACGACCACGACCGCGACTCCTTCGTCGAGTTCGCCCGCCAGGCCATCGCCGAGTACGGCGGGGAGGGACCCGACCCCGAAGGCTGGGCGGAGTTCTCCAAGCGGATCCGCTGGGCACCCGGCGAGGGCGGCGCCGAGACGCTGCGCGACGTGGTCGCGGAGGCCGAGGCGGAGTTCGGCACCGACGAGCTGCGGCGGCTGCACTACCTCAGCGTGCCCCCGAAGGCGGCCCTGCCGGTCGTGCACCTGCTCCGGGACGCGGGTCTGGTGGAGCGCAGCCGGATCATCATGGAGAAGCCCTTCGGCACCGACCTCGAGTCGGCCAGGAAGCTCAACCAGCGAGCTGCACGAGGTCTTCGACGAGGAGCAGATCTTCCGCATCGACCACTTCCTGGGCAAGGAGGCGGCCCAGAACATCCTCGCGTTCCGGTTCGCCAACGGACTGTTCGAGCCGATCTGGCACCGCAACCACATCGACCACGTCCAGATCGACGTGCCCGAGGAGCTCGGGCTCGCCCAGCGGGCCAACTTCTACGAGGCGACGGGCGCCTACCGCGACATGGTGGTCACCCACCTCTTCCAGGTCCTGGCGTTCACCGCGATGGAGCCGCCGACGGCCCTGGAGCCGAGGGCGATCAGCGAGGAGAAGAACAAGGTGTTCCGCTCCATGCTGCCCATCGAGCCCTCCGACGTGGTGCGCGGCCAGTACATCGGCTACCGCGACATCGAGGACGTCGCCCACGACTCGGAGACCGAGACGTTCATCGCGCTGAAGTGCTACGTGGACAACTGGCGCTGGGCCGGAGTGCCGTTCTACCTGCGCACGGGCAAGCGTCTCGCCGAGGGGGCGCGGATCATCTCGATCGCCTTCCGCGAGCCGCCGCGGTCGATGTTCCCGCCCGGGAGCGGGGTCGGCGACAACGGCCCCGACCACCTCACCTTCGACCTCGCCGACCAGTCGAAGATGTCCCTCTCCTTCTACGGCAAGCGCCCTGGGCCGGGGATGCGCCTGAACAAGCTCTCGATGCAGTTCGCCATGCACGAGACCGACTGGGCCGGCGCCGTACTCGAGGCCTACGAGCGGCTGATCTACGACGCGGCCCGAGGTGACCGCACCCTGTTCACCTCCGCCGACGGCATCGAGCGCCTCTGGGAGCTCTCCTCCCCGTTGCTGGAGAACCCACCCGTCGTCCGGCCCTACCAGCAGGGGTCGTGGGGACCCAACCGGATCCACCAGCTCATCGCGCCGCGCGCCTGGCGGCTGCCGTTCGAGCGCGGCTGGCGCGACCCGAACATCGTGGGCGCCTAGCGTCCAGGCGCTCGGCGTCCCCCGTCAGGCGGCCTGACCACGTTGCCCGGGGAATACTTCGGCGCAACGATATGTAGGCAATTGGTATGACCCAGATTCCGAACCTCACCCTGAACGACGGCCACACCATCCCCCAGCTCGGCTTCGGCGTCTTCCAGGTGCCGCCGGAGGACACTGCGCGGATCACCGGCCAGGCCTTCGAGGCCGGGTACCGGCACATCGACACCGCGGAGATGTACGGCAACGAGAAGGGTGTGGGTGAGGCGATTCGCGCCTCCGGGATCCCGCGCGACGAGCTGTTCATCACCAGCAAGCTCAACAACAGCTTCCACGAGCCCGACCGGGCGCGCGCGGCCTTCGACCAGACCCTCGTCGACCTCGGCCTCGACCAGGTCGACCTCTTCCTGATCCACTGGCCGCTGCCCACGCTGTACGGCGGGGACTTCGTCTCCACGTGGCAGACCCTGATCGAGTTCCAGCGCGAAGGTCGCGCTCGCTCGATCGGCGTCTCGAACTTCCAGCCCGCCCACCTCGACCGGCTGGCGCAGGAGACCGACGTCGTGCCTGCGGTCAACCAGATCGAGGTGCACCCCTACTTCGGCAACGAGTCGGTGCGCGCAGCCGACGAGGCGGCCGGCATCCTCACCGAGGCGTGGTCGCCCATCGCCCAGGGCGGCGTGCTCGACGACGACACCATCGTCAAGATCGCCGAGCACGTCGGGCGTACGCCGGCCCAGGTGACCCTGCGCTGGCACATCCAGCGCGGGGACATCGTCTTCCCGAAGTCGTCGACCCCGGAGCGGATGGCCGAGAACCTCGCGCTGTTCGACTTCGAGCTCGACGACCAGGCGATGGAGTCGATCACCGCCCTGGACCGCGGCGAGGACGGGCGCTCGGGGCCTCACCCCGACAGCTTCGACTACGTGCCCCGCTGAGCGAGACGCCGGCCCGCGGGCGCCGGTTTCGGCCTCAGTCGATCGTCACCAGGATGACGTTGCTGCTCTCGTCGGCCTCCGGGTCGTAGACCCGGAAGCGGTTCTCACCCGAGCGTCCGGTCATGATGTAGGTCTCGAACGTGCCGACCCGCACCGTGGCCTGGACGCCGAAGTCCTTCCACTCGCCGGTCTCGAAGCGCTGGACCTGCAGCTCGATGTTGTCGGCGCCCTTGTAGGTGCCGGTGAAGTTCACGCGCTCCATCGGACGCGCCAGCACCGGCGTGATGGCGAGCTCGATCCGGCCCCGCTGCCCACCTTGTGGCTTGGCCGACTCGGAAGCCTTGTCGCTCGGCTCGCTCTCCCCGGGAGAGGGGAGGGCCGTGGTCGGGAGCGGCGTCGGTCGGCTCGTCCGGCGCGGCCCCGACCGGCCCGGTGTCGCTCCCCTCGTCGAGGTCGAGCGCGCGCACCATGATCGTCGTACCGATGAAGATGAGGAGGCCGATCACCGCCACGACGGCCAGCGCCTTGAACAGCGCGCCGCGCACCTGCTCCGAGCGCTCCTCATCGGTGAGATCGTCGTTCATCGCAGTTGTCCCCGGTTTCTCGGCTGGGTCGTCCAGCAAGGAGGGTACCCACGTCGGCGTACCAGTACGCGCGGGCCGGGCTGGGCTGGGACGGCCCGTGTTGCCGGAATACCCGGCGGACCGGGTGTCCCGCACCCCTACGCCTGCACCTCACCAGGCTCGACCGGGAAGTGGCAGGCGACCCGGTGGCCGGCGGGGGTGGCGGCGGGGCCGGAGGTGATCTGGAGGAGCGGGGGCTCCTCGGTGCGGCAGATCTCCTGGGCCTTCCAGCAGCGGGTGTGGAAGCGGCACGCGGGAGGCGGGTTGATCGGGCTGGGGACGTCGCCCACGAGCCGGATCCGCTCGCGGGCCTGGCGGCGCCGGGTGTCGGGCACCGGGACGGCGGAGAGCATCGCCACCGTGTAGGGGTGGCGCGGGTGGTCGTAGAGGTCGTCGCGGTCGCCGATCTCGACGATCTTCCCGAGGTACATCACCGCGACCCGGTCCGACACGTGGCGTACGACGGAGAGGTCGTGCGCGATCATCACGTAGGTCAGGTCGAACTCCTCCTGGAGGTCCTCGAGCAGGTTGACCACCTGGGCCTGGATGGAGACGTCCAGCGCGGAGACCGGCTCGTCGGCCACGATCAGCTTCGGCTTCAGGGCGAGCGTGCGGGCGATGCCGATGCGCTGGCGCTGCCCGCCCGAGAACTCGTGCGGGTAGCGGTTGTAGTGCTCGGGGTTCAGCCCCACCGTCTCGAGCAGGCTCTGCACCGTCTTCTTCCGCCCGCCCTCGGGCTCCACGCCCTGGAGCCTGAACGGTGCCCCGACGATCTTGCCGACGGTGTGCCGCGGGTTCAGCGAGGAGTACGGGTCCTGGAAGATCATCTGTACGTCGCGCCGCAGCGGCCGCATCTTCCCGTCGGAGAGATGGGTGATGTCCTTGCCCTCGTAGGTGACCTTGCCGCCGGTCGGTTCGAGCAGCCGCGTGATCAGCCGCGCGGTCGTGCTCTTCCCGCAACCGGACTCACCGACGATCGAGAAGGTCTCGCCCCGGCGGACGTCGAAGTCCACGCCGTCGACGGCCTGGACGGCGCTCGTCGACTTGCGCATGAAGCCGCCGCCGATCGGGAAGTGCTTGACCAGTCCCTCGACCTTGAGCAGCGGTTCGCCGGCGTCCGGGGTCGACGACGTGGGCTCGGTGGTGGGAGTCGTCACTGCAGCCTCGGGGTGATCTCCTGCGCCCAGATGTTGCGGCGCTCGGCGGACGGGATGTGGCAGGCCACGAAGTGGTCCGTGCCGTTGTCGATCAGCTCGGGTCGGTCGTGCAGGCACGGCGAGCCGACCCGCTCCTGGAAGTCGCAGCGCGGGTTGAAGGGGCAGCCCGGGCGGGACCTTGATCAGGCTCGGCGGGGTGCCCTTGATCGGCAGCAGCCGCTCGGTCGGCGGCTTGTCGAAGCGCGGCATCGAGCCCAGGAGGCCCCAGGTGTAGGGGTGCTCGGGGCCGTTGAACAGCTGCTCCGCGCGTGCCGTACTCGGCGGCCCGGCCGGCGTACATCACCAGGATGTCGTCGGCGAGCTCGGCCACGACCCCGAGGTCGTGGGTGATGATCACGACCGCGGAGTTGAACTCCTTCTGCAGGTCACGGATCAGGTCGAGGATCTGCGCCTGCACCGTCACGTCGAGTGCCGTGGTCGGCTCGTCGGCGATCAGCAGGTCAGGGTCGCAGGAGAGCGCCATCGCGATCATCGCGCGCTGGCGCATGCCACCGGAGAACTGGTGCGGGTAGGCGTCGATGCGCTGCGATGGCTCGGGGATGCCGACCCGGTCGAGCATGTCGATCGCGTGCGCGCGCGCCTGCTTCTTGGAGACCTTGTTGTGGATCATGTAGGCCTCGATGATCTGGTTCCCCACGGTGTAGAAGGGGTGCATCGAGGACAGCGGGTCCTGGAAGATCATCGCCATCTTCTTGCCGCGCAGGCGGCGGACGTGCTCCTCCGAGCCGCCGACCAGCTCCTCACCGCCGACGCGGATCGAACCGCTGATCTGGGCCGACTTCCCGTGCAGGCCCATCACCGCCATGCTCGTCACCGACTTGCCCGAGCCAGACTCGCCGACGATGCCGAGGGTCTTGCCGCGCTCGATGCTGAAGCTCAGTCCGTCGACCGACTTGACGAGTCCGTCGTCGGTCGGGAAGTGCACCCGCAGGTCTTGGACCTCGAGGAACGACCCGTCTCCGCGAGGAGCCGGGCTGTTGATGTCCGGGGCTGAAAGGGTCACCGGGCTCGCACTCTCGGGTCGATGACGGCGTACAGGAGGTCGACGATCAGGTTGCACATGGCGACGAACACGGCGGTGATCAGCACCACGGCGAGCACCTGCGGCAGGTCGTTGGCCTTGGTGGCCTTGATCGCCAGCTGCCCGAGTCCGGGCAGGCCGAAGACGGTCTCGGTGAGCACGGCGCCACCGATGAGCAGTCCGAAGTCAAGGCCGAAGATCGTCACGATGGGAGTGAGCGCCGAGCGCAGGCCGTGCTTGGTGACGACGGTTCTCTCCGGCAGACCCTTGGCCCGAGCCGTGCGGATGTAGTCCTCCCCCATGGTCTCGAGCATGCCGGCCCGGGTCAGACGGGCGTACTGCGCCGAGAACAACAGGGCAAGCGTGATCCACGGCAACAGCAGGGCGTGCGCCCACTTGAGCGGATTTTCGGTCAGCGGCGTGTACGACGCACCCGGTGGTGTCCAGCCGAGCGTGTAGCTGAAGAACGACAGGGAGACGAGCCCGGTCCAGAAGATCGGCAACGAGACGCCGGCGAGGGCGAACGTCATCGCGAACCGGTCGAAGAAGGAACCGCGCTTCAGCGCCGAGATGACACCGATGCTGACTCCCATGACCAGCCAGATGATGGCGGCGCCGACGGCCAGTGACAGGGTCACCGGGAAGCGTTTCTGGATCTCGGGCAGCACCGGTTGGCTGGTGCGGAAGGAGTAGCCCAGGCACGGCGCCGGGCAGTGCTCGGTGGTGGATCCGGAAGGCACGTCCCGTCCGACCACCACGCCCTTCGCCCAGTCCCAGTACTGCACGGGCACCGGGTCGTAGAACCCCAGCGACTCCGCCGCGGCCTCCAGCTGCGCCGTGGTGGGGGCCCGGCCCACGTAGCGAGCGGCCATGGACTCCGGCGTCTCGCCCGCCACGCGCGGGATCAGGTAGAAGATCGCGAACACGATCATGCTGATCACCACGACCAGCCCGACCGCGGCGATCAGACGCCTGATGATGTAGCTGACCAAGATCCTGGCTGAGTGGCCGGTCCCCGGGTTCCCGGGGACCGGCCACTCTCGCCCTCACCTACCTTCGGTGTGGAAGTGATCGTGACGCGACTACTGCTTCACACCCAGCGCGGTGTAGTCGTAGTAGCCGAACGCGTCGTTGATGAAGTAGTTCGTCACGTTCTCCGAGCGCAGCAGCACGCCCTTGGCGTAGATGCCCGGGTAGATGAAGGCATCCTCCATGACCTTCCTGTCGATCTGGCCGGAGATCTCGGCACGCTTGGCCTCGTCCTGCTCCGCGTAGAGCTCGTCGATCATCTTGTCGACCTCCGGGATCGCGCACCGCGAAGTTGGCCGAACCGCCCTCGGGGTTGATCACCCGACTGTCGACGATCTGGGACAGGAACCCGTAACCGGTGTTCCAGTCAGCGCCCCAACCGTAGACGCAGAGGCCCATGTTGTTGGCCACCACGTAGGACGGCTTGCCGCAGGTCGCGGAGGTGAAGGTGTCGTCGGCCAGCGGCTTGACGTTGACCTTGATGCCCACCTTGCCGAGCGCCTCCTGGAAGGCCACAGCCGTCGCCTTCTCCTTCTCCCGCGACGAGCGGTAACCGATGCTGGTCTCGAACCCGTCCGGCTGGCCGCACTTCTTCAGCGCCTCCTTGGCCTTGTCCGGCTGCCCGTCCGGGTTGTCCTTCTGGCCGTAGATGTCGAACTCGCTGTAACCCGGGATCGTGGGCGGCAGGATCGTGCTCGCCAGCTCGCCACCGGCGAACTCGCCGCCGTAGGCGTTCTGGTACGACGCGGGACTCATCGCGTACATGATCGCCTTGCGGCACTCGATGTTGTCCAGCGGCTTCACGGTGCCGATGATCTGGGTGAACCAGAGGCGCGCGGCGACCGGGTTGTCCGCCCGGGCCTGCAGCTCCTCGTCCTGCAGCACCTTCGGGAGCGCCGCCGGCTGCACGCCGGTGCCGGCGATGTCGACGTCCTGGTCACCGGAGATGATCTGGTTGTCCAGGTCGTCGGCCTGCAGGCCCAGCTTCACGTCGATCTGGTCAGGCAGCGCCGCACGGTTGGGGTCGGTCGCCGCGTCCCAGTTGGGGTTGCGCACCAGGGTGCCACCCGTGTTGACGTCGACGTCGCCGTCCCACATGTACGGACCCGACGAGATCGGGTGCGTCGTGTACTTCTTGCCGGTGTCCTTGGCGGCCGGGACCGGCGCCGTGGCGGGCAGCATGGCCAGGTAGTCGAACTCACCGAACGGCTTCTTGAGGTGGAAGACGATCGTGGAGTCGTCGGGCGTCTCGATGGCCGAGCGAGAAGTCGGCGTCCTTGGGACCCTTGAACGGGCCCTTGTAGTCCGCCGGCCAGTCGAGCAGGTCGGCGAAGTAGCTCGGGCCCTGCTTGAGCTCGGCGCGGTCGAAGGTGCGCGCGACGCCGTAGGCGATGTCCTTGGACGTGATGGGTGAGCCGTCCTCGAACTTCAGGCCCGTCCTGGATCGTGTAGGTCCAGGTCTTCCCGCCCTCGGAGGACTTGCCGAGGTCGGTGGCCATGTCGGGAACCAGCTCGAGCCCCTGCTTGCCCGGTGCCGGCTTGAACATCACCAGCGTGCGGAAGTAGTTGCGGCCGAGGTCCCACGAGTAGCCGTAGTAGGTGTCACCCGGGTCGAAGCTGTCGCCCCAGGCGGCGCCCAGGGCCATCTTGAGGGTGCCGCCCTTCTGCGTCGGACTCGTTGACAACGGAGTCGACCGCTGCGTTGTCCAGCTTGGGCCCGGAGCCGCCACCCCCGCCCCCTTCGTCGTCACTGCTCCCGCAGGCGCCGAGCCCCAGGACTGCGGCAGCGAGCAACGCCACGGCTGCTCTCTTACGCGTCGTGCGCATCTTGGTTACCTTCCTTCTCGACCGTCCTGGTACACCCAGGCAACGGTTGTCCGTCCGGTGAACTCACCGACTGCTCCTGGGATCGAACGCATCGCGCAGACCGTCCCCGAAGAGGTTGAAGGCCATGCACCGTGGCGAAGATCGCCATGCCGGGCCAGAACATGAAGTGCGGCATCGTGTAGAAGACGACCGCGTCAGAGAGCATCCCGCCCCAGGTCGGGTGTGGGCGGGGGCACGCCGACCCCGAGGAACGACAGCGCCGCCTCGAACAGGATGTTCGTCGGGATGATCAGCGTGGAGTAGACGAGGATCGGCGCCATCAGGTTGGGCAGCAGCTCGGTGAACAGGATGTAGGGCCGCTTCGCGCCCAGGCTCCTGGCGGCTTCGACGTACTCCCGTTCTCGCAGGGAGATCGTCTGGCCGCGCACGATGCGGCCGATGTAGGGCCAGCTGAAGAAGCCGATCACGAAGACGAGCAGCGTCAGCCGGAGCGGGGCGCCGGAGAGGCCGAACGCCTTGTCGGGGAAGACCCCGGACAGTGCGATCGCGAAGACCAGCACCGGGAAGGCCAGGAACATGTCCATGATCCGGCTGAGGACCGAGTCGATCCACCCGCCGAAGAAGCCCGAGACGATGCCCAGCACCGTTCCGATGACGACCGAGACGAACGTGGCGAGCAGGGCGATCACCAGCGAGAC
The DNA here is from genome assembly GCA_963723255.1 of uncultured Actinomycetota bacterium. Taxonomy (GTDB): domain Bacteria; phylum Actinomycetota; class Actinomycetes; order Propionibacteriales; family Nocardioidaceae; genus Marmoricola. The sequence goes on from CAVRQA010000007.1 coordinate 26,614, forward strand.
GCGCGCTCCGTAGACGATCCTGCTGAAGATGTCGCGGCCGGTGATCGGCTCGACCCCCATGGGGTGCTCCCAGCTCATCCCGCCGAAGGTGCCGTACGGGCCGAGCGCGGGGTCCACCAGCGACGCGTTGTAGGCGTTCGGGTCCCCGCCGGTGATCTTCACGATGAGCGGGGCGAAGATGGCGACGAGCACGATGAAGATGATGAAGAAGCCGCCGGCGAGCGCGAACTTGTCGCGCCGCAGCCGGCGCCAGGCGATCTGGCTGAGCGAGCGACCTTCGATCTTCTCCTGGCCGGCCAGCGACTGCCTCGTCAGCCGCCTGGATGGCGCCCGGGTCCTCCAACGTGCTCAGGTTCGTTCGCCTCCCCGGGTCGCAGATCGGGTACTGGTGACCGCCTCTGGTGGAGCGATCTGACCAAACCTCGATCCTGCGGCCATGGCGGGTCAAGCGACCATGCGCCCCGTTGCCGAATCGTGACCGGCTGGGGTCCCGGATCGGGAACTTTGCGGCATCGGTGCCCTTCGGCGGGAGGTCTTGCCGGGATCCGGGTCAGCGCGGTTCGATGATCACCACCGGGATCTCCCGGTCGGTCCATGACTGGTAGGAGTCGTAGTCGCTGTAGAGGTCGACCAGGCGGGGCCACAGCTCGGCGCGCTCGGGCGGAGAGGCGGTGCGCGCCCGCATCGGGCGCCGGTCGCCCTTGATCTGGACGGTCACCTCGGGGTCGGCCTCCAGGTTGCGGAACCACAGCGGGTGCCGGGGCCGGCCCGCCTGCGAGGCGACCACGACCACCCGGTCGCCGTCGCGCAGGTAGACCAAGGGGGTGGTGCGCACGCTTGCCCGTCCGGCGGCCACGGTGCTCCACCAGGCAGATCGGCACCGGGTCCCGCCATCCGGCGCCGATGCGCCAGGTGCCGCCGACGCGGCCGCGGGTGATCTTGTAGACGGCGACGTTGACCGTCGCCATCAGCTTGATGACCCGGCGCGCGAACTCACCGTCGAGGTTGGGGGGCTTCTCGTCCACCGGGCTACATGCCCCGCTTCCAGACGAGCTCCTCGAGCAGGCGACGCGAGCGCCAGCCGTCCGTCGTACGGACGAGGTCGTGGTGGTAGATCGCCGCCGAACTCCACGACGGTCTCGGAGCCGTCGCGCTGCGGGAGGATCATCGGGTTGTGGAAGTACGCCGCCACGACAGCGGCGTCGCCGTCCACCTCGCTGTCGACCTGGCCGAGGGTGTGCAGCCGGCGCGGGAAGATCGGCAGCATCTCGGCCAGCCAGGCCTTGACCTCGGGGTAGGGCGCGGCGATCCCGCCGGTCGCGGTGTAGTCGATCTCGGCGTCGGGGGTGAACACGTCGTCGAGCCGGTCCCACTCGCCGGTGTCGATGGCTCGGGTGTAGCGGGTGAGCAGGGCTTCGATCTCGAGCCGGTCGGAGATCTCGTGCAGGTCCACCGGGCCACTCTGGCAGAAAACTGGAACACGTTCTAGTGTGTGCCCATGCGTTTCACCTACGCCGAGGCGATGACGAATGCCCGTTTCTACGCTCCGCTGGCCCAGGCGGCGGAGGCGGCGGGTACACCTCGATGACGGTGGCGGACTCGCTGATCTACCCCAAGGAGTCGGACTCGACGTACCCCTACACCGACACCGGCGAGCGTGAGTTCCTCGAGGACAAGGAGTTCATCGAGACGATGGTGCTGGTCACGCACCTGGCGGCGGCGACCTCGACGCTGCGGTTCACGCCGTTCGTGCTCAAGCTGCCCGTGCGCCCGCCGGTGCTGGTGGCCAAGCAGGTCAGCTCGGTCGCCTGGCTGAGCGACAACCGGCTGGGGCTCGGCATCGGGCTCTCCCCCTGGCCGGAGGACTTCGCTGCCCTGGGCGTGCCGTGGAAGCGGCGCGGCAAGCGGATGGACGAGTGCATCGACATCATCCGGGGGCTGACGAGCGGAGAGTTCTTCGGCTACGAGGGCGAGTTCTTCTCGATCCAGGAGATGAAGCAGACACCCGCGCCCACCGAGAAGGTGCCCCTGCTGGTGGGTGGCCACGCCGACGCGGCGCTGCGTCGCGCCGTACTCAAGGGCGACGGGTGGATGCACGCCGGCGGGGACGCCGAGGAGCTCGACCGGCTGCTCGCGCGGCTCGCCGAGATCCGCAAGGCCGAGGGCGACACCCGCGACGACTTCGAGGTGCACGTCATCTCCTACGACGCCTACGACCTCGACGGCATCAAGCGGCTCGAGGACAAGGGCGTGACCGACTGCATCGTCGGGTTCCGGGTGCCCTACATCAAGGGCCCGGACACCGAGCCGCTCGAGACGAAGATCGAGAACCTGAACAAGTACGCCGACTCGATCATCAGCAAGGTCGCGCTGTGAGCCCGGCGACACGAGGACGTGACCCTCGCCTTCCGCGAGGCCGTCGCCGAGGCGGAGAAGCTGATCGCCAACCCGCCGTTCGAGGTCTCCGAGCAGGATCTCGCGGAGGGCTACGACTACCTCGCCGGCAGCATCCGGTCGTCGCTGCAGATGGCGTTCGACTACGACCTCGAGCACCCGGTGCTGATCAACCCCACGCACCAGTACGCGCGGCAGGGTCTCGACAACCCCGACGCGGTCTACTTCAACGCCTACCTCGACCCTGGCGGGTCCTACGTCGTCTCGGGCGTCCGCGGGACCACGGCCGACCTGTCCTTCCAGGTGATGGACGGGACGTACTCCTCCGAGGGGGCACCCGGGACGGTCGCCGCCTTCGACGACCGTGAGCTCGACATCGCCGACGACGGCAGCTTCGAGTGGCGCTTCGGCCCGGAGCTCGGGTTGAAGAAGGGCAGCACGCTGATCATCCGCGAGGTCTACGACGACTGGAACACCGAGGAGCGCGGGCAGATCCGGATCCAGCGCCTCGACACCGCCGGGCAGCCACGGGGGGCGCTGACGACCGAGCGCGTCGCCAAGAGGTACGGCGTGGCCGCGAAGATGCTGGTCGGACGGATCAACACCTGGTTCGCCTTCCCGGAGTGGTTCACCTACAAGGAGCCGGTCAACACCCTCACCGTGCCGAAGTCGACGCCGGGCGGCCTCGCCTCGCAGTTCTCCTCGATCGGGCACTACTCGCTGGGCGACGACGAGGCGATGATCGTGAGCGTGCCGGTCTCGGAGTGCGCCTACCAGGCGATCCAGATCGGGTCGCGCTGGTACATCTCCACCGACTACGAGCACCACCAGACCTCCCTCACCAAGGCCCAGTCACACGCCGACCCGGACGGGCAGTTCCGCTACGTCATCAGTGAGCGCAACCCCGGCATCGCCAACTGGCTGGAGACCTCTGGCCACCCGCAGGGCGTGATGATGCTGCGCTGGCAGCGGCTCTCCCGCTCCCTGGACGCCACCGACGGGCCGACCGTCGAGGTGGTGCCGTTCGACTCGCTCGCCGTCGCGGCTGCCGCAACTTCGCGGGCAACCAGATCTCGGCCGACGACTACACCGCCCGCATCGCCGCCCGTCAGGTCGGCATCGCCCGGAGGATGATCTCGTGACCCGCCCGAGCGGGGATTCTGGTCGGCGCGAGTCCGCCGAGAGGGCACTCATGGTTGGCCAAGCATGCCGAGAGGGCACTTTCGGTTGGCCGAGAAGGGTCGAGCGGGCACATCCGGTTGGCCGGGACCAACCACAACTACCCGCTCGGCGTCGTACGACCAACCATTACTGCCCGGTCGGCGTGCTTCGGGCAACCATTACTGCCCGGTCGGCGAATTGGAAGGGACCTGAGGTGACCGAAGAACCGCAGCTGCTGGAGGGGAAGGTGGTCGTGCTGTCCGGGGTGGGGCCCGGGCTGGGACGGTCGCTGGGCGAGGAGGCGGCCAGGCTCGGCGCCGACCTCGTCCTCGCCTCGCGGACCCGCAAGCGCCTCGACAAGATGGCCGAGGTGGTGCGGTCGCACGGCCGCCGGGCGCTCGTCGTGCCCACGGACATCGACGACGAGGACGCCTGCCGGGCGCTGGTCGACGCGTCGCTGGAGGAGTACGGCCGGGTCGACTGCCTGATCAACAACGCCTTCGCGATCCCGCCGATGGCGCCGCTGACCACGCTCAAGCACGACGACCTGCGCCGCTCGCTGGAGACCAACGCGTTCGCGCCCCTGCGGCTCTCCACGCTGTTCGCCGACGCGCTCGCGGAGACGCCCGACAAGCCCGGCGGCTCGATCATCATGGTCAACTCCGCGGTCCTGCGGCAGTCGCAGCTCGACTTCGGCGGCTACAAGATGGGCAAGGGCACGCTGGTGCACATCGCCTCGTCGCTGGCGACGGAGCTCGGGCCCGCGCGGGATCCGGGTCAACTCCGTGGCGCCGAGCTGGATCTACGAGGACGTCAACAAGGCCTACTTCGACTGGATGGCCGAGGAGCGCGGCGTCACCCACGACGACATCTACCGCGAGATCGCCGACAAGACCGACCTGAAGCGGCTGGCCACGCCCCAGGAGGTGGCCCGGGCGACGCTCTTCCTCGCCTCGGACCTGGCCTCGGCCGTCAGCGGCATCACCCTCGACGTCAGCTGTGGGGAGTTCCATGGCTACTAGGACCCGGGAGGACCTGGGCTCCTTCGACGACATCGCCGCGGCCGCCGTACGCACCACCGGGCTGGAGGACTTCGGCGGCACCGAGCACGAAGAGGGCCTGCGCCTGCTCTGCGAGGACCTGGTCGCCCACGGCGGGCTGACGCCCGAGGGCAACTACATGCAGCGGACCTTCGTGAAGAGCGCGCTCGTGGGGCGGTTGCTGTCCGAGCACGGCTTCCAGCGAGCACCCGACGTACGCCGAGGTGCCGATCGAGCGACCGATCTTCGTGTGCGGGCTCCCGCGCACCGGCACCACGGCCCTCCACCGGCTGCTGAACGCCGACCCGGCGCACCAGGGGCTCGAGCTGTGGCTCACCGAGGTCCCGCAGCCGCGGCCTCCGCGCGAGACCTGGGCGGAGAACCCGATCTACGACGCCCTGAACGCGGCGTTCTCCGAGCACCACATCGAGAACCCCGAGTTCATGGGGATCCACTTCATGGACGCCTCGAGCGTGGAGGAGTGCTGGCGGATCCTGCGCCAGTCGGGCAAGTCGATCGGGTTCGAGTCGCTCGCCCACGTTCCCGAGTACTCCGCCTGGCTGGAGAAGCAGGACTGGACCGACGCCTACGAACGGCACAAGGCCAACCTCCAGCTGATCGGGCTGAACGATCCCGAGAAGCGCTGGGTGCTGAAGAACCCCTCACACCTGGTGGGGCTGGACGCGATCATGTCGGTCTACCCGGACGCCCTGATCGTGCAGACCCATCGCGACCCGGTGGTGGCGATCGCCTCCGCGTGCTCGCTGTCGGCCGAGGCGACCAAGGGGTGGTCCACGACGTTCGCAGGGCGAGACCATCGGCCGCACCCAGCTGGACATGCTGAGCAAGGCGGTCAAGCGGTTCGAGCGCGAGCGTGCGGCGTACTCCCCGGAGCAGTTCATCGACGTCGACTACCGCGAGTTCGTCACCGACCCGGTCGGCACGACCAAGGGGATCTACGACACCTTCGACCTGCGCGTGGACGACCGCCGTCGACGAGGCGGTCACCGAGCTCGACGCGGAGTCACGCCAGGGTGGGCGACGCCCGCGCCACTCCTACGACCTGGCCGACTACGGGCTCACCGAGGAGCAGGTGCGCGCCGCGTTCTCGGCCTGACGCGTCGTGCGTCCGCGTCACTCGGTCGCGGGCGGCGCGCAGCGCGCGGAACCCCCATCGACCGAGCACTGCCGCGATGACGAGGTTGACCACGATCAGCACTCCGTGCGCCACGAAGTAGCTGGTCGGCCGGTCCTCCTCGGTGTCGATCAACGCCTTGGTGAACCGGGCGTAGGTGAGGACGTTCCAGGCCGCGATGGCGAGCAGGACGAGGGCGTGCTTGCGTTCGAGCTTCACCCCGCCGAGCCTACGAGGCGGCCCGGTCCAGTCGGCATGGGCACCCGTCTAGATCAGGTACCAGAACCGCGTGGCTGGTGTCGGAAAGCGGGGCACAATTGCCTTGTGCCCCCGAAATGGGGCCGCCTGGCGGGCGCGCTCGGCCCTCCCCCGACCGACGCACCCGTCAGGTCTGTCAGGCACTTCGGCGATGTGCGGGTGCGTGCGTCTCAGGCACCCCGACGGCGGCGTACGACGATGCGCGCGCCGTGGCGGGGAACGCTGGTGATGTTGCGGACCGTCGGCTTCTCGATGGTGCCGGGAGGCAGCTCGACGTCGTAGGTGGTGAGCACCTCGCGGAGCACCGCCACCCCCTCCATCAACGAGAAGCCGGCGCCGATGCAGCGGCGGACGCCGCCACCGAACGGGATCCAGGTGTTGATCGCGACCTCGCCCTCCAGGAACCGCTCGGGACGGAACCGGGTGTGGTCGGGATGGCTCTCCTCGGACTCGTGGGCGAGGATGATCGACGCGGCCACGTTGGTGCCGCGCGGCAGGTCGATCCCGCCGACAGTGGCCGGCTCCATCAGCTGGCGCACCACCATCTGGATCACGGGGTGCAGCCGCATCGACTCCTTGAGCACCGCCTCGAGGTACTCCGTCTCACCGGCGGAGGCCGCCTGACGGGCCTTGCGCTCCTGCGCGGGGTCCTTGCCGAGCTCGTGCAGGGTCCAGGCCAGCGCGGTCGCCGTGGTCTCGTGACCCGCCAGGAGCAGGGTGACCAGCTGGTCGCGGAGCTCCTCGTCGGTCAGGCCCTCTCCCGTGAGCCTCGTCACGGACGAGCAGCAACCGGGAGAGTACGTCGGGCCGCTCGGCCAGGTCCCCCGCCTCCCGACGCTGCGCGATCTCCGCGAAGATCACCCGGTCGAACTCGATCTGGTTCTCGAATGCGCGCCGCCACGGGCCGTACTTCTGCAGTCGCGGGAAGCCCCAGCCGAGGAACACCATCGGCGGGATGTTGACCGTCCTGTTCACCAGCGGCCGCAGCTCGGCGAGCCGGGCCTCGTCGGTGACCCCGAACACGACCTGGAGGATGATCTCGAGGGTCAGCGCGTTCATCCGCTCCAGTGACTCGAACGGCTCGCCCTCGCGCCAGCGGCCCACCTCGGTCTTGGCCAACCCGGTCACCATGTCCTCGTAGCCGCGCAGCGCGTGGCCGTTGAACGCGGGCATCAGCAGCTTGCGGGCGCGCTTGTGCTGGCTGGAGTCGACGAGCAGCAGCGAGTGCTCCCCCATCACCGGCCCGAGGATCGCGTTGCCCTTGCCGGCGTGGAAGACCTCGGGATCGCCCGCGAAGATCTCCTTGACGTGCTCGGGCCGGTTGAACACCACGATGTGGCGGCCCTTCGGGAGGATCCGGATCGAGAAGACGTCGCCGTACCGCCGCTTCAGCGCCGGGATGAAGTGGTGCCGGAACCGCAGCAGGCCGATGCTCTGCAGCAGGCCGGGAACCGCGGGCCGGGCGGCAGGTCCCCGGAGCGCACCCCGGGGGCGCTCTCCAGCGGCACGGGCCCCATCTTGGCGAAGCGGTGCTCGGTCACGGTCTCGGTTCGCATACGCAGAGTATGCCGCCGATGCCGTTGCCCGGCGAGGGGCGTGCTCAGCCCCCGAGCAGCTGCCCGGCCTTCACCAGGGTCTGCCACAGCCCGTAGGCCAGCGGCAGCAGCACGAGCAACCAGGCCAGCGCCACCAGGAGGGGGCTGGTCGGGGTCTGCTCCGCCGTGCTGGTCGTCTCCTCGCTCATCTCACCTTCCTCCTCTCGCCACGACGACGCGGTCCTCGTCGGCCCACTCCTCGGCCTGGCGTACCGCGTCGTCGTCGTAGTGCTTGGAGTCCACCGGGCGGATCATCAGGTTGGCCACGAAGCCCGACCACCAGCAGCACCGTCATGGTGATCAGCGCCGGGTAGTAGTCGTCGGCCACCAGGCTGCCCGGCTCACCGGCCGCATCGAGGAACCCGTTGACCACCAGCGGCCCGACGACACCGGCTGCCGCCCAGGCGGTCAGCAGGCGGCCGTGGATGGCGCCCACCTCGAGGGTCCCGAACTCGTCCTTGAGGTACGCCGGGACGTGGCGAACCCGCCGCCGTAGTAGCTGATGATGACGCAGGCGATGATCACGAACAGCGCCGTGGACTGCGGGCCGATGATCGCGAGCAGGACGTAGAGCCCAGCCCCGACGCCGAGGTACATCATGTACGTCGCGCGGCGACCGATGACGTCGGAAAGGCTCGACCACACGAAGCGGCCCGCCATGTTGGCCAGGCTGAGGAGACCGACGAACCCGGCCGCCTCGGCCGCGGAGACCGTCGAGTCGCCCGAGCCGTTGCGGAAGAAGTCCTGGATCATCGGGGCGGCCTGCTCGAGGATGCCGATGCCCCGCGGTCACGTTGCAGAACAGGACGATCCACAGGAACACGAACTGCGGTGTCCGGATCGCCTGCGAGGCCGTGACCAGGGCGCCGTTGCGGCCGGGTTGCGGCACGACCGTGTCGTCCTCGCCGTGGCCGGGCGGCACCCGCACCAGCGCGGCGCCGATCATCATGAAGACCAGGTAGACGATGCCGAGGGTCAGGAAGGTGCTGCTCAGGGCGCTGCTGCTGGCGACGGAGGTCGTGTCGGCCGGGTCGAAGGAGGAGTCGAAGACGCTCATCAGCTTCGTCGACAGCGGCGAGGCGATCAGCGCGCCGCCACCGAAGCCCATGATCGCCATGCCCGTGGCCAGGCCGGTCGGTCCGGGAACCACTTGATCAGCGTCGAGACCGGCGAGATGTAGCCGATCCCCAGGCCGATGCCACCGAGCACGCCGTACCCGAGGTAGAGGACGGGCAGACTGCCGATCGCGATGCCGAGCGAGCCGATCAGGAACCCGAAGCCCCAGCACAGCGCTGCGGTGAACATCGACTTGCGCGGTCCGACCCGCTCCACCCAGGTGCCGAGCACCGCCGCGGAGAGTCCGAGCATCACGATGGCGATGGAGAAGATCCACGCGATGGCGGTCTGCGAGGAGTCGAAGCGTTCGACCAGCGAGGTCTTGAACACCGAGAACGCGTAGACCTGGCCGATGCAGAGATGGACGCACAGGGCGGCGGGCGGGATCAGCCACTTGCTGTAGCCGGAGCGGGCGATCGTGCTGCTCTTGTCGAGCACGGACATGAGGCCTCCCGAGAGGTGATCTGGGCCACGTACCCCGGCTCAGGTCGTCGAAACCCTCAATGCCCCTGCGCCGCTCAGTCGATGAGACCCGCCCGTCGAGCCAGGGCCGAGGCCTCCGTGCGGCTGCCCGCCCCCAGCTTGGCCATCACGTTGGAGACGTGCACGCTGACCGTCTTGGCCGAGATGAACAGCTGCTGACCGATCTCGGCGTTGCTGCGACCGGCGGCGACCAGGGCGAGGATCTCGCGCTCGCGCGGGGTGAGCGCGCCGGCCTCGGCGCTCGACCGGCCGAGCGTGCCGAGCTCCTCGAGCAGGGGCGCGGCGCGCAGGCGCCCGGCCAGCGCCCGCGCGATGCCGGCCTCGTGCTGGCTGGCCTCGGTGTCGCCGGCCGCGCGCAGCACCTGGGCGAGCCGGGTGCGGGCGCGTGCCTCCTCCAGGAGGTGGCCGAGGTCGGCGAACAGGTCGACCGTCGTCCGCCAGCGGCCGATCAGGTCCGCGAGGTCGACGCGGGCTCCGAGCAGCCACTCGAGGCGCAGCTCCTCGGCCCGCAGCCGGGCCTCCCATGCCCGTCCCTCGATCTGGAAGGGCCGCTCGTCCTCGGCCCGGACGGCGAGCACCTGTTCCGCCTCACCGACGAGGCGAGCAGCCGTCGCGCGGACCTCGTCACGGGCGCCGGTCGGGGTCCGTGGCGCCTCGTCGGCGAGGGCGGCGAGGGCGAGCACGGTGAGCCGGAGCCGGGCTCCGAAGCTGTCCCCCCACAGCGGGCTCAGCACCCGGCAGATGTCGTCGTACGTCGCGACGGCGACCGCCGCACCGTCCCGCAGCGACTGCAGCTCGATCGCGGCGCCACCGCCCACGACCGTGATCAGGCCCTCGCGGTGCCAGCGCTCGCGCAGGGCCGGGAACCGGGCCAGCGCGGAGACGTCTCCACGACCGGCGGCGACGGCGAGCGCGACGGCCTCGAGCATGGCCCGGGCTGTGGGCGGCGGGTCCTCGTCGCTGTGGTCGACGATCGCGAGCGCCTCGTCCCACTCGCCGCGCATGTAGGCCATCACCGCCCCCAGCATCCGCCCGCGCGACTCCCTGGATGGTCCACGGACGGCCGATCTCGCGGGCCAGGCGCGCGGCCTGCAGGTAGTTCTCCTGCGCTGCCGCGAGCTCGCCGTAGTCGTACTCGAGCCCGCCGCACCGCATGAAGCCGCGCATCTCGCTGAGCACGTCGCCTCGTGCCTGCGCCTCGGCGATGATCCGCTTGAGCTCGGCCCGGCTGCCCTCACCGAGGTCGAGGTGCTGGTTGAGCCAGGTGAGGGTCACGCTGACGTCAGCGGCGAGGCGCGGCAGCTCGAGCTGGTCGGCGAGCTCGATCGCCTCGTCCGCCTGGCCCCTGGCCTCGTCGAAACGACCGTCCCAGATCAGCGCCTGCGCGTGCATGGCGAGGATCCGTGCCCGCAGCTGAGTGGGTTCGGGTCCGACGAGCTCCAGGGCCTCGCCGCTGACCAGGCTCGGCTGGGTGTCGGTCTCCGTGGAGCGCAGCGCCTCGACCCGCGCGAGCAGCAGCCGCGCCCGCGCGAGCGGCGGTGCGTCGGCGGGCAGGCGCGAGAGGTGGGAGTCGATGAGGGACAGGGCCGTCTCGGGATGGCCCGAGCCGCACAGCGCATCGACGGTGCGGGCCACCAGCTCGGCCTCGTCGGGCGGGTCGGCGAGCTGCGACGAGGCGCGCGGCGTAGATCTCGAGCGCCTTGGTGAAGTGCCGCGCGGCCTCGTCGGGTCCGCCGGTGGCCAACGCCTGGTCGCCGGCGTCCACGCTGGCCTGGAGGGCCGTCGGCAGGTCGTGCGAGGCCAGGGCGTGCCGGGCCAGGTCGGCTGCGCCGCGGGTGCCGTGCAGCTCGCGCACCGCCTCGGCGTACGCCGTGTGCAGACGCATCCGCTCACCGGGCAACAGGTCCTCGTAGACGGCTTCACCGAGCAGCGCGTGCCGGAAGGCGTACTCGGAGTCACCAGTCCGGACGAGCACGTTGGCGTCGATCGCGGTGCGCAGGGCGACCTCGAGCTGGTCCTCGGTCACCGGCGCCACCCGGGCGAGCAGGTCGTGGGGGACCCGCTGACCGGCGGCGGAGGCCACCCGGACCACGTCGCGCGCCGACTCGTCGAGACGGTCGAGTCGCACGAGCAGCAGGTCGGCGAGGTCCTCGGGGAGGCTCCACCCGCCTCCGAGGAAGGCACCGACGAGCTCCTCGACGTAGAAGGCGTTGCCCTGCGAGCGCTGCACGATCCGCTCGATGTCGTCGTCGTACTTCTCACCGAGCGGCCGGCCGGCACTGCCGAGGATCTGCTCGACCATGCCGCGTACGTCGCCGGCCGGGAGCGGTTCGAGCTGGAGGCGGTCGACGCCGGGGAGGCGGACCCACTCGGCGACGCGCTTGCGGAGGGGGTGACGCCGGTGCATCTCGTCGGAGCGGAAGGTCACCACGAACAGGCAGCGGCCGGGGATCCGGCGCGCCAGCAGGAAGCTGACCAGGTCACGGGTGCTGGCGTCGGCCCAGTGGGCGTCCTCGACGACCAGCGCGATCGGGCCGAGGGCGGCGAGCTCCTCGACGAGGGCGTACATCGCCTCGAAGACCTCGGCCCGGTCGAGGCCCTCGGAGGGTTCGTCGGCCGGCGCACGATGACGCAGCCGGGCGAGTGCGGGGTGGAGCTCGCGCTCCGCGAGCTCGGGGGCAACCTCGCCGATCTGCGCGAGCATCTCGGCGAACGGCAGGTAGGGCATGGAGGTCTCGCCGAAGTCGAGACAGTGACCGACCAGCGCGCGCCACCCGTCCCGGGTGAGCCGGTCGAGCGCCTCGGTCAGGACGCGGGTCTTGCCGACGCCGGCGTCACCGGAGAGGAGGACCATCCGGGTGTCGTCCCGCCCGGCGGCCGAGCGGAGCAGGACCTCGAGCTCTACGTCACGACCGACGATGCCGTCGGCCCTGCTCCGATCCATCCGCACATCGGTCATCATCCCGCACGGTGTGCGGTCCGACGCCACCAGCGGCGTCCGGCGCGTGCGGCGATGTCCTCGCGGCGCGGCCGACGGATCGCGTCGGCGCGGTTCCTCATCTCCTCGAACATGAACTCTTCGTTCAGCGGGCTGTACATCATGGCCATCTCCTTGACTGGATCGATGACTCGATTCCAGTGCTAAGGCGCCCGCGGGACATCGGCAGTTGCCTTAGACGAGGAGGCCAGACTGCCTCAGATCTGCGCACCGCGGACGATCGACACCACGTCGTGGACCGGGACGGCGCTGAGGCGCTCGAGGCTGCAGGTCAGCTGGGCCTCCCCGTGCGTACGCCGGCTCACGGTCACCGCCCACTCGAAGGAGCCCGCGGCGGAGCGGTGCGCGAACACCAGGTCATCCCCTGCCGCCGGACCAGCCTACGGCGTCGAGGCGGTCCTCCTCGAGGTGGCGGCGCAGCGCGATCTCGGCGTACTGCACGTGCATCGGGTACGCCGAGCTGCCCCTGCAGCCGCTCGATGTCGACCCTGCCCGCCTCGTGCAGCCAGGCGATCTGGCTGGCCGAGCCCGGGTCCATCCGCCCGTAGTAGAGCCCCTCGGGCAGGACCACCATGTTGGCCGCGAACCGGTCCCCGCCCATGTGCGAGATCTCCCACGTCTCCGCGGGATGCGAGGCCGTCAGCGCCGCGGCGACCGGGCGCCCGCGTTCGGCGCAGCACGCGTCGTGCCGACCGTGGGTGCACACCCCGAACAGCGGGCCGTCGAAGTGCGCCCAGTCAGGCGCCTCGCCACGAGCCACCGCGTCCAGGTCGATCCCGGTCAGCTCCTCGGGGTCCTGCGAAGGTCGAGGTGAGCAGCAGCCGGCGCGCGGGGAAGCACAGGAACAGCCGGAACTCGGGACCGCGGTGGGCGCGGTGGTGCCGGCGGGCGAGCAGCACCTTGATGTTCCGGTGGGTGGTGAGGTGCGCCTTGACCGAGTCCGGCAGCCGGCTGTCGCGCGGCGCGCTGGCACCCCAGGGCCCGTGGTGCTCGACCAGCAGGAAGGCGGTCAGGTGGGTGGCCGTGCCGGCGAGGTCGTCCAGCCGCTGCTCGGCCGCGGCCGAACAGCGGAAGTCCCCTCCGACAGGCGGAGTCAGCGGACGACCTCGAGCAGACCCTCACGGATCAGCCGGCGGCACAGGACCAGCGCCGGACTCCGGGTCCAGACCCAGGTCGTCGGGGGTGAACTCCTCGAGGGTGCGCACCCGTTCGACCGCGTCGGTGATGCGCGCCGGGACGGTCATCCGCCGGTCGCCGAGCAGCAGGTGCAGGCGGTCACCGTCGGGCCGCAGCACGCACGGCTTGCCCGGGCGGCGACGCAGCGTGGTGTCCCCGGCCACCGCGTCGAGGTGCATCCGGTCGACCAGGGAGCCACGCAGGTGTGCGTTGCGCTTCTCCAGGAAGGACCGGGTCTGGTCGTCGGCGACCCGGGCGGCGTCGACGCGTCGCCAGCTCGTCGGCGAGGGCACGCAGCCGCCGGCCAAGTCCGTCGGCGAGGACATCGGGGTCGTCGAGGTAGCCGGCCGGGAGATGGCTGTCGGCTCCCAGTGCGTCGAGGGAGTCCATGGCCTGGCGGACGGACCGCTCGAGCAGGGTGCGCCAGGTGAGCTGGTTGATGCCGACCGTCACGTGCAGCGACACCGTGTCCTGGGCGCGGGCGGCGTGCGGGGTGCCGGTGGGCAGGTACATGCTCAGCCCCGGCTCGAGCAGGACCTCGCGCGCCACGTCGTCAGGGCCGTCCTCGCCCGGCGCGGGGTGGACCTCCCACAGCTTGGAGCCGTGGGTCTGGAAGACGAACACGTCGTGGCTGTCGCTGTGCACCGCGAAGCCCTGCGACCCCGGCGGCGTCAGGTAGGCGTTGGCCTGGCACGGGTGGCCCAGCGCGAGCTCGAGCTCGGCGACGAGCCGGGTCAGCGGCGGCCAGTACCGGTGCAGCCCCTGGAGTACGACGGTCGCGCCGTCCTCGAACAGGTCGATCACCTTGCGGGCGTCGACCAGCCCGGTCAACGCCTGGCCGGCGAGGGTGGCACCGCTGCGGGTGTAGCGCGACTGCGGGCAGCACCGACCCGTCCTGGGCCAGCCGCACGGCCGGCGTGCGGATCGCCGTGGACGTGAGCAGCTCGTCGACGTCGTCGAACGAGAGCAGGCCCACCAGGTCGGCCGGGTCGGCCTTGTGCACGTGAACGTGAGACGCCCAGACCTTCTCCACGAAGTTCTGGGCGTCCCCGCTCAACAGCTCGAGGGCGTCGGCCACTCAGGACCCGTCGGTCGCGTCGCCGTCGCTGCTGTCGGTCGAGTCGCCGTCGGTGCCGTCGGCGTCCGCCGAGTCACTGTCGGTGCCGTCGGCGTCCGTGGAGTCGCCGTCGCTGCTGTCGGTCGAGTCACCGTCGGTGCCGTCGGCGTCGCCGCCGTCGGTGCCGTCGGCGTCGCCGCCGGGCACCGCGTCGCTGCCACCGGCGGTGGTGTCCAGCTCGTCGTCGCCCAGCGGCTCGTCAGGGGGAGTGGTCATGGTGCCTCCTCGTCATCGTTCGGCGCACCGTTGCGCCGTACGCCAGTGGTTCCCGATCTTGCCGAATCGAATCCGACGGGCACCACTGCGGGGTCCGACCCCGGAACGGATCGGTTCGGAGGCTCAGCCCTCGTCGAAGACCTTCACGACCTCGGGGTCGATGGTGTGCTTCGGGCCGGTGAACCAGTGCTTCGCGGAGGCGTTGCCACCAGATCGTCAGCAGCAGGAGCGCGCCGAGCGGTGACGATCGGTGCGTAGTTGACGAACTTCCACTCGAAGTCGTCGCTGAACGGCACTGGCCGCCGGGCACGAACGGCATCATCAGGTACAGCGAGACCACGACGATCTCGATGACCGCGATGAGGTTCATCCACTTGTACTTCGCGCCGTTGTTCCAGGAGCCGGCCTCGAACGCGTCGCCCATCCGCCAGCGCAGCCAGATCGGGATCGCGAACGCGAGGTAGAGGCCGATCACCGCGATCGAGGTCACCGCGTAGAACGCGACCGGGACGATCAGCGGCTCCGCCTCGGTGCCGATGTTGACCTCGATCAGCGCCGGCAGCGTGACGATCGCGGCGGCGATCGCCACCAGCACCACGGCGTTCGACCGGCACCCGCTTCGCGGTTCAGCTTCTTCAGCGTCTCCGAGCCGGGGATCGCGCCGTCGCGGCTGAACGCGAAGGTCATCCGGGAGGCCGAGGTCATGCACGAGGTCGCGCAGAAGAACTGTGCCGAGGCGGAGATGAACAGCACCAGGCTGGCCCAGTTGGTGCCCAGTGCCTCGATGAAGATGAAGGCGACGCCGCCACCGCCGACGCCGGCGTTGTCCGGGTTGCCGTCGCGTCGTTCGGGACGGCGAAGACCACGCACAGCAGCAGGATGTAGCCGCCGATCACCGAGTAGAAGATCGAGCGCCAGATGCCCTTGGCCGCCGCCTTGGACGCCGCGGCGGTCTCCTCGGACAGGTGGGCGGAGGCGTCGAAGCCGGTGATCGTGTACTGCGTCAGCAGGAACCCGAACGGCACGATCGCGAACCAGAATGCGAAGCTGGCGGTGCTGCCGTCGGCGTAGCCCGAGTTGTTGAACCGCTCGGTGAACACGTAGCTGAAGCGACTGGTGCTGGTCGGGGACGAACAGCAGGATCAGCACGATCGCGCTGGCACCGACGACGTGCCACCACACCGAGACGTTGTTCATGATCGCCATCAGGTGGCTGCTGAAGATGTTGAGCACGGCGGCCAGGGCCAGCACCACCACGAAGATGAGGAACACCCGGGTCAGCGAGTAGTCGTCGGCGTAGGACGTCCGAGCACGTGCTGATGGTCAGGTCGATGAACGTCGCGCAGCCGTAGGAGACACCCGCGGTGACGGCGACCAGGCCGATCAGGTTCAGCCAGCCGGTGAAGAACCCGGCCGCGGGGCCGCCCAGCTTGGAGGCCCACCAGTAGATGCCGCCCGAGGTCGGGTACGCCGAGACGAGCTCGGACATGGTGAACCCGATGATCAGGATGAAGACACCGAGGATCGGCCACGACCACGAGATCGAGATCGGGCCGCCGTTGTTCCAGCCGGCGCCGAAGTTGGTGAAGCATCCCGCGAGGATCGAGATGATCGAGAACGAGATGGCGAAGTTGGAGAACCCCGACCAGCTGCGGTTCAGGTCCTGCGCGTACCCGAGCTTCGCGAGAAGTTTCTCGTCCTCGTTGAGGGGTCGGTCTTCGGTCGTCGCCATGTCAGCCTCCTGGGAAAGACTTCAAGCCCGTTTCGAGCAAGGTAGACCCGGCATCTCGGCTGCGTCCAGAGTCCGCCTGTAAAAGGTTTGAGTCCAGACCATTGCCCACCATTGACACCCGCGGACGCTGGCTCGAACACTGGCCGGGTGACCGCCTCCCCCGACCCCGCACTCCCCGAGGCGGTGCTGCGTCCGGTTCGGGGGCATCACGCCTTCGAGGCGTGCGTGGAACAGCTGGCCACACTGATCCGGCTGGGCGTCTACCCGCGCGGCTCGGCGCTGCCCTCCGAGCGCGAGCTGGCCGAGCGTCTGGCAGTCTCCCGGGCCACGCTGCGGGAGGCGATGGCCGCCCTGCGTGAGGCCGGACTGGTACAGACCACCCGGGGTCGCGGTGGCGGAACCGTCGTCACGATGCGCCCATCCACGCCGCAGGCCCGAGCCGCCTCTCGTCGTACGGCGACCCGGCTCGCGGACTGGGTGGACGCACTCGACTTCCGGCGAATCGTGGAACCGGGAGCCGCTGCGTTGGCAGCGAGCTCGAACCTCGGCGACGCGCAACGCTCGCAGCTCGAGACGGCACTGGCGGCCGTGGCGACTGCCACCGGGCCTGCCGTACACCGGCAGGCCGACTCACGCTTCCACCTGACCATCGCCGCCGTCACCGGGTCACCCCGGATGATCGAGGCAATCACCTCAGTGCAGTCGACGCTGCACGAGATGCTCAGCGCGATCCCGGTGCTCGAGGCCAACATCGCGCACTCCAACACCCAGCACGCCCGGATCGTCTCCGCCATCCTCGGCGGGCGGGCGGACCGCGCCCACCAGGTGATGGAGGAGCACTGCGACGACACCGCCGCCCTGTTGCGAGGCCTGCTCGGATGACCCACCACCACCACGGGAGACCAGGATGAGCACACCCAACGACCGCTACCTCACGCTGGACCGGCTGCGCTCGATGATCGAGTCCGGTGAGATCGACACCGTCGTCCTCGGATTCACCGACATGCAGGGACGACTGCAGGGCAAGCGCCTGCACGGCCACTACTTCCTCGACGTGGCCCTGGAGCACGGCACCGAGGGCTGCAACTACCTGCTCGCGGTCGACGTGGACATGAACACCGTCTCCGGCTACTCGATCTCCTCGTGGGAGCGCGGCTACGGCGACATGGAGTTCGTGCCCGACTGGGACACCCTGCGGCTGCTCCCCCACCTGCCCGCGACCGCGATGGTGCAGTGCGACCTCGTCTGGCTCGACCACGCAGCCCGTCGTGCAGTCGCCGCGCACGATCCTCAAGAGCCAGCTCGAGCGGGTCGCCGACCGGGGCATGGTGGCGCTGGCCGGCACCGAGCTGGAGTTCATGGTGTTCAACAACACCTACGAGGACGCCCACGACCGCCGGTGGCGCGGGCTGACCCCGGCCAACCAGTACAACATCGACTACTCGCTGGTCGGCACGTCACGGGTCGAGCCGCTGCTGCGCGACATCCGCAACCACATGTACGCCGCGGGCCTCGACGTCGAGGGCGCGAAGGGCGAGTGCAACTTCGGTCAGCACGAGATCGGCTTCCTCTACGCCGACGCCCTGGTCTCCGCCGACAACCACAGCGTCTACAAGACCTCGGCCAAGGAGATCGCCTCGCAGCACGGGCAGGCCATCACCTTCATGGCGAAGTACGACGAGCGCGAGGGCAACTCCTGCCACATCCACCTGTCCCTGCGCGGGGCGGACGGCACCATCGTCTTCGGTGAAGGAGCCGAGCGCTCCGCCCTCTACGACCAGTTCGTCGCGGGCGTGCTCGCGACGATGGCCGACTTCACCTTGATGTACGCGCCCAACATCAACTCCTACAAGCGGTTCGCCGACGCGTCGTTCGCGCCGACCACGATCGCGTGGGGCTCCGACAACCGCACCTGCGCCGTACGCCTGGTCGGCCAGGGACCCTCCGCCCGGATGGAGAACCGGGTCCCCGGCGGTGACGTCAACCCCTACCTCGCCCTGGCAGCGATGCTGGCCGGCGGCCTGCACGGCATCGAGAACGAGCTCGAGCTCGAGGACGAGCTCGTCGGCAACGCCTACGCCTCGGCCGACCGGCCCAAGGTGCCGCACACGCTGCGAGCGGCCCGCGACGCGTTCGCGTCGCTCGAAGACCGTCCGCGCGGCCCTGGGCGACGACGTCGTCGACCACTACGTCAACATGGCCGACGTCGAGCTCACGGCCTTCGATGCCGCGGTCACCGACTGGGAGCTCGCCCGGACCTTCGAGAGGATGTGAACCTTGACGACTGCTGTCATCAGCCCCGTCACCGCCAAGCAGATCGCCGAGGTCGGCTCTGCCGGCGTCGAGGAGACCGACGCCGCGATCGGCCGCGCGCAGGAGGCGTTCGCCGCCTGGCGCGACGTCGCACCGGGTGAGCGCGCCCGGCTGCTGCGCGCGTTCGCCGCCGTGGTCGACGCGCACATCGAGGAGCTCGCGCAGCTCGAGGTGGCCAACGCCGGCCACACGATCGGCAACGCCCGCTGGGAGGCGGGCAACGTCCGTGACTGCCTGAACTACTACTCGGCGGCCCCCGAGCGCCTCTTCGGCAAGCAGATCCCGGTCGCCGGTGGCGTGGACCTGACCTTCCACGAACCGCTCGGCGTCGTCGGGCATCATCGTGCCCTGGAACTTCCCGATGCCGATCGCCGGCTGGGGCCTGGCCCCCGCCCTCGCGGCCGGCAACACGGTCGTGCTCAAGCCGGCCGAGATCACGCCGCTGACGGCGATCAGGATCGGTGAGCTCGCGATCGAGGCGGGGCTGCCCGAGGGCGTGCTGACCGTCATCCCGGGCAAGGGGTCGGTGGTCGGCGAGCGCTTCGTGACGCACCCGGACGTGCGCAAGGTGTGCTTCACCGGCTCGACCGAGGTCGGCAAGCAGATCATGGCCGGCTGCGCCGAGCAGGTGAAGCGGGTGACCCTCGAGCTCGGCGGCAAGAGCGCCAACATCGTCTTCGCCGACGCCGACGTCGCCGCGGCCGCGGCGAGCGCGCCGTACGCCGTCTTCGACAACGCCGGCCAGGACTGCTGCGCCCGCTCGCGGATCCTCGTCGAGCGGTCGGCGTACGACGAGTTCGTGGGCCGGCTCGAGAGCGCGGTCAACGGCATGAAGGTGGTCGACCCCGCGCAGGAGGACAGCGAGATGGGGCCGCTGGTCTCGGCCGGTCAGCGCGACTCGGTCCAGCGCTACATCGACGGCGCGAAGGTGGCCTTCACCGGCTCGTGCCCCGACGGCGACGGGTTCTGGCTGCCGCCGACGGTCGTCGAGTCGGCCTCGACGCAGGAGGCGGTGTGGCGCGAGGAGGTGTTCGGCCCGGTCGTCGCGGTGATGCGCTTCGACGACGAGGACGAGGCGGTCGCGCTGGCCAACGACACCGAGTACGGGCTGTCGGGCTCGATCTACACCAACGACCTCGGCCGGGCGCTGCGCGTCTCGCGCCGCAGTCGAGTCCGGGAACCTCAGCGTGAACAGCCACGCGGCGGTGCGCTACTGGACGCCGTTCGGCGGCTACAAGCAGTCGGGCCTCGGCCGCGAGCTCGGTCCGGACGCGCCGAACGCGTTCACCGAGGAGAAGAACGTGTTCATCGCCCACTGAGCCGCTTGGTTTCGAGACGGGCGCCAGGGCGCCCTCCTCAACCACCGAGACGAAGGAGGCAACACCATGGCAGGACGTCTGGAGGGCAAGGTCGCGGTGGTCACCGGCGGGTGCTCGGGCATCGGCCTGGCATCGGTGCAGCGGTTCGTCGAGGAGGGCGCCCGGGTCGTCATCGGCGACATCGACGACCAGCGCGGGCACGAGCTGGTGGGTCAGCTCGGCGGCGAGGACTTCGCGACCTACGTGCACGTGGACGTCACCAGCAAGGACGAGGTGGACGCACTCTTCGCGCACGCCAAGGAGACCTGGGGTTCGGTCGACATCGCGTTCAACAACGCCGGCATCTCCCCTCCGGAGGACGAGTCCATCCTCGACACGGACCTCGACGTCTGGCGGCGGGTGCAGGAGGTCAACCTCACCAGCGTCTACCTGTGCTGCAAGGCGGCGCTGCCCTACATGCGCGAGCAGAAGTCCGGCTCGATCATCAACACCGCGTCGTTCGTCGCGGTGATGGGCGCTGCCACCAGCCAGATCTCCTACTCAGCGTCGAAGGGCGGGGTGCTCTCGATGAGCCGCGAGCTCGGCGTCCAGTTCGCCCGCGAGGGGATCCGGGTCAACGCACTGTGCCCCGGACCGGTGAACACTCCCCTGCTCAAGGAGCTGTTCGCGAAGGACGCCGAGCGCGCGGCCAGGAGGCTGGTGCACGTGCCGATGGGGCGCTTCGCCGAGCCGGAGGAGATGGCCAACGCCGTGCTCTTCCTGGCCTCCGACGAGTCCAGCTTCATCACGGCGAGCACGTTCCTCGTCGACGGTGGCATCTCCGGCGCCTACGTCACGCCCCTGTGAGGACCGGGTGAGTCCTCGATGCGACCGCTGATCGGGCTGACCACCTATCGCGAACAGGCGTCGTGGGGGGTGTGGGACCAGGCCGCGGACCTGTTGCCGGTGATGTACGCCGACGCGGTCGTCCGTGCGGGCGGCGTACCCGTGCTGCTGCCGCCCGCCACCGACGACCCGGACGCGGCAGCAGCCGCCGTCGCCCGGATGGACGGGCTCGTGGTCAGCGGGGGCGCGGACGTCGACCCCGGCCGGTACGGCGAGGAGCCCCACCCCCGGACCGCCTCCTGGCGGCCGGACCGTGACGCGTGGGAGCTGGGCCTCCTCACCTCGGCCGCCGCGGCGAACCTGCCGACCCTGGGTGTGTGCCGGGGCATGCAGGTGATGGCCGTCGCCGCCGGCGGGACGCTCGACCAGCACACCCCGGACACCGTCGGCCACGAGCAGCACAGCCCCGGGGGCGACACCTTCGGGGAGATCGAGGTGTCGACCGCCGAGCCCTCGGTGCTGCGCTCGATCCTCGGCGCGGAGGTGACCGTGCACTGCCACCACCACCAGTCGGTGCGGTCGCATCCCGGCTACGAGCCCGTGGCGCAGGCGGCCGACGGGACCCTGGAGGCGATGGAGGCGCAGGGTGCGGGGGGCCGGTTCTGTCTTGCCGTGCAGTGGCACCCCGAGATGGGCCGCGACCAGCGGCTGTTCGACGCGCTGGTGCGGGCGGCGGGTCGGGGAGTGCGTGAGGCGGCGTGGTGGTTTCCCGTGTTAACACGGGAAACCGCAGCCACGACGCTGCGACTCAGGCGATGACCTCGCTGACGAGGGGGACGCCGGCTCGGTAGGCGAGGTGGACGTGGGAGGGCGCCTCGAGCACGGTCAGGTGCGCGCGCTTGCCGGGCGCGAGGACGCCGACGTCGTCGCGGTCGAGGGCGCGCGCCCCGCCCGCCGTGGCCGACCAGACCGCCTCGGCCGGGGTCATCCCCATCTCCCGCACGGCCAGCGCCACGCACAGGGGCATCGAGGAGGTGAAGCACGAGCCGGGGTTGCAGTCGCTGGCCAGGGCAACGGCCACCCCGGCGTCGAGGAGGCCGCGGGCGTCGGGGTACGGCGAGCGGGTGCTGAACTCCACCCCCGGCAACAGCGTCGCGACCGTGCCTGAGTCGGCGAGCGCGGCCACGTCTGCGTCGTCCAGGAAGGTGCAGTGGTCGACGGAGCTGAGGCCGAGCTCGCAGGCGAGGCGTACCCCTGGGCCGGGACCGAGCTGGTTGGCGTGCAGCCGGCCCCCGAGCCCTCGACTGCGGCCTGCCCCGAGGATCGCGCGGGCCTGGTCGGCGTCGAACGCGCCCGTCTCGCAGAAGACGTCGATCCACCGGGCGTGCGGCGCGGCGGCCTCGAGCATGGGCCCGGTGACGAGCTCGACGTAGGCGGCCGGGTCCTCGGCGTACTCCGGCGGCACGACGTGCGCACCGAGGAACGTGGTCTCGTCGGTGTACTGCCGGGCGATCACCAGGCTGCGCGCCTCGTCGAGCGTGGTCAGCCCGTAGCCGCTCTTGATCTCGACCGTGGTGGTGCCCTGCCGGCGC
Source organism: uncultured Actinomycetota bacterium (assembly GCA_963723255.1). Classification (GTDB taxonomy): domain Bacteria; phylum Actinomycetota; class Actinomycetes; order Propionibacteriales; family Nocardioidaceae; genus Marmoricola. Next base: position 49,084 of record CAVRQA010000007.1, read on the forward strand.
ATCTCGGCGACCAGGCGCGCGACGTTCGCCGCGAGCTGCTCGTCACTCGCGGCGCGGGTGGCCGCGACGGTGGTGCGGATGCCACCGGCCGCGTAGCTCTCACCCGGCCATCCGGGCGGCGAACTCGTGGGCCCGGTCGCCTGCGAAGACGAGGTGGGAGTGGGAGTCGACGAACCCGGGCAGGACAGCCCTGCCGCCGAGGTCGCGGACGGCGTCCGCGTCCGGGGCGGCGCGCCTCGGACCGACCCACGCGACCCTCCGGCCGTCGACGACGACCGCGGCGTCCTCGATGATCCCGTTGGGGGTGCCGTCGTGGGCGGGGTCGTTGGTGACCAGCTCGGCGATGCCGGTCAGCAGCACGCTCGTCATCGGGCGACCACGTCCGCACCGGTGGCCGCGAACACGAGGGTCTCGGGCGTGGCCCCGGTGCCGCGGGTACGGATCGTGCCGAGGTCGACCGTGACCAGGTCGGCCCGCTGTCCTTCGGCGATCCGGCCCGCGTCCGTCGAACCCGAGCGAGCGGTGTCCGTCGTACGTCGCCGCGGCGAGCAGCTCGAGCGCGGACCAGTGGCCGCGCTGCCGGGTGGCCAACCGCTCGTGCATCTCCACGGCCCGCATCTCCTCGAACAGGTCGATCACCGCATGGCTGTCGGACCCCAGCGTGAGGGTGGCACCGGCCTCGTGCAACCGCCGCGCGGGACCGATGCCGTCGGCGAGGTCGCGCTCGGTGGTGGGGCAGAAGCAGACGTTGGTGCGGCTCTCGCCGAGGAGGCGGATGTCCTCGTCGGTGAGATGTGTGGCGTGCACGGCCGTGGTCAGCTCGCCCAGCGCGCCGGCCTCGGCCAGCAGCTGCGTCGGCGTGAGACCGGTCGCCTCGAGGCACGCCTCGTTCTCCGCGACCTGCTCGGAGAGGTGCACGTGCAGCGGCTGGTTGCGGGCCGCCTCGACGACCACCTTGAGCTGGTCGCGCGGCACGGCGCGCACGGAGTGGATCGCGGCACCGACGCGCGCGTCGTCGAAGGCTGCGACCCGTTCGGCCCAGGCGTCCGCGTCGCCGTCGGAGTACCGCACCTGCACTCCCTCCGGCGGGCGCCCGAACCCGGCGGCCAGGTAGCAGGTGTCGAGGAGGCGGATCCGGATCCCGGCCTCGTCGGCGGCCGCGAGGAGCGCCCGACCCATCTCGTTGGGATCGTCGTACGGCGTGCCGTCGGCCTGGTGGTGCAGGTAGTGGAACTCCCCGACCGCCGTGATCCCCGTGGCCCGCATCTCCGCGTAGGTGTCGCGGGCGAGCTCGAAGTAGCTGTCCGGGGTCAGCTCCGCGGCCACGGCGTACATCTGCTCGCGCCAGGTCCAGAACGACCCCCGCTCCCCCGTTCGATCGACACCGTGGGTCCGCCCCCGGAGCGCCCGGTGGAACGCGTGGGAGTGGCAGTTGGCCAGGCCGGGGAGGGTGAGGCCGGGGACGGTGCGGGTTTCCCCGGTGACCGGGGAAACCTGCTCGATGGGCAATGCATTACCCACAGCGCGAGTTTCCCGACCGTCGATCTGATCACACCGTCCTCGATCTCGACGAGTACGTCGTCCGCGACCCGGTCCTCCAGCAGGGCGTGCTCGAGGTGCAGCCTCATGACACGAGCACCTCGAGCGCATCGGCGAGGGCGTCGACGCCGGACAGGCAGTCGGCCATCTCCGCGAACTCCTCGGGTGAGTGCGAGACGCCGGTCGGGTTCCGCACGAACATCATCGCGGTCGGGATGCCGGCCGCCGCGAGGATGCCGGCGTCGTGGCCGGCCATCGTCGGGATGACCGGCACCTCGCCCCAGCGCCCGGCCAGGCCGTCGCGCAGGGAACCGGTCAGCTCGCGGTCGAACGCGACCGCACCCGAGACGGACTCGGGGGTGACGCCCAGCCGGGTGCCGTCGCGGCTGGCACGCTCGGCGCCCTGCCGCTTGATCTCGGCGACCAGCCGGACCAGCTCGACCTCGCTCTCGCAGCGGGCGTCCAGCCACGCCGTGACCCGCGACGGGATCGCGTTGGTGCCGTTGGGGGCGACCTCGACACGGCCGAAGGTGGCCCGCTGCCCGACCAGCGTCGCCTGCCTGCCGGCCGCCATGGCAGTCATCGCGAAGCTCAGCATCGGGTCGTGCCGGTCCTCCATCCGCGTGGTCCCGGCGTGGTTGGCGGCCCCCTCGAAGTCGAAGCGGTAGCGGCCGTGCGGCCAGATCTCCGTGGCCAGCCCGATCGCCGCGTCGCGCTCCACGAGGTCGCGGCCCTGCTCGACGTGCAGCTCCAGGAAGCCGCCGATCCGGTCCACCCAGTCGGCCCTGCCGAGTGCCGGGGAGAGGCCGGCGGAGTCCATCGCGTCCAGCAGGGGTACGCCGTCGGGGTCGCGCAGCTCGCGGGCCTGGTCCGGTGTGGTCGCGCCGGTCGCCAGCCGCGAACCCAGGCAGGCGAGCCCGAAGCGCGATCCCTCCTCCTCGGCGAAGGCGCCCACGGCCACCGGCCGTCGTGGCTGCACCCCCCGCTCGCGCAACAGGTCGATCGCCGCCAGCGAGGAGACCACGCCGAGCGGGCCGTCGTACGCCCCACCGTCGAGGACCGAGTCGAGGTGGGAGCCGACAAGCACGCCCGGCGTCGGTTCACCCGGGACCATCCACCAGCCCAGGAGGTTCCCGTTGCCGTCGGCCTCCACCTCGAGCCCGCGCGCCCGGCACTGCTCGCCGAACCACGAGCGGAGCTCGGACTCGGCGGGGGTGAACGGCTGCCGGAAGTACCCGCCGCTGGCGGCGGACCGGCCGAGCGGCGCGAGCGCGGCCCACATCTGCTCGAAGTCGTCAGGCATGGCGCTCCCGATAATGGCCCCCATGGAGTTCACCGAGGTCGTACGCCGCCGCCGGATGGTCCGCAACTACACCGACGAGCCGGTCGACCCGGCGATCGTGGACCGCGCCCTCGCGAACGCCACCCGGGCGCCGAGCGCCGGCTTCAGCCAGGGCTGGGGCTTCCTGGTGCTCGACACCCCGCAGGGGGTGACGCCGCTACTGGCAGGCCACCGCCGACGACCTCGACCACCCGGACACGTGGCTGAGCGGCATGATGCGCGCTCCCGTCGTGATCGTGCCGTGCTCGAGCAAGGCCGCCTACCTGCGGCGCTACGCCGAGCCCGACAAGGGCTGGACCGACCGCGACGAGGCCCGTTGGCCGGTGCCGTTCTGGCACATGGATGCCGCCATGGCCTCGTTGCTGATCCTGCAGACCGCCGTCGACGCGGGGCTCGGCGCCTGCTTCTTCGGCATCCCGCCGGAGAAGGTGGCTGGCGTGCGCGCCGAGTTCGCGATCCCCGAGACCTTCGACCCGGTCGGTTCCATCACCCTCGGCCACCCGGCGTCCACCCCGGGAGCCACCGGTTCCCCGTCGGCGACGCCGCCAGGACCTCGACGAGGTCGTGCACCGCGGCACGTGGAGCGAGCCCGGCTGACATGGGGCCAGTCCATCCAATCGCGGGCCGCGCGCCGGCTCGGCCGCCCCGGGCGTCTCGGATCCGAGATCCACTGCCGGCGGCATGTCGGGTGACCGGGCCCCGTCGCGGCGGCCAGCCTGCTCGTCGTACCCAAGGGTGCGTTCGCAGGCTGACCGCCGCTGGATGACGGTCAGGCCCGGGCCGCCACGGCGGGCTCGGTGACCTCGGCGTACGGCGCGGAAAGCAGCCGGGCGACCGCGATCCAGGCCGCGGCCAGCGCGAGGCCACCGGCCGTGCCGCCGTCGCCACCGTGGCCGAGCAGCGCCCCGAGGACCCCGCTGACCACCATCGAGCCGACGAACCCCAGCAGCAGGACCACGCCCGCCAGCCGCGGGGTGAGCCGCTGGAGCAGGTCGAGGACCGCGCTAGCGAGGTAGCCCAGGATGATCGCCAGCACGCCGACGACGAAGACCCCGTCGAGGACCTCGCGGCCGAGGACCAGCGTGCCTCCGGCGGCGACCAGCGTGGCGGCGTTGCCCAGGGCCGCGAGCCCCAGGGTGATCCGCGACGCGACGGACCGCTGACCCCGCGCCAGGCCGGCGAGGACGACGACCGTGGCCGCGAGCCCGACGACGAACGTCGCCTCGATCAGGTAGTCGACGGGGCTGGTGAAGTTGGACGGCTGGTCGTGGACCAGCTCGAGGACGGCGCCGACGCCGTACCCCGCGGCCGCCAGGAACGCCGCGGTCCGAAGGTGTGCGTGAGACATGGTGTGCTCCTTGTGTTCGTGGTGTTGACGCTCACGCTAGGAACGCGCACCGCGGCGCGGCATCGGGCCAGAGACGCATTCCTGTCTCGGTCCGAAGACCGATCCGGACGGTGCCGGCGCGCACATAGCATGACCGCGTGCCACTGCCCTCACCCACGACCCGACGGGTCCTCCTGGACGTCACCCTCGCCGTCGGACTGTGCGCGGTGGGGTTGGTCGAGGTGCTCGGTGCCCGCCTCGCGGAGGACGTCGTGCGGGGGCCGTTGTGGCTCAACGTCGTCACGGTCCTGCTCACCACCCTGCCCCTGTGCGTACGACGACGCTGGCCCCTGGCCGTCCTGGTCGTGATCTTCGGGGCGATGGCGGGCCGGGCCCTGGTCTCCGAGCCGCTGGAGATCTACCCGCCCGCGCTGGCGGGCCTGGTGGCGATCTACTCGGTCGCGGCCTACGCGCCGTTCCGGCAGGCGGTCGCGGGATACGTCGTGGCGGTCGCGGGGATCGCCGTCGCGGCGGCCAACGGCACCGGCGGCGACGCGACGCCGGACCTGCTTGCGTCGACCATCCTGATGTTCACGCTGTGGGCCATCGGTCTGGTGGTGGCCCGGCGCTGGTCGGAAGTGCGGACCGTCGCCGAGCAGGCCGAGGAGCTGCACCGCCGGCGCGAGGAGGAGACCCGTCGGGCGGTCGAGGCCGAGCGAGCGCGGATCGCCCGCGACCTGCACGACTCGGTCGCCCACAGCCTGGCGATGATCGCGATCCAGGCCGGCGGGGCGGCCAGCGTCCTCGAACGCGATCCCCAGCGAGCCGCACAGAGCCTGCGCTCGATCGAGACGACCGCCCGGACCGGCCTGAGCGAGATGCGGCACCTGCTCCACCTCGTCGGGGAGGACGACGAGCAGCCCCGCGGGCCGCAGCCCGGCCTCGGCCAGATCGCCGAGCTGGTGACGGGCGCGGAGGACGCCGGGCTGGACGTGCGGCTGACCACGACGGGCGAGGAGACGCCCGTGGCGCCGGGGGTCGGCCTGGCGGCGTACCGCATCGTCCAGGAGGCCCTGACCAACGCCGCCAAGCACACCGCCGGGGGCCCGACCACGGTCTCCCTGGTGTGGGAGGACGACCAGCTCAGCGTCGAGGTCGTCAGTCACGGTGCGCCGACCGGCGGTGCACCCGGAGCAGGGCGCGGCATCGTCGGCATGCGCGAGCGCGCCCAGGTGGTCGGTGGCAGCCTCGAGACCGGTCCTGACCCGTCCGGCGCGTTCCGCGTGCTGGCCGTTCTTCCCACGGGGGTGGGCGTGTGAGTGTGCGAGTGCTGATCGTCGACGACCAGGAGCTGGTGCGCACCGGCCTGGAGATGATGGTCGACGGCGCCGACGACCTCGAGCTGGTCGGGCTGGCGGCCGAGGGTGGGACAGCCGTCGCGATGGCGCGTGAGCACCGGCCCGACGTCGTGCTGATGGACGTGCGGATGCCGGGGATGGACGGCATCGAGGCCACCCGCCGCATCGTGGAGGCCGGCGACGCCCGGGTGCTGATGCTGTCGACGTTCGACCTCGACGAGTACGTCTTCGACGCCTTCCGTGCCGGCGCCAGCGGGTTCCTGGTCAAGGACGCCTCGCGGGAGCGGATCCTCGAGGGCATCCGGGAGGTGGCGGCCGGTTCGGCGCTGGCCTCGCCCAGCGTGACCCAGCGCCTGATCGAGCGCTTCGCGGCGAACCCCGGGTCGCGTACGCCGCCACCGGAGGTCGAGCGCCTGACCAGCCGCGAGCTGGAGGTGCTGACCCTGGTGGCCCGCGGGCGCTCGAACGCCGAGCTCGCGGCGGAGCTGTTCGTCAGCGAGAAGACCGCCAAGACCCACGTCAGCAGCATCCTGGCCAAGCTGGGTGTGCGCGACCGCGTGCAGGCCGTGATCCTGGCCTACGAGGCCGGTCTGGTGGTCCCGGGCCGCGACTAGAGCTCTTCCTGCGAGGCCGCAATCGGGACCATCATGGGCCCGTGGAGATCCGGTACGTCGACCGCAGCGGGATCCGGGTGCGCGAGCTGGAGGACCGCACCGGCTCCGGCACGGGCGGCTTCGTCTGGGTGGACATCCCGACCTGGAGCGCGGAGGCCGAGAACTACCTGCGCGAGCTCGGGTGCCACGAGCTGGTGCTCGAGTCGTGCCGCACCCGCAACCACGTCCCGACCGTGCATGCGTACGCGGACCACGTCTTCATCACCACCCAGTCACCGCTGCTCGGGGAGGCCGGCCACGTCCACCTCCTCGAGCTCGACCAGATCATCGGGCCGGACTACCTGGTCACGGTCCACGGCCCCTGAACCCGGTCGTCGAGGTCGAGGAGGCACTGGTCGAGACGGACTCGGTGCTGCGGCGCATCGAGGCCGGGCGGTTCCGTCCGGCCACACCGCACGAGCTGTCCTTCGCGGTCACCTCGGCGGTCGCCCGTCGTCAGCGCGGCATGATCAACCAGGTGGCCGAGAAGCTTCCCGGCCTCGAGCAGCAGGTGATGGACTCCCGGCTGACCAACCCCGAGCAGCTCCTGGAGCGGATGTTCCTGATCCGCCACGAGCTGATCACCACCCGCACGATGGCGGCACAGTGCTACGACGTCTGGGCCCGGACGGCCGGACTCACCCATCTCCCGGACGAGTCCGCGCGGGAGTACCTGCGCGACCTCGCCGACCAGTTCGACCGGGTCCGTTCGATCGCCGACGGGGAGGCGCAGTTCCTCTTCGGGGTGATCGAGCTCTACCAGACCAAGGTCAACACCAAGATGACCTTCGCCATGGAGCGCCTGGCCGTGATCGCCGCCGTCACCCTGCCGGTCACGGCGATCGCCTCCATCGAAGGCATGAACATGGTCGTGTCCATGGGCGAGAACCTGGTCGAGTTCGGGATCGTGCTCCTGATCATGGTCGTGATGAGCACGCTGCTGCTCCGCTGGGCACGGCGGCAGGGCTGGTGGTGAGCCAGGCGTGTCTAGGGGCAGCCCGCGTGGGGTGCGGGCGCACGGTGGGTCAGCACCTGGCCGGTCGGCTGTCCCTGGCCGATGCCGGTGGTGCCGCCCCACTCGGTCGCGACGACGTACAGCGTGCGACCGTCGTCGCCGCCGAGCATGCAGGCGAAGCAGCCCGGTCGGCCTGGACGACCTCCAGGACCTCGCCGCCCTCGGCCACCGGACGCACTGACGGTGCGGCACGTCGGCGTACCAGATCGCTCCGTCGGCATCGAGACAGATGCCGTCGGGAGCCGCGTCACCGAGGTCGGCCCAGACGCGGCGGTTGATCAGGCTCGCCTCATCGGAGATGTCGAACGCGGTCAGGCAGTGGCCGTAGGACTCCGCGACCACGAGCGTCTGCCCGTCCGGCGTCACAGCCATCCCGTTGGGGAACCACACACCGTCGGCGACCTGCCCGGACGAGCCGTCCGGACGGACCACCCAGACGAAACCCGGCTTCGGGGCCTCACCGCCCATCAGGTCGAACCCGACAGCGTTGACGAAGGTGTTGCCGCGCTGGTCGACCACGATCTCGTTCCACGCCTGGCCGCTCGCGCCGTACGGCGTCAGGGTGCCGTCCTCATCGGCGGTGACCACCCCCTCGGTGCAGGTCAGGACGGTGCGCCCGTCGGGCAGCCAGTCAACCGAGAACGGCAGGCCAGTCATGGTCAGCTCGACGCGGCGATCTCCGTCCACGTCGTACGAGAGCACCTCGCCGGCCACCCAGTCGCACACCCAGAGCCGGCCGTCGTGCCATCGCGGTGACTCACCCATCCGCAACCCGCTCGCGAAGATCTCCACGCGTCCCTCCTTGTATTTGATCCGACCACTGGGGACCAGCAAAGTCATCGGCTAATGTCCGGAACCGGGGGTGATTCCGATGCCCGAGGGCCCCGACCGCCGCCGACCTGAGCGTGCGCGGGACGCCCGCACCGGCTCGGACTCCGCGGCTGCACGCATCCGGCACCAGGCGCAGTGGGTCGACCTGCAGATCAAGCAGGCGATGGAGCGTGGCGAGTTCGACGACCTGCCCGGTGCCGGCAAGCCGCTGGGTGACCTCGGGTCGCCGTACGACCGGGACTGGTGGCTGAAGAAGCTCATCGAGCGCGAGCAGATCACCGGCGTGCTGCCGCCGGCGCTGCAGCTGCGCAAGGAGGACGCCGAGCTCGACGCGCTCCTCGACCGGGAGGCGCGCGAACAGGACGTGCGCAGGGCCCTCGAGGACTTCAACCGTCGCGTCATCGAGGCGCGACGACAGCTGCAGGGCGGCCCGCCCGTCGTGACCCCCACCCGCGACGTCGAGACCGAGGTCGAGCGGTGGCGCGAGCGCCGGGCCGCACGGCGCGTGCGGCGACCGCCGACGGCAGCTCCGTCGCCGCGGCGTGATCGACCGCATCCGGCGAAGCGACGCCGACGCTGGTGGCGGCGCTGAGTCAGCCCTGCTGGCCCCGGCGGAAGGTCTCGTCCCACCAGCCCTTGACGCTCCCCATCACGCCGGCCGTGTCCTGCAGGAAGCGCCCGAGCGTGTCCCCGAGGTTGCGGAACGAGTCCGTGTAGCTCCGGGCGGCTTCACGGGCCGCCTCGCTCATGTCGGCGTCGGCGTCCTCGTCGCGACGCGGGTAGGTGCCCGCGAGCACGGCGGTGTAGGCGCCGCTGTCGACCCAGCCGCCGCAGCTCCTTGGCACGTACGACGGCGAACGGATGGGTCTGTCGTTCCACCAGCAGGAGTCGGAGCATCGACTCGCGCATGTCGCCCGTCTCGGCGTACTCGGTGCCCTGGGCGAAGAACGACGTCGTGTCGAGGTCCTCGAGGTGACCACCGCTGGCCAGCTTCATGTGCACCCGGAAGGCCACGTGCGGGTCCTGGGTCGCGAGCAGTCCGGCGCGGTCGGCCGAGAGCTCGGACTTGCGCGACCACTCGAAGAGGGCAGCCACGATCACCCGCAGCCCGACACCTCCGAGGGGGACCGAACCGACCACGCCGCTGAGCACCAGCAGGCGTTGCAGCAGGCTCTGGTAGACCGCGTGCCCGCTGAGCGCATGGCCGAGCTCGTGGGCGATCACGAAGCGGAGCTCTTCCTCGTCGAGCAGGTCGACCAGGGCGCTGTTGAGCACGATGATCGGCTTGTTCATCCCGATGGTGATCGCGCTCAGGTTCGGGTTGGCGACGACGTACATCTCGGGGAGCTCGGGCGCATCGAGCGTCGCACCCACGTCGCCGAGCAGGCGGTGCAGCCGGTCGAACTGCCGCTCGTCGACCTTGATCGCGGAGGCCAGGAACTGCAGCCGCACGGCGCGCTCGTTGATCATCCCGGAGAGCGCCTTGAGGACCGTGTCGAACCCGCGCAGCTTGCGCATCGCGACCAGCGCCCCCTGGTCGGCGGGGTGCTCCCACGCGCGGGAGCTGATGCCGGGGAGCGGCGTACGGGCACGGACGGGGCGTTCGGACATGGGCGGCATTCTGCCCGGGCCGGCAGCAGGGTGCAGGCGAACGGAGGTCCTCAGCCGGCCGCCAGCACCTCGGCAGCGGTCGCCTCGCCCGACCGCACCGCGCCCTCCATGTAGCCGTTCCACCGCGTGGCGTACTCCGCACCCGCCCAGTGCACCCGACCCACGGGCGGTCGAAGCGCTTCGCCGTACGACGTCCAGACTCCCGGGGCGAAGTGCGCGCCGTAGCAGCCGCGGGTGAACTCCTCGGCGGACCAGTCCTTCTCGACGTACTCGTCGGGGGCAGCCGCGCTCGGCCCGAAGTACCGCACGAGGCAGTCGAGGAAGCTGCGCCGCCGATCAGCGGCCGAGAGCTTGACCCAGTGCCGCGCGTCGGCAGCGTCGATGAACCCCAGCAGCACGCCCACGGCAGCCGTCCGGGGGAGACACGTCGAAGGTCACCTTGACCGGGCCCAGGTCGGAAGCGGCCTGGCCGTTGAGGCCGTCTGCACGCCAGAAAGGAGTGGGGTAGGCGGCGAACGCCTTGACCACCGCACCCGCGGGGAGCTTCTGGGTCAGCTGGTCGCGCCAGGAGGGGAGGATCGGGTCGTACTCCAGCCGCCCCACCAGGTTCGGCGGGATCGCCACCACGACCCGATCGCCGGACACCCGCGATCCGTTCCGAAGCTCCACGCTGACTCCGTCGTGGTCCTGGTGCACACCGCGCACCGGCAGCCCGAGCCTGACCCGGTCCCCCAGGGCGTCGGCGAGCGCTTCCGCCACACGGACAGAACCACCGACGACGCGGTCCTGCTGAGCACCGTGGTCGACCGCGAGCAGGGTTTCGAGGTCGGTGTTGGCCCGTGCGTAGAAGAGCACGTGCAGGAGTGAGAGGTCACCGGCGTCCGCGCAGAAGACCGCTTCGCACGCGACCCGGAAATAGGAACGGCCGCCGGACGTGCGCAGGTTGCGGTGGATCCAGCTCTCGAAGGTCTGCCCGTCGATCACGTCGGCGCGCGGGCTGTTCCAGGGAGCCTCGATGTCGATCTTGCGAGCCATGCGCTCGAACCGGTACAGGCCCTGCGCGAGGTCGGCCAGTGCGAACGGATCGAGCCGGGGCACTGCGCCCTTGTGCGACTTCATCCGGCTCTGCCGACCCGCGAACTCGACGAGCAGCTGCCCCTCGTCGTTGAAGGTGCGAAAGGTCTCCAGCCCCAGCTCCTGCACCAACGAGTGCATCCGGCTGTGTCCTTCTCCCAGCCAGGTGCCGCCCAGCTCGACCGGGTGACCCGCGATGGTCCCGCCCTCGACACGACCTCCGACCCGATGTCGGGCTTCGAGCACCACCACCTCCTGACCGGCCTCGACCAGGACGCTCGCGGCCGACAGCCCCGCCAGCCCCGCCCCCACGACGATCACCGTCATGTGTCCACCCCTGGGTTCGCCCGGTCAGCGGGACCAGCCTCGGACATCGGGACGCGCACACCGCGCTCGGCCGCCACCTCGACGGCCCGGTCGTAGCCGGCGTCGACGTGACGGATCACGCCCATGCCCGGGTCGTTGGTGAGCACCCGCTCGATCTTCTGCGCGGCCAGGTCGGTGCCGTCGGCGACGCAGACCTGGCCGGCGTGGATCGACCGCCCCATGCCGACGCCGCCGCCGTGGTGGATCGAGACCCAGCTGGCACCGGAGGCGGTGTTGACCAGCGCGTTGAGCAGCGCCCAGTCGGCGATCGCGTCGGAGCCGTCGAGCATGGCCTCGGTCTCGCGGTACGGCGAGGCGACCGACCCGGCGTCGAGGTGGTCCCGGCCGATCACGACGGGAGCCTTGAGCTCGCCCGAGGCGACCATCTCGTTGAACTTCAGGCCGGCGAGGTGGCGTTCGCCGTACCCGAGCCAGCAGATGCGGGCCGGCAGGCCCTGGAAGGAGACCCGCTCGCCGGCCATGGTGATCCACTTCCGCAGCCGCTCGTTCTCGGGGAACAGCTCGAGGATCGCGCGGTCGGTCGCCGCGATGTCGGCCGGGTCGCCGGAGAGCGCCGCCCAGCGGAACGGGCCCTTGCCCTCGCAGAACAGCGGCCGGATGTACGCCGGGACGAAGCCCGGGAACTCGAAGGCGCGGTCGTACCCGCCCTTGCGCGCCTCGTCGCGGATCGAGTTGCCGTAGTCGAAGACCTCGGCGCCCTTGTCCTGGAACTCCACCATCGCGCGCACGTGCGCGGCCATCGACGCCTGTGCGTCCTTGGTGAAGCCCTCGGGGTCGCGGCGGGCCGCGTCGTGCCAGTCGTCGAAGGAGATGCCGATCGGCAGGTAGGACAGCGGATCGTGCGCCGAGGTCTGGTCGGTGACGATGTCGATCGGCGCGTCCTGCTCGAGCAGCGTCGGGAACACCTCGGCGGCGTTGCCCAGCACCCCGATGGACAGGGGCTTCCGCGCGTCGCGGGCCTCGACCGCGAGCTCCACGGCGTGCTCGAGCGAGTCGGCCTGCACGTCGAGGTAGCGGTGCTCGATGCGACGGGTGATCCGGGACTGGTCGACGTCGACGCAGATCGCGACGCCGTCGTTCATCGTCACGGCGAGCGGCTGCGCCCCGCCCATGCCGCCGAGGCCGGCGGTGAGCGTGATGGTGCCGGCGAGCGTGCCGCCGAACCTCTTGTCGGCGACCGCCGCGAAGGTCTCGAAGGTGCCCTGGAGGATCCCCTGGGTGCCGATGTAGATCCAGGAGCCCGCGGTCATCTGGCCGTACATGGTCAGGCCGAGCTCCTCGAGCCGGCGGAACTCCTCCCAGTTGGCCCAGTCGCCGACCAGGTTGGAGTTGGCGATCAGCACCCGCGGCGCCCACTCGTGGGTGCGGAAGACACCGACCGGCTTGCCGCTCTGCACGAGCATGGTCTCGTCGTCGGCAAGGGTGGTCAGGGTCCGCACGAGCGCGTCGTACGACTCCCAGTTGCGGGCCGCCTTCCCCGTCCCGCCGTACACCACCAGCTCGGCGGGGTTCTCGGCGTTCTCCGGGTCGAGGTTGTTCATCAGCATCCGCAGCGGCGCCTCGGTCTGCCACGACCGGGCCGTGAGCTCGGTCCCGTGGGCGGCATGGATCGGCAGCCGCGGGTTCCCACGGTGCTGGTTGAGCTTGTCGAAACCGTCACTGCAGCTCTCCGATCACTTCTTCGACGGCATGGAGGACGGCGCCCGACCGGACCAGCCCGACGGCGGTCTCGATCTCGGGCGAGAGGTGGCGGTCGGGGCCGGGGCCCTGGATCCCCGACGAGCGGAGCAGGCGCACCACGGCGGCCGTCGCCGGCGACGGCTCGAGCGGCCGACGCAGGTCGAGGGCTCGCGCCGCGGTCAGCACCTCGATGGCGATGACCCGGGTCAGCCCGTCGACGGAGCGTCGCAGCTTGCGGGCGGCCGACCAGCCCATCGAGACGTGGTCCTCCTGCATCGCGCTGGAGGGGATCGAGTCGACGCTCGCCGGGTTCGCCAGGCGCTTCATCTCGGACACGATCGCGGCCTGGGTGTACTGCGCGATCATGTGGCCGCTGTCGACGCCGGGGTCATCGGCGAGGAACGGCGGCAGCCCGTGGTTGCGGGCCTTGTCCAGGAACCGGTCCGTACGCCGCTCGCTGATCGAGGCCACGTCGGCCGCCACGATCGCCGCGAAGTCGAGCACGTAGGCGACCGGCGCGCCGTGGAAGTTGCCGTTCGACTCGACCCGGCCGTCGTCAGCCAGGACCACCGGGTTGTCCACGGCACTGGCCAGCTCCCGGCCGGCCACCGTCGCGCAGTGGTCGAGGGTGTCCCGAGCGGCACCGTGCACCTGCGGGGAGCAGCGCAGGGAGTAGGCGTCCTGCACGCGGTTGCAGTCCGGTCCCCGGTGGGAGGCGACCACGCCGGAGTCCTTCAGGATCGCCGCAAGGTTGGCGGCCGAGACGGCCTGGCCGGGGTGTGGCCGGATCGCCTGGAGCTCGGGGGCGAAGACCCGGTCGGTCCCGAGCTGGGCCTCCACCGACATGGCCGCCGCGATGTCCGCCGTACGCATCAGGAGGGAGAGGTCGGTCAGCGCCAGGACGAGCATCCCGAGCATCCCGTCGGTGCCGTTGATCAGCGCGAGGCCCTCCTTGGCCGCGAGCTCGACCGGCGTCAACCCCGCGGCCTCGAGCGCCCGGGCTGCCGGCATCAGCTCACCGTCGGCGTCGCGCACGTCGCCCTCGCCGATCAGCGCGAGGGCGCAGTGCGAGAGCGGTGCGAGGTCGCCGGAGCAGCCGAGCGAGCCGTACTCGTGCACGACGGGCGTGATGCCCGCGTTGAGCAGACCGGCCATCAGCTCCGCCACCTCCGGGCGTACGCCGGTCCGGCCGGTCGCGAGCGTGGAGAGGCGCAGCAGCATCAGCCCACGCACGACCTCGCGCTCCACCTCCGGACCCGAGCCCGCTGCGTGCGAGCGCACGAGCGAGCGCTGGAGCTGGGCGCGCATCTGTGCGGGGATGTGCCGCGTGGCCAGGGCGCCGAACCCCGTGGAGATGCCGTAGGCCGGAGTCGGAGCTGCGGCGAGCTCGTCCACCACGGCGCGTGCCCTCGCAACGGCGGCACGGGCCTCGTCGCTGAGCTCGACCCGAACCCCGTCACGCGCGACCGCGACCACCTCCGTCGAAGGAGAGGGCACCGACGCTCACCTGCACCTTGGACGAAGCGGTGGTGGGGCTGCGCAGACTCATGCAACGATTCAACGTCCAGCGGGGGCCGGCAGCCAGCCCCGCATCCACCGGTCTGTCTCGGATCCCAGACATTGACCCGACAGGGGGAACGATGCGCACCATCACCGGCGTGCTGCTCTGCGCCGCGCTCTTCCTCGGCGCCGGCTGCGACGCCCCGCTCGAGCCGGAGTCCAGGAAGGCCGACCGGTTCCACGACACCGTCGGCCAGCCGCGACCGCCGAGCCGTCACCCGAGCAGCCGACCCCGCCCCCTTCCAGCTCGCCGGCGGCGCCCAGCCCCTCGATCAAGGTGCCGAAGCTGCCGAAGCCGAGGGATCTCGGGCCCGTCCTCGGCGCCGACATCAGCTGGCCGCAGTGCCCCAAGGGCATGGGCATCCCGCAGAAGCGCTCGCACGGTGCCCCGATGCCGATCGACGCCGCCCGCTACGTGATCATCGGGCTGACCAACGGGCCTGGCTTCTATCCCAACCCGTGCCTCGCCGGCCAGACGGCGTGGGTGAAGAGCCGCAACCTGATGGCGGCGGCGTACTCGGTGATCAGCTATCCGGAGCAGCGCCACTTCAACGCCTACCGCAGCAAGGGCCCGTACGACGGCTCCACCCGGCTCGGGGCGCTCAGCAACGTCGGCTACCAGCAGGCGGTGTTCAACCTGGGCACCATGAAGCGCGCGCGGCTCCAGTCACCGATCATCTGGCTGGACGTCGAGCCGGTGCCGGACTTCGACTGGCCCCGCGACCTGACGGCCAACGCCGCGGTCGTCCGAGGGGCCGCACGCGGCTACACCGACGCCGGATACCGCATCGGCGCCTACTCCACGCAGGCCCTCTGGGAGCACGTCGTCGGCAACCTGCGTCTCGGCATCCCCGAGTGGCGCGCGGCAGGGCAGACCTCGCGCGCCGAGGCGCTGCGCAGGTGCGGTCCCGACCGGATGTTCCAGGGCGGCGACGCCGTGCTGGGCCAGTGGGTCGAGGCGGATCGCGACATGAACGTCACCTGCCCCGGCGCCTCGCGGGAGATGCTGCGCTGGTTCCACCAGTACTGAGCCCAGGCGCCGGCGGGCCTGTGGTGGTTTCGACAAGCTCAACCACCGTTGGTGCTCAGCCCAGGCGGTTTCCGTAGTTCGGCAGCCGGTAGGCGCGCTCGTAGTTGCCGCCGACGAAGTCCGTGCTGCGGTTGCCCACGTTGGCGATGATCCTGAACCCGTTGTTCACGAAGGACCGACGGCAACGCTGCTTGCTGTGCGCCAGCGACTCGCCCTTGTAGTGCGCGCACAGGCCGTCGACCGGGAAGCCCGCGCGCCTGAGCTGGCGAATGGTGCGGTCGCGCATCTTGACGTTGCGGCCGGTGTTGAAGAGGACGTACACGCCCTTGCTCTTCGCGTACCGCGCCAGACGCAGCGTCGCCGGGATCGCCTTGCCGGGGTCGTAGTAGGTCTGCAGCGAGGTGTTGTCGATGTCCAGGTTGAGCGCCAGCTTGCGGCCACCGCCGGGCGGCCCGGTCGGCGACGTAAGGACGTGCCCCGGACAGCGCCACGACCGTGTCGTGGAGCCACGCCCGCTTGCTCGGCATCGGTGCCGCCTGCGCGGTCGGGACCAGCACGGTGGAGACCAGGGAGAGCGCCACGAGGGTGGGGGCGATCAGTCGTCGAAGCATGGGGAATCTGCCTCTCGTCGGTGACGAGCGCCGGGGGTGACGCCCGATTCGTCCCGGCCATCCTGACCCATGGGAGGCCCGGAGGACTACGTTTCCGCTCATGAGCCAGGTACCCGCCGCCACGCGCGCGCTCCGTGTGCTGCGCTTCCTGGCCTCCCAGCCGGACCCGGTGCCGCTGGAACGGCTGGCCGCTGCGCTCGACCTGCCGCGCTCGACGGCCTACCACCTCGTCAACGCGATGATCGAGCAGGGCTTCGTCACCCACATCGCCGAGGACCGCCGCTACTGCCTCGGCGTGGCCGCCTTCGAGGTCGGCACCGGGTACGCGCGCCAGGCCCCACTCCAGCGGATCGCGCACCGTCCCCTGGCGGCGCTCGTGGACCGGATCGGCCAGTCGGCGCACCTCGCGGTCCCGCACGGTCGCGACGTCCTCTACGTGCTGGAGGAGCGCGCCCCGGGCCGGGCCCCGCTGGTGACCGACGTCGGCGTACGGCTGCCCGCCCACCTGACGGCGAGCGGCCGGGCGATCATGGCCGCCCTCCCCGACAGCCAGGTGCGGGCGCTCTACCCCGACCGCACCGCCTTCGTGGACCGGCACGGCCGCGGGCCACGCAACCTCAAGGCGTTGCGAAGCGTGCTCACGGAGACGCGGCGGCGTGGCTACGCAACGGAGGACGGTGAGGTCACACCCGGCTTCGCCTCGATCGCGGCGGCGGTCCTCGACCACAACGGCATGCCCCTGGGCGGCATCGCCACGACCTACGAGGCCCGCCAGGACGTCGATGTCCCGAGCCTGGTCGAGGCGGTGTCCACGACCGCGCGCGCCGTCAGCCGACGCCTGGGCCGGCCGTAGACGTCAGGGGCCGCAGCGTGCTCCCCTCGAAGGCGGCCACTACCGTGAACCGGTGACCGCGGCCGACACCTCCCCATCACCACGGCGCGGCGGTGGTCGATGCTCGGCGCGAGCGTGGCGGCCAGGCGGCCGCGTCGGTCGCGATCAACGGTCCGCCTTCCTGATCCCGTCGCTCCAGGAGGACCGCGGACTCTCGCCTGGTCGAGGCCGGCACCCTCGCCGCTGCGCCGATAGCCGGGGTGATGCTGACCCTGTTCCTGTGGGGCCTGGTGGTGGACCACATCGGGGAACGTACGGCGCTCCTCGCGGGCCTGGGTGGTACGACGCTCCTCGGAGCCGTCGCGACGACGGTCGACGGCACCTGCCGCTCGCGGCCCTCCTCTTCGTGGTCGGCATGTTCGCCGCCTCCACGGCTCGGCCAGCGGGCGCATCGTGGTCGGCTGGTTCCCTCCCCGCCGACGCGGGCTGGCCATGGGGATCCGCCAGATGGCGCAGCCGCTGGGCGTGGCCATCGCCGCGGCCACGATCGCTGTCGTCGCCGACCGGGCCGGCCTCGCGGCAGCCCTGTGGGTTCCGGTGGTCGCCACGGGCCTGGCGTTCGTGGCGGTGCTGGTGGTCGTGCTCGACCCACCACGTCCGGCGGCCACCGCCGCGCTGACGGCCAACCCGTACCGAGCCGACCGGTTCCTGGCACGCGTGCACGGCGTCTCCGTCCTGCTCGTCGTCCCGCAGTTCCTGGTGTGGACCTACGCCCTCACCTGGCTGGTGCAGGAGCGCGACTGGTCTCCCGCGGCGGCGGGAGCGCTGGTCGCGGCCACTCACGTGCTGGGCGCGCTGGGCCGGATCGCCATCGGACAGCTCTCCGACATGGTCGGTTCCCGGGTGCGGCCGTTGCGGTGGGTCGCCGTGGCAGCCGCGGTGACGATGGGACTGCTCGCCCTCACCGAGCCGTTCGGCGGTGGCTGTCGTCCTGATGGTCGTCGCGTCCACGGTCACGTGGCCGACAACGGCCTGGCGTTCACCAGCGTGGCGGAGCGGGCGGGCTCGTACTGGTCCGGCCGCGCGCTCGGCGTACAGAACACGGCGCAGTACCTCACCGCCGCCGCCGTCGCTCCCCTCGCCGGACTCGCGATCACGCACTGGGGATACGCCGCGACGTACGGGATCTATGCGGTGGGCCCCGCGCTCGCCTGCACGCTCGTTCCGCGGGAGGACGAGACCAGCCCGGAGTGATGGAGCGTGACCGAGAGCGCAGGTGGCTCGTTGGTCCGCTCACCTGATCACGAAGGACACCCATGCGCCGTCTCAGCCCTCGCCCGAACGTCGTTCCCCGGCTCGCTGCCGCCGCCGGGCTGTCCGCCGTGGCGTTGCTGACTGCCCTGGTCATCCCCTCCGGGGGGTTCACCGGCCTGGCTGACGGTGCCGGGGCCGATGGTGGCGGGGCCGACGGCTACGCGAAGGCCGCCGAGGAGGCCGCCGAGAAGAAGACGTCGGGGGCCGAGGCGTCGGGGACGATCTTCCGTGCCGACGGCACCCACACCCATCCCAACGCGCTCGCCGACGACGGCCACTCCCACTCCCACAACGACCCGGCGACGAAGAACGCCGTCTCGCGCGCGACGCTGGCGACCGACGCGGAGACGGCCGACCCGACGACCCCCACCCAGGCCCGGGTCGCTGTCGGGGCCGCGGCCGACCAGCGCGACGAGCCGGAGCCGGCGCTCTCGAACGTGCCGGTCAGCCCGCCGCACGCCTCCTCGCCGACCAACCGCTACAACATGTTCAACGCCTGCTACGGGCTGCAGTCCACCCGCACCGGCCGCTGGCTCACCGACAGCAACGTGCCGACCTTCGCCGCCGCCTCCTCGGGTTCGGGCACGCCGCTCTACTTCAAGCCGACCGCGCTCGGCCGCTACATGCTCTTCAGCCCGGACCGGACCTACCTCGACGGTGGCCGCTCCCCCGTCACGTACGCCGCCTCGCCGAGCCCGACCAGCGACTGGGTCGTGCGGATGCCGCGCTCGGGCCAGTTCAGCTTCCAGATCCCCGGCCACGGCTACCTCACCGACGGACCCGACAACGCGACGATGAGCGGGACCCCCACCCTGCTGCGGCTGCGGCTGCGCAGCGGGTGCACCGCCTTCCCCGAGGTCACCACGAACGTCTCGGGCAACCCGTTCTCCGGGGTCAGCAGCACCCAGGAGGTGCGTGGCTTCATCGACGCGCACACCCACGGGATGGCCTTCGAGTTCCTCGGCGGCGAGGTGCACTGCGGCCGACCCTGGTCGCCGTACGGCGTCGAGATGGCGCTCAAGGACTGCCCCGACCACTCCATGACCAACGGCTACGGCGCGCTGATGGAGAACTTCCTGTCCGGCACCAACGGCCACGACCCGGTGGGCTGGCCCACGTTCAAGGACTGGCCCGCGCCCGAGTCCCTGACCCACGAGGGCACCTACTACAAGTGGATGGAGCGTTCCTGGCGCGCCGGCCAGCGGATCCTGGTCAACCTGCTCGTGGAGAACAACAAGCTGTGCGAGCTCTACCCGCTCAAGCGCAACTCCTGTGACGACATGGACTCGATCCGCCTGCAGGCCAAGGACATGTACGCCTTCCAGGACTACATCGACGCGCAGAGCGGCGGTCCCGGGCAGGGCTGGTACCGCATCGTCACCTCGCCCGACCAGGCTCGCAAGGTCATCAACGCGGGCAAGCTCGCCGTCGTGATGGGCATCGAGACCTCGGTGCCGTTCGGGTGCACCCAGAAGCTCGGCGTCCCCGACCTCAGGTGCAGCAAGGCCACCATCGACCGGCAGCTCGACGAGGTGCGTGCCCTGGGCGTCACCCAGATGGAGCTGGTCAACAAGTTCGACAACGCCCTCGCCGGCGTCGCCGGTGACTCCGGCTCCACCGGCTACCTGGTCAACTCGGCGAACACCCTCGAGACCGGGTCGCCGTGGCGGATGCAGACCTGCGACCCCAACGACCCCGAGGTGCACGACAAGGACCAGGACAACTCCGTGCCGGTCGACTCCGGGCAGATCCCTGCCCAGGACGCGCTGTTCGGAGCGGTCGCCAAGGCGGCCGGCATCAACCTTCCGGCCGTGCCCGTCTACCCGGCCCATCACCACTGCAACACGATGGGGCTCAGCGAGCTCGGCGACTTCACGATCCGTGGACTGGCCGAGCGGCACATGATCTTCGATCCCGACCACATGAGCGTGAAGGCCCGGCAGGCGTCGCTCGACCTGATCGACGAGCTGGGCTACAGCGGGGTCGTGTCCAGCCACTCGTGGTCCACGCCGGACGCCTACCCGCGGATCTACGACCAGCAGGGCTTCATCACGCCGTACGCCGGGGACAGCACCGGCTTCGTGGACAAGTGGAAGCGCCACCTGACCTGGGCCAACCCGCAGACCTACTGGGGCATCGGGTTCGGGGCCGACATCAACGGCCTCGGCGCCCAGGGCGACCCCCGGCCGGATGCCGAGACCAACAACCCGGTGACCTACCCGTTCACCACGCTCGGCGGGGTGACGGTGCACAAGCAGGTCAGCGGCGAGCGGGTCTACGACATCAACAAGGACGGCGTGGCCCACTACGGGCTCTACCCGGACTGGATCCAGGACCTGAAGATGCTGGCCGGCGAGGACATCGTGAAGGACATCTCACGGGGATCCGAGGCCTACCTGCAGATGTGGGAGCGCGCCTACGGCATCGCGCCCAACGCGTGCAGCAACCCGTCCTCGCTGCTGTCGCCGGCAACCTTCGGCTCGCGGGTCAAGGCGGGCATGACCGACTGGGCGACCCTGAAGGCCGTGGGCCAGCCGGACCGGCGCCTCGGGAACAGCTTCAGCTACTGCTCGACGGGCGGCACCGTGACCGTGCAGTTCAGCAGCGCGGGCAAGGTGACCCGGGTCGTCAGGTCCTGAGCGCAGGCCTCAGGTAAGCACCTGGGCGATCCCGTCGAGCCCGGCGACGGTGTACGTCGGCGTGCTGAACGTCCCGGGGTAGTGGCCCTCGTGCCGATCGACCCACACGGCGTCGAGCCCGGCCCGGATCGCGCCGTCGACGTCCCAGGGATGGCTGGCGACCAGCACCATGTCCTCCGGCGCGGACGCCGCACTCCCGGGCGGCGTACCCATAGGCCTCGCGGGAGGGCTTCCATGCCGGTGCGTCGTCGACGGACAGCAGCCGCTCGAAGTGGTCACGCAGACCCGCGTCGCCGAGCAGCTTTTCGCCCAGGGCCGTGCCGCCGTTGCTCAGGGTCACCAGCCGGAACCCCGCTGCGGCGAGGTCCTGGACACCCTGGGTGACATCGGCGTGCACCGGCAGCTCGGTCAGGCCACCGAGCACGTGCTCGACCGCCTGGTCCAGCGGCTGGTCCAGCGTGGTGACGGAGAGCCTGGCGGCCAGGGACTCACGCGCGACCTCGGCGAAGTCCGGCCGGACACCGGCGACCGACAGGGCGAACCCGTCACGCAGCACCGACGTGAACCAGAGCGAGGCGGCACTCGCCGGTGCCCCGACGGCGACGAACCGCGCGGCCAACGGGGAGAGGTCGGACAGGGTTTCGTTGACGTCGAAGACGATCACGGAGCTCATTACCTACCCCTACCCCGGCCGGCACCCCTCATGCGAGAGCCTCCCGCGCGGCCGCCTCGCGGACCGATCGGTATCGCCCCGTTACTCGCAGGTAGCATTTGTCACACCTGAGGCAGATGTCGGGGTCGGCGAGATGCCCGTAGTCTGCCCCGCGTGGGCGGCCCTTGGCCCCCGGCGAAATGCCCGACAGATTTGGAGTGACTAGTGGTTGCCGTGCTGATTCTCGGCCTGCTGATGAACGCGATCGCGCTGCCGCTGGCCGCCAAGCGCGTCCTGTTCCTCTTCCAAGTGATCAGCAGCGGTCAGCCCGCACCGGACCGCATCAAGGGCGTCACCGGCCGGCTCGGCGCCGCGATCAAGCGTCAGGTGGTCGAGGTCTTCGGCCAGAAGAAGCTGCTCAAGTGGTCGGTGCCCGGAGCCGCGCACTTCTTCGTGTTCTGGGCCTTCCTGATCCTGGCCACCGTCTACCTCGAGGCCTACGGCAACCTGGCCAAGCTTCTCCTCACCGGGGGCGAGGGCCCCATGGACTGGGCGATCCCGCTCATCGGCCACTCGGCGGTGCTCGGTTTCCTTCAGGACTTCATCGCGATGATGGCGTTCTTCGGCATCCTCACCTTCGTCGTCATTCGCGTGCGGAACGCCCCCGAGAACCTCGGCCGCCGGTCCCGCTTCTTCGGCTCCCACCTGAGCGGCGCCTGGATCACGCTGTTCATGATCTTCAACGTCATCTGGACGATGTTCCTGTTCCGCGGCGCCTCGTCCGCCCTGGGCAACCTGCCCTACGAGAGCGGGGCGTTCATCTCGATCGGCGTGGGCAACGTGATCGACGGTCTCGACCACGTCGCTCTTGAGGCCCTCGAGGGCATCGGCCTGCTGCTGCACATCGGCGTGATGCTCGTCTTCCTGATCTTCGTGCTCAACTCCAAGCACCTGCACATCTTCCTGGCGCCCCTGAACGTCCTCTTCGGCCGGCAGCCGGTGGCCCTCGGTGCGGCGAAGCCGATGATGAGCGCCGGCAAGCCGCTCACGCTGGACGACTTCGAGGACCTCGACGAGGACACGCACGCTGGGTGTCGGCGCGGCCGAGGACTTCAGCTGGAAGGGCGTCCTCGACATGGCGACCTGCACCGAGTGCGGGCGTTGCCAGGACCAGTGCCCAGCGTGGAACACCGAGAAGCCGTTGTCGCCCAAGCTGCTGATCATGGCCCTGCGCGACCACACGATGGCGAAGGCGCCGTACCTGCTGGCTCACGAGGACGATCGCGAGCGGCTGGCGGAGAAGAACGAGTTGCTGGCCAGGGAGGTCGAGCGCCCGCTGGTCGGCGACACCGGCGACGAGTGGTTCTACATGCCCGAGGACGGCTCCGGCGTCATCGATCCCGACGTGCTGTGGTCCTGCGTCACCTGCGGCGCCTGTGTGCAGCAGTGCCCCGTCGACATCGAGCACGTCGACCACATCGTCGACATGCGCCGCTACCAGGTGCTGGTGGAGTCGAACTTCCCCGCCGAGCTCAACGGACTGTTCAAGGGCCTCGAGAACAAGGGCAACCCGTGGAACATGTCGGCCACCGCGCGGATGGACTGGGCCAAGGACCTGCCGTTCGAGGTCAAGGTCGTGGGCGAGGACATCGAGTCGCTCGACGAGGTCGAGTGGCTGTTCTGGGTCGGCTGTGCGGGCGCCTACGAGGACCGGGCCAAGAAGACGACCCGCGCCGTGGCCGAGCTGCTCGACATGGCGGGCGTCTCCTTCGGCGTGCTCGGGAACGGCGAGACCTGCACGGGTGACTCCGCGCGCCGCGCGGGCAACGAGTTCGTCTTCCAGGGCCTCGCCGCGCAGAACGTGGAGACGTTCAAGGAGTACAAGGTCAAGAAGGCCGTCACCACCTGCGCGCACTGCTTCAACACCTTGAAGAACGAGTACCGCGAGCTCGGCATCGAGCTCGAGGTCGTCCACCACACCCAGCTCCTCAACCGGCTGGTGCGGGAGAAGAAGCTGACCCCGGTCGCGTCCAACGGCAGCGGTGACAGCCGCACGATCACCTACCACGACCCGTGCTACATCGGCCGGCACAACGGCGTCTACTCGCCGCCGCGCGAGCTGCTCAACGTCCTGCCGGACGCCCAGTTCACCGAGATGCCACGCAACTCCGAACGATCCTTCTGCTGCGGCGCCGGCGGCGCCCGGATGTGGATGGAGGAGACGATCGGCTCCCGCATCAACGAGACCCGCACGGCAGAGGCCGTCGAGACCGGGGCCGACCAGATCGCCGTCGGCTGCCCGTTCTGCCGGGTGATGCTCTCCGACGGGCTCACCGCCGCGCAGAGCAAGGGTGAGGCCCGCGAGGAGGTCGAGGTCCTCGACGTGGCGCAGATGCTGCTCGCCTCGGTGAAGGGCGAGTCCGCGTCCCGGCCCGCCAAGAAGGCTGCTGCGGCGAGCGAGGCCAAGGCCGGTGCGTGGCGGCGCCGCCGCCGGTGCCACGGCGACGGCGACCCTCGAGCGGGAGGACACGGCTGATTCGGAGGCCACCAAGGCCGAGCCCGAGGCGGACGACGCCACCCAGACCGAGGACACCGTCACCGACACCGAGGACGTCGGCGCGGCCGCGAAGGCCTCCGGCGGCTCGTCGCTGTTCGACCTCGGCGATGACGAGTCCGAGGAGCCGGAGGAGAAGCCCGCCAAGGAGCCGACCTCCGAGGACACCGGCGAGGACGTCGACCGCAGCCAGGACGACGCCGACACCGACGTCGCGCCGGACGAGGACCAGGAGGCCGAGGACAAGGCCCAGGAGAAGGCAGAGCCCGAGGCGGAGAAGTCGGCCTCGGACGAAGGTTTCGGCGGCTCGCTCTTCGACGTCGGCGGCGACGAGTCCGAGGACGCCGGAGGGAAGCCCGCCAAGGAGCCGAGCTCCGAGGACACCGGCGCGGACGTCGACCGGAGCCAGGACGACGCCGAGACCGACGTCGCACCGGCGAGGCCAGGAGGCCGAGGAGAAGGCCGAGGCGTCCAGCGAGTCGGAGTCCGAGCAGGAGACCCCGTCCGAGGAGGCGGAGTCCTCCGACGAGGGCTTCGGGGGTGGCTCGCTGTTCGACATCGGCGACGACTCGAGCGAGGAGCCCGAGGAGAAGCCCGCCAAGGAGCCGAGCTCCGAGGACACCGGCGAGGACGTCGACCGCAGCCAGGACGACGCCGACACCGACGTCGAGCCGGAGGAGGACCAGGAGGCCGAGACGAGGACAAGGCGACGAGCCCGAGGACAAGGACGAGGCCGACGAGGAGCCGGAGCCCGAGGAGGCGCCTGCCTCCTCCGGGACCGCCAGCTCCCCCTCGTCCGAGATCCCCGAGGGTGGCTCGCTGTTCGACATCGAGGCACCGGCCGAGGAGGAGGTCAGCCGGCCGACGCCGGCCGCCGACGAGGCCCCGGCCGACACCGAGGACGCGGCCGCAGACTCGACCACCGACGGCGAGGTCGACCGCAGCGAGGACGACGCCGACACCGACGTCGAGCCGGACACCGACGAGGCGGCCGAAGCGGCGAGGACGACGAGGAGCCGACGACGAGTCCACCGACTCGACGAGGCCGAGGAGAAGCCGTCCGGTGACACGGACGAGGCTCCGTTGACCTCGCTGCGCGACATCAAGGCCAAGTACGCCGGTGGCGAGTCCGACGGCGACGACCAGGCCGACGACCAGCTGACGACCAGGCCGACGACGGCCGGAGTCGGAGACGGAGTCCGACGACGAGTCCGGTGACGAGGACTCCGAGGAGGACACCTCGGCGGAGGAGCCGGCAGACGAGGCCGACGACGCGAAGAGGACGAGGACGAGGACCAGAAGGACGAGGAGAAGCCGAAGCCGGCGTCCTCCGGGGACTCCCACCAGCCACGTACGGACGCCGCGATCGGCGAGGGCGGGTCCCTCTTCGACCTCTGAGCAGGACCACCGCTCATACGATCACTCGACAGTGGAGGGTTTCCGGCACCTGGTGCCGGGGATCCTCCACTGTCGTTGTTTCCGGTCCTGCCAGGGGTGACCCACGTCACGTCCGGTAACCGGCGCCCCGCCCGGTCGTTGCACTGCACAACAGACCGGCCGGTCCAGGGGAGGAACCCGAATGTCGTGACGCCCGATCGCCCGTCCGATCGCCCGCCCGATCGCCACTGCCCTGTCCGCCGGTGCGCTGGTCGTCGACCGCGCTCGTGTTCACTCCGACCCCGGCAGCGGCGGCCACGTCGGCAAGCACCTGGAAGCCCCGCCCCGAGCAGTACACCCAGACGAGCACCACCAAGGACCTCGCCATCCCGATGTCCGACGGGGTGAAGCTGCGCGGCGACCTGACCCTCCCGGCCAACGCCGATGGCACCCCGATCGGCGCCAAGGTCCCGGTGGTCGTGACGATCACCGCCTACAACAAGACCGTGATCGCCGGTGGCTTCGGCGGCACCCTGGCCGGCGCCGACCCGGCGTACCTCGTCAAGCGCGGCTACGCCCAGCTCACCGTCGACGCCCGCGGCACCGGCTCCAGCGAGGGACAGTGGAACGCCTTCGACAACCGCGAGAACAAGGACGCCGACCGAGGTGATGGCCTGGGCGCACCGGCAGCCGTGGAGCAACGGCAGCACGCGATGACCGGCGCGTCGTACATGGGCATCAGCCAGATCTTCGCCGCGGCCGGCAGACCGGCCGGGCCTCAAGGCGATCTTCCCGCAGGTCCCGGCGGCCGACGTCTACCGCGACGTCGTGGCGTCCGGCGGCCAGATCGACTCAGGCTTCATGCCGTTCTGGCTGGGCCTGGTCACCGCCACCGGACTGGTCCCGCCGGCGGTTGCCACCACCGACCCACAGTCGGCGCTCGGCGCGATGGCCTCACCGGATCGGTACGGCGACGACGTTCACCGGCCCCACGCTGGTGGCCGCGATGGCCGGCCAGGACACGGCGTACGACGGACCCTTCTACGCCGAACGCTCCCCGATCAACGTCATCGACAAGGTCAACGTGCCGACCTTCCTGATCGCCGGTGAGTACGACCTGTTCCAGCGCGGCACCCCGCTGCTCTTCGAGCGGCTGCGCCAGCGCGGCATCCCGACCAGGCTGATCATCGGCCCGTGGGACCACCTCAAGGGGTCGTCCGGGCGCGGAGGTCGGCAACGCCGGCTACGGCACCGCTCAACGAGCTTCAGCTGCGCTGGTTCGACCACTACGTCAAGGGCAAGGCCGACCCGACGCTCGGCCGGCGACATCGCGCCGCTGACCTAGTACGAGCAGGGCACCGGCGCCTGGCGCAAGTCCACCAACTGGGTCGGCACCGACCGGGTCGCCTCCAGCTGGCGCCTCTCGGGCGGCGCGACCAACGGCAGCGCCGGGGCGCTGACGAGGAGCACCGCGCAGGACGGCACCGCCGAGGTCCTGCCCATCCCGGTCGCCGGGCTGTGCACCCGCTCCGCGAACCAGTGGACGGCCGGGATCATCGGGCAGAGCCCGGTCCCGAACCCGTGCCTGGAGGACAACCGCTTCAACGACCTCGCGGGCGTCACGTTCGACTCCGCGCCCGTGACCGCGCCGTTCAGGTTCCAGGGCCCGATCAACGCGCGGCTCTACGTCTCCAGCATCGGGGGCGACGGCATGCTCTCGGTCGCCGTCGAGGACGTCGCGCCCGACGGCACCGTCAAGCGGCTCACCGGTGGCTGGCAGGTGATCTCGCACCGCAAGCTGGACACCACCCGCTCGCGCTACCTCGGCGGCAAGCTGATCCAGGCCGTTCCACCCGTTCACGAAGGCGGCCGAGAAGCCGCTGGCGACGGGTGCCGTCGAGCCGGTCGACGTCGAGGTGTTCCCGACCGGCGCCTCGATCCAGCCGGGGCACCGGCTGCGCATCGCGGTGCAGGCGTTCGACATACCGCACCTGACGCCGACCCTGCCGCAGCTCGCGGGGTCGCTGACGTCGATCACGATCCACAACTCGGCGAAGTACCCCTCGGTGCTGACGCTCCCCGCCGTACGCCCCTGAGACATTTCGCCCAGGGCTGTCGGGCAATTCTGGGGGCTGTCGGGTGATGCTTTGCCCGCCAGCCCCCAGTTTCCCCGGGCGCCCGGGGAAACCGCAGCCCCCTCAGGACCTCAGATCTGGGTGCGCTGGAAGTTCGCGTAGGACCGCGACGGGAGTGGGCCCCCGCTGGCCCTGGTAGCGCGAGCCGTACTTCGCCGAGCCGTAGGGGTGCTCGGCCGGCGAGGAGAGCCGGAAGAAGCACAGCTGGCCGATCTTCATGCCCGGGTAGAGCTTGATGGGGAGGGTCGCGACGTTGGCCAGCTCGAGGGTCACGTGGCCGCTGAAACCGGGGTCCACGAAGCCGGCGGTGGCGTGGGTGAGCAGGCCGAGTCGACCCAGGGACGACTTGCCCTCGACCCGGGCGGCCAGGTCGTCGGGCAGCGTCACCACCTCGAGCGTCGAGCCGAGGACGAACTCGCCCGGGTGCAGGATGAAGGGCTCGTCACCGTTGGGCTCGACCTCGCGGGTCAGGTCCGACTGGTCGGCGGCGGGGTCGATGTGCGGGTAACGGTGGTTCTCGAAGACGCGGAAGAACCTGTCCAGCCGGAAGTCGATGCTCGACGGCTGGATCATCGCCTCGTCGTAGGGCTCGACGACGACGCGCTTCGACTCGATCTCGGCCAGGATGTCGCGGTCGGAGAGCAGCACGCCGCACAACCTACCTGTTGGCCACCCGGCAGCCGAGGGTCGCGAGGAGGGTCCGAGAATGGCGCCCATGCCCCCCGACCCGAGAACCTGGACTCGGTACGTCGCCCTCGGCGACTCGTTCACCGAAGGAGTCGGCGATCCCGAGCCGACGCGGCCCAACGGCGTGCGCGGCTGGGCGGACCGCGTCGCGGAGGTGCTGGCCACCCGATCCGACGGCTTCGGCTACGCCAACCTCGCCATCCGCGGGCGCAAGCTGCGCAGGATCCTGGCCGAGCAGGTCGACCCGGCACTGTCCCTCGAGCCCGACCTGGTCAGCATCCACGCCGGCGCCAACGACGTGCTCCGGCCGCGGGTCGACCTCGACGACCTGGCCGCGGCGTACGACGAAGGGGTCGGCCGACTCGCGGACACCGGCGCGCGCGTCGTGATGTTCACGATCTTCGACCCCGGCAGGCGGGGGATCTACGCGGCCATGCGCGGCCGGATGGCGATCTTCAACGAGTTCGCGCGCGAGATCAGCGATCGTCACGGCACCGCTCTGGTGGACATGTGGCGGATGCGCGACCAGGCGATCGCCGAGGTGATGGACACCGACCGGATGCACCTCAACCCGGTCGGTCACCAGCACATCGCGTTCGCCGTCCTGGACGCCCTGGGCATCGAGCACGACGAGGAGCGGCTCCCCCGCGCGGCGATGCCCGCCCTGAGCCGGTCGGAGCGGCTGCGTGCCGACGCCGCGTGGACGCGGGACCACCTCGGGCCCTGGGTGCACCGGCGCCTCACCGGCCGCTCGTCGGGCGACAGCATCTCGCCCAAGCGACCCGCGCTGGCCCCGATCGAACCACCCTCGCGGGTCGGGTAACCTCTCCCCGTCGACCTGCCGCGTGCGGGCCCGACGCGCGGATGTAGCTCAGTTGGTAGAGCGCGACCTTCCCAAGGTCGATGTCGCGAGTTCGAATCTCGTCATCCGCTCCATGAACAAGTCCAGTGCACAGGCCCACGGTGATCGAGCCGAGTCGGGATTCACCGGTTTCCCGAACGCTGCGCTCGACTTCTACGACGACCTCGAGCTCGACAACACCAAGTCGTTCTGGGAGTCCCACAAGCACGTCTACCAGGCTGCGGTGCGCGAGCCGATGCTCGCCCTGACCGCGGCGCTGGCCGAGGAGTTCGGCACCGCGAAGGTGTTCCGCCCCTACCGTGACGTGCGGTTCGCGAAGGACAAGACGCCGTACAAGACCGCGCAGGGAGCGTTCGTCGCGGTCGGCCCGGCCACCGGCTGGTACGTCGAGATCGGCGCACCGGGCGTCCGGGTCGGCGCCGGGTACTACCACGCCGGAGGCCCCGACCTGGCCCGCATCCGGGCGGCCATCGACACCGAGCACTCCGGCGAGGAGCTGGCCGGGATCGTCGAGGATCTGCGCAAGGCCGGCTTCGAGATCCGCGGCGAGCAGCTGAAGACCACCCCGCGGGGCTACTCCGCCGACCACCCGCGCATCGACCTGCTGCGCTACAAGTCGATGGCGGTCGGGAAGTCCTACGGCTTCGAGAACCTCGACACCCCCGACCTGCTCGACCGGGTCCGCGACGACTGGCGCAGCCTGCGCCCCCTCGTGGAGTGGGTCGCCGCCCGGGTCGACATCGTCGGCTGAGCGACCCTCGGTGGCCTACTCCGGCTTGCGCACCGTCGCCATCGTCCGCTCGACCTCCCAGTGGGCGGCCATCGAGACCAGCTTGCCCTCGTCGTTGACGCGGTAGACCGCGATCAGGTCGGTGTCGGCGAGGCTGCCGTCCTCGAGGACGGTGGAGAAGGTGCCGATGTTCGCGCACGCGTTGCCGTTGGCGAAGGAGTCACGGATCGTGAAGCGGAACTCCTTGACCGGCGCGATCGCCATGTCCCAGAACGCGCTGACGCCCTCGAGGCCGTGGTGGCCCTTGCCCTCGGGGTCGAAGAAGGAGGGGCCGACCGGGTCCTCGATGACGGCGTCCTCGGCCCACAGGGTGAGCCACTCGTCCTTCTGCTTGCGCGAGACGAGGTCGTAGGACCGCTGCGAGAGCCGGCGTACGGGGTGGTCACCGTCGGGGGCTTCCCAGGTGACGAACTCTGACTCGATCATCGCAGAACTGTAACGTGTTTCAGTTTCTCGGCGCGATGAGTTCCGCGGCCCGGGCCGGTCTGTTGGGGTGAGCACGAGGAGGAAGTCATGGCAGCACAGCGAGCGGGCAGGGTCATCGCGAGCATCACCACGTCGGTCGACGGCTACGTCACCGGTCCGGACGACGGGCCCGGGTGCGGGCTGGGCGTGGGCGGGGAGCGCCTGCACTACTGGGTGATGGGAGGGCCGTGGACCTACGAGAGCGAGCACGAGGTGGGCGCAGATGGAGGGCGCCGACAAGGAGTTCTTCGACGACCTCACCGGCGACATGGGCGCGGGCGTCGTCGGCCGCGGCATGTACGACGCCGCCGGCGCCTGGGGCGGGACGAACCCGTTCGGCGGGACCCTGTACGTCGTGACCCACCGCACCGAGGACCAGCCGGACCCGTCGAGCGGGTTCGTCTTCGTCGACGACTTCGACCGCGCGATGGCGATGGCCCGGGAGACGGCCGGTGACCAGGACGTGGCGGTCGGTGGCGGCGCCGACGTGATCCGGCAGGCCCTGGCCGGTGGCTACGTCGACGTGCTCGCCATCTCGACCGCCCCGGTCGTGCTGGGCCAGGGAAAGCGGCTGTTCGAGGGTTTCGAGCAGGACCTCGACCTGGAGAAGGTCAGCGTCCACTCCTCGCCGTACGCCACCCACACGACGTACGCCGTCAAGCGCTGAGCGCTCACGTGGTCGGCGGCCGCCTTGGCCCTGCTCTTCCACTTGCGGCGCTTGCGGTCGAGCCGGTCCCGCTCGCCCTCGAGGTCGGTCACCTGCGCCCGCAGCCGGCCGTTCTCCGCGAGCGCGTCCGCCAGGGCGTCGACGGCCGCGCCCAGCTGGTCACGCGGGCCGGGCAGGGCCCGCTCGTGCGCCCTCGGAGGTGAGCACGGCCAGGTCGCCGCGGAGGTCGTGGCCGGCCTGCGCGATGGCGATGTCCCACCGCTCGACCAGCGGCTGCAGCGGCGCGGTCGGGGCGACCGGCATGGCGGCCCGGTCGTGGTCGAGGTTGAGGAGCAGGTCGACCGACGAGGGCATGATCGGGTCCTCGAGCTGGCGGTTCACCTTGCGCAGCACGGCGACCCCGGCAGGACCCACATACGGAGGTACGACGCACGGCAGCTCGTCGGCCGGCAGCCCGGCCAGGCTCGCCAGCTCGCGCCAGTGGCCGCCCACGGTCGCGTCGGCGACCACGTGCAGCCGGTCGGCGTGGAAGGTCCAGCCCCAGCGGGCCAGGATCGAGGCGAGCTCGTGCCCGGCCCAGAACTCCTCGCCCTGGCGGTGCTCCTTCACCCCGTCGGTGACGTGGTCCAGCACCCGGCCGACGTACTTGTCCCAGCCGGTCGTCCGACCCGCGCGGAGCTCGGCCAGCCAGCCGCCGTACAGCTGCTGGGAGAACGAGTCGACCGTGACCACCAGGTGCGTCTCGACACCGATCAGCGGGTCGAGCACCAGCCGGATCTGGTCCTTGTCGGCGGCGCAGATGTCGGGGGTGGAGAGCACCGAGACGCCCTTGTGCTGCCACACCCGGTCACAGATGCGCGCCCAGCGGCCCTCGACCTCGTCGACGTGACAGTCCCGCCTTCCGGTGGGTCCGGAGCAGCTCGTGGGTGGCCAGGCTCGACTCCTCGGCGGTGGCTGCCACCTGCACCCCGGCCGCCTCGAGCGCGTCGCGGTGCGTCTCGAGGTTGGCCTGGATGACCGGACGCGGGGCCTGGGCCAGCCCGATGTGCCAGATCAGCTTTCGTCGTGCCATGGCACCGATGCTGCGGGAGGTCCACTACGCGACGGTGAACGGAGGGTGACCTGAGGGGATCAGTGGGGCTTCCACGCGTCGTCGTCGACCGTGAGCTCGACCACGTCGGCCGGGAGCGAGCGACCGGCGAGCGACTCGATCGTGACGTGCTCGAAGACCTCACGCAGCGCCGTCCGCGCGGCGATCCAGACGTGCTGGAGGATCTCGGCGGACTCGTTGTAGGAGACCGCCTCCGGCCGGAGCCCGTAGACGCTGACCAGCGGCCCGTCGACCGCGCGGATCACGTCGGCGACGGACACGTCGGCTGGCTTGGCGGCGAGGCGCCAGCCACCGGACTGCCCCCGCTGGCTCACCACGATCCCCGCCCGGCGCATGTCGGCGAGGATCGCCTGGAGGAAGCCGTGCGGGATCTCCTGCAGCCTGCCGAGCTCCTCCGCGCTCACCGGCCGACCGTCGTCGCGGTTCGCGATCTCGATGAGCGCCCGGAGGGCGTAGTCGGCCTTGGCGGAGACGCGCATGTGCGAAGTCTGTCAGATTGCTCGGATTTACTGCCTTGATCGACTCGCGCCACGGCGTTCGAGCGGCGCTTCCGGCCGCCTCGTGGGGGGTTTGGCCTTCGTCACACACCCGCCCGATTTGCTTGCATCGACCGCTCCCGGCACAGATACTGGTTGTTACTGACCGGTAGCAATGCCCGCACCGGTCCTCAGAATCGAGAAAAGGTGGGTCAGTGAGCCACTACAAGAGCAACATCCGCGACATCGAGTTCAACCTCTTCGAGGTGCTCAAGCGCGACGAGGTCCTCGGTGAGGGCCCCTTCGCCGACGTCGACGTGGACACCGCGCGATCGATCCTGAGCGAGGTGGACCGGCTGGCCCGCGAGGACCTGGCCGAGTCCTTCGTCGACGGCGACCGCAACCCACCCGTGTTCGACCCGAAGGAGCACACCGCTCCCGTCCCGGAGTCGTTCAAGAAGAGCTACCAGGCCTGGATGGACGCCGAGTACTGGCGTCTTGGCACCATGGCCGAGCTCGGCGGCACGCCCGCCCCGTCCAGCTTCAACTGGGCGCTCGGTGAACTGGTGCTTGGCTCCAACCCCGCGATCTGGATGTACGGCGCCGGCCCCATGTTCGCCGGGATCGTGCACCGCAACGGCAACGAGCGCGACAAGCAGATCGCCCAGCACATCGTCGACAAGGGCTGGCCCACCACGATGGTGCTGACCGAGCCCGACGCCGGTTCCGACGTCGGTGCCGGCCGCGCCAAGGCCACGCCCAACGAGGACGGCACCTGGAACATCGAGGGCGTCAAGCGCTTCATCACCTCGGCCGAGAGCGACCTCTCCGACAACATCGTCCACATGGTGCTGGCGCGCCCCGTGGGCGTGGAGGGCGTCGGTGGCCCGGGCACCAAGGGCCTGAGCCTGTTCATCGTGCCGAAGTACGACTTCGACGTGGAGACCGGCGAGCTCGGCGACCGCAACGGCGTCTACGTGACCAACGTGGAGCACAAGATGGGCATCAAGGTGTCCAACACCTGCGAGCTCACCTTCGGCGACCCGGGTGTCGGCGGAGGCGAGCCGGCCAAGGGCTGGCTGCTCGGCGAGGTCCACGACGGCATCGCGCAGATGTTCCAGGTCATCGAGAACGCCCGGATGATGGTCGGCACCAAGGCGATCGCCACCCTGTCGACCGGCTACCTGAACGCGCTGGAGTTCGCCAAGAGCCGCGTGCAGGGCTCCGACCTGAGCCAGGCCGCGGACAAGACCGCGCCGCGGGTGACGATCACCCACCACCCCGACGTGCGTCGTTCGCTGATGGTGCAGAAGTCGTTCTCGGAGGCCATGCGTTCCCTGGTGCTCTACACGGCGTCCTGGCAGGACCGGGTCCAGATCGCCGAGCACAACGGCGAGACCGACGAGCTGGCCATGCGGGTCAACGACCTGCTCCTCCCGATCGTGAAGGGCTACGGCTCGGAGCGTTCGTGGGTGCTGCTCGGCACCGAGTCGCTGCAGACCTTCGGTGGCTCCGGCTTCCTGCAGGAGTACCCCATCGAGCAGTACGTCCGCGACGCCAAGATCGACACGCTCTACGAGGGCACCACCGCGATCCAGGGCCAGGACTTCTTCTTCCGCAAGATCGTCAAGGACCAGGCCAAGGCGCTCGGGTTCCTCGCGGGCGAGATCGAGGGCTTCCTGAACAACGAGTCCGGCAACGGCCGCCTCAAGGTGGAGCGCGAGCTGCTCGCCAAGGCGCTCGAGGACGCCCAGGAGCTGGTGGGGCTGATGATCAACACCCTGATGGCCGCCGACGAGTCGGCCGAGGGTGGCGACATCAAGAACATCTACAAGGTCGGCCTGAACACCTCGCGCCTGCTGATGGTGCTCGGCGACGTGATCTGCGCCTGGCTGCTCCTCAAGGGCGCCGACGTGGCCCTCGAGAAGCTGGCCGGCGAGGTGTCCGACAGCGACCGGGCCTTCTACGAGGGCAAGGTCGCGGCGGCGCAGTTCTTCGCCCACCACAACCTGCCCAAGCTCACCGCGGAGCTGGCCATCGCCGAGGCGACCGACCTCTCCCTGATGGATCTGGACGAGGCCGCCTTCTAAGGGCACCCCGCCTCCGTCGTACGACGCAGCCCCGGTCGGTCCGCTGGATCGACCGGGGCTGCGTCGCGTGGCTGGCCAAGCCGCATGACGTCGCTGGAACCTCCCCTGCCAAATGGGCGCGTGTCAGGGGCCCGGTTTGGAGTACGCACCCGTGACTTGGGGCACACTCAGGGCAACCGAAGGGAGCACTGCCATGGGAATCGGACTCGGAGTCGTCCTCCTCCTGCTGGGACTGATCTTCGCCTTGGACGTGGTGAACCTGCCCGCCAGCGTCGACGACGTCGTGGCAACCGACACGCTCGGCTGGATCCTGATCATCGTGGGGGTTCTCGCCATCGTGCTGGCCCTGGTGATGAACAGCCAGCGCAGCCGCTCGACGCGAGTCGTCGAGGAACGGCGCGTCGACCCGCCCGCATAACCAGTGTCCGGCGGCCCGTCTGCCTTGCTGACCCGATCAGCGAGGGCAGGCGGGCCGCCGTACGCTGTGCGCCATGACCCGGCCCCCTGAGCCCCAGGCCCCGAAGTCCGATGACCGCCTCGCCCAGCTGATCGAGACCTGGTACGTCGCCTGCACCGACTTCGTGGCCCTGGCCCGGGAGATCCCGCGGGAGCAGTGGGACCTGCCGACCGACCTGGACGGCTGGAGTGTCAAGGACAACGTCGCGCACACCGCACACCTCGAGGCCGTGCTCGCCGGCGCCCCCGAGGAGACCATCGAGGTCGACGAGGCGCCGCACCTGAAGAGCCTGATGAGCTACTACACCGAGCAGGGCGTGCTCGCTCGCCGGGACAGGGACATGGAGTCGCTGGCCGACGAGATCGAGCAGTCCGCGGCGACGCGCTACGCGGCCCTTCAGGCCGAGCCGCCCACCGACCCCAAGGCACCAGCGCCGCGGACACCGGGTGGCATCCCCTGGGACACGCAGACCCTGCTGAACAACCGACCTCTCGACGTGTGGATGCACGAGCAGGACATCCGCCGGGCGACCGGTCGGCCCGGCGGCTTCGACTCCCCCGTCGCCGCCCACGTGATGCGCACCTTCGGCCGCGCCCTGCCCATGGTGGTGGGCAAGCGCGTGTCGCCACCTGTCGGGCACGACGGTCCGCCTCGAGATCCCCGAGGTCGGACTCGGCTGGAGCGTCCGCGTCGGCGAGGACGGCCGGGCGGCACCGGTGGACGACGACGCCGTTGCCACGACCACCGTCACCCTCACGCCTGAGGACTTCGTGGTCCTGGCGGGCGGGCGGCGGCCCCCGGAGAAGACGGCACCGCAGATCACGGGCGACCAGGAGATCGGACGCCTGCTGCGTCGAGTCGCTGGCGGTCACCCCGTGAGCGGGGAGGCGAACTGGACCCCGGACGACATCCCCGACCTGACCGGAAAACGTGCGCTCGTCACGGGCGTCACGAGCGGGATCGGCGAGTCGACCGTCCTCGAGCTCGCGCGCCACGGCGCCGAGGTCATCCTCGGCGCGCGCAACCCCGCCAAGCTCGAGGCGACCATCGCCCGGATCAGCGGCGAGGTCCCGGGCGCGGCGCTGCATCCGCTCGCCATCGACGTCTCGGACCTGTCGTCGGTACGACGAGCCGCGAGCCAGGTCGACCAACCCCTCCACCTCCTGATCAACAACGCCGGCGTGATGGCCACCCCGCACCAGCGCACCGCCGACGGGCTCGAGCTCCAGATGGCCACCAACTACTTCGGACCGTTCGCGCTCACCGGGCTGCTGTTCCCGCGGCTGGTGGACTCCGGCGACGGCCGCGTGGTCGCGATCAGCTCCCAGGGCAGCCGGGTGGCCCGACGAGCACCCCTCGACGACCCGATGGACCAGAGTCGCCGATACGGCCGCTGGCAGGCGTACTTCGCCTCGAAGCTCGCCGACCTGCTGTTCATCTTCGAGCTCGACCGGCGTTGCCGTGAGCAGGGCGTCCCGGTCAAGGGTCTCGCCGCGCACCCCGGCTACTCCTCGACCGGGTTGATGGGGACGGGACGCAACACCGGCAACACCGGCGAGCGGGTGCGGTTCACCGCGACGATCATGCAGGCGGTGTTCGCCGCGGTCGGTCAGCCGGCGTCGCTGGGCGCGCTGCCGACGTTGATGGCCGCCACGGCAGATCTCCCGGGTTCGACGTACGTCGGCCCCGGCGGCCTGCTCCAGATGAAGGGCCACCCGCGCATCGTCGGTCCCCGCCGGCTCGCCCTCGACCGGGAGGCACAGCGCCGGCTGTGGGAGATCAGCGAAGAGGCCACCGGCGTCTCGTTTCTCGATGGCTGAGCCTCGAAGGCTGATGACGCACCCGTGCTCCGGCCGATCACGCCCGCACGACCACGAGTCCGTGCTCGCCCTCAACGAACGCCACGTCGAGCTGCTGGCGCCTCTCGACCGAACCCGCCTGCTCGAGCTCGTCGAGGCCTCCGACCGTGCCGACGTCATCGACGTCGAGGGCAGCTTCGCCGGGTTCGTGATCACGTTCGCCGCCGGCTCGTCGTACGACGGGGAGAACTTCGCGTGGTTCGCCGAGCGGCACCCGGACTTCTGCTACCTCGACCGCATCGTGCTCCACGAGGACTACCGGCGACGTGGCCTCGGCACCTTCGTCTACGACGAGCTCGAAGGTGACTGCGGCCGGCCGGTCTTCGCGCTCGAGGTCAACCTCGACCCGCCCAACGAGCCGTCCCTGGCCTTCCACCGGGCCCGCGGCTACGTCGAGGTGGGGCGGCGCGTGTCCGGCGGCCACCTCGTGTCGCTGATGGCCAAGCACCTGAACTGACGGCTCCAACAGCTTCCCGACCCGACCGGGACTCGAGTCCCTTGCCCCGGGACAACGCCTCGCACGACCGTGGTCGCATGTCGAGAATCGGGGCTGACGCCCCTGGCACGTGGCGTGCGGCGCTCCTGCTCGCGGGCTGCCTGTCCGCGTGCGGCGGCAGCAGCTCCACCCGATGACGGACCCGGTACGCCGAAGAATGCGGCCCTCGAGGTCGACCTCGTGTCGGGGACCGCAGGGCTGGACACCGAGGAACGCGCCGAGGTCCAGAACGACGATCGGTGAC
Organism: uncultured Actinomycetota bacterium; assembly: GCA_963723255.1. GTDB lineage: Bacteria > Actinomycetota > Actinomycetes > Propionibacteriales > Nocardioidaceae > Marmoricola. The sequence continues at coordinate 86,809 of CAVRQA010000007.1, forward strand.
GTGCTGAGCGAGTACGTCGTCGAGGGTTTCCTCGGCGACTACCCGCGCGAGGACTTCGTCCGGGCGCTCGACCAGTTCACGGCCGGGGCTGCGCGGGGGGCGGCCCGCGACATCGATCTGCTCACCGCAGCGCGGTTCTCCAGCAGCGACCGCGTCCGGGCCACGGGACTCCGGGCGCGGATCTCCTGTCTCACCGTGGAGGGCGACGTGGTGGGGGCGACGGCGCACGTCGACTTCGCCTTCGCGGTGCGCGACGGGAGCGCGGCGCCACAGCAGGTCACTCTCAGCGGCCGGTTCATGCTCGACCGGGACGAGGGCACCTGGTCGATCTTCGGGTACGACGTGGTCCGCGACGACGCCGAACGGGTGACGTCATGACGAGGCGAACCGGCCCTCTGACCCGCCGATTCTCGGTGCTCGCCCCAGCTCTCGTGCTCGGCCTGTTCCTGGCGGCGGGACTGCACAGCCGGCCGGACGCAGCGTCCGTCAGCCTGGTGAAGGTCGAGACGGCCCACACCGTCGACTTCGAGTCGGGCGTCGTCTGGCTGCTGCTGCTCGGCTCGGATGCGCGCTCGGGCACCGAGATCCTCGATGGGAACTCGGACGGGATCCAGCTCGTGGGAGTGGACTTCGACACCGGGTCCGCCGTGGCCTTCGGGGTGCCGCGCGACTCGTGGGTCGAGCTCGAGGGATATGGCATGGACCGCATCAACGCCGGTCTGCGGGAGGGCGGGCCGGAGCTGATGGCCGGTGCGGTCGAGGAACTCTTCGGGGTGGCCCCGGACTACGTGGTCACCCTGGGCACGCGGGGACTCAGCAAGCTCGTCGACTCTGTGGGGGGCATCGAGGTCGACAGCGTCAGAGACATCAGCGGTCCCGCCCTGGGCCTGGACATCCGCAAGGGGCGCAACCGAATCGACGGAAGCGAGGCGATCGGCTTCGCCCGCGCGCGATACAAGCTCCCGCGAGGCGACTTCGACCGGTCCGCGAACCACCAGGAGATGATGCGTGGAGTCGTCCGCCAGCTGGCCGCCCACAAGGACGACATCGGCTTCATCGAGGCCAACGTCCTGCGGGCCCTCGGCGTCCTCGACACCAACCTCGGCCCCAACGAGCTGTACCGGCTCACCCAGGCGGTCGCGGAGATCGACCTCGCGCAGGTGACCACGTGCGTCCTGGGCGGGACACCGGGCACGTCGTCAGGCGGCGCCAGCATCGTCTATGTCGACACCGCCCAGGCGCGGCGCCTCGGACGGGACGCCGCCGACGACGCCCGCCTCGACGCGACCTGCCGCGGCTGACGCGACCCGGTCATTCGAGTCCGGCGTCGCGCGCCAGCACGATGGCTTGGGCACGGTGAGCGACGTGGAGCTTGGCGAAGATGTTGCTGGCGTGGTTGCGGATCGTCTTCACCGAGAGGTGCAGCTCGCGGGCGATCTCGGCGTTGTCGTGGCCGAGCGCGATCAGCCGCAGGACGTGCCTCTCGCGGTCGGTGAGCTCGGGGAACAGCTCGGCCGCAGCAGGGGCCTGCACGCCGCGGAAGTAGGTGGTGACCCGCTCGGCGATCGCTGGACCGAAGATGACCTCCCCGGCCCCCACGGCCTCGATGGACCGGACGATCTCGCTGCGCCGGGCTCCCTTGAGGAGGTAGCCGCGTGCTCCGGCACGGATCGCGGCGAAGACTGACTCCTCGTCCTCCATCATCGTCAGGACAAGGACGCCGATGTGGGGCGAGGACCGCACGATCTGCTCGGTGGCCTCGATGCCGTTGAGCCGCGGCATGTGCAGGTCCATGAGGACCACGTCGGGCTGCAGGGCGAGCGCCGTACGTACGGCGTCCTGGCCGTTGTCCGCCGACCCCACCACCTCGGTGCCGCCATTGCTGGCGAGCAAGGCCTCGAGCCCGTGCCTGAAGTCGTCATGGTCGTCGACCACCATGATCCGCAGCTGTTCCATCACGACTCCTCGGGTTGTTCGTCGTTCCACTCGGTCAGCGGCAGGAGCGCGAGTACCCGGGTGCCGTGCATGGCACTGGAGGACACCACGCAGGTGCCGCCGAGCTCCTCGGCCCGCTCCTGCATCGACTCCAGCCCGACGCCTGGCACACGCACGGCCTCGAGCCCGACTCCGTCGTCCCGCACCTCGATCTCGAGGTTGCCCTCTCCGCGACGCAGCGTGACCGTGCACGTCGTTGCCTGCCCGTGCTGCAGGGCGTTGTGGACGGACTCCAGGACGATCCGGTACGCCGCCACCTCGACGGCTGCCGGCAGCGGTTCGAGGTCGGCCTCGGCCTGCACGGTCCAGGTCATCGGCTGCCTGCCCGCCACCATGCCGGCAGCGTGGTTGTGGTCGGCGGCCCGCTGCTTGCAGCGCGGACACCAGCCCCAGCTGGTCGAGGACGGGTGGTCGAAGGCCCTCCACGAGCCGTCGGACCTCGCCGATGTCGGCCTGGGTCTGGTCGTGCAGCTGTCCGACGAGCCGCTCCGCTCCCGCGGGATCCGAGGCGATCAGGTCGTGTGCGACCTCCAGCTGCATCGCCATCGTGGCGAGAGCCGGACCCAGTCCGTCGTGGAGGTCACGGCGTACTCGTCGACGTTCCTCCTCGCGGGCACTGACCAGGCGCTCCCGCGAGCGCTGCAGCTCGCGGTTGGCGACCACCGCCTGCACCATGGCTCCCACCTGCCCGCCGATGTCCTCGAGAAGGCGTCGGTCGCGTGGCCCGAAGGGTTCGCGAGTCGCTGTCACCTCGAGCTCGAGCTGACCCAGGGTGACCCCGCCGACCTCGAGCACGACGGCGGTCGGCTGACCCCGCGGAGCGCCGATCGCGGTCGCGATGCGGTCGGCGGGCGAGCGGCCGTACACCTCGATGGAGGCATAGGAGAGGCGCAACCGGCGCGAGAGGAGGGTGAGCGTCTCGCGCAGGGCGTCGGTGGGCGTGGTGCCCGGGTCGAGCCGGCGGAGCTCGGAGACGACGCGGTAGGGGAAGTCGCGGTCGCCGTACACGAACTGGCTGACCGTGCGGCGCAGGACGAGCGCCAGCGGAACGAGCAGCAGCGCGACCAGTCCCCCAGCGACGACCGCCCAGAACGCGGTCTCGGTGACGAGGTCGATCGCCGCGGCGACGGCGAGGAAGACGGAGCCGATCAGGACCGCCACGACGACCTGCAGCAGTGACCGACGCAGCACCCCGTCGAGCTCCTGCAGGCGGTATCGCAGCACCGCGGCTACCAGGCAGACGAGGAGGGCGGGCATCAGCAGGAGCGGCTGGAGGTCCCAGGGAACCAGCGGCTCCCCTCGTTGCCATTGGGCCAGGTCGCCGAAGAGCACGCGAACCAGCACCGCGAGGAGCGTCCCGCCCAGCACCAGCCGGAGCGCGACCCGGTCCTCCCGGGAGCGGGCCACCGCGAGACCGCGCGCCTCGACGAGGAGGATCACGGGCGCCGTCAGGAGGAGGGCCGGGGTGGTGATCATGATCAGCGCCTGCAGCCGGGCGAGGTCCGGCTCGACGCCGCGTGCGAACAGCAGCGCCCACGCGGCGTAGCCGGCGAAGGGGACGAGGAACGGCACCAGCCAGACGTGCGCGGCGCGAGCGTAGCCAGGCGCGCGTCCAGGGAAAGGTCAGGGCAGCGACCAGCAGCGCACCGAGCGCGAGCGTGCACAGCAGCTCACCCCCGAGGTGCGGCCACACCCCGCGCGACCCGGCCAGGTCGATGGCGCCGAACCCGAGGGGGTACGCCGTCAGCCCCGCCGCCACCCCCGCGCCGGCGGCCAGGACGGCGCGGCAGGTGGCCTCGCGTGGCCGGGACCAGAAGAGAAACGTCCCCGAGACGAGGAGTCCGAGGACGAGGACCGTGGTGGCCAGGTTGTCGGCGAGGGCGTCGCCGAGCGGATAGCGGATCAGGCTGACCTCGAGATCGAGCACGCGGTCGAGGTCCTCGCCCGAGCGACGCACGCGGTAGGTCACGTCGTCGCCGAGCGCGCGTTCAGCACGCGCATCCCCGTCGACCCAGTCCTCGAGGGTGCGGCCGTCGATCGCGAGGATGAGGTCGCCCTCGCGCAAGGGCGTCTCGCCGTACTCCCGCACGACAGTGACCGACTCGTCCCACCGCTGGTCGCCGGCGAAGGAGCTCGGGTTCGAGATCGTCGTGCCGTCCGAGGGCCCGGCGAACACGGCTACGACGACCCAGACGACAGGGGTCGCCCAGGCCAGCACGATCACGGCCAGCCTCCGGGTGCGTAGCACCGAACCATCGTGCCGGACCCCGCTTCCCCGACACCAGCATTCGGGACTTCTCTACCGATTGTTCCCGGCCCGCTCGGGCAGCGTGGACTGCGCCCGGGACTGCGGTCCCGGGGCGCCCCAGACTTCCCGGCGCGGACGGGTTTGCTGCCTCGTGCTGCGGAACCAGCACAGCCACAGCCTGCTGGCATGGCACACCTCGTGGCTTCGCGGCGCACGACCCGTCGAGTCGTCTTCGCGGCGCTGGCATTGGTCTTGGTGCACGTCGTACGCCTGGCCGAGCCCTCGCGGGGCGCCGCCCGCGCCGAGGCTGCCGCCACGCCGTCCAGCACCAGGATCGACCCGGTGCCGTGCGCACGCGACCGGGTCCAGCTGACGGCCCATCGCGGGACCGGTCTCGGCACCCGGCGCATCGGGGGGCAGGTGTACTCCGAGGACACGATCCCCGCCTTCCGACTGGCCTTGGCTGCCGGTGTCGACGGGGTTGAGCTCGACTACTGGCCGACCTCCGACGACCGGTTCGTGGTGCACCACGACCCGACCCTGGACCGCATGACCGACGGCCGCGAGCGCATCGACGCGCACACCTGGGCCGAGATCGCGCGGCTTCGGCACCCGAGCGGCGCCGGCGTCGCGAGCTTCGGGCAGGTCATCGGGCTCACCGAGCGGTTCGGCGGTGACCGGCAGCAGGAGATCAAGAACGGGTCGGCGTTCGGGGATCGCCAGCTGCGTCGCCTCGTCGTGGCCGATGTGGCGGGAACCTCGAACGCCTACGAACGGGTGCTCTACACCTCAACAACGATGGGGACGTTGCGCCGGCTCCACGAGATCGACCCGTGCCTGCCGCTCGGGTTGATCACGCGCGAGCCCGATGCGAGGCCCGTGCTCGCGAGGCTGCCTCGGTGGCTGGACGTCGTCCACATCGACCTGCGAGCGGCCGACGCCCCTTCGTCCGCGAGGCCAAGGAGCGGGGACTCGAGGTGTCGCGTGCGCGGCGTCGACAGCGTGGTGCAGCTGCGACGGGCCGCGCAGCTGGGCGCACAGCGGGTGGTGACCAACCGCCCGAAGTGCTGGGTCGAGCGTGCTAGTTGATGACGCGCAGGACTACGCGCCCCTTGGGGTAGCGGACGCCCGCGCCGAAGTGCTGGTGGTAGAGCCGCACGAGGGTCGCGAGGTCACCCGGAGACATCTTGATGCAGCCGAACGACTTGTAGTCGTTGAACCGGGGGTACTCCCAGCGGCAGGCCTGGTCGCCCTTGCGGTCCGGGCACTGGCGGTTCCGCGCACCCTGCTCGGTGTGCACGAACAGCTGGTGCCGGACCTTCCCGTTGGGGCAGGCCTTGTCGTCGAGGCGGAAGGCGCGGCCCTTGATCACGCGCCCGTGGTAGTCGTTGTACTGCCGCATCCGGTAGGTGCCGTTCGGCAGCCAGCCTCGCGACGTCGCGCACGAGTTGCGGCCCACGCGGCCGGGCAGACCCGAGCCGGCGCGCCAGCTCCTCGACTGCACCAGCTTCCAGGCGCCGCCGTCCTGCCGCTGGTAGAGCCGCCAGGTGAGTCGGGAGTTGAACTGGTTGTTCCAGTTCTTGTCGAAGACGAGCACTCCTCGCCACGGCGGGCTCGCGGAGTCCGCCGGTGGGGCCACGAGGAGTGACGCCGCGAGCACGGTCAGCGTGGCCAGTGCGGCGCGCATTCTTCTCACGAGGCGCCACCCTATGGGGTTCGGCAGTGCTTGTCCTCGACACGGATCCAGAGCAGGTTGGTCCCATGAAACTGCTCGTCCTCGGCGGCACCGTGTTCCTCTCCCATGCCGTCGCCGCCGATGCGGTCGCCCGCGGCCACGAGGTGACCTGCGCGGCGCGCGGTGCGTCGGGCACGGTGCCGGACGGTGCGCGACACGTGAAGTTCGACCGCCACGCCCCCGACTGGACGGCGCTCGACGGCGAGTGGGACGCCGTCGTGGACGTGGCCCGGACGCCGAGCTGGGTCGCGAGCGCCCTGGACCACCTGGCCGACGCGCACTGGATCTTCGTGTCGTCGATCAGCGTGTACGCCGATCACTCGACCCCCGGCGGCAGTCCCGACACGCTGCCGGTGCTGCCGCCGATCACCGAGGACGTCGAGCAGGACACGGCCGAGAAGTACGGCGCGAGCAAGGTGGCCTGCGAGCAGGACGTGCTGGCCCGGGCCCGCGAGGCGTTGGTGATCCGTCCCGGTCTCATCATCGGTCCCGGCGACCCGAGCGGCCGGTTCGCCTACTGGCCCGATCGGCTCGCCGAGAGCGCCGACGTGCTGGCGCCCGACTCGCCCGACCGCGACACCCAGTGCATCGACGTACGCGACCTCGCGGCGTGGATCGTCAGCTGCGCGGAGAATCGGCTGACCGGCGTGTACGACGCCTCCGGTCGCGCCGTACGCCTGGGCGACCTCGTCGACGAGGTGACCTCGGCGGTCGGCGGGAACGCCCGGGTCGTGTGGGCACCGACGGACTTCCTGCTGGACCGCGAGGTCACCCACTGGGCCGGACCGCGCTCGCTGCCGCTGTGGCTTCCCGAGGACGCCCGGGGGATGACCTCGCACGACGTCACGGCCGCCTTCGAGGCCGGGCTCACCACCAGGCCGATCGGGGAGACCGCGGTCGACACCCTGGCCTGGCTGCGCGAGAACCCCGACGCGCCGCGGACCGGACTCAGTCGGGCCGAGGAGCAGGACCTGCTGGACGACTGGCACACGATCCGCCAGTAGACCCGTTCACGCGGCCCACCGCGGAAAGAGAGCCGGGCATCGGCTCGAGGAGTGGATACGATCCGCGCGTGAACGCGCGCCAGCTGATCGACCTCGTGCTCGACGACGGGTCGTGGACGAGCTGGGACTCCCCGCCGGTCCGCGAGGGCGTCGGCGAGGGATACGCAGCCGACCTCGACCGAGCAGCGGAGAAGTCCGGCACGGACGAGTCGGTGATCACCGGCGAGGGCACCCTGCGCGGGCGGCGCGTGGCCGTCGTCGCCAGTGAGTTCGCGTTCCTGGCCGGAAGCATCGGACGCGCGGCCGCCGACCGGTTGATCGCGGCCGTGGAGCACGCCACCGCCGAGCGGATTCCACTCCTGGCCGCCCCCGCCAGCGGCGGCACCCGGATGCAGGAGGGCACGCCGGCCTTCGTCCAGATGGTGCGGATCGCCGCCGCGGTCGCGACGCACAAGTCGGCCGGGCTGCCCTACCTCGTCTACGTGCGCCACCCCACGACCGGCGGCGTGATGGCGTCGTGGGGATCGCTCGGGCACATCACGGTCGCCGAGCCGGGGGCGCTGGTGGGCTTCCTCGGACCCCGCGTCTTCGAGGCGCTGTACGGCGAGCCGTTCCCCGACGGCGTCCAGACCGCGGAGAACCTCTTCGCCCACGGCATCGTGGACGCGGTCGTGCCTCCCGAGGAGATCGGTGACGTGCTCGACCGTGCCCTGAAGATGCTCAGCCCCGGTGCGATCGAGCGGGTGCCCGACCCGCCCGAGGAGGAGATCCCCGACGTCGACGCGTGGGACTCGATCACCCGGTCGCGCCGGACCGACCGGCCCGGCGTACGCCGACTGCTGCGGTACGCCGCCACCGACGTCATCCCGCTCAACGGCACCGGCCAGGGCGAGGCGGACCCCGGGCTGATGATCGCGCTCGCCCGGTTCGGCGACTCCAGCTGCGTGTTCCTCGGCCAGGACCGGCGCGGCCAGACGAGTACCCATCCCCTCGGTCCGGGAGCCCTGCGCGAGGCGCGACGGGGGATGCGGCTGGCGGTCGAGCTGGGCCTGCCGCTCGTCACCGTCATCGACACCCCCGGCGCCGCCCTGTCGGCGGAGGCGGAGGAGGGCGGCCTGGCCGGCGAGATCGCACGCTGCCTGGCCGACCTCGCGACCCTCCCCGCCCCGACGCTGTGCCTGATGCTCGGCGAGGGCAACGGCGGCGGCGCGCTGGCGTTCCTCCCGGCCGACCGGGTGGTCGCCGCCCAGCACGCCTGGCTCTCGCCGCTCCCGCCCGAGGGCGCCAGCGCCATCGTGCACCGGGACGTCGAGCACGCTCCCGAGATGGCCCGCGCCCAGCACGTCCGCGCCCTCGACCTGCGCGCCCGTGGCGTCGTCGACCGCATCGTGGCCGAACACCCCGACGCCGCCGACGAGCCCGAGGCGTTCTGCCAGCGCGTCGGCGAGGTGCTCCGCCACGAGCTCGCCGCCCTGAGTCGCCGCGACACCGGTGAGCTGGTGCGGTTGCGGCCGGATCGGTTCCTGGCGGTTTCGCCCGCTCGACAATAGAACGTGTTTCAGTTTTGATGTCCCCATGGATCTTTCGGTGGTGCTGTTCACGAGCGACCGGGGCATCACCCCGGCGGACGCGGCGAGGGCTGCGGAGGCGGCGGGGTTCCACACGTTCTACGTGCCCGAGCACTCACACATCCCGACGAGCCGCGACTCGGCGCATCCCGGCACGGGCGGGGAGCTCCCGGACGACCGCTACCTGAGGATCCTGGACCCGTGGATCGCGCTCGCCACCGCGGCCGCCGTGACGAGCACCATCCGGCTGGGCACTGCCGTGGCCCTGCCCATGGAGCACGACCCGATCACCCTCGCCAAGACGCTGGCCACCCTCGACCATCTCTCCGGCGGGCGCGTCACCCTCGGGGTCGGCTTCGGCTGGAACGTCGAGGAGCTCGAGGACCACGGGGTGCCGGGGAAGAAGCGGCGCACGGTGCTGCGCGAGTACCTCGAGCTGATGGGTGAGCTCTGGAGCCAGGAGGTGGCGTCGTACGACGGCGAGTTCGCGCACCTCAAGCCCAGCTGGGCCTTCCCCAAGCCGGTCCAGCAGCCGCGCATCCCGATCCTGGTCGGCGCCGGCGGGACCCCGAAGAACTTCGACTGGATCGTGAGCAACGCCGACGGCTGGATCACCACGCCCATCGAGACCGACATCGAGGACCGCGTCGCCGCGCTCAACAAGGCGTGGGCGGCCAAGGGTCGCGAGGGCAGCCCGCGGATCGTCGTACTCCTGACCAGCAGGCTCGAACCCGGCCAGCTCGAGCGCTGGGCCGAGCTCGGCGTCGACGAGGTCATGTTCGGCCTCCCCGACAGGTCGGCCGGCGAGGTCGAGGAGTTCATCGGCCGCATGGGGGCGAAGCTGCAGGCCACCGTATGAGCACGTACGTCGTCAGCGGCTCCGCCTCGGGCATCGGAGCGGCCCTCACGCAGCGCCTCCGGGAAGCCGGGCACACCGTCATCGGGATCGACCTACGCGATGCCGACGTCATCGGCGATCTCGCCACGCACTCCGGACGTGAGGCGGCCGTCGCCGCGGTCGGCAAGCTCACGGACCGGGTGGACGGCGTGGTCCCCTGCGCCGGCGTGGCCGGCCTGACGGCGACCGACCCGCAGCTCGTCGTCTCGCTGAACTACTTCGGCGCGATCGCCCTGGTGACCGGACTGCGACCCCTCCTCGGCGACGGGGCGGGCGTGGTGCTGGTCAGCTCGAACTCCGTCACCTGCCAGCCGGGCTGGAGCGCCGAGGTCGCCGCGGCATGTCTGGGCGACGACGAGGAGAAGGCACGCCGGCTGGCCGCGGTCGAGGACGCCGTCCAGATCTATCCCGCGACCAAGGCCGCGCTCGCCTACTGGGCCCGGCGCGAGGGGATCAAGCCCGAGTGGGCCGGGGCCGGCATCCGCGTGAACGCCGTCGCCCCGGGCCTGATCGCGACACCGATGACCGAACAGCTCCGTGAGGACCCCAAGCTCGGGGTGTTCGCGGACGCCTACCCCACCGCGCTCGACCGGCCCGGCCGACCGGAGGAGGTCGCCGCCCTGATCGCGTTCCTGCTCTCCGAGGACGCCAGCCTGATGGTGGGCTCGGTCGTGTACGCGGACGGTGGCACGGACGCCCTGCTGCACCCGATGAAGCCCGAGGGGATGGACGTGCCGAAGATCGTGCTCGGTGCCATGGACGTCGTGTCCAGTGCGATCACCAAGGCGAAGGCGTTGCGCAAGAGGTAACCCGGGGGCTCCGCCCTCGTTGACCGGGCATGGCCAGAACACGAGTGGTCCTGTCGACATTGATCGCAGGCGCGCTGCTCGTCGTGCCCGCTCACGTGGCGGCGGACCCCCAGCCGCCGATCCCGCCGCTGCCCACGGACCTGCTCAGCGAGTCCTTCACGGGAACGCCCGCGACCAAGCAGCCGATCGCGCACCCGCCCATCCCGAGCCACCCCTTCCTGTCCCCCAACGGGACCAACTCGATGCACAACGACGCCTACGCGTCGGACGCCTACACGGTCAGCGGGCCGCTCGGTCACGACCTCCAGGTGCGCTCGGCGAGCTACGGGATCTCGGAGTGCGCGACGATCGGGTTCGACGCCAGGAAGCGGATCGTCGGCCTGTGCGGGGGCGCTCAGGGCTTCACGATGCGCCTGATCGACCCCACCACGCTGGAGCAGATCGCGTCCCTGGACATGCCCCCGCGCGACCTGACCTCGGGTGCGAACCCGCTCAGCGACCTGTGCGGCGGCACCTACTTCTACCTCGACCGCCACAACCACGCCTACGTGCTGACCACCGGCAACGAGCTCTGGGAGGTGACGATCGGAGCCGCCGGGCTCGAGCACACCCGCACCTACTCTCCGGAGATCCCCGAGGGCGACTGCATGATCGCGACGATGCCGGACTGGAAGGGACGCATCTTCTTCGCGACCAAGGGCGGGCGGGTCGGCACCATCGCCCCTGACACAGGCGCCTCACGGATCCGCGCCTTCCCGGGAGAGGCGATCTTCAACTCGCTGGCCGCCGACGAGACCGGCGCCGTCTACGTCGTGACCGACCACCGCCTGCTCACCCTGGTGGCCGACGCGACCGGCTACCCGCAGGTGCGCTGGTCAGCGGCGTACGACCGGGGCACGCGCCAGAAGCCGGGACAGCTCTCACAGGGATCGGGTACGACGCCCACGCTGATCGGCAAGGACCTCGTGGCGATCACCGACAACGCCGAGCCACGGATGAACGTGCTGTTCTACAAGCGCGACGGGAGCCCGACGAACCGGCTGATCTGCAAGGCACCCGTGTTCGGAGCGGGCACCTCCGCGACCGAGAACAGCCTGGTCGCAGCGGGTCGCTCGGTGATCGTCGAGAACAACTACGGCTACGAGGGCCCGCAGTCGACCATGGGCGGGAGGACGACCTCACCGGGAGTCGCACGCGTGGTGCTCGAGGACGGCCGCTGCCGCGTCGCCTGGACGAGCAGCGTCTCGGCGCCGACCTCGGTGCCGAAGGTCTCCCTGGGCAACGGGCTGGTCTACGTCTACTCGAAGAAGGCGTCCACGCCCGACGACGACAGCTGGTACTTCACCGCCCTCGACGTCCGCTCCGGCCGCACCCAGTGGCTGCAGCGCACCGGCAACGGCACCCAGTGGAACAACCACTACGCCTCGATCTACCTCGGTCCGGACGGAGCGGCCTACATGCCGACGATGGCCGGGCTGGTGCGGTTCCAGGACGGGTAGCCGCCGCCTAGAACAGGTGCACCAGCCAGTCCGCCGCTCCCACCAGCGCGAGAAACCGGATGAAGCGACCCACGAGGCAGGTGCTGACGAACAGCCAGATGTTGACCTTCAGCTGACCAGCCAGCACGGCGATGACGTACAGCGGGGGGAACCCGATGGACGCCGAGGCGAAGAGGATCGCGGCGGTCTGGCCGGGGTGCGTGTTGATCCGCTCCTGCCAGCGCTTGTAGGACGCCTCCCACTTCGGTGAGGACATCTTCCGCTTCGTCCACGGCAGATTCATTGCCCAGTCGGCGGTGTAGTACAGCGCGACCTTCCCGGCCGTCTGCCCGATGGCGGCCGCGGCCGCGATGCTCCAGAGGACGACCCCGTCCACCGCCGCACCGACAGCGGCGAGGTAGGCCTCGATGTTGATGAACGGGATGACAGCCGAGCCGAAGGCCACCAGCAGGGTGGTGAGGACCAGCTTCACGGGCGAACCGGCGCGGCGATCCCGCCCTGGGACCCAGGAGTGGTGAACGAACCGGAGCCGAGGTCCATCCCGAACCGTTCCTCGGCCTCGGCGAGATGCGGCAGGGGAGCATCGGAGAGCGGCATCCCGAGCCGCATCAGCCGCACCAACGAGACGCACTTGTGCACCAGGAGGACGACGGCGATGGCGAGGCCGACCCACATCCAGCCCGTGACGAGCAGGAGGATCGCGAAGAGTCCGGAGTTGACGGCCTTGCCGGGGTGGGACCAGTTCAGCAGCCACAGCCGGCGATCGACGACGTAGAAGTAGTTGGGACTGGTGATCGGCCAGGCCAGGAAGCAGATCGACAGGAAGCCGTCGACCACCATGAACTCGGCCAGGTAGACGAAGATCGCGGGCGCCAGGTTCGGCTCCAGCCAGGCGAGGCCGATGTAGAAGGCTGCGGCGCAGAGGCGGTCGCTCAGGATGTCGAGGACGGCGCCGGTGCGGGTCTCGCAGTCGAACATCCGCGCCACCTGCCCGTCGAGCGAGTCCCCGACCCAGTGCACGAGCAGCGCGACCACGAGCAGCGTCTTGCTGCCCTGGCTCGCCGCGACCGCCGCCAGGGCGACCGCGGCGCCCGTGCGGACGAAGGTGACGATGGTCGCGGGCGTGCCGATGCGCTCGCGCGCGGGGTCGGCCAGGATCCGCCCGGGTTTCACCATGCCTGCAGGTTATCCGTGGGGTACCGATACCGGTGTCAGGCATGTCCCTGATGCGTCCCCGGTCTGGACCCGCGCCTGCAGCGGGCCGGTCAGCTCACGTCGCGGCGGACGGTCAGGAGGATCCCTACACCGGACAGCACCGCCGCCCATGCGGCGAGAGCCAGCGCTGCGGCCCACCACTCGAGCCGTACGTCGGACGGGGAGCTCTGGACGGCGTTGACGATCCCGTTGGTCGCCTCGGTCGGGAGGTACGGCGCGATGTGCTCGCGCCCGAAGTCCCACGCCTTGATGCCGAGACCGAGCAGCGGTTCGACGATCCACGCGACGCCGACGCCGATGAGGAGTGCAGCCACCTGGTTGGGGATCAGGATGCCGACCCCAAGCCCGATCAGCGCCCACAGCCCGAGCACGAGCAGGCTCAACGCGATCGTGCGCACGACCTCGTCGGAGGGAAAGGCATCCTCACCGCGGAGGTTCAGGGTCAGCGCGCCCATCGCGACAGACCCCAGCAGGCTGACCACGCCGTACCCCGCGCCGATCGCGAGCAGGGCCACCACCTTGGCGAGCATCGCGGTGCCGCGCCGTGGGACCGCCAGGAAGGTCGAGCTGATGGTGCCGTGGCGGTACTCCGACCCGATCTGGATGACGCCGATGGTGAGCATCAGGAGGTAGCCGACGCTGAGCCCGCCCGTGTAGACGCTGTTGGCCACCTGCACCTCGTCGCCGGAGGGAATCCCCGTGGGCCCACCCGTGCCGGCGGCGTCGGAGGTGAGCAGGATCCCGAACAGCAGCCCGAAGGCGGCCCCGGCGAGAAAGATGCCGAGGGCCATCCCCCACCACAGGCGGGTGGTGAGGAACTTGCGCAGCTCGGCGCGGACCGCTCGGGCGAACGAGCCGTGCATCACGCCACCTGGTTGCGGTTGGTGCCCTCGGTGAGGGACAGGAACAGCTCCTCGAGGTCGGCCCGTTGCGGCCGCAGCTCCCAGACGGGCAGGCCGGCGCCGAGAGCCGCGTCGCCGACGAGGCGAAGGTCGGTGGTCTCGACGACCAGGGCCCCGTCGGCTGCCGCGCCAGAGCCGATCCCGACGTGGCGCAGGGCCTCCGCCAGCGCGGCCGGATCGGAGGTCCGGACCAGGGTGGACGGCGCACCGCCGAGGTCGGCCATCGCACCCTGCCGGACCAGGGCACCGTTGGCGATGATCACCACGTCGTCGACGGTCTGCGCGACCTCCTGGAGCAGGTGGCTCGAGACCAGGATCGTCTTGCCCTCCTCGCGGCTGAGCCGCACAGGAAGCCCCGCAGCCAGCGGATGCCTTCCGGGTCGAGGCCGTTGGCCGGCTCGTCGAGGATGAGGACCCGGGGGTCACCGAGAAGTGCGGCCGCGAGGGCGAGCCGCTGCCGCATGCCCATCGAGTAGGCCCCGGCCCGGCGTCGAGCGAAGGCCGGGATGCCGGTCAGCTCGAGGAGCTCGTCGACCCGGCTGTCCGGTATCCCGCTCGCGGCAGCCAGCACGCGCAGGTGGTCGCGTCCGGAACGGCCCGGATGGAAGCCGGTCGCCTCGAGCGCTGCGCCGACGGTGCCGAGCGGGTCGGCCAGGTGTGTGTAGGCCTGGCCGTCGATGGTGACCGACCCCGACGTCGGGTGGACCAGGCCGAGGGCCATCCTCAGCGTGGTGGTCTTCCCGGCGCCGTTGGGTCCCAGGAAACCGGTGATCCGGCCGGGCTCGACGGCGAAGCTGAGGTCGTCGACTGCAGTGAACCCGCCGAACCGCTTGGTGAGGTGGCTGATCTCGATGCGTGCTCCGGGCGCGGACACACGTTCCCCTTCCGCCGTGGTGGGGTGCGGTCAGAACAACAGCGCTGCCGCAGGGTCCTCCATGATCGCAGCCACGTCGGAGAGGAAGCGCGAGCCCTTCTCCCCGTCGACGTGCCGGTGGTCGAAGGAGAGGGCCAGCTGGGTGACCTGGCGGATCGCGATCTCGTCACCGCTGTCGGTGGAGACCACCCAGGGCTGCTTGCGGACCGCGCCGAAGCACAGGATCGCGGACTCCCCCGGGTTGATGATCGGCGTACCGGCATCGACGCCGAACACGCCCACGTTGGTGATCGTGAAGGTGCCACCGCTCATCTCGGCCGGCTGCGTCTTGCCGTCGCGCGCAGTGGCGGTGAGCTGGTTGAGCGCGGCGGCGAGGTCGACCAGGGAGAGCTGCTCGGCATCCTTGACGTTGGGTACGACGAGCCCCCGCGGCGTGGCCGCGGCGATGCCGAGGTTGACGTAGGACTTGTAGACGATCTCCTGGGTCGCGTCGTCCCAGAACGAGTTGATCTCCGGCGTACGCCGCATCGCGAGCATGCACGCCCGGGCCAGCACCAGCAGCGGGGACACCTTGACGTCCCTGAACTCCCGGCGCTCCCGGAGCCGCTGGACGAACTCCATCGTGCGCGTCACGTCGACGGTGACCCACTCGGTCACGTGGGGGGCGCTGAAGGCCGAGTCGACCATCGCCTGCCCCATCATCTTGCGCACGCCCTTGATCGGCTCGCGGCGCTCACGCTCCGCAGCGTCATACGAAGTGGTCGCCGGAGCAGCCGCTTCGGATGACGTCCGTGCGGAGCCGGCGGCAGCGGTCACGTCGTCGCGGGTGATCGAGCCGTTGGGCCCGGTCGCGGTGACCGTCACGAGGTCGACGCCGAGGTCCTTGGCCAGCTTGCGCACCGGAGGCTTGGCCAGCACGCGTACGTCGGCGGACGGTGCGGGTTCGTCGGTCGCAGGGGTCGCCGGCACCGCCGGCTCGTCGGACTCGACCACGTCCTGCGACTGCGCGCCACCGGGAGCGAAGGCGCCCTGCACCTGCATCTGGGTCGCGGCCGCGGCATCGGTGGAGGGCGAGGCGGAGCCCTTGCGCGGGCGGCGCGTCGGACCGCGGTCGGCCTTGTTGCGGCCGACCAGGCTCTCGCCCTCGCCGCCGCCGGAGGCAGCCGGGTTGGACAGGTCGATCTCGCCGAAGTCCTTGGCGGCGGGCGCTGCAGGTTCCGGGGCCTCGGCCGGTTTCTCGGACGGGTCGCCGATCGAGATGATCGGGGTGCCCACGGCCACGGTCTCGCCCTCCGGCACGAGCAGCGCGGTCACGACGCCCGCGAACGGCGAGGGCAGCTCGACCAGCGACTTGGCGGTCTCGATCTCGACCACGATGTCGTTGATCTGGACGGTGTCGCCCTCCTTGACCCGCCAGGCCACGATCTCGGCCTCGGTGAGTCCCTCTCCGACGTCGGGGAGCAGGTAGTCGGCCACGTTGGATCTCCTGTTGGTCCGGCTCAGAACTCGAGCGATCGGTCGACGGCATCGAGCAGCCGGTCGAGGTCGGGCAGGTAGTCCTCCTCGATCCGGGAGGCGGGGTACGGCGTGTCGAACCCGCCGACCCTGAGGACCGGCGACTCCAGCGAGTAGAAGCACTCCTCCTGGATGCGCGCGGCCACCTCCGACCCCATCCCGAGGTTCACGTGCGCCTCGTGGGTGACGATGGCGCGACCCGTGCGACGTACGGACTCGAGGACCGGGTCCATGTCCAACGGGCTCAGCGTGCGCAGGTCGATCACCTCCAGCGAGGTGCCCTCGGTGGCGGCTGCCTCGGCGGCCTTCATCGCGGTCTTCACGGTCGGGCCGTAGGCGAGCACGGTCGCGTCGGTGCCGCGGCGGACGACCCGGCTGGTGAACAGCGGGTCGGGTGTCGCGGTGTCGTCGAGGTCGGCCTTGTCGGCGTGGTACTGCCGTTTCGGCTCGAGGAAGATCACCGGGTCGTCGGAGGCGATGGCCTGCTGGATCATCCAGTAGCCGTCGATCGGGTTCGAGCACGCCACGACCTTCAGCCCGGGGGTGTGCGCGAACTGCGCCTCGGGGCTCTCTGAGTGGTGCTCGACCGCGCCGATGCCCCCGCCGAACGGGATCCTGATGACCATCGGCATCTTCGAGCGGCCCTTGGACCGGTAGTGCATCTTCGCGACCTGGCAGACGATCTGGTCGTAGGCCGGGTAGACGAACCCGTCGAACTGGATCTCGACGACCGGCCGGTAGCCGCGCAGCGCGAGTCCGACGGCCGTGCCGACGATGCCGGACTCGGCCAGCGGGGAGTCGATGACGCGGTCCTCGCCGAAGTCCTTCTGCAGGCCGTCGGTGATGCGGAAGACACCGCCGAGCTTGCCGACGTCCTCGCCCATGATGAGGACCTTCGGGTCGTCCTCCATGGCCTTGCGCAGGCCCATGTTGAGGCCCTTGGCCAGGGTGATCTTCTGCGTTCCGGCTGGTTGAGCTTGTCGAAGCCATCAGATGCTGCTCCCTCGAACGTCTCGAGGTACGCCGCGTAGCCCTCACGCTGACGGCGCAGCTCCGGGGTCTCCTCGGCGTACACGTGCGCGAACATGTCGAGCGGCTTGGGGTCGGGCAACGCCTTGCAGCCCTCGCGCAGGTGGTGACCGAGGTCGTCGGCCTCCTGCTTCACCCCGTCGACGAAGTCGTCGTCGACCAGGCCGTTGCGGCGCAGGTAGACCTCCAGCCGGGCAATCGGGTCCTTGAGCTTCCAGTGCTCGACGTCGTCGGAGAGCCGGTAGCGGGTCGGGTCGTCCGTGGTGGTGTGGGCGCCCATCCGGTAGGTGTAGGCCTCCACGAACGTCGGGCCGCTTCCCTCGCGAGCGCGGTTGAGCGCCGCCTGGGTCACGGCGTACGTCGCGAGCACGTCGTTTCCGTCGACGCGGACTCCTGGGAATCCGAAGCCCAACGCCCGCTGGTAGAGCGGGATCCGCGTCTGGCGCTCGATCGGCTCGGAGATCGCCCACTGGTTGTTCTGGCAGAAGAACACGACCGGCGAGTTGTAGGAGGCGGCGAAGATGAACGCCTCGTTGACGTCGCCCTGGCTGCTGGCGCCGTCCCCGAAGTGAGCGATCACGGCCGCGTCGCGCTCCGCATCGCCGGTGCCGACGGCCCCGTCGCGCTGGATGCCCATCGCGTAGCCGGTCGCGTGCAGCGCCTGGGCGCCGATCACGATCGTGTAGAGGCCGAAGTTGAAGTCCTTGGGATCCCACGCCCCGTGGTCGACGCCACGGAAGAGCCCGAGCAGGTCGAGCGGGTCGACCCCGCGGCAGTAGGCGACGCCGTGCTCGCGGTAGGTCGGGAAGACGTAGTCCTGCGGGCGCAGCGCGCGGCCGGCGCCGATCTGGGCGGCCTCCTGGCCGAGCAGCTGGGCCCAGATGCCGAGCTCACCGTGTCGTTGCAGGGCGGTCGCCTCGGTGTCGATCCGCCGCGTCAGGACCATGTCGCGGTAGAAGCCGCGCAGCTGGTCCGCGCTGAAGTCGAGGTCGAACTCGGGGTGATGCACGCGCTCACCCTCGGGCGTCAACAGCTGGATGAGCTCGGGGCCACCGTCGGCTTGCGAGGGGCCGAAGACCTCGACGAGGTCAGGACCGAAATCGGGCATCAACACTCCCTGTGTCCGGGCGAGTACGGGGTCTCCGCGTCGCGTGGCATGCAGCGGGCCACCGGCCGCAGGGGTGGCGCGACCGGACGACCCGATGGTCGAAGCGCCCTGTGACACGCGCCACAGGTCTCACCGGAAACGGTAGCGGACGAGACCTCTCGGCGCCCAATCGAGGACCGAGTGCGCACGGCCATCCGCCGGGACGGACGAGCCGTCGCGGCGGGTTGGTCCGCGGCCGGACCAGGCCGTCAGACGACGGCGGCGCGGTCCACGCGGTTGTGGTAGCGCTGTCCGACCGAACCGCCGAACATCGCGGCCAGCAGCGTGCCGAGCAGCACCAGCACCCCGGTGATGATCCCGCCGAGGGTGACGTCGTCGGTGGGGATCGGGATCCGGGGCAGGTTGATCCGGTCGAGCAGGTTGTACTGGTCGCCCGCGACCCAGCCGAGGGCGGCGGCGATCAGCGTGACCACCAGGCCGATGATCCAGGCAGCGACGCCCTGGCGGGCACCGTCGAAGCGCGACATCCGCCCGGCGACGTAGCCGCCCGAGTAGTAGGCGATCAGGAGCACCGCGAGCAGCACGATGGCGATCACGACCGTGAAGGCCCCGGCAGCGCGCTGTGCCTCGGACTGGGTGATGTTCTCCGAGTAGCCGATCGCGGTCGCCACCACCGCGAGAAGGCCGGTCAGCAGCGCCGTCATGCCCATCGCGACGAGCCAGCCGAAGAAGGCGGCTCCGAGGTTGGCTCCTCCGAACTTCTCGCGAGCGCGCTCTTCGTCGTACACGCGGGTCTCTCGGGTTTCGTGCTCCATCGTTCCTCCCAGGGATCGGTGCACCAGGTCTCATACCCACCTCGACACCGGATCATTCCTGGACGAACCGGAACGCGCCAGTCCGGATCTCGTCTGCTTGAACGGGTGGTCGAGTTCGACGAGGGCCGACGCGAAGGGCGGCGGCTCTTCCCGAGGATGAGGACCGACGGACCCGTCCCGCGTTCTGACCGCAGATCCCGGAACACCGGCCGACCGGACGGCGTTGCTCAAGGTGCGGGGGCCCAGGGAGACGCCATGGAACCGACCGAGAACGACGCGCTCGACGCGTACTCACGCATCGTCACCACGGTGGCCGAGTCCGTGCTGCCGCGAGTAGCCGCCCTTCGCGTCAGCGGTCGCGGCAGGTCCCGGGAGGCGTCCGGCTCGGCGGTGGTGCTGACGGCCGAGGGACACCTGCTCACCAACGCCCACGTGGTCGGCAGCGCCGACACCGGCGAGGCCACGTTCGCCGACGGCAGCGACGCCCGCATCGAGATCGTCGGCCGCGACCCGCTCGCCGACCTCGCGGTGGTCCGGGCCGACCGACCGATCGTCGAGCCGCCGGTCTATCGCGACGTCGACGACCTCCGGATCGGCAGCCTGGTGGTGGCCGTGGGAAACCCTCTCGGAATGGCGGGAAGCGTGACGGCCGGCGTCGTCAGCGGACTCGGCCGGGCGCTCCCGGTGCGCACGCGCAACGCCACCCGGATCGTGGAGGACGTCATCCAGACCGATGCCGCGCTCAATCCCGGCAGCTCCGGCGGCGCCCTGGCCGACTCCCGGGGCAGGGTGGTCGGCATCAACACCGCAGTCGCCGGCGTGGGCCTGGGGCTCGCGGTCCCGATCAACGCCACCACCCGGCGGATCATCTACGCGCTGATGCACGACGGCCGGGTCCGACGCGGGTTCCTCGGGCTGGTCACCTCTCCCGCGCCGCTGCCTCCCGAGTGGTTGGCCCGGACCGGCCAGCGCACCGCGCTGCGGGTCGTGGAGGTCGTCGCCGCAAGCCCCGCCGCGGCCAGCGGCCTGCACCCCGGGGACCTGATCCTCGCCGTCGGCGGGGCGCCCCTGGGCGACGCGCAGTCCCTCCAGCGGTTGCTGTTCGAGGACTCGATCGGCAGCCGGCTGGAGATCACGGTGCTCCGCAACGGCGCCCTCGTGGACGCCGTGGCCGTGCCCGCCGAGCTCACCGACTGAACGCTGAGGTGGCTACTGGGACGGCATCCCTTGCAAGGCTGCTGCGGACTGCTTGCCGCCGCGATGACGGCGGGCCGGGCGGCCTTCAAGCAGTCGAGATCGCGACGGCAGTTGGCAGACGTCCGGTAGGCCTTCTCCTCGTTGATGAGCGCGGCGCGCAGGTTGTCGACCGCCTGCTGGAGGTCCGCCCGATCGGCCGGGATCGGACTTGCCTCGTCGAGCGCCTTGACGAGGGCACGGGCGGCATCGGCAATCTTCCGGGAGTTCGTCGTGATGACCATGGCGTACTGCTCGTCGGTTGCAGATGATCGATCCAGGAGATTCATCTGGTTGTTGAATCCCTGCAGGGCAAAGATGTACTTCTGCTTGGCGCCGCTCCATTCCTGGTTCCAGGTGGCGACACTGAATTCAGCGGCAGGCGTTTCCGAACTCTCGGACTTGGCGTCCGACGGTTTCGGATCAGTACCCGAGTCGGTCTTCGAACTGCCACATGCCCCGAGCACGCACACAGCCACGGCCATGACGAGGAACTTTAAACGCGCCATCGGAGCCTCCGCTTCCCCCGGCGGACAAAGGCCGGGCCGCGTTTGACCCGGCCGCTAAACGCAACGGTAGAACGCGTGCATAAATCGGTCCATGACCCGACCGCGTCATTTCGGAGGTGATTCACGATGGGTATTGGTTGTATTTAGGCCTTCATTAGGCAGTTAATGCCCATGCGTCATTCCTCTGCCATTTGAGTGGGCTCTTCGGGATCGCTGGGATATCGGTGGGCAGCGGTCAGTCGTTGATCGCCTCGATGCCGCGCCGCTTGAGCTCCTCGAGGTGGTCCCGCATGTGCTGGAGCACCTCGGGAGGGTGTGGCTCCCAGTCCACGACTTCGCCGACTACTCGCAGCGGCTCCCGAGTGCGTAGGACCTCGTCGGATTACCCGGGAACCTCTTGTCCGTCAGGTTGGGATCATTCTCGAATGGGCCAGTCGGTTCCACGCGGTAGATCCGGCCGGGTCCCTCCCCCACCGCCAGCTCTGCACCCCAGGTGGCCGCGTCCAGGGTGGCGGTCAGGTAGATGTAGTTCGCCTTCACTCGCTCGCCGAAGTTGGAGCTGTAGCCGGGTTCCAGCAAGTCCCCCGAATGCACGTCAGCCTTGGTGCCGTGGAAGAAGGGTCCGGAATCCTGTGACTCCGAAAGCGGTCGATTGGTGCTCTGATCCGGACGCTTCGTTCACTCAGACATGATCGCTCATGCCGCCATCCGCGCACGGTCATGCCGAGAGTCGGGTTGCCCTGAGCTGCCGACGCGGATGAGGCCCACCGACGGCATGGCCGGCATCGCCCGTCTATCGGAGTGCCCCTTCCGGTGGCCGGCCGGAAGCCAGCAGGTCTGCCTCGGCGGTTCCTGCGGTTCCCCAGCCTCCCGACAGCCCGATGACGGCGAGCGCGGACGTCGGCATCGAGACCCAGTGACCGGTCAACGTCGAGGCGAGGTCTTCGATGCCCGGGTTGTGGCCGACGAGCGCCACGGTGGCCGCGTCGTCCGGCAGCGCTCGCACGATGTCGAGCAGAGCGCTCGCGGAGGCGGCGTACGCACGGTCCTCGAGGCGGGTGGACGGCGGCGCAGCGAGGGGAGCCGAGACGAGCTCCCAGGTCTGTCGTGCGCGGACGGCCGTCGAGACGACAGCGAGGTCGATGCCGCCGATGTGTTCGGCCAGCCAACGCCCTGCCTCCGGGGCCTGGCGTCGGCCCCGTTTCGCAAGCGGGCGATCATGATCCGGCTCGTCCCCCGACCAGTCCGACTTGGCGTGCCTCACCAGGATGAGCAGGCGTCGGCCGCTGTCCATCGTCCCAGTCTCCTCGACGGCGAGCCGACGTACGGCTTACAAAGAGAAACTGTCACTTCCCACGCAGAACTTCGTGTGGGAAGTGACAGTTTCCCGTGTTAACACGGGAAACCGCGGCCCCTCACCCAGGTCAGGCGGTGCGGAAGCGCTCGGTCACCGAGAGGAACACGTCGTTGGCGTCGGGTTCGCCGATGGTGACGCGGACACCCTCACCGGCGAACGGCCGCACCGTGATGCCGGCCTCCTCGGCGAGGGCCGCGAACTCGGCGGTGCGCTCGGCGAGCGGCAGCCAGACGAAGTTGCCCTGCGGCTCGGGGAAGGTCCAGCCCTGGTCGGCCAGTCCGGCCACGACCCGAGCGCGCTCCGCGACGATCGACTCGACGCGCGCGAGCAGCTCGTCCTCGGCATCGAGGCTGGCCACGGCGGCCGCCTGGGCGACGCTCGAGACGCCGAACGGCAGCGCACAGGCACGCACGGCGGCGGCGACCTCCTCGTGCGCGATCAGGTACCCGACCCGGAAGCCGGCGAGCCCGTAGGCCTTGGCGAAGGTCCGCATCACCGCGACGTTGGCGTGATCCCTGGCGAGGGCCAGCCCGTCGATCGGGTCCTGCTCGCGCACGAACTCCCGGTAGGCCTCGTCGACCACGACGAGCACGTGGTCGGGAACCTGCTCGACGAGGGCGCGCAGCCCGGTCTCGGTGACGGAGGGCCCGGTCGGGTTGTTCGGCGTACAGACGATGACGACCTTGGTCCGCTCGGTGACGGCCTCAGCCATGGCGTCGAGGTCGTGCCGGCCGTCGGCGTCGACCGGGACCTGCACCGAGACGGCGCCGGTCGCCGAGACCGCGATCGGGTAGGCCTCGAAGGAGCGCCAGGCGTAGACGACCTCGTCGCCGGGATCGCAGAACGCCTGGAGCAGGTGGTAGAGCACGGCCACCGAGCCGGTTCCCGCGGCCAGCCGGGCCTGCGGCATGCCGAGGCGCTCCGACAGGGCGGCATAGAGCGCGGTGTTGCCCATGTCGGGGTAGCGGTTCATCACCGCGACCGCCGCCTCGGCCGCCTCGACCACGCCGGGCAGCGGCGGGTAGGGGTTCTCGTTGGACGACAGCTTGAAGACCCGCTGGCCCGGGCGCGGCGCGGGTGGCTTGCCGGCCACGTAGGCGGGGATCGACGCGATCGTGTCTCGGGGGCGAGGCGGCTGGCTGGTCACCGGATCACCCTAGGACTCGAGCACGGGCACGGCGCCAGTGGTTTCGACAGGCTCAACCAGCGGGGCGGTTGCGGTCGACGGTCGGGGCCAGTGGTTTCGACAAGCTCAACCAGCGGTGGTGGGGAGGGTGACCCGGCCGCCGGCGACGGGAGCGAGGTCACGACCGAGGCGTACGTCGAGAGGGTTGGTCAGGCAACGGATCGCACCCCCACCCTTGAGGAACTCGCCGACCGGGACGACCACGACCTCGAAGCCCCACTCCTCCAGCTGGGCCCGCACCCGGTCAGGACAGGCGGGCATCACGATCGTGCGGCCGAGGACGATCGAGTTGGCGCAGAAGGCCAGCCCCTCCTCCTCGGTGAGCACCAGCGGCTCGGGAACGAGGTCGAGCAGCGCGGCAGCCGACCGCTCGTCGTACGCCGCGGGACAGACCATCGCGTGGGTCTCGTCGAGCGGGCAGAAGCCGATGTCCATGTGGTACATCCCGGGGTGGGTGATCCGGACGCCGCGGACGCTCACGCCGAGGTCGGTGGCGAGGTGCTTGAGCGCCAGCTCCTCGGTGCGCGGGCCGTAACCGACGACCAGCTCTCCGCGCCATGCGAACGCGTCGCCGGCCTCGAAGTGGGCACCGACGCCGTCGCGGCCGGTCGAGCGGCTCACGAACCCGTGCCCGGCGAACCAAGCTTCGGCAGCGGGCGTCTCCATGCGTCGCTGGGCGTAGCGCATGTGCGAGGGGACGACCCGGGAGGGCTCGCCGTCGTCGCCCTGGAGCGCCAGGCCGAGGTTCATCGCGTAGACCATGTCGGGCGCGTCAGGCAGCTGCGGCAGGACCTCGACCGTGCCGCCGGCCGCCTCGATCGCGGCCACGACGTCGAGCCACTGCCGCCGGGCGCGGGTGGGGTCAGGCTGGTCGTCGAGGTGCATGAACGGGTTGATCGAGTAGTCGACCCGGAAATGGTTGGGCTCCACCATCAGGTAGTGGTGACCCCACTCGAGCGTGTTGTTCATGTTCGCCTCCTTCTGGACCAGTGACCGGTGACGACCCGTCGCCGGCACGCCCTTGGTACTGAGGAGCGGTTTCGGCCCCGTTTCGTACAGGCGCGCGCCGTGTAACGGATCGTCGGATTGTCGGACAATCCCAGTGTGCGTCATGGGGGTGCGGAAGGCAACGAATTGTCGGACAATCCGGGTGTCATGAAGGACACACGGTTCGCCGCGCTGAACGTCCAGCCGGTCTCGACGGTCGACCGGGTCGCCGAGGAGCTGCGGCGGTCACTGTTCGACGGCGAGCTCGGACCCGGTACGGCGCTGCGTGAGGTGGCCCTGGCCGACGCCCTGGGCGTCTCGCGTTCCACCGTGCGCGAGGCACTCGCGGTCCTGGTCGCCGAGGGCATCGCCGACCGCATCCCCAACAAGGGCACCCAGGTGCGGCGGCTCGACCCCGGGCAGGTGCGCGACGTCTGCCTGGCACGGACCGTCATCGAGACCGCCGGCGTGCTCCGGTGGGACGAGGCGGGCGACGCGGCTCGCGAGGAGGTACGACGGGCCCTCGCGGCGTACTCCGAGCTCCGCGGGCAGCGACTGCTCCACCGCCGAGTTCACCGCGGCCCACCTGGCGATCCACCGTGCGCTCGCAGGTCTCACCGGCTCGCCCCGCCTGGTCGCGGCGGTCGAGGCACTGCACTCCGAGGTCCGCGTCGCGCTGGCGCACGTGGACCGGGCCCGCGGCAACGCCGCCGAGCAGGTGCACTCCCACGGTTCGCTGCTCGACCTGATGGAGCAGGGGCGCCTCGAGGAGGCGGCGGCCGAGCTGGCTGCCCACCTCGCCGATGCCGAGGAGTCGATGATCCACGAGGTCCGGCGCCATCGAGGGTGAGGCCCGCGGACTACCCTGCCGTCATGCGGTTCCTGACGTGGCTGGCGGTCAACACCCTGGCCCTCGGCCTGGCTGCCTGGCTCTTCGACGGCATCACCATGAGCGGCGACAGCACCACCGAGGAGGCCGTCACGCTGATCATCGTGGGCCTGATCTTCGGCGTGATCACCGCGTTCATCCGTCCGATCGTGAACTTCCTGTCGATCCCGCTGATCATCCTGACCCTGGGCCTGATGCTGCTCGTGGTGAACGCGCTGATGCTGATGCTGACCAGCCAGGTCGCAGAGTGGGTCGACCTCGGCTTCCACGTCGACGGGTTCTGGACCGCGCTGTGGGGCTCGATCGTCATCTCGATCGCCTCGCTGATCCTCGAGGCGATCTTCCCGGGTCGGCGAGCCGCTGAGCGATGAGCCGACCGACGACGCTCCCCGCACCGACCGGCACGCCGTACCGCATCGCGTTCGTGTGCCTCGGCAACATCTGCCGCTCCCCGATGGCGGACGTGATCCTCTCCGAGCTCCTGGACGAAGCCGGGCTGGCGACGAAGGTCGAGGTGAGCAGCTGCGGCACCGGCACCTGGCACCTCGGCGAGCCGATGGACCCGCGGGCCGCCGCACAGCTCCGGGCGGAGGGGTACGACGCCTCGGCCCACCGCGCGCAGAAGTTCGACGACACCTGGCTGGGCAAGGACCTCGTGCTCGCCATGGACGCGAAGAACCTCGCCGAGATCAGCAACGGGGCGGGCGTGAGCGACCGCGTCCGGATGTTCCGGTCCTTCGACCCCTCGACCGACGGTGCAGCGGATCCGGCGGACCTCGACGTGCCCGACCCCTTCTACGGCGGTGACGACCACTTCGTGGAGGTCATCGGCATCATCGAGCGCACCTGCCGACAGCTGCTCACCGAGATCCAGGCGCTGGAGCTCTGAGACACCCGGCTGCCGGACAGCGATGAGTTCGGCCGGCGCGACTGGTCCGTACAGGTGCAGCGCAATTGTGCCTAGAGTTGGGACCGAAGGAGAGCACCCATGACGACGCTCGAGCACCCGCCACCGCCGGCCGACTTCCCCCAGGTCGCGGACCAGTACCGTCGCGAGCTCACCGCCCACTGCTACCGGATGACCGGGTCGGTCTACGACGCGGAGGACATGGTGCAGGAGACCTACCTGCGCGCCTGGCGGGCCTACGACGACTTCGAGGGGCGCTCCTCCGTACGCACCTGGCTCTACCGGATCGCGACCAACGTCTGCCTGACCAACCTCGAGAACAAGGGTCGCCGCCCGCTGCCCACCGGGCTCGGCATGCCCGGGGCCCAGGCGGGCGACGAGCTCGTCGAGGCCACCGAGGTGCCCTGGCTCGAACCGGTGCCGGACGTCATGGTCGACGTCGCCAACATCGACCCGGCCCAGGTGGTCGGCAACCGCGACGCCATCCGGCTCGCCTTCGTGGCCGCTCTCCAGCACCTGCCGCCGCGCCAGCGGGCGGTGCTGGTCCTGCGTGACGTGCTGCGCTGGTCGGCCAAGGAGACCGCGACCGCGCTGGAGACCACGGTCGCCGCCGTGAACAGCGCGCTGCAGCGGGCGCACGCCCAGCTGGCCGAGAAGCAGCTCTCCGAGGGCACCGTCGAGGACGACCTCTCCCCCGACCTCGAGGAGATGCTCGACCGCTACGTGCAGGCCTTCTGGGACAAGGACGTCAACGCGCTGGTGACGATGCTGGCCAAGGACGCGATCTGGGAGATGCCGCCGTTCACCGGTTGGTACGCCGGCGCCGAGAACATCGCCGCGCTGATCGACCACCAGTGCCCCGGTGGCACCCAGGACATGCCGATGATCCGCACCTCGGCGAACGGCCAGCCGGCGTACGGGCTCTACATGCGGCAGCCCGACGGGCACTTCGAGCCGTTCCAGCTGCAGGTGCTCTCCATCGTCGAGGGCCGCGTGCAGCACGTCATCGCCTTCTTCGAGACCGAGCTGTTCGAGACCTTCGGACTGCCCGGGTCACTGCCGGCGTCGTACTCGATGGCACCCTCCTCGACACCGGCCTGAGATGACCACCGCCTCGCCACCAGCCTCGGTGGCGGTGCTCGACAGCGCCGTCGTCTGGACGCACAGCTGCCTGCAGCTGGCGCGTACGAGCGACCTGTCGCTGCCCACGCCCTGCGCCGCCTGGGACCTCGGCCGGCTGCTGGCGCACATGGAGGACTCGCTGGCAGCGCTCGGCGAGGCGGCCGAGCTCGGACGCGTCCGGCTGACGGAGCCCACCACCGAGGTGGACCCGGGCCGCATCATCGACCGCATCGTCCAGCGCGCCTGCGCCACGCGCGCCGCCTGGCTGCAGCGGCTCACCTCGGCCCCGGTGAGCGTCGGCGACCTCCCGCTCGGCCGCGACACGCTGGCGATGGTCGGGGCGCTGGAGATCGCGGTGCACGGCTGGGACGTCGCCCAGGCGGTCGGCAGCGGGCGGCCGATCCCGGAGGACCTGGCGGCCCGGCTGTACGACGTGGCGCAGCTGGTCGTGACCCCCGACGAGCGCGGGACTCGCTTCGCCGACCGGTTCCCGTGCCCGGTGACGCGTCGGTGAGCACGCGCCTGCTCGCCCACCTGGGGAGACGACCAGCCGTAGCGTCCTGCACTGGACCGCTCCGCCGTGTCACGGCACTCTGGACCGATGGCGCGGATGCGTGGGATCGCCGAGCGGGTCGAACACCTCCTCGGCCAGGCCGTCGTGGCCACCACTCCGGTCGCCGGCGGTGACATCTGCACCTCCACGCGGGTCCGGCTCAGCGACGGCACCTCGGCGCTGGTGAAGACGCGTGCAGGCGCCCCCGACGGCTTCTTCGAGACCGAGGCGCGCGGCCTGCGCTGGCTCGCCGAACCGGGCGCCGTCGACGTCGCCGAGGTGCTCGCCGTCGAGCACGACTGCCTGGTGCTGCGGTGGATCGAGCCCGCCCGCCCCACCGCCGAGACCGCAACGGCACTCGGCCGATCGCTGGCCGGGCTGCACGCGAGCGGAGCCGACGAGTTCGGTGCCGACCAGGACGGCTTCATCGCCTCGCTCCCCCTGCCGAACCGGACCGCGCCGACCTGGCCGGAGTTCTACGCGACCCGTCGGGTGCTGCCCTACCTCAAGCTGGCCTTCGACCGGGGCCACGTCGAGCCCGCGGACGTCCGGACGATCGAGGTCCTGGTCGGGCGGATCACCGAGGTCGCCGGGCCGGAGGAACCCCCCGCCCGGATCCACGGCGACCTGTGGTCGGGCAACGTGGTGTGGTCGACGGAGCACGGCACCCTGATCGACCCCGCCGCGCACGGCGGACACCGGGAGACCGACCTCGCGATGCTGGCGCTGTTCGGGCTCCCCCACCTGCAGCGCCTCATGGACGCCTACCACGACGTGCAGCCCCTCGCCGACGGCTGGGAGGAGCGGCAGCCGATGCACCAGGTCTTCCCGCTGCTGGTGCACGCCGCTCTGTTCGGCGGCCACTACGGCCGGCGCGCGGCCGAGGCCGCTGCGCGATTCTGACCCCGTTCCGCGCCGTCTCAGCGATTGCTCAGCCGCCAGTGGCACCCTTGACGTGTGAGCGCCGCCGACCCCAACGTCAACCCACGACAGCACGTTCTCGTGGTGGAGGACGACCGCGCAGTGCGCGAGTCGCTGCGCCGCTCCCTGGAGTTCAACGGCTACCACGTCTCCACCGCCTCCGACGGCGCCGAGGCGCTCGCCGGGATCAGCGGCATCAACCCCGACGCCGTCGTGATGGACGTGATGATGCCGCGGCTGGACGGCCTCGAGACCACGCGGGCGCTGCGCAAGGTCGGCAACAGCGTCCCGATCCTCGTGCTCACCGCCCGCGACGCCGTCGGCGACCGGGTCGAGGGCCTCGACGCCGGCGCCGACGACTACCTCACCAAGCCGTTCGCCCTCGAGGAGCTGCTCGCGAGGCTGCGGGCCCTGCTGCGCCGCGTCTCCCCCGAGGCCAGTGACCCCGACGAGCACCTGTCGTTCTCCGACCTGAGCATGGACCTCGCCTCACGCGAGGTGCGGCGGGGCGAGCGGCTGATGGAGCTCACCCGCACCGAGTTCACCCTGCTCGAGCTGTTCCTGCGCCGTCCACGCCGCGTGCTGGAGCGGTCGTTCATCCTCGAGGAGGTCTGGGGCTTCGACTTCCCGACGACGGCGAACAGCCTCGAGGTGTACGTCGGCTACCTGCGCCGGAAGACCGAGGCCGAGGGCGAGCCCCGGCTGCTCCACACGGTCCGCGGGGTCGGCTACGTGCTGCGAGAGGCATCCGCGTAAAGGCCATGACTCCGCACCCCATGTCCTGCTGCGCGCCGTCCCACGGATGCGGAGGCATGACCTGATGGGCCGCTGGACCCAGCTGCACTACCGACGGTCCCTGGCCAGCCGGGTCACCCTGCTCACCACGATGGCGGTCGGCATTGCGGTGACCGGGGTCGCCTTCGCGGCGTACGCCACCGTGCGGATGCAGAGCATGAACAGCCTCGACCAGTCGCTGCACACACGCGCTGCGCAGGCCGCACACGCGGACACCCTCGAGGCCCTCTCACGGGAGGAGATCCCGCCGTGGGCGCTCGGCGCGGCCGACGTGAAGATCATCTTCCTGGACGCCGCGAACCAGTCGATCCGGCCGTCGAGCAGGGACGCCATCAGCGCGATCGGCCGCGGCGAGATCGAGGTGGCGTTGGGTCAGCAGTCGTGGTCGGCCCGGACGATCTACCTCGACGGCCAGCGCTACCGCGTCGTGGCGGTGCCGGCCGAGGACGGACAGGCGCTGATCCTGGCGCAGTCGTTGCGACCCACCGACCAGATGCTCGACCGGCTCGGCCTGGTGATGTTGCTCTTCGGCCTGGCCGGGATGATCAGCGCCGCCCTGGCCGGCTGGGCCGTGGCCCGCAACGGCCTGCGACCGGTACGCCGCCTCACCACGGCGGTCGAGGAGATCGCCCGCACCGAGCGCCTCGACCCGATCCCGATCGAGGGAAACGACGAGGTGGCCCGGCTCGCCCAGGCGTTCAACGCGATGCTCGCCTCGCTGTCCGCCTCGCAGGCCCGGCAGCGGCAGCTGGTCGCCGACGCGGGACACGAGCTGCGCACCCCCCTGACCTCGCTGCGCACCAACCTCGACCTGCTGGCGCAGGCGGACACGTCGACCGAGCTCTCGGCGTCCTCGCGCAAGGAGCTGCTCGCCGACGTGCGCGCGCAGATCTCCGAGATGACCACGCTGATCGGCGACCTCGTGGAGCTGGCGCGTGACGAACCGACGACCCCGTCGGTCGAGCCGGTGGAGCTCGCCGCGATCGTGACGCAGGCGGTCACCCGGGTCCGGCGGCGGACGACCACCGTCGAGTTCGTCGTACGCACCGAGCCGTGGTGGGTCACCGGGGACCCCGCGGCACTCGAACGCGCGATCACCAACCTGCTCGACAACGCGGCCAAGTGGAGCCCTCAGGACGGTCGCGTGACGGTCGAGCTGGAGCAGGGCACGGTGATGGTCGCCGACCAGGGGCGGGGCATCTCGGAAAGGGACCTGCCGCACGTCTTCGACCGGTTCTACCGATCGGCGGAGTCGCGCGGCATGCCGGGCTCCGGGCTCGGATTGTCAATCGTCAAGGCGGTGGCCGAACGGCACGGCGGCGACGTGCGAGCCGGCCACGGACCCGAGGGTGGGGCCGCCTTCTGGTTCCACGTCCCCGGCACCATGGCGCCGCCCGAGGTCTTGGCACGGTCGTAGCCGGTTCAAAGCACGCTCTCAGGATGACTTCGCAGAATCGGGGTCATGGACGAGCAGAATCGTTACCCCCACGAGCCCCGCGACGAGAACGGCGAGACCCCCACCTCTCCGGACGCCGCCGCGGAGTCCAACCAGAGCTGGTTCGGCGACTACGCCGAGCCGACGCGGCCCATCCCGGCGTACCAGCAGCCGCCGGCTCCCTGGCCCCCCGGACACACCCCTCCCGCGGCGGCGCCGAGGACCTCGCGCGGCCGTGGCCTGACCGCCGCAGTGCTCGCGGGTGCGCTCGTCGTAGGCGGCGCCGCGGGAGTCGGTGGAGCCGCCGTCTACGACTCGTTCACCGACGACAGCTCGACGGCGACGACGTCGGGGACGGCCGGGGACTTCCAGTCCACCAGGAGCTCCGTCGTCCAGGACGGCACCGTCGAGAAGGTCGCGCAGTCGGTCCTGCCGTCGGTCGTGAAGGTCAACGTGGCGAGCAGCTCCGGCGCGGGTTCCGGATCGGGCATCGTGCTGAGCAAGGACGGCAAGATCCTCACCAACAACCACGTGGTCGCCGGCGCCGGCGAGGACGGCTCGATCACGGTGAACTTCAACGACGGCAGCACCAAGCGCGCGACCGTCATCGGGACCGACCCGTTGACCGACGTCGCTGTGATCCAGGCCGAGGACGTCTCCGACCTCACGCCGGCCCCGCTCGGCAAGTCCGGTGACCTCAAGGTGGGTCAGACGGTCGTCGCCGTCGGGTCGCCGTTCGGCCTGAACGCGACGGTGACCACCGGCATCGTCAGCGCCCTGAACCGTCCCGTGTCGGTCTCGACCCAGCAAGACGTCCCCGAGTCGCCGTTCGGCGGGTCGCCCGAGACGCAGGGGCAGGACCTGAGCACGACCTACCCGGCGATCCAGACCGACGCCGCCATCAACCCCGGCAACTCCGGCGGCCCGCTCGTCGACATGTCCGGCCGCGTGGTCGGCATCAACTCCTCGATCCGCACCGCGAGCAGCTCGAGCGAGTCGGGTGGGTCGATCGGCCTCGGCTTCTCGATCCCGATCGACGAGGTGCTGCCGATCGTCAACCAGATCACCGACGACCAGACACCCACGCATGCGCGGCTCGGCGTCACGGTCAGCGACGTCAGCGGCAGCACGCTCAACCAGGGGGCCCAGCTGCGCTCGATCGAGAGCGGCGGCGCGGCCGAGAAGGCCGGGCTGGAGAACGGCGACGTGATCACCAAGGTCGACGACGACCTCGTCGACGGTTCGGAGTCGCTGGTGGCGACGATCCGTGGTCACCGGCCAGGTGACACCGTCACGATCACCTACGTGCGCGACGGCGAGACCCGCACGACCACGGCTTCGCTGGGGTCGGACGAGAACACCCAGGACTCCTGACTGGAGGGCCCTTCTCCGGCATTCCGGACCGGTCTGCACCAGCCGATGCCGGATCGCGGCGCCGGGCGTAACGTCTCCCCCGCACCGCCCACCAGGGGGCAGCCTCTCGGGGTCGAGGAGGTCGTGATGTTCATCCAGGTCATCCAGGGTCAATGCCGTGACGCGGACCGGCTCCACCAGCTCACCGACGAGTGGCACGAGCAACTGGGCCCGGCTGCGCCAGGCTGGCTGGGCGGTACCTACGGCGTGACCGACGACGGGCAGTTCGTGGCCGTCGTACGGTTCGAGTCGCGCGAGCTGGCGATGCAGAACTCCGACCGACCCGAGCAGGGTGAGTGGTGGCAGAAGATGTCGGAGTGCTTCGACGGTGAGGTCACCTTCCACGACTGCGACGACGTGACCATGTTCCTCGGTGGCGGGTCCGACGACGCCGGCTTCGTCCAGATCATCCAGGGTCGACTGACCGACGCGGACCGCTTCCGCGACTTCATGACGCAGCCGATGGACGCGTTGCACGAGGCCCGCCCGGAGATCCTCGGCGGCACCATCGCCATCGAGCCCGACGGCACGTTCACGCAGACCGTGGCCTTCACCACCGAGGCAGCGGCTCGCGAGGGCGAGGCCAAGGAGATGCCCGAGGACATGCGCGAGGCCACCCAGGAGGGCCCGGTGATGGAGGACGTGAAGTACCTCGACCTGCACCACCCGTGGTTCGTCAGTGCCGACAAGCCGTCCGGCGCCGCGATGGCCTGAGGACCAGGGCGGAGACTCTCCTCGAGGCGTCACGCGGGGGCGGCTGTTCGCAGCCGGTGCGCCTTCCAGAGAGTCTCCGCCCATTCCTCGTCCACGTCCGACCGCACCGTGATGCCGCCACCGGTGCCGATCCACCAGCTCCCGTCCGGGGCGCCGTACAGCGACCGGATCACCACGCCGAGGTCCGCGCGACCGTCCGCGCAGATCCAGCCGAAGGCGCCGGCGTAGAGCCCCCTGGGACTCGCCTCCACCTCGTCGATGACCTGCATCGTGCGCAGCTTCGGCGCACCGGTCATCGAGCCGGCCGGGAACAGCGCCCACAGGGCACCGAGCGTGCTCACGTCGTCGCGCAGCCGGCCCCGCACGGTGGAGACCAGCTGGTGCACGCTCGCATAGGACTCGACCGCCATCAGGCTCGGCACCGTCACCGAGCCGACCTCGCACACCATCGACAGGTCGTTGCGGAGCAGGTCGACGATCATCA
This sequence comes from uncultured Actinomycetota bacterium, assembly GCA_963723255.1. Classification (GTDB taxonomy): domain Bacteria; phylum Actinomycetota; class Actinomycetes; order Propionibacteriales; family Nocardioidaceae; genus Marmoricola. Next base: position 120,528 of record CAVRQA010000007.1, read on the forward strand.
GGTTCTCGGCCCGGTACTTCGGGTCGGTCGCCAGCTCGTGGGCCCGGCTCTCGTCCTGGCCCGTGGTGTCGCCACGTGCGGTGGTGCCCTTGATCGGCTTGGTCTCCAGCCACCGGTGCCGGTCGACGGTGGCGTAGCGCTCCGGCGAGCTGCTCAGCAGGTGCGTTCCCCGGTGGCGCAGCAGCCCGGCGTACGGCGCCGGGTTGCTCGCGCGGAGTCGAAGGTAGGTCGCCAGCGGGTCGGGCGAGCCCTGGACGGGATCCCGGTAGGTCAGGTTGACCTCGTAGGAGTTGCCGGCCCGCAGCTGCTCCTGCACCTCGGCGAACGCAGCGGCGTACCAGGGTGGGGTGCCGGGCAAGTCGAACCGCTCCCCCACGTTGGTTGAGCCTGTCGAAACAACCAGGGGTTCGTGGTCGAAGAACCGGACACCGCGGCTCCTCATCCAGATCGCGTCCGGCCCGATCCCCCACGGCCGGGCGGGGAGGTCGGGACGCGACGCGTAGCCGAAGCAGCCGACCCAGTGCACGTCGGCATCTCCGTCGTCGAGGGCGATCTCCCGCTCGAGGACCCCGAAGATGTCGTCGCCGACGACCTCGGAGCGACCGTCCTGGTGTCGGGTCACCTCGCGGCGGGCCGCGTCGAACGTGAGCGACACGTCGTCGTCCTCGAGCACGCCCACCAGGGAGCGCCGACCCGACCAGTCGCGAGAGCCGCCGCCGTCGAGCCAGAACACCCTGTCGCTGCGGGCGAAACCCTGCCGGACCGCGTCGAGGACCGGCTCGCTCGCGGCCGGCCCGGTCATGACTGGCCTCTCACGACAGGAACGTCCTGACCAGCTCGGTGCCGTGGCGCGACAGGATCGACTCCGGGTGGAACTGCACGCCCTCGAGCGGCAACGTGCGGTGGCGTACCGCCATCACGACGTCGTCGGCGGTCGCGGTCACCTCCAGCGCTTCGGGCACGGCGATCGCAGCGAGGGAGTGGTAGCGCACGGCGTCGAACGGTGACGGGATGCCGTGGAGCACGCCGAGTCCCCGGTGGCTCACCGACGCCACCTCACCGTGGGCAGGCTCGATCCGGTCCACCGTCCCGCCGTACGACGTGACCAGCGCCTGCATGCCGAGACAGACGCCGAGCACCGGCACGCCGAGCTCGAAGACCCCCTTGCCCAGGGCGAAGTCGGACCGCCGTGCTGGATGCCCGGGCCCGGGGGACAGCACCACGTGGGTGAACTGCGACGCCCGGTCGAGCACTCCCGGGGTGTCGTGCTCGACCACGGTGGGCAGGTCGCCGGTCACCGCGGCGACCAGGTGCACGAGGTTCCAGGTGTAGGAGTCGTAGTGGTCCACCACCAGCACCCTGGGGAGCACCGAGGTCGTCACCCGAGGAGCTCCAGCAGCAGACCACGAAGCAGCGCGAACCCGTTCTCGGTGAGGATCGACTCGGCGTGGAACTGGACGCCTCGGTACGTCGGCCCGGCCACCAGGTGGATGTCACCGGTCTCCGGGTCGGCCTCGATCCGCACGCCGTCCGGGACCTCGGGCTGGTCGGCGGTCGGGCTCGTCGAGACCCGTCCCACGAACGTGTTGTAGAACCCCACCCGCTCCTCGCGGCCGTCGATCTCCACGGAGGACTGGGTGCCCTGGAAGACGATGTCCTTGTAGGTCAGCGGGATCCCGAGCCGGTCGCACAGCACCTGGTGGCCCAGGCACACGGCGAGGAACGGCTTGCCGGAGTCGAGGAGCGCGTCGATCGCCTTCCGGTACGCCTCGATCTTCGGGTGGTCCTTGTCGCGCGGGTCCCCGGGGCCGGGACCGACGACCACCAGGTCGACGTCGTCGAAGGCGCCGACGCCGTCCTCCAGCAGGGCCTCGTGGCGTACGACGCTCGAGCCCATGCCGAGCACGGAGAACACGTGCGCCAGCATGTTCACGAAGTCGTCCTCGCCGTGGACGATCGCGATCGTCCGCCCGGCGAGGGTGGGGGCCGGCGGCGCACCCGCCTGGTCGGTGAGCCAGAACTTGGCGAGTCGCTGGTTGCGGCTGTTGAGCGCGATCAGCACGTCCTCGTCCTGGGTGAGGTCGGCGATCGCGGCCGGCGTACCCGTGGCTCCGGGGACCAGCCCGAACGCCGAGAGGATGCCGCCGGCCTTGGCCAGGGTCTCGGCCACCTCGTACTCGGGCTTGGAGTCGCGCACCAGCGTCGCGCCGGCCGTCACCTTCATCGCCCCGTCCGGGCTGACATCGGCGGTGCGGATCACGATCGGCGAGTCCGCCGTCGGCGCGCCCTGCTCGTCGCGGCCGATCAGCGCGAGGGCGCCGGCGTAGTAGCCACGGCCCTCGGACTCGTACTCGTGGATCAGCCTGCACGCGTTCTCCACCGGCGCCCCGGTCACCGTGGCGGCGAACATCGTGTCGCGGAGCACGTCGCGCACGTCCGAGCGGGTGCGGCCGGCGAGGAGGTACTCGGTGTGCACGAGGTGGGTCATCGGCTTGAGGAACGGGCCCAGCACCTGGCCGCCCTCGTGGCAGATGTCGCACATCATCTTCAGCTCCTCGTCGACGACCATGAAGAGCTCGTAGATCTCCTTCTCGTCGGCGAGGAACTCCAGCAGCCGCTGCTTGCGCTCGCTCGGCTCCAGGCCGCGCAGCCGGAACGTGCCGGAGATGGGGTTCATCCGCACGTCGCCGCCGTGCACGCTCACGTGGCGCTCGGGACTCGCGCCGATCAGGAAGCGGTCGCCGGTCCAGAAGCAGTAGGTCCAGTAGGCGCCGCGTTCGCTGGTGAGCAGTCGTCGCAGCACGGTGAGCGCCCGGTCGGCGTCCCACTCGGACAGCTGCGCGCGGTAGTGGCGGCCGACGACGAGGTTCGCACCCTCGCCGTTGCCGATCTCGTCGCGGATGATCCGGTCGACGACGGCCGCGTAGTCCTCGTCGCTGGTCTCGAAGCCGCCCTCGTCCGCGAAGGTGACCGGCTCGTCGGGGAGCGCGTCGACCAGCTCGTCGAGCGGGACCTCCCGCTCGGTCGCCCCAGGACTCGTCAGGTCGACGACGGCCAGCGGAGTGCCGTCGTCGTGGGCCACGAAGCCCCGCTCGGTGACCTGCCGGAAGGGTACGGCGACCAGCCGGTCGAACCTCCGTCCCTCCGGCGGAACGCCCTCCTCGAGCGGGATGTCCCCCAGCTTCTCGAGATGGCTCAGCGACCCGCCCACCAGGGTGACCGTCGGGCTGTCCCGCAGCCGGATCACCGCCCACGCCTCGTGCCCCATCAGCTCCTCCAGGGCCGCGCCGGCAGAGGGCTGGTCAGTCATGCCGGGAACGCTACTAGGTCGCCGACCGGGCACTTCTGGTTGCCGGTACGACGCCGACCGGGCAGTTCTGGTTGGCCGTACGACGCCGACCGGGCACTCTGGTTGGCCGTACAACGCCGAGCGGCCGGTTCTGGTTGGCCTACCCGTCCTCCCGTTCCTCCAGGCGCCGCAGCAGGTGGTCGCGGGCGGCGGCATCCATCGGGCCGTCCCGGTCGGCCAGGTGGCCGGCGATCTCGCGTCGGTGCTCGGCGGCCTTGTTGCCGCCGTACTTCATCTTGGCGCGGATGGCCTCGACGTGGAGCCGGAGCCCGCGGATGCCCGGCAGCTGGCGGCGGTCGCTCTCGTTCGCCGGGCTCGGCGTGACCCGCGAGGAGTCGGCGGGCTCGAAGTGGCCGAGCTGTGCCGCGAGGATGGTCGCCTTCTCATCGGGATCGTCGACGACCTCGGCGCGGCAGAGCAGCTGCACGGCGGTGTAGTACGACGTGGGCACGCCGTACGCCGGGTCGGTGCCGGGGTTCGCGTTCCAGGACGCCTCGACGTAGGTGTAGTCACCGGTCAGCGCGAGGACGACGTGGGGGTCGGCCTCGAGGGCCTTCCAGGCGGGGTTGGGGCGGGCCAGGTGGAGCAGCACCGTCGAGTCGCCGTCGTAGAGGAAATGGGTCGGCACCACCACCGGGAAGCCGTCGACATGACCGGCGGTCACCAGCTGGCCGAAGTCCGCGCCGGCGAGCACGCCCTGCCACTCCTCGCGGGTGGCCTCGTCCCAGGGATGGATCAGCATGCCCCCATGGTGCAACCAGAACTGCCCGGTCGGCATCGAACGGCCAACCAAAACTGCCCGCTCGGCGTCGTACGGCCAACCAGAACTGCCCGGTCGGCGTCGTACAGCCAACCAGAACTGCCCGGTCGGCGGGGCTAGGGGGTGAGCGTGACCATCCGCTGGGTGGCGCGGGTGTAGACGACGTAGAGGGTGGCCCGGCCGGTCGTCGACTCGTCCTGGATCTCCTGCGGCGCGACCACCACGATGCCGTCGAACTCGAGGCCCTTGGTGTCCAGCCCGGTGAGTACGACGAGCCGCGAGTCGGGCGCGCCGAACTCGGAGGCGAGCTCCGGCCACGAGGAGACCCAGCGGGTGACCTCACCGAGGCGCGCGACGGGGACGACCACACCGACCGTGCCCTCCAGCGAGCCGGCCAGCTCCCCCAGCTGGGTGCGCACCGCCGACTCGAGGTCGTCGACGCGCAGCTCGGTCGGTGTGATGCCGGTGGACCGGACCGCGTCGGGGAGGTCGGCGTCGAGACCGACCCGCGAGGCGTAGTCGGCCGCGAACTCGTAGATCTCCGCGGAGTTGCGGTAGTTGGTGCCGAGGTGGAAGTCGTGCCGCGGCTTGTCGCCGAGCGCCTCCTCGCGCGCGGCGGCCGCGTCCGCCGGCACCGGCCAGGACGACTGCGCCGGGTCGCCGACGATCGTCCACGTGGCGCCTCGGCCACGACGGCCGACCATCCGCCACTGCATCGGGGTCAGGTCCTGCGCCTCGTCGACGAGCACGTGCGCGAACCCGTCGTCCTCGACCCTGTTGGTCGGCGGGGTCCAGCCCGCGGGTCCGGCGTACTCACGGTCGGAGGCGGTGAAGACCTCGTGCAGGGAGGCGTCCTCGACGGCGAGGTACTCGTCGTCGACGGACCCGGTGTTCACGATCGGCGGGTCGCCGAGCAGGTAGCGCAGCTCGTCGAGCAGCGCCACGTCGTCCACCGAGAGGGAGTCGGTCCACGACTTCGCGAGCAGCCGCACCGACTCGTCGTCGAGCACTCCCTCGCTGACGCGCGCGAGCACCTCGGGGTCGCGCAGCCAGCCCAGCACCGTCGGGGCGTCGAGCACCGGCCACCACGACACGGCGAACTCGAGGAACTCGTCGTTGGTGCGCATCTCCTCGGCGAAGTCCTCCTTGGTGCGCTCGCGGCCACGCTCGCCGCGGACCTGGCGCCACATCGCGTCGATCAGCGTGGAGGCGACCTTCGTGGTCGACCGGTTGCGTCGGCCCATCGACAGCAGCTGTCGCCGGATGGCACCGAGCTCGCGCGAGCCGAGATGGATGACGTCGTCGCGGTAGAAGAACCGGAACTCGCCCGGGGCATCGGGCACCGCCTGGCGCGCCGTACGCCGCAACAGCTCGGCCATCGCCAGCGAGCCCTTCACCTCCGCGACCGCCGGGTCGTCCCGCCGGGTCGCTCGCACGCCGTCGACGACCTCGCCGAGCGAGCGAAGCGCGACGGCGGTCTCACCCAGCGACGGCAGCACCCGCTCGATGTAGCGCATGAACACACCCGAGGGCCCGACGACCAGCACGCCGCCGGTCTCGTAGCGACGGCGGTCGGCGTAGAGCAGGTACGCCGCACGGTGCAGCGCCACCACCGTCTTGCCGGTGCCGGGGCCGCCGGAGATCGAGACGACCCCCTTGTTCGGTGCGCGGATCGCGCGGTCCTGCTCGGCCTGGATGGTCGCGACGATGGAGTGCATCGACCGGTCGCGGGCCCGCGTGAGCTGGGCCAGCAGCGCGCCCTCGCCGATGATCGGCAGGTCGGTCTCGGCCTCCGCGTCGAGCAGGTCGTCCTCGACGCCGAGCACCTTCACGCCCTTGCTGCGCAGGATCCGGCGGCGTACGACGCCCTGCGGGTCGGCCTGCGTCGCCTGGTAGAACACCGCTGCCGCGGGGGCGCGCCAGTCGATGAGCAGGACGTCGTAGTTGTGGTCGCGCAGGCCGATCCGACCGATGTAGCGCGGCACCTCGCTCAGCTCGGAGCGCAGGTCGAGCCGACCGAAGACGAGGCCCTCGTGGGCGGCGTCGAGGCTGGCCATCCGGCGGGCTGCCTGGAAGACCATCGCGTCGCGCTCGACCAGGCCGCCCTCGTTGCCGATGCGGCCCCGCTCGAGACCCTCCTTGGCCAGCTCCTGTGCGGACAGGCTTGCCTTCTCGAGCTGGTCGTAGACGGTGTCGACGTACTCCTGCTCGCGCGCGACCTCGCGCGCGGCCACGTCATTGTTCAACGCCGGTGTCCTCCGTAAGCGCTGTCCTGCTCATGCAAGGGAACCGACAACATTACCGTCCCGTATCGCCGGCGGTGACGGGTATCCGGAGAGCCGGTCACAGGCAGCGGCGTTCCCCACGGTCGAGCACCCGACCGTCGATCGTGCGGAAGGACCATTGCCAGGAGCCTCGCTTGAGGTAGAGCACGAGCACGCCGAAGGCGCGGTTGTGGCGGGAGACCGAGCCGCGCTTGCGCGTGCCGAACCCGTAGAGGCTCTTGCCGCCGGTGCCGACCACGAAGCTCTGCATGCCGCGCGAGGGCAGCACCCGACCCGCCCCGTCCATCGGGCGGAACCGCTCGTAGAGGTGGTCGTGGCCGGAGAGCACGATGTCGTTGCGGTGCCGGTAGGCGGCCTGCCACATCGGCTTGACCGACGGGTAGTTGCCGTGGTCGCCCGACGAGTACCTCGGGTGGTGCACGGTGATGATGCTGCATGCCATGGGGCGAGCGGTCATCTGCCGGCGGAGCCACGCGGCCTGGGCCCGGCAGCTGACCTTCGCGCAGTTGCTGTTGAGGGCGTAGATCGCCCACCCGCGCGATGCGATGCGGTAGTAGCCGGGGCGGCCCGGCTGCCGCCCCTGGAAGTAGGTGAAGTAGCCGCGAGCCCCCGGCGTCTTGTACTCGTGGTTGCCGATGGTCGGTCGGGTGCGGGAGAGCAGCAGGCCCCAGTTGCGGGCGTAGGAGCCGCGGTACTGCCGCAGGGTTCCCTTCTCGTACTGCGTGTCACCGAGGGGCAGCACGAGGTCCGGGCGCAGCCTCCGGGCCAGCGCGGCGGTCGCGGCGTGCCGGCACTTCCAGCGCGTCATCCGCGCACCGGGAGGGCAGGCGATGTCACCCACGGCGACGACGCGCAAGGGTGGGGATGCGGCGGCAGCGGTCCGCGCGCGCGGTGCCTGTGTGTCCTCGCCGCCGGTCGAGGTGCACGCGGCGAGCACGAGCGAGACGACTGTCACGAACGCCAGTCCGCTCAGCTTCCCCGAGGGGCTCATCGTCGGAGAGTACGACGTCTCACCGGCTCACGCGAGGTCGTGCACGAACTCCCCGAGCTGGGTCAGGTTGCGGCACTCCACCATCGCGAAGTGGCGGCCGTACTCGCGGGCCGCCGAGTCTCCCGTGTTCCAGTTGCGCGAGTGCTCGGGGTTGAGCCACCAGCTGTGCCGGGCCGCGTGCACGAGCTCCTTGACCACGGGCAGCGCGAGGTCGGTGTGGTTGGAGCGGGCGTCGCCGAGGACGAGGAGGTTGGTCTTGGGAGTCAGCGCATCGGCGTACTGCTCATGGAAGCGGGTCAACGCCCGGCCGTAGTTGGTGCGGCCCCACAACGAGGCGTAGCGCGCGCTCGCGGCGAGGTCGGCCATCGTCGTGGCGGGGTCGCCACCCGTGCGTGAAGCGGTCGGTGACCTCGTGGATCTCGTCGACGAAGGTGAACGCCCGCACGCGGTTGAACTGCTCGCGCAGGGCGAAGACCAGCATCAGCGTGAAGCTCGCGAAGTTGGCGACCGACCCGCTCACGTCGCACAGCACGACCAGGTCGCTGCGTCCCGGACGCTTCGGCTTGTGCCGCGTCTCCATCGGCACTCCGCCACTGGACATCGAGGCCCGGACGGTACGCCGGAAGTCGAGCGGGCCGCGCGTCCGGGCGTGGTGCTCCCGGCTGAGCCGGGTGGCCAGTCGCCGGGCCAGCGGCTGGATCTCGCGCCGCATCAGCTCGAGGTCGGCCTTGCGGGCGGAGGTGAAGTCGACCTGTTCGATCGCCGGTCGCACCGTGTGCCTGGCGACGTGCTCGGGCCCGCGGACCTCGGCGGCGCGGCGACGTACCTCGGTGTCCACCAGCTCCTCGAAGACCTGCGCCTGGGCCTCGACCAGCCGCCGCAGGGCGGGATCGGTCGAGCTCGGCTCGTCCCCCAGGAGCCCGGCCAGCGCCTTGTCGACGAGCTCGTCCGCGGAGACCCGGTTCATCACGTTGTACGACGACCACCGCTGCTCGCCCGGTCCGCGGCCCCGGATCAGCCCGAACCGCTGGACCGCCTCCCGGGCCAGCGTCGCCATCGCATCGGGGTCCCCCATCGCCATCGCCGTGGTGAGTGCCTCCCGGAAGTCGGCCAGCGCCTGGGGGCCGTCGCCACCCGATGGTTCGGAGCCGTCTGCAGCTCTCGACAACCTCATCGACGTTGGTTCGAGACGGTTGCTCGAACTACTCCCACCGACGAGTCATGCCCCTCCCCGATCAGCGCGGGGAAGTAGAGGTCGAAGACCTGGTCGAACCCGGGCCGATGGTTCTGGCGCTTGACCAGCGTCGCGGCGTACGCCGCACGCAGCGTCTCGCGTTCCCCCAGACCCAGGGCCTCGATCGCCGCGACCGCCTCGAGTCCCTCGGCGAGGGAGACCGGTAGTCCGGCGCTGCGCAACGCCTCGACGAACTCGATGTGTCGATCGAGGAGGGTCACGACGACCTCATCGGGACCTCATCGGGACCTCATCGGGACCGCAGCCTCAGCTCACGGATCGCGCGCTCGTGGTCACTGGCGTGCTTGAGCACCACACCGAGGGTCTGGTCGATCGCCTTCTCGTCGAGGGTGCCGGTCCCGAGGGCGAGGAGCGTGCGCGCCCAGTCGATCGTCTCCGCGATGGACGGCGCCTTGCGCAGCTCCATGTCACGCAGCTTGCCGACCACCTCGACGATCTGACCGGCCAGCTTCTCCTCCACCTCGGGCACCTGCGACACGACGATGTCGCGCTCACGGTCGGCCTCGGGGTAGTCGATGTGCAGGAACAGGCAGCGTCGCTTGATCGCCTCGGACAGCTCACGCGAGGCGTTGGAGGTGAGCACGACGAGCGGCCGTCGGCTCGCGGCGACGGTGCCCATCTCCGGGATGGTGACCTGGAAGTCGCTGAGCACCTCCAGCAGCAGGCCCTCCACCTCGACGTCGGTCTTGTCGACCTCGTCGACGAGCAGCACCGTCGGCTCGTCGCGGCGGATCGCGGTGAGCAGCGGGCGGGTCAGCAGGAACTCGTCGGTGAAGATGTCGTCGTGGGTCTCGTCCCACGACTGGTCGCCGGCGGCCTGGATGCGCAGCAGCTGCTTCTTGTAGTTCCACTCGTACAGCGCCCGCGCCTCGTCGAGACCCTCGTAGCACTGCAGCCGCACCAGCTCGGCGCCCGTCGCGCGCGCCACCGCCTTGGCCAGCTCGGTCTTGCCCACGCCCGCAGGACCCTCGACCAGCAGCGGCTTCTCCAGCGCGCCGGCGAGATAGGTGGTCGTGGAGGTCGCGGCGTCGGAGAGGTAGCCGACATCGGCCAGCCTCTTCTCGGCCTCGGCCGGGGACTCGAACCACGTGGACTTCTGGGTCACCCGGTCATTGTGCCCGTCACCCGGAGCGGCCGGACCGGAGTGTGCGCCACGACATACCCGCCGCTCACCGCGCGGCACCGCCCCACGATCCGGGCAGTACGTCGATGCGCCGTCCGTTGGGCGGGCACGGTGGTCAGCCTCGGGTCCTGGGTGAGGATCGCCTGCTCCGTGCTCCGGACCGCGGACGACGGGTCGACGCCCAGGTCTTCGGCGAGCCGGGTGCGCAGGGTTGCCAGGGTGGCCAGGGCATCGGCCTGACGCGCGCAGGCGTACTGCGCCCGGGCAAGCAGCGCCCACAGCTGTTCGCGATAGGGGTGGTCGGGAGCCACCGACGAGAGCAGCCGGGCGGCTGTCGCAGGATGGCCGAGCGCCAACAGGGCCTCCGCGCGTACCTCCTGCACGGCCACGTGCAGCTCGACCAGAGCGGCGGCCCCGACCCGCAGCGAGGCCGACCGGCACTCGGCGTAGGGCGCACCAGTCCAGAGCTCGCTGGCCCGGGTGGCGAGGACGAGCCGGTCGGCAGGTGTCGGCGCGGACAGGGCTTGTGCCGCGAGGTCCTCGAACCGCCAGGCATCGACCGCTTCATCCGTGACCGCGAGCCGGTAGCCCGCCGGGGTGCTCTCCACCGGCTTCGGGCCTGACCGGGTCGGGTCGAGCACTGCCCGCAGCCTGGAGACGGCGACCTGCACCGGTGCCGGCCCGGAGACCTCGTCGCCCCACACCTCGACGAGCAGCCGGTCCGACGGGACGGGGCGACCTCGGGCGGCGACAAGGAGGGCCAGGACCTCGCGCTCGCGCCGGCGACGGAGCATGGCCTCCACTCCGTCCGTGGTGCCTACGGCGACCTGGCCGAGGACCCTGATGCGTTGAGTCACGACGTCTCCTGCGGGGTCTCAGTCGTCGGTCACGGGAAGCCCGGAAGCAAATACTGTCATGGGCAGTATTTGATACTGCCCAACGCAGTATGTCAAGATGCGCCATGCCTCCGTTTCCGACGACCACGTCCTACGCGGTCCTGGGCCTGCTCTCGGTCCGCTCCTGGACCACCTACGAGCTGGCAAAGCAGGTGCAGCGCAGCCTGAGGTGGTTCTGGCCGCGGGCCGAGCGCAAGCTGTACGACGAGCCGAAGCTGCTGGCGGCCGAGGGGTACGCCGTGGCCACCGAGCACTTCACCGGCAAGCGGCGCAGCCGTGAGTACGCCATCACCGACGAGGGCCGGGCCGCCCTGGGCGCGTGGCTGGGCCAGCCGCCCGCGGCGAGGTCGGTCGAGTTCGAGGGCATGGTGAAGGTGTTCTTCGCCGACGCCGGCGACCTCGACCAGCTGCGCGGCACGCTGCAGGCCATCGCCGACGAGGCGCAGGAGCGGATCGAGGCGATCGCGGCCATGGTCGCCGGCGGCTACCCGTTCCCCGAGCGCCTCCACATCAGCGCCATCTCGCTGCCGCTCCAGCTCGATCAGGAGATCGCGGTGCTGCGCTGGGCACGCTGGGCGCTGGTCGAGGTCGAGAACTGGCGGGACACCCGCGACCCCGGGGACTGGGACGCCGCCGAGCAGATGCGGAGAGTGGCGCGTCGCGCGCTCGACGCCGTCGCCGAGTCGTCAACCACCTGACTGCACCTGTCGAGGGCAACAGCATCGAGGTCTGCGAGTTCCTCGCGATCCCCGGCATGGGTTAGCGCCGGCACTGCTCACGCCCTGGTGACGCGGCCACCGGGTCACGACAACGGTCCGAACCGCCACTCGATCCATGGACCGCCAGGTCTCCCCCGGTCGCAGCACGGCAGACCCGAAGTCCGGCCGGTTCGGCGTGTCCGGGAGCGGCTGCGCCTCGAGCGCCACACCGTCCCCGGGCCGGTACGGCCGACCGGTGGTGGATCTGCGCGACCCGTCGAACGCCGTGCCCGTGTAGACCTGGAGACCCGGCTGGTCGGTGAACAGGTCCATCCGGGTGTGCGTGCGTTCCGAGGCGAGCGTGGCCGCGGGGTGCGGGCCGGTTTCCGACAGCACGAAGGTGTGGTCGAACCCGCCCTCCGCGATCCGGTGCGCCAGGTGGGTGGGGCGCCGCAGGTCGAACCCGGTGTCCTCGACCGGGGTCGGATCCGCCGGGATCCCGGTGTCGTCGACGGGCAGGTACTGGTCGGCCGCGACGAGGAGCAGATGGTCGGCGACCGAGCCGGCGTCGTCTCCATCGAGGTTGAAGTAGGCGTGGCTGGTCAGGCCGACGACGGTCGGAGCGTCCGTGCGGGCCTCGTAGCGGAGCCGCACGCCCTCGTCGGTGGTCTCGACCTGCGCAACGACGATCAGTTCGCCGGGAAATCCCTGGTCCCCGCGGGGACTCGTCAACGAGAGCGTCAACTGATCGTCGTTGTGACGCACGACCTGCCACACCCGCTTGTCGAAGCCATCGGGGCCACCGTGCAGGGCGTTGCCGCGCTCGTTCGTCGCGAGCTGCACCGTCTGCCCGTCCAGGTCGAACCGGCCGCCGCGGATTCGGTTGGCGTAGCGCCCGATGGTCCCGCCGACGTAGTCCGCCGACTCCAGGTACTCCTCGGGGGTGGCGTGGCCCAGCACCACGTTGCGTCGTACGCCGTCACCGCCGGTCACCCACAGTCGGTGCACCGTCGCGCCGAGGTCGAGCACCTCGAGCACCGGCCCGGGCTCCGACCCGATCACCAGCTTCTGCACGGGACCGCGGCCGGTCTCGCCGAACGGTTCGGCACGCATCCCCCGACGGTGACAGTTTCCCCGGTCAGGGGGCAATCCATGGTCTTGCTGGCCAATGCCCGGGCGGGTTCGGGCGGTCAAGGCCATGGATGCCCGGTCGACCGGGGAAACCGTCACCCCCTACCTGATCGGGCGCAGCTCATCGGCGTACGAGAGCGACACCCGACGGAGCACGCCGTCGTCGTTGACGGCGTACTGGCCCATCCGCCACAGGGGCGGGCTGTAGGCGTGCACGCTGATCGAGCCGTGCACGGCTCCGTTGAGGCGGTGGATGTGGTCCGGTCCGAAGGAGAACACCCGCCCGGCGCCCACCCTGGTCTCGCGGGCGCCGTGGGCGAGGGTGAGGTTGTTCTCGACGAGCTCACCGGACACCACCGCGACCGCTCCGGAGGAGACGTCGTGGTCGTGCCAGCCGGTGTCGTTCTCCGGCGTCCAGCACAGCAGCCACAGGTCGACGTGGGCGTCGCGGTGCAGCGAGACGTAGACCCGGTCCTCTCCGTCGAAGGCCACGTGGTGGGCCCACGACTCCGGCTGCTGGGCGATGGCCGCGACCAGCGCCTCCAGCTCGGCCTGGGTGAGGTCCCGGTCGGGCAACCGCCGCAGCAGCTGCGGGATCCCCACGTCGTCGGGGTACGTCGCCAGCGGCGCCGCCTGCTCGGCGGGAACCCCGTCGACCGGTGCCGCGGTCGCAACGGTGGTTGAGCCCGTCGACAGCCTGTCGACCTCGCTCGGCCGGCGCGGTCAGCTTGCCACTGCCCATGCCAGCTCACCCCCCTGCTCGCGGTCACCGACGCGCAGCGAGCCGGGACGGGTTGGCGACGCGCACTGCGTGGGAGGCCGCGTCGCCGAGGAAGCCCGGCAACGGGTCGCCGTAGGGGCGATCGCTGCCGAGCACGAGGGCGTCGATGCCCAGGACGCGCACGATGGCCTCGAGCGCCCGCACACCAGTCCCGGAGGTGTCGACGAAGACGTCGGGATCGACCGTCGTACGACCTCCGCCGCGCAGCTCGTGGCGCTCGGTGAGCACGGGTGCGAGCCCGGCACCGGCACCGAAGAGCACCCGCAGTCGCGGGAACAGCCCACGGCCGTCGATGGCGTGCCAGCCCCACCATGCCGCCTGGAGCTGCGCGGTGTAGCCGACGACGGGCGCCCACCACTCGGGGAGTCGTCCCGACAGCACCCGGCGTGGTTCCGGTCCCGGGTGGACGAACACCGCCTTCCCGGCCAGCTCGACTGCCTGCAGCAACGGCGCGGACCGTTCCCACGCGAAGGGTGTGAGCAGGTCTGTGGCCGGGAGCTGGAGTCCGACGAAGCGGTCCTCGGCGAGCAGGTGCCGGAGTGTCGTCACGTCGGCGTCCTCCGAGGGGACAGACGCCCAGGCCAGGAAGTGCTCGGGCAGCTCGCGACACCGCGATGCCATGCGTCGATCAGGGGTTGTGCCTCGGGGCGCAGCAGGCCCTCGATCCCGAGTGGTGCCGAGAGGCTGAGGCAGGCCGTGGTCACCCCCGCGTCTCGGTCTGCCGCGACTCGTGCCGCGACGTCGTGTAGCTGCCGGGTCCACGTCGTACGGCGGTTCGCCGTCGGTGTGCAGCGTCCAGCCGCGCAGGTACGGCGGCTTGGAGCGCGCGCGCAACCGGTCGACGAGGTCGTCGGGCCACAGGTGCTGGTGCACGTCGATGGCGCCGGCATCGCCGGGGGCCAGGTCTGCTCGTGGTGCTCGGTCATCTTCATCCTCTCCGTCTAGTAAGTACAGTGACTTTATCTTATTAATCCACGGATCCAACCCCTGCCCATCCAGCGTGTCCTCGGTGAATCCGGTTTGACGATCCCGCATCCGGGGCACCGGAGTGGGACGGGGGCAGAACGAGGGAGGCTGGAAGACGTGGCAGCAATCGACCATGACGACGCGCGCGCGGAGCTCGTAGCAACCTTGCTGGAGAAGGTGAAGAAGGACCACTACCCGTCCACCACGATGCTGAACCTGATCGAGCAGCTGCTGACACCGGAGGAGCAACCGGCCTACGTCGTGTTCCTCCAGGACCGGCTCCGCTCGGATCAGTACCCGAGCATTCCGATGCTCAACCGCCTCACCAGGCTGGTCGCGCCCTGACACAGCGGTCGCGGAACGGGTTCCGCGAGATGTGATGGGCGTAACACTTCGATCTCTGGGTAAGGGTTCTTAGAGCACAACGGGGTCGGGTCCACTCGCAGATCGGGGGATCCGAAGGGTGTTCGGGGAGCGTCGCCCGACCGGCGGCGCCAGGGAGAGTCACTAGGGAGCACAATGTCCGCTGCCAAGATCGGCCTGGGCGTAGCCGCCGGCTACCTGCTCGGCCGCACCAAGAAGTTCAAGCTGGCCATCACCGTCGGAAGCATGCTCGCCGGCCAACGCATAGCGACCAACCCCCAGGCACTGCTGAAGCAGTTCGGGGAGCTGGCCGACAAGAACCCCGAGCTGGCCAAGATCCAGGACCGCGTCAGGGGCGAGCTCTTCGACGCATTCAGGACAGCGGCCATCGCCGCCGCCGGCCAGCGCCTCGACTCGGCCAACCGCGCCCTCACCTCCGGCCGCGGCCAGGAGCAGGAGGACGAGTACGACGAGGACGAGTACGACGAGGGCTACGAGGACGAGGAAGAAGAACCCGAGGACGAGTACGAAGAAGAAGCAGACGAGGAGCCCGAGGAAGGGAGCCTGAGGACGAGCCTGAGGACGAAGGCTCCGAGGACCAGGCAGCCGAGGAGCCCGAGGAAGGCGAGGGGGACGAAGCCCCCGAGGATGAAGGCGGGGGCGAGGACGAAGGGTCGAGATCGCGACGTTCCTCGAGGCGGTCACGCTCGCGCAGGTCGGCCAGGAGGTCGTCACCGGCGAAGAAGTCCGCAGCCAAGAAGTCCACCTCCAAGAAGGCACCGGCCAAGAAGGCTCCGGCAAAGAAGACCGCTGCGAAGAAGACCGCGTCGAAGAAGTCGGCTCCGGCCAAGAAGAGCGCAGCGAAGAAGGCGCCGGCGAAGAAGACCGCGAGCGGCAAGCGCACCGCGGCCAAGAAGACGGCGAAGAAGTCGGCTCCGGCCAAGAAGTCCGCGGCGAAGAAGGCACCCGCCAAGAAGTCCGCCGCCAAGAAGACGACCTCCCGTAGCCGGGCACGTTCCGGCTCGGGTTCGAGGAGCTGATCACGATGGCTAGCAAGACAGACGGCATGGAGAAGCTGAAGGACTCCGGGCAAGAGTTGCTCAAGAACCTGGGCGACAAGGCCCTGGACACGGTGAACGACAAGCTGAGCGGCCTGACCGACAAGCTCACCGACATCGGCGAGGGCGGCCCGATCGGCAAGGCCGTCTCCAAGGCCGGCGAGGCCTCCGCCAAGGGTGACAACCCGGTGATGGGCGGCCTCAAGGGAGCCGTCGTCCGGGATCAAGGACAAGGTCACCGGAGGCGGTGGTGGCGGCGACGGTGGTGGCAAGGCGACGAAGTCGACCAACATCATCGAGACGATCGACGTCGGCGTGCCCCTCAAGGTCGCCTACAACCAGTGGACCGAGTTCGGCGCCTTCCCGAGCTTCATGAAGAAGGTGGAGAAGGCCGAGGCCGAGGAGGACAACAAGATCACCTTCAAGGCGCAGATCTTCCTCAGCCACCGCACGTGGGAGGCGACGATCCTCGAGCAGATCCCCGACGAGCGCATCGTGTGGCGCTCGAAGGGCGAGAAGGGCCACGTCGACGGCGCGGTCACCTTCCACGAGCTCGCGCCGAACCTGACGCGCATCCTCGTCGTCCTCGAGTACTACCCGCAGGGGTTGTTCGAGAAGACCGGCAACATCTGGGAGGCCCAGGGCCGACGTGCCCGGGCCGAGCTGCGCCACTTCCGCCGCCACGTGATGACCCGCACCATCCTCGACCCCGACGAGGTCGAGGGCTGGCGCGGCCGCATCGAGGACAGCGAGGTCGTGGAGACCCACGAGGAGGCCCTCGAGCGCGAGGAGCAGGAGGAGCAGGAACAGGACGAGTCCGGCGAGCAGGACGAGTACGAGGAGCCCGAAGAGTCCGAGGAGTCCGAGGAGGAGCCCGAGGACGAGTACGACGAGGGCGTGGACGAGGAGCCTGCGGACGAGGATGCTGAGGGCGAGCCCGAGGACGAGTACGAAGAAGCCGAGGAGCCCGAGGACGAGGACGCCGAGGGCGAACCGGAGGACGAGTACGAGGAGCCCGAGGACGAGGACGAGGGCGAGCCCGAGGAGGAGTACGAGGAGCCCGAGGACGAGTACGACGAGGAAGAGCTCGCCGAGGAAGAGCCCGAGGAGAGGAGGAGTCGAGGAAGAGCCCCGACGTCGTCGCCGTGCCAGCTAGGTCCGACGAGGGCAGCGCACCACCACATCCCAGACGAAAGGAACGACCGTGACCGTTCAGACCACGCAGCGCCGGGGTGGGGGATACCTCGAACGCCCCGCTCCCAGCGGCCTCGCGGATGTCATCGAGATCATCCTCGACAAGGGCATCGTCATCGACATCTACGTCCGGGTCTCCCTCGTCGGCATCGAGCTGCTGACCATCGACGCCCGGATCGTGATCGCGAGTGTCGACACCTACCTGCGCTTCGCCGAGGCCACCAACCGCCTCGACCTCTACGAGAAGGGCGGCAAGGACCTCACCGAGGCGATCGGCGACCTCCAGGAGACCGGTGCCTCCAAGAAGGTGGGCGGCGCGGTGAAGGGTGCCAAGAAGGCCCTCAAGAGCGCCGTCAGCAGTGACGACGACGACAGGCTCGAGCCGCCGCTCCTCCAGGAAGCGCTCGTCTGCCAATGCCTGATGCCGTGACGACCGATCTCGAGATCGGTTGCTACGTCTACGGCGTCGTCCCGGCCACGGGTGAGCGTCCCTCCCTCACGGGCCTGGACGATCACGAGGTGGAGTACGTCGAGCACGAGGGGATCGCGGCCGCGGTCGGTCGGATCGTGCTCGACCGGCCGCCCGGCCGTCGTGCCGACCTGCTCGCGCACAGCCACGTCGTCGACCGCCTCGCCGAGGTCGGGCCGGTGATCCCCGTGCGGTTCGGATCGGTGCTGGCTGACCAGGAGAGTGTGGTCGCCGACGTGCTCGCCGCCGACCACGACCACTTCGTCTCCTTGCTCGAGGAGGTGCGCGGGAAGGTGCAGCTGAACCTGCGTGCCACCTACCAGCGAGACCAGGTGCTCGCCGAGGTGGTGCAGTCCCACCCGGAGATCGCCGAGCTGCGTCGCCGGACCAAGGACCTTCCGGAAGGGACGATGCATCCCGATCTGGTCCGCCTGGGCGAGCTCGTCTCGCAGCGCGATGGAGGCGCGACGGGTCGAGGACGCCGAGGACGTGCTGGAGGTGGTGCGCCCCCTCGTGGTCGCCGAGGCACCGCGCACGGGTGGTGGCCTCGACCACGTGGTCTCGGTCGCCCTGCTCGTCGAGTCCGAGGGAGTCGCCGCAGCTCGAGGAGCGCCTCGAGGAGCTGGCCGAGGCCGTCCACGAGCGGATCCGGTTGCAGCTGAGTGGCCCCGTCGCGCCGTACGACTTCGTCGGGGGGCAGGCGTGGGCCTGATCACCGGAATCCTGGGACTGCCACTGGCTCCGCTGCGTGGCGTGTCGTGGGTGGCCGAACAGGTGCTCGAACAGGCCGAGGAGGAGTTCTACGACCCTGCGCGGATCCGTGAGCAGCTCGAAGAGGTGCAGCGACTGCGCGAAGATGGCTCGCTCACCGAGGAAGAGGCCATCATGTGGGAGGACGAACTCATCGAGCGGCTCATGGTCGCGCGCGAACGGCCCAGGAAGGAACACTGATGGCCACCAGCAGCACGCGTTCATCGGGAACGAAGAAGAGCGCCGGCAAGAAGAGCTCGTCGGCGAAGAAGGGCTCCTCGTCAGGTCCGAAGAAGAGCTCCTCGTCGAGCTCGTCCGGGACGAAGAAGAGCACCGGGCGAAGCGCGCCTCGTGCCGAGGCTCGCCCGCCCCGGGGTGCCATCGAGGTGGCGGCCGAGGCGGCACGTCAGCTGCTCGAGCTCACCGGCAAGGCCGCCGAGGGGGTCACCGGTCTGGAGCGCACCGACGACGGCTGGAAGGTGCACGTCGAGGTCGTCGAGGTGCGCCGGATCCCCGACACGACCGACGTGCTCGCTCTCTACGAGATCGAGACCGACAACCGCGGTGGCCTGCAGGGGTATCGCCGGGTGCGGCGCTACGCCCGTGGGGCCCCGGGAGAGGACTGAGATGACCGAGTCACGCAGCCCGGCGACGTCTCGGCCGTACGGCGGGTCGGTCGAGCGGGGCGGACCCGCCCCCGCCAACCTCGCCGACATCCTCGAGCGGGTGCTCGACAAGGGCATCGTCATCGCCGGCGACATCCGGGTGAACCTGCTCGACATCGAGCTGCTCACGATCAAGATCCGGCTGCTCGTCGTCTCGGTCGACAAGGCCCAGGAGATGGGCATCGACTGGTGGCGCAACGACCCGATGCTGAACACGTCGGCGCAGGAGCTCAACGAGGAGAACCGCCAGCTGCGCAGCCGGATCGAGGAGCTGGAGGCTGGGTCCGGAGGCGGGTCGAATGGCTGAGCACGGCCGCTATCTCTTCGCCGTCGCTCGCGGTCTGAACTCCGATGACCTCACCGGCGTCACCGGCCTGCGCACGGCACCACTCGACGTCGTGGAGCACCGCGGCCTGCAGGCGGTGGTGTGTGACGTCGACCTGGCCGACTTCGGCGAGGAGGCCCTCGCCCGCAACCTCGAGGACCTCGACTGGCTGGAGGAGGTCGCACGCGGTCACGACGACGTGGTGCGCGGCGCCGCCGACACTGCCGCCATCGCTCCGATGCGGCTGGTGACGATCTGCACCAGCGACGCGAGTGTTCGCGAACACATCGAGCAGCGGTACGACGAGCTCGTGGACGTCCTCGACCGGGTCGAGGGCCGTCGCGAGTGGAGCGTGAAGGCCTACGCCGTCCCGTCGACCCGGGAACCGGACCCCGACTCGCCCGAGGAGAACGCCACCGGCGCGGGGGCGGCGTACCTCCAACGCAAGCGTCAGCAGGCCAACCGCCGACGGGCTGCGACCGAACGGTCCATGGAGATCGCCGACCTGATCCACGCCGAGCTCGCGGGCCACGCAGTGGCCGGTCGGCGGCTGCAGCCACAGGACCCGAAGCTCACCGGGCGCACGGAGCCGATGATCCTCAACGCTGCCTACCTCGTCGTGGTCGAGGACGGCGACGCCTTCGTGGCGGCGGTCTCGGCCCTCGCCGACCGACTCGACGACACGACCGTCGAGGTGCAGGGACCTTGGCCGCCCTACTCCTTCGCGGTGCTGGAGTGAGCCGATGACCCAGCTCCAGACCACCGCCACCGCCGAGGCCGACCTGACCGGTGGCCAGCAGATCGCGCTGGTCGACCTGCTCGACCGGCTGCTCGGCACGGGCGTCGTGCTCTCCGGCGACATCGTCATCTCGCTGGCCGGTGTCGACCTGGTGCAGGTGAGGCTGAACGCGCTGATCAGCACGATCCGCGCCGAGGTGCCACCGCCCGGTGGTGGGAGGGCCGATGACTGAGCGCCTGCCGTGGGAGGCCGGGAACCCGCGGTCCCTGCTCAGGCAGCGGCTCGAGACCGACCCCGACTCTGTCGAGCGCGACCTGTTCAAGCTGGTGCTCACGATCATCGAGCTCGTGCGCCAGCTGATGGAGGCCCAGGCGCTGCGGCGCGTCGACGAGGGCGACCTGAGCGACGAGCAGATCGAGGCCCTCGGGCTGGGGCTCAGCCGCCTCGAGGATGCGATGGAGGACCTCAAGTCCCGCTACGACCTCACCACCGAGGACCTCAACATCGACCTCGGCCCGTTGGGCACCCTGCTGTCGAACGGCTGACGCGAGCCTTCTCCCGGCTGTCGACCCTGCTCGCGCCTCACGTCGTCGTCCCGGGAGCGAGCCGTGCGCCCGCGGCGAGGGACGTGCTCACGCGGCTCTCGCGGCCGACGACCGGGATCGCGTCCGGGTCGTCCAGCTGCACGTCCTCCCCGCCGACCCGGGCGTCCGCGAGCAGCTCACACCCGGTGTCCACGATCGACCGGGTCACCCGGGCCCCGCTCCGGATCACCGTGTCGTCGAGGATCACGCTCTCGACCACCTCGGCACCCTCCTCGACCAGTACGCCGGGACCGATCACGCTGCGCGTGACCGAGCCGGCCACGACGCAGCCGGGGCTGAGCAGGCTGTCCTCGAGACGTGCACCGGCCGCGACGTACGCCGGCTCGCGCTGGGGCTGCTGGGTGCGCACCGGCCAGTCGGCGTCGAAGAGGTCCGTCGTGCGGGCGACCAGCTCCAGATGGGCGTTGAGGTAGTGGTGCGGCTGCCCCAGGTCACGCCAGTAGCCGTCCAGTCGATGTGCGTAGACCTTGCCGCGCTCGACCAGGCGAGGGAGCAACACGTCGCCGAAGTCCCCGAGGCCCGAGTCGCCCGCGTGGTCGTCATCCTGACCGCGCTTGGCAGCCTGCTCACGGTGCAGCTCCTCGAGCACCTCGACCAGCACGTCGGGCTCGTAGAGGAAGATCTCGGTCGCCACGATGCTCGAGGCCGGCTTCTCCGGCTTGTATTCGAAGGCCGTGACCCGACCGAGTCGGTTGATCTCGACGACGGCGTGATCGGTCGCGTCCTCGCCGTACACCTCGTCGAGGTCGGTCACCACCATCGTGACCTCGGCGTTCTTGTCCCGATGGGTCTCCACCACGTCGCGGAAGTCCAGGCGGTAGACGTGGTCCGCACTCATCACGAGAACCAGGTCAGGATGGGCGTTCCTGATCTGGTCGCGCAGCCGGTAGAGCTCGTCGGCGTTGCCCTTCGCGAAGCCCTCGTCGTCCATCGCGCCGGTGCCCTCCTGCGGCACCAGCAGCCGCAGGCCGCCCCCGGTCCGGTCGAGGTTCCACGGGCGGCCGTTGTGGACCTGCTCCTCGAGCGCGGAGGCCTGGTACTGCACGGACAGCCAGACGTCGTCGATGCGGGAGTTGACCAGGTTGGACAGCGGGAAGTCGAGCAGTCGGTAGCTCCCCGCGAACGGGAGCGCCGGCTTGGCCCGCTCCAGGGTGAGCACGTCCATGCGGCCGCCGGCACCACCGGCCTGAATGATCGCGAGGATCTTCGTCGACTCCATGCCGGCCATCGTGGCACCCACCGCGTTGCCGGACGCGGGCTGCAGCAGCTGCAGCCACCGGATGCCGCAGGAATCTCACGTTTCGAGCTCAGTCGCCTAGCCTGCAGAGATGGACCGCAAGGACGCAGCAGAAGACCGCAAGCAGGACGACGGACGCACCACCTTCGAGCGCTTCGTCGAGGCGGTCAACGACCGCGTCAGTCAGGCGCCGTTCTTCATGGTGTGCCTGGCGATCGTGGTGGTGTGGGGAGCCAGTGCGCCCCTGTGGCCGGACCTCAAGCAGTGGCAGGTGGCCATCCACACGGTCGCCAGCGTGCTGTCCCTCCTGCTGCTCGTGCTGTTGGAGAACTCCGGCCGTCGTACCGAGGAGGCCGCGCAGGAGAAGCTCAACGTCATCGCCGAGGCGCTGGCCGAGCTGATGGAGTCCCAGTCCGCCAACGATGAGGAGCTCGCGGAGGCGACGACCGCGCTCCGCGAGGCGATCGCACTCGAGGAACGGCACTGACCCGGCGCACTGATCTGGCCGGTCAGCCACCCGTCCTCGGAATGGCCAGCCACTCGTCCCAGCTGAGGTCTCGGCCGACGTACCTCGGAGCCGTGAGCGGCCAGTCCGAAGCGATCCAGGCCGGCACCAGCTCGTCGAGCGCCTCCTCGACCGGTGAGCCGAGGTACTCGTCGCGGACCCACCACGAGATGTCGGCATCCGCACCCGGCTTGTCCGTGGGCTCGATGTAGACGCACCCGATGAGCTCGGTCTCGTCGGCGTCGAACAGCGCGAAGTTGAACGACTCGTTCCGCTCCATCTCGTCGGCGTGGTGCTGCAGGTCCTCGCGGTCCTGCTCGGCCGTCATCGTGGGCGGCGGCCAGCCCCACGCCTCGCCGTAGATGGACCACAACCGCTCCTGGGAACCCATCACCGCGGGCATGTCCAGCTCGGTGTCGTCGGCCCTGATCGGACGCAGGTGGTGGCCGGTCGGCAGCTCGACCCGGGCCGGGTGCCGCCACCCCTCCGGGAGCCAGGTGTCGGAGCTCATCACGCCACCCTAGGGACTCCCCCGACGTGCCGCGGACCTTGTGCGGTTGATCGTCCTCACCAGGTGAGTCGGATCAACCGCACAAGGTCCGTCGGTTGGAGATCGGTCAGCTGACCGCAGCGTGGCAGAGCTGGGGGATGTTGACCTTGGTGCCGGTGGCGCGGCCGGAGTTGTAGTCACCGATGCTGTTGCCCACGGTGACTTCGCCGGTCACAGGATTCGTCACCTTGGGGCCGGGCGACTGGCTCGGGATGGGGTGGCCGTCGGGGCCCTCGTTGGGCTGGTTGCCGTAGAAGAAGTCGCTGACGCAGTAGCCGGTGTTGCTGCGCGGGTCGGTCGGACCGGCGTGGGCCGGAGCGACCAGGCCGAACATGCTGAACCCGACGACGGCAGCGCCGATGATGGTCTTTCTCATGAAGTTTCCCCCGTGGTGGTGGTTGATGAACGAGCCGAACACTAGGGGCAGACATCCAGAGGCTCACCGTCGATGCGGGAAAACGCCTCAGATGCGACGCACCCGTCTAGACCTGTTGATCTGCGGATGAAGGTGCACTAGCGGACGGACGCGAAAAAACAGACCGAACCCGCGCGCGGGTTCGGTCTGTCTCTCGATGTCTCGAGACATCTGGCTGGCGGTGGCGGAGGGATTTGAACCCTCGGTGGGCTTGCACCCACAAACGCTTTCGAGGCGTTCTCCTTAGGCCGCTCGGACACGCCACCGCCGGGAAGGCTACCGGACCGGTCGGGCGCGGCCGAAATCAGGCAATGCCCAGCAGATGGAGCTTCAGGGAGGCGCCGAGCCAGTCGGCGTACGCGGCTCGCGACCAGCCTCGACGCTGCACCAGGAGCTCCCACTGCATCGGGTCGACGTAGAGCCAGACGATGTCCGTCGCCCGCTTCGGAGACAGCCCCTCACGCAGGCCTCCCCTCTCGGCGAGCAGTGCCACGGGCTTGCGCATCCCGGCGAGCCGCTGGTCCTGCAGCTTCTCGAAGAGCTCGTGCGCCTGCGGGTCGACGTCGGCGGCGGACCGCAGAGCGGCGTGGACCGGGGCGACGCGGGCCATCTGCCCGCTGAGCATCAGCGCGAACTTCTCGATCAGCGTCACCGGGTCAGGTTCCTGGGTCAGGGCGAGGATCTCGGGACGGTCGCCCATCGACACGGGCTCGTCGTCGCCGGTGACCGCCCAGTCGTAGGCGAGCCTCATCAGCTCGACCTTGCCGCCCACCGACGTGAAGACCGTCTTGCGGGACACACCCGCCGCCTTCGCCACGGCATCGATGGTCGTCGCTGCATAGCCGTGCTCGGCGAACATCGTCGACGCCGTCGTCACGATCTGGCGCCTGGTCGCCCTGGCCTGCTCCACGCGCAGGTCTGACCTGTAGACCCTCTTGCCAACGTCAGTCATTGGGGTTACCTTCAGTGTAACGAATACTTCTCGGGTCACCAGAATACGACATCCAGGATCGGAAGCACACCATGACCCTCCACATCGCGATCATCGGCTCGGGACCCAGCGGCATGACAGCCGCCATGCTCCTCGCCCGCCAGGGCCACCGGATCTCCCTCATCGACCGTGACCCCGGACCGGTCCCGGGCCGCCCCTGGGAGCGCATCGGGGTGATGCAGTTCCACCTCCCCCACTCCCTGCGTGCTCCCGGCCGGCTCCTGCTCGCCGAGCGCCTGCCGGACGTGTACGACGCCCTGCTGGCCGCGGGCGCGGAGGTGCGGGTGATGGCTCCGGGGATGCCGGAGGCCATGGCGGGGCTGCACGTACGACGCTCGGTGCTCGAGCAGACCATCTGGGAGTGCACCACCCGCGAACCAGGCGTTCACCGCCTCACAGGTCACGTCGACGAGGTCGTCGTCGTGGGCAACCGGGCGCGTGGCGTGGTCGTCGACGGGACCTTCGTGCCTGCGGACCTCGTGGTCGACGCGAGCGGCCGGGCCGCGCGACTCGCCTCCGAGCACCGGCCGATGGGCGAGGGTGGGCCGACCGGCATCGCCTACGCCACTCGTCAGTACCAGCTGCTCCCGGGAGCGACCGCCGGCGAGACCAACGGGGGGCCCGGTCTGATCAAGGTGCACGAGGGGTTCATGCAGCTGGTGTTCGTCCACGACCAGGGCACCTTCAGCATCCTGCTCGTGCGCGCCTCCGACGACACCGAGCTGGCGGAGCTGCGCCATGAGCACGTCTTCGAGACGGCGCTCGCGGTGCTGCCGGAGTCGTCAGCCTGGACCGACCCGGCACGGGCTCGGCCGATCGGTCCGGTCCGCGCGGGGTCCGGACTGGTGAACAGCTACCGGGGCCAGGCGACCGACGTGCTCGGCCTGCTGTCCATCGGGGACGCGGTCCTGACGACCAACCCGGCCGGCGCCCGTGGCCTCAGCCTCGGCATGCGGGCCGCTGCCGCGCTGGCCGACATCGTCTCCATGCAGGCGCCGGAGCAGTGGGCCGAGGCCCTCGACGACTGGGGCACCGCCGAGCTGCGCCCGTGGTTCGAGGAGCACGTCATCGCCGACGCTTGGCTGCGCGACGCCTGGGCCGGCGCCGCCATCGACCCGGAGGCACCCATTCCCTGGACCCTCGTAGCCGCGGCCGCCGAGATCCATCCCGAGTGGATGCGGGTGCTGGGCCCGTTCCTGGGGATGGCCACCGGCCCGGACAGCCTCGACCCGCTGCGCGAGGAGGTGCGCGCGATGTTGAGGGAGGGGTGGCGCCCGTCGCCACCTCCTGGCCTGACCCGCGACCAGCTGGTCGCGGCGATCCAGTCGGTCGACGTGGCGGCCTAGGCTCCGGTGATTGACGGTGGGTGCGGAAGAACTCGTCGAGGAGGGCGGTGCTCTCCTCGGCGAGCACGCCGCCGATGACCTCGGGACGATGGTTGAGCCGGCGGTCGCGGACGACGTCCCACAGCGAGCCGACAGCACCGGCCTTGGCGTCGTACGCGCCGAAGACCAGCCGCTCGACGCGGGCCAGGACGGCGGCGCCGGCACACATCGTGCAGGGCTCCAGGGTCACCACCAGGGTGCAGCCGGACAACCTCCACTCGCCGACCTCCGCGGCCGCTTGTCTCAAGGCAACGATCTCGGCGTGCCCGGTCGGATCGCCCTCGCGCTCGCGGACGTTGCTCCCGGAGCCAACGGTGTCGCCGGAGGCGGAGACGACCACGGCACCGATGGGTACGTCGCCCCACTCGACGGCCCGTCCGGCCTGGGCTAGGGCCTCCCGCATCGCGGGCTCCCACCGGGCCGAGCCGGGCGTCACCCGGAGAGGCCGGCGAGCTCGTCGAACTTGCTGCCGAACCCCGCGCTGTCGGCGACCTCGCTGAGGATCTCCTCGGGGTAGAGGTCGTAGTCGTCGAGCAGGGCGCCCATCTCCTGGGCGGACATGCCCATGTCGGAGATGATCGCGAGGTCGCCGGCGGGGGCCTGCTCGTCCTCGTCGTCGACATGCACGCCGAGGTGGTTGACGGCCGAGCGCGCGAGGCTCCAGTCCGTGGAGGCGGTCGCGTCGGACAGCAGCACCCGCACGAGGGCGCCCTGGGCCCGCACGAGCAGCACGAAGTCCTCGGCCACGGAGATCAGCGCCAGCGCACCGGTCTCCCCGGGGTAGCGGCGCAGCTCCCTGGCGATGGTGTCGACGGAGTCGAGGGAGCGGTCCGGCAGCTCGGCCACGCTCCAGTCACCCTCGTCGCGGTAGGCGACGACGGCAAGGTCGATCTCGCCGACCTCGGCGTCAGAGACCTCGGTCATCGCACCACCCTTCTCGATGCTCACCTGACGAGAATGGCAGAACTAAGGTCGCGAGTCAGAGAACCACCAACCGGGGCTGCCATTAGCGTGTACGTCATGCGCCTGCACGTCGTCGACCACCCGCTGGTCTCGCACAAGCTCACCACCCTGCGGGACGAGGAGACGGCGTCACCGGAGTTCCGGCGGCTCACCGAGGAGCTGGTGACGCTGCTCGCCTACGAGGCGACCCGCGACGTCCGCGTCGAGCCGGTCCGCATCAAGACCCCGGTCGCCCCCAGCGAGGGCGTCAACCTGAGCCGGCCGCGGCCGATCGTCGTTCCCATCCTGCGTGCCGGCCTGGGCATGCTCGAGGGGATGATGCGCCTGATGCCGACCGCGGAGGTGGGCTTCCTCGGCATGGTCCGCGACGAGGAGACACTTCAGGCATCGACGTACGCCGAGCGCCTGCCCGCTGACCTGTCGGGTCGCCAGTGCTACGTGCTCGACCCCATGCTCGCGACCGGGGGCACTCTCGCTGCCGCGATCCGCTTCCTCACCGACCGCGGAGCCGATGACATCACCTGCATCTGCCTGCTTGGTCGCGCCCGAGGGCGTGCACAACCTCGAGAGCGGGCTGGACGGGCTCGACGTGCCGGTGACGGTCGTGAGTGCTGCGCTGGACGAGCGGTTGAACGAGAAGGGCTACATCGTGCCCGGGCTCGGTGACGCCGGCGACCGGCTCTACGGCCTGGCCCAGTAGCACCGGGCCCGTCAGAGGGCCTTGACGGCGTTGAGCAGCTTGCCCATCGAGTCCTTGGCGTCTCCGAAGAGGAGGGTGGTGTTCTCCTCGAAGAGCAGCTCGTTCTCGATGCCCGCGAACCCGGGGCGCATGGAGCGCTTCATGAAGACGACCTGCTTGGCCTCGTCGGCGTTCAGGATCGGCATCCCGTAGATCGGCGCACCCGGGGTGGTCTTGGCCGCCGGGTTGACGACGTCGTTGGCTCCGACCACGAGCACGACATCGGCGTCCTTGAACTCCGCGTTGATGTCGTCCATCTCCTTGAGCTGTTCGTAGGGCACCTGGGCCTCTGCGAGCAGCACGTTCATGTGTCCAGGCATCCGACCGGCGACCGGGTGGATCGCGTAGTCGACCTCGATGTCGCGCTCGACGAGGAGGTCGACGAGCTCACGCAGCGTGTGCTGGGCCTGGGCGACGGCGAGCCCGTAGCCCGGCACGATGATGACGCGGTCGGCGTACGCCAGCATGATGGCGACGTCCTCGGGGTTCGCCGACTTCACGGGTCGGTCGGAGGCCACGCCACCGCCGAGGGTGGACCCGCCCTTGAGCGCGCCGAACAGGATGTTGGCCACCGAGCGGCCCATGGCTCGGGCCATCAGCAGGGTCAGGAACGTACCGGAGGCGCCCACGAGCGTGCCGGCCAGGAGGAGTACGACGTTCTGGAGGACGTAGCCACCGGCAGCCACCGTCAGACCGGTGAACGCGTTGAGCAGCGAGATCACGATCGGGACGTCCGCGCCGCCGACGGGGAGCACGAGCAGCACCCCGAAGACCAGGCCGACGAGGCCGAGGATGATCCCGACCCACAGGACGGGGTCCACCACCAGCTGCGTGGACAGTCCGACGCCGCCGATCAGCGCGGCGCCGAACGCCAGGGCGAGTCCCGGGAAGACCACCGGCGCCGAGGTCATCAGCTCCTGCAGCTTGGCGAAGGTGACGATCGAGCCGGCGAAGGAGACCGAGCCGACGAAGATCGTGAACGCGGTCGCCGCGAGGACGAACCAGCCGGGGTCGCCCCCGTCGTGGGTGATCTCCTGCAGCTCGAGGAGTGCCACGAGGGCCGCCGCGCCGCCGCCGACGCCGTTGAAGAGCGCCACCATCTGCGGCATCTGCGTCATCTGGACCCGTTGGGCGCCGAAGACGCCACCTGCCGTGCCGAGGACGATCGCCACCAGGATCAGCGGGATGTTCTCGAGGTCCAGGTAGAAGAAGGGAACGGCACACGCGACGACGGCCGCGGCCGCGCCGACGAGGTTGCCGGTCCGGGCGGTCTTGGGACCGGAGAGTCCCTTGAGCGCCAGGATGAAGCAGACCGCGCAGGCGAGGTAGGTCAGCTGGACCCAGGTCGGAGTCACTTGGCCGCCCCCGCCCCGTCGGCCCCGGCGGTCGAGCTCCCACCGCCGGTCGAGCTTGTCGAGACCTTCTTCTTCTTGCGCGTGAACATCTGGAGCATCCGGTCGGTGACCACGAAGCCGCCCACCATGTTCACCGCCGCCAGCACGATGGCGACGAGCCCGACCGCGACGGCGGCGCCGTTGTCGGTCGTGCCGGTCACGATGATCGCGCCGAGCAGGATGATCCCGTGGATGGCGTTGGCGCCGGACATCAGCGGCGTGTGCAGGGTCGAGGAGACCTTCGAGATCACCTCGATGCCCACGAACACGCTGAGGACGAAGATCGTCAGCCAGACAACGGCGTCGTTCACTTCTGCTCCTCCTGGTCGAACGGGAGATCGAGCTGTTGGGTCGCCTGTTCCCGTTCGGGTTCGGACTCGTTCGGTTCGGACTCGTTCGGTTCGGGTTCGAAGGCCTCGGTCTGATCGGTCTGATCGGCCTGTTCGGCCTGGTCCGGGGCCTCGTCGTGGGCCTCGTCCTCCGTGGGGCCCTCGATCGCCTCGCGCGTGGGCTCGTGGACGATCCGGCCGGCGTGGGTGACCGCCGCGCCGATGACGACCTCGTCGTCGAAGTCCGGGGCGAACTCGCCCTCGTGCGTCATCAGCGTCAGCAGGTTGACCACGTTCTGGGCGTAGAGCTTCGATGCCGGCCCGGGCATCTGGGCCGGCACGTTCTCGCCGCCCCACACCTGCGCGTGGCCGATCCGCACGACCTTTCCGGCCACCGAGCCCTCGACGTTGCCGCCGGACTCGGCGGCGAGATCGACCACGACGGAGCCGGGCTTCATCTGCTTGACCATCTCGGCGGTGACGAGCATCGGCGCCTGTCGACCCGGAACCGCGGCGGTGGTGATCAGGGCGTCGGCGTCGGCGATGTACGGCGCGAGCAGCTCTCGTTGCCGCGCCGCCCGGTCCTCGGTCATCTCGCGGGCATAGCCACCGCTTCCCTCGAGGGTCTCGAGGTCGAGGTCGATCGACTTGGCTCCCATCGACCGGATCTCCTCGGCAGCGGCCGCACGCACGTCGTACGCCTGCACGACGGCGCCGAGCCTCTTCGCGGTCGCGATCGCCTGCAGACCCGGCCACACCGGCACCGAGCACGACGACCTGGGCGGCCTGCACGGTTCCGGCCGCGGTCATGTTGAGCGGGAAGAAGCGGCGCAGCAGTCCGGCGGCCACGATGGCGCAGCGATAGCCGGCGACGAGTGCCTGCGAGGAGAGCGCGTCCATCGACTGCGCACGCGAGATGCGCGGCACCAGCTCCATCGCGAACGAGGTGACGCCGAGGTCGCGCAGGTCGGTGACGAGGTCGTGGGAGGAGTTGACGGGGAGGAACGACATCACGGCCGCCCCCTCGCGCAGCAGCCTCGTCCGGTAGCTCGGAAGCGGGTTCACCGAGACGACCACGTCCGCCTCCGGGAGCAGGTCCTCGGTGACGGTGGCGCCGGCATCGGCGTACAGCTCGTCGTCGTACTCGGCGCGACTGCCTGCATCCGGCTCCACGAGGACCTCGTAGCCGAGGTCCGTCAGCTTGCCGACGAGCTCGGGGACCATCGCCACCCGGGTCTCGCCCTCACGAGTTTCCCTTGCCACTGCGATCTTCACGAGGCGAACCTAAGGGATATCGACGTGCGAGCCGACATTTGAGACGACTGTCTCACCGTGGCGGCCGAGACCCTGGCCCGTCGAATCAGGAGATTTGGGTGCCGAGCAGCGTGCCGATCCCGAAGGTGATCGCCATCGCGAGCAGCCCGCCTGTCACGACCCTGATCACGGCGGGTCGCGCCGGAGCGTCTCCGGCCCGGGCGCTGAGGAATCCGGTGCCGGCGAGAGCGAGGGCGACTGAGACAAGTGTCACGACCACGCGCAGCTCGGGCGAGAACGACAGGATCGTGATCAGCGGCAACGCAGCGCCGATCGTGAACGCCAGGATCGACGCCCACGCGGCACGCCAGGGACTGGTCAGCTCGTCCGGGTCGATGCCCAGCTCGATGTCGAGGTGCGCGCGCAACGCGTCCTTCTCCGTGAGCTCGCTGGCGACCTGGCGGGCGAGCTCGTCGGGGAGGCCCTTTCGGCGATAGAGGTCCGCGAGCTCGGCCAGCTCCTCCTCGGGCTCCTCGGCCAGCTCGCGCGTCTCCTTCCTGATCAGCGCCCGCTCAGTGTCGCGCTGGGTGCTCACCGAGACGTACTCGCCGACAGCCATGCTCAGGGCGCCCGCGACCAGCCCGGCCACTCCGGCGACGAGGATCGTCTGCCGGTCCGTGGTCGCACCGGCCACCCCCATGACGAGACCTGCGACCGAGACGATGCCGTCGTTGGCACCGAGCACGGCGGCCCGCAAGGAGTTGAGCCTGTTGCCGACGGACTCGCTGTGTGGCTCGTCGGAGTGCTGGCTCATCTCCGGGAAGCCCTCGGTGGCAGGGGAAACCATGGCTCCATCGTCACGAGTCGCCAGCCGCACCGCAACGAAGGGAAGGCTGCGCTCAGCTTGGGTCAGACCTGCTAGCTGACCGCCTTGAAGAGGTACTCGGTCGTGTAGGTCTCCGGGTCCACGCGAGACACCTTGACCCGGATGCGCAGCTTCCCGTCGCGGGTCTTCAACCGGCAGGTCATCGTCGTACCCGCCTTCCCGCGGAGGTACGGCGGGCAGCTGCCGGTCGGGCGCTTGCCGCCGTACTTCGCGGCGTACTGCTTCGACAGGTCGGCGAGGACGGACTTGCCGGTGACACCGAACTCGGTGGGCCGGTCGTCCACCCTGATCGTGAAGTGACCGGAGCCCGAGACCTTGTCGATGACCACCGTGGCGCCGATCCGCACCAGACGGCCGTCGTCGAGCACCACGGTCCGCATGCACCGCGCCGTCGCACCGACCTCGTAGTCCACGTCCGGGCAGCTGAGATCGCCGGGCGCCAGGTCGGGGTTCGCCTGCTCGAGCTGCTTGTTGGCGCGCGCGGCGATCGTCGCGCCGTCCAGGGTCTTGGGGTTCGACGTGCTCTCACCGTCACCCTTGGCGCCACCAGAACCGCGATCGGCCTCGGCGCCGCACCCGGCCAGCACGAGCACGACCAGGACCACGACCAGACATGGTCTCGAAGCACGCCACCGTCGTGTGGTCATGCGAGCAGCTCCTCCACCCAGGCGGGAACGTTCTCCGTCGCCGGCCCGCGTCGCACCTGGGCGAAGTCGCTGATGGCGGCCGGGGCCAGGTTGAGCTCGAGGGTGTCCGCGCCGGCGCCGATCGCGTAGTGCACGAAGGCTGCGGCCGGGTAGACGAGTCCCGAGGTGCCGATCGCCACGAACAGGTCGCACTCGAACAGGGCGCGTTGCACGGCGTCCATGTCGTAGGGCACCTCGCCGAACCAGACGACGTCGGGGCGCAGGGTCGCGTGGCCGCAGGTCGGGCAGGGCGGTCGGTCGACGAGGGTCGCCGTCCAGACGTGGCGTCGGTCGCAGGTCGTGCACCACGCAGCGCGCAGCCGGCCGTGCATGTGGTGGACCTGCCGTGAGCCGCCCCGCTCGTGCAGGTCGTCGATGTTCTGGGTCACGAGGTAGAGGTCGTCACCGAGGTGGTCCTCCAGCCTCGCCAGCGCCACGTGGGCGGCGTTGGGCTGGACCCGTCCGAGCGCTGCGCGCCGCTCGTCGTAGAAGCGCTGCACCAGGTCGGGATCGTCGGCGAACGCCTCGGGCGTCGCCACCGCCATCGGGTCGTGCCCCTCCCACAGTCCGTCGTGGTCCCTGAAGGTCGGCAGGCCGCTCTCCGCGGAGATGCCGGCGCCGGTGAGGACTACGACTCGCATGGGACCTTCATGGGACCTTCACGCACGCAGGCTAGCCCGGGGCGCTGTCGTCGTGGTCGAACTCGACGGCCGCCGATACCGTGAGCCCGTGGGGTCGACGGACCCGAAGGAGCAACGCCTTCTCGAACAGGCGCGGGTCGCGCACCGCGAGCACCGGTACGACGTGGCCTACGACGCGCTGCGCTCGGCACTCGCCGAGGCGCCACTCGAACCCGATGACCTGCACCGGTTCGCCGACGCTGCCTGGTGGTTGGGCCTGACCACGGACTGCATCCGCCTGACCGAGGAGGCACATCGGCGCTACCTCGCAACGGGGCACGTCGAGGAAGCGGCGGCGCAGGCGCTCGAGGTCGGGGGCATCCTGGCGATGCGCGGCGAGATGGCGCTCGCATCGGGATGGCTCGGCCGGGCCCAACGGTTGCTGGCCGACCAGCCTGTCGGCCCGACCCACGGGCTGATCTGGTACATCGAGCTCTCCGAGGCGGTGGCCATGTCGCGGCTCGACGACGCCGCCAGAACCAGCGACGAGCTGCGTCGGCTGGGCGAGCGGCTCAGCGACGACACCCTGATCGCTCTGGGGTTCGTCGGCGGGGCACTCGTGGACCTTCGGCGCGGCCGTGTCGGCACTGCGTTCGGCCTGCTCGACGAGGCGATGCTCAGGGTGGTCGCGGGTGGGGTCACGGCGGAGTGGTCGGGCCACATCTACTGCACCATGGTGGCCTCCTGCCTCGACGTGGCGGACCTGAACCGCGCCCGACAGTGGTCCGATGCCGCCCTTCGCTGGCTCACCGGGTTCTCCGATGCGGCGATGTTCACCGGTGTCTGTCGGGCCCATGTCGTGGACCTGCTGGTCGCCGAGGGCGACTGGACGTCTGCGGAACGGGAGGCCGCGCAGGTGGTCCAGGAACTGCGGGAGCTGAATCTCGAGGCGGTGGCCGAGGCCGAGTACCAGTGTGGCGAGGCCCAGCGGCTGCGTGGCGACCTGGGCGCAGCCGCCGCCTCCTTCGATCGGGCCGAGGCACTGGGCCGCGACCCCCAGCCCGGCCGAGCCCTGTTGGGCTTGACGCAGGGCGAGCCCGACGAGGCCTGGTTCGCCATCAACGACGCCGTGGCGCGTCACGCGGGTGATCCCTTCCGGTCCGCGCGGCTGCTCCGGGCGCAGGTCACGATCGGGCTCGCGAGCGGACACCTCGAATCGGCAGCCGGTGCCGCGCGGCGCCTGCGTGAGTGTGCCGACCTGTTCGACACCCCGGGCTTCCGGGCGTGGGCCGATCATGCGCAGGGTGCCGTCGACCTCGCCGGCGACTCGGCCGGGGCCGCGATCGAGCCGTTGACGCGGGCGGCCGTGGGCTACCTCGCGATGCGCTGCTGGTACGACGCCGCGGAGGTCGAGGCGTTGCTCTCCGAAGCCCACGAACGGCTCGGTGAGACTGACGCCGCTCGCGAGCACCGCGAGGCGTCCGAGTCCGGCTTCCGGCGCCTCGGCGTACGACGCCTCGACGGTGACCGGCCCACGGTGGACGGCGGGTTGACCCAGCGGGAGCTCGAGGTGCTGGGCAGGGTCGCGACCGGTCTGAGCAACAGGGACACCGCCCGCGAGCTGATGATCAGCGAGGCCACGGTGCGCCGGCACCTGGCCAACATCTATCTCAAGCTCGGCGTGGGCTCGCGCACGGCCGCGGCCGCCTGGGCCCACGAACACCGGCTGGTGCACCGCTGACGATCTGAGGCGCGGCGTACACACTTCGGACCATCGCGCGTCCCGCCCGGCCCATCAAATGGTCGATGCGCCAGAGCGCCGGAGGGCTCCACTCTGGGAGGTACCCCCGACAGCGGGTCGAGGGCCGACCAAAGGAGACCACCATGACTGCCGTCGACACATCGACCGAGCCGGACGCCGCTGCCCTCGAGGCCTTCGGGGACCGGATGATGGGCATCCTCAACGGTGCCTGCACCGCCTTGATGTTGAGCATCGGAGACCAGACGGGACTCTTCGACGCGCTCTCGGCGGGGCCGGCCACCAGTCGTGCACTCGCGGACCGGGCGCAGCTGAACGAGCGCTACGTGCGCGAGTGGCTCAACGCCCTGACCGTCGCCCGGGTGGTCATCCACGATCCGGGGTCGGGAACCTACGCGCTCCCGGTCGAGCACGCGGCCTGGGTGACCACGGCGGCCGGACCGAACAACCTGGCGCGCACGATGCAGTTCGTGCCGATGCTGGCCGAGGTGGAGCAGGGCATCGTCGACTGCTTCCGGAACGGCGGTGGCCTCTCCTACGACCGCTACCCGCGCTTCCACGCCTGGATGGCCGAGGAGAGTGCGGCGGTGGCGGACGCGGCGCTGGTGGACGCCATCGTGCCGCTGGTCGAAGGGCTGCCCGAGCGGCTCCGCGCCGGCATCGACGTCGCGGACATCGGGTGCGGCAGCGGTCACGCCGTCAATGTCCTGGCTCGCACCTACCCCGCCAGCCGTTTCGTCGGGTACGACTTCTCCACCGATGCGATCGAGGTGGCGCAGGCGGAGGCCGGACAACTCGGTCTGACCAATGCCCGGTTCGAGGTCAGGGACGTGGCGACTCTCACCGAGTCCGGTGCGTTCGACCTGGTCACCGCTTTCGACGCGATCCACGACCAGGCCCATCCGGCGACGGTGCTGGCTGCAGCCGCGCGGTCGTTGCGCCCCGGAGGCGCGTTCCTGATGGTCGACCTCAAGGCGTCGAGCAACGTGCAGGACAACCTGGACCTGCCTCTCGGCACGATGCTCTACACGTTCTCCACGATGCACTGCATGACCGTCTCGCTCGGGCTGGACGGCGAAGGACTCGGGACCGCGTGGGGACACCAGCTCGCCACGAGCATGCTGCACGACGCCGGCTTCACGCAGGTCCGGTTGCACGACCTCGAGGACGACCCGTTCAACACCTACTACGAGTGCCGCCGGGACTGAGCTAGCGGTACTCCGGGTTCTCGAAGTCGAAGCGGGCACCGGCGTCCCACTCGGAGCGCTGGTTGCCGTACGCCGGGATCCCGCCCGCGTCCTTGAGCATCGTGGCCAGGTGCATCAGGTTCCACGTCATGAAGGTCGTGTTGCGGTTGGTGAAGTCGTTCTCGGGACCGCCACTGCCCGGGTCGAGGTACGACGGACCGGGCCCGGCTTCCCCGATCCAGCCGGCATCGGCCTGCGGCGGGATGGTGTAGCCGAGGTGCTGGAGCGAGTAGAGGACGTTCTGGGCGCAGTGCTTGATGCCGTCCTCGTTGCCGGTGATCAGGCAACCGGCGACGCGGCCGTAGTAGGCGTACTGCCCCGCGTCGTTGAGGTCCCCCGACCCGCCGTACAGCCGCTCGATGACCTTCTTGGTCACACTCGAGTTGTCGCCCAGCCAGATGGGCCCCGCCAGCACGAGGATGTCGGAGTCCATCACGTCCTTGTGGATGTCGGGCCACGCATCGCTCGCCCACCCGTGCTCGGTCATGTCCGTGTAGACGCCGGTCGCGATGTCGCAGTCGACGGCGCGGACGACCTCGACGCCGACGCCGTGCTTCATCATGATCGACGCGCTGGCGTCGATGAGTCCCTCGGTGTGGCTCAGCTCCGGGGAGCGCTTGAGCGTGCAGTTGATGAACAGGGCCCGAAGGCCGGAGTAGTCGGGTGCGTCCATGGTGCGACCCTGCTCCCCGGGTGGGTGACGCGACAAGGCCGGTCCAGCCCGGGGTTCCGAGGCACCCAAGGCATCGGCCGGTTACCCAGCGGCGGACCAAGGAGCCCTTCTCGGCCACGTTTCCCGAGCTGGAGGGCTGTTGGGTCCGCCGGGGTGCCCGCCGTCGCGCTCAGTAGTACCAGGGGTAGGGCGACCAGTCCGGGTCGCGCTTCTCCAGGAACTGGTCGCGACCTTCCTGGGCCTCGTCGGTCATGTAGGCGAGGCGGGTCGTCTCGCCGGCGAAGAGCTGCTGACCGACCAACCCGTCGTCGATCAGGTTGAAGGAGTACTTCAGCATCCGCTGCGCCGTCGGGCTCTTGCCGTTGATGAGCCGGCCCCACTCCAGGCCCGTCTTCTCCAGCTCGGTGTGCGCGACGGCCTGGTTGACCGCGCCCATCCGGACACCGTCCTCCGCGGAGTACTCCTGGCCGAGGAAGAAGATCTCGCGCGCGAACTTCTGTCCGACCTGGCGGGCGAGGTACGCCGAGCCGAAGCCTCCGTCGAAGCTGCCGACATCGGCGTCGGTCTGCTTGAACCGTGCGTGCTCGCTGCTCGCGAGGGTCAGGTCGGCGACGACGTGCAGCGAGTGACCTCCGCCGGCGGCCCAGCCGTTGACCAGGCAGACGACGACCTTGGGCATGAACCTGATCAGCCGCTGGCACTCGAGGATGTGCAATCGACCTAGACGTGCCTGATCGATCGGGGGACGGTCGCTGGCCGAATCACTGGCAGTCTCGTCTTCATACTGATAGCCGGCCTTCCCCCGGATGCGCTGGTCGCCGCCGGTGCAGAAGGCCCGCTTGCCGTTCTTCTCGCTGGGTCCGTTGCCGGTCAGCAGGACACAGCCGACGTCGCTCGTCGTACGCGCGTGCTCGAGGACCCGGAGCAGCTCGTCGACGGTGTGCGGCCGGAACGCGTTGAGCACGTCGGGTCGGTCGAAGGCGATCCGGACGGTGCCGTGCGCCTTCGCGCGGTGGTAGGTGAGGTCGGTCAGGTCCTCGAAGCCGGGTACGCCGTCCCAGTCGGCCGGGTCGAAGGTCTCGCTGACTCCGTCGATCGCGCTCATGCTCGGAAGAGTAGTGAGGTCGGAATCCTGACCATCCGCTCGGTGTTGTTGCGGACATGACACTTGTAGGTGAATATGTCCCGAGCAAGGCCGGCTGGGTCCGCGAGCAGGTCGCGAGGTTCGAGGCCAGCGACGGCCGGGAGGCCAACACGCTGCGCGACACGGGCTACCCCATCGTGGTGATCACGTCCGTCGGGGCGAAGTCCGGGAAGCTCCGCAAGAACCCGGTGATGCGCGTAGAGCGCGACGGCGTCTACGTGGCCATCGCGTCCAAGGGTGGCGCCGACGACCAGCCCGAGTGGTACTACAACTTCCTCGCGCACCCCGAGGTCGAGCTCCAGGACGGGCCGGTCCGGAAGACCTACCGCGTCGAGCTGGTCGAGGGCGCGGAGCGCGCTGATCTCTGGCAGCTCGCCGTGGACACCTGGTCGACGTACGCGTCGTACCAGCGGAAGACCGAGCGCGAGATCCCGGTCTTCAAGCTCACGCCGGTCGACTGACCGGGCAATCGCACCCCGCACCAGGGCATTCGGAGCCGCTCTGACCTGCGAGACCATCGTGTGAGATTTGTCCGTTTCGCGGTTTATACCCCACTCGTGGGGGTATCCGGGACCCATGAGCCAGGTCTCGGGTACCCCGGCGACCGCCCACGGGCGGTCCGCTTGGCGTGTCCTGCGGCCGGTCCTCGTGCTCGGTGGCTTCGTCGCCGTCTGGTGGGCCCTGACGACAGGTGTCGCCCACGCCGAGGCCTCGCCCCACGGTCTCGGCGACACGGTTCGCGCGGCCGCCAAGGCTCAGCACAGCTCTCCGGTCCGCGACGTCGTCCGTCGCGTGCACCACGAAGCGAGGCCGACCACCACGAAGGTCGCCACGCACGTTCGGCACCAGGCCGCGCCGGTGACCAACACGGTGTCCTCCGTCGTCGACGCGACACCGGTGGCGCCGGTCAAGCAGGAGGTCACCGAGACCATCCGGTCAGCGGTTTCCGACACCGTGAAGAAGACCCGGTCGCTGCTGGCGAAGACCGCCGCCGACCCCGGTCGTCGACACCGTCGGACACCGCGACCAAGACTGTCGCCGAGAAGCGCGAATCCTCAACAGGGCAAGGGAATTCTCCCTCCGAGCGCACTTCCAAGAAGGCCTCCACCACCTCGTTCGTGGACCTGCTCTCCTCGACGTTCGGACAGCAGTCAACGTCCTCCGCCACCATCGACCAGCAGCGGGCATCGATCGAGGCCGAGCTCGCCTCTCGACGCCCCCGGTGGCACCCCGCCCGTCCACGACCCCTGCGCTTCCCCCAGCGGGTCGAGCTCGACCTCCTTCACGCCGGTCGGCGTCACCGAGTCGTCGTGGCTCGTGATGCCTTCGGTCCTTCGCGACCTCCCCACCTGGCGCCTCGCGCGGCTGCCCGGTGGCCCGGCGTACCAGCCCGGTTCCTCGCCTGACTGAGTGAGTCGTGCGTTCGTCAGCGAACGCACGGCCCCCGTGACCCTGATCTGGGTCACCCATCACTCTCAGTCAAGGAGCAGCACATGCGTACTTCAGTACGCCGAGCGCTGTGCGCGACTGCGATAGCCGGGGGATTCACAGTTCTTGGCATCGCGTACGCGACATCGGCATCGGCAGCAGATGCACCCGACACGACGTCAGGTGCCAACGGACTCGTGTCCGGCAACCAGACAGGGGGCGACGCCACCGCACCGGTGGACGCCTCCGGCAACCAGGTGACCGTCATCGGCGACGACAATCAGAACGCCGGCGGCAGCACCGAAGGCGGGAGCGACGGTTCGTCCGGCTCCGGTCCCGACAGCACCACCGGAGAGGGCGGCACCGGGTCTGGCAACCAGACCGATGCCGGCGCGACCGCACCGGTGGACGCTTCCGACAACCAGGTCACGGTGATCGGTGACGGCAACACCAACGAGAGCACCACGTCCGGCGACAGTGCCGGGAGCGGGAGCTCCGGTGGCGACACCACCTCGGGTTCGGCGGGCGACGGGTCTGGCAACCAGACCTTCGCCGGCGTAGCCGCACCCGTGAGCGCCTCGGGCAACCAGGTGACGGTGATCGGCAACGGCAACGTGGCCGACGTCCAGCCTGGCGACAACGGTGTCGAGGCCTCGGGCACTCCGGAGGGCTCGGACGGTGCGGACAGCACCGACGGGCAGGACGGGATTCGGATCGGGCAACCAGACGGATGCGGGCGCGACCGCACCGGTGGACGCCTCCGGCAACCAGGTCACGGTCATCGGTGACGGCAACACCAACAGCGGCGAGGGATCCGGCAGCACCGCCGGCGGGTCCGCAAGCGACGCCGGCGACACCACGTCGGGCACCGACGGCAACGGCTCGGGCAACCA
Organism: uncultured Actinomycetota bacterium; assembly: GCA_963723255.1. Taxonomy (GTDB): domain Bacteria; phylum Actinomycetota; class Actinomycetes; order Propionibacteriales; family Nocardioidaceae; genus Marmoricola. The sequence continues at coordinate 160,029 of CAVRQA010000007.1, forward strand.
GACCGACGCTGACGCCGCGGCACCCGTCGACGCCACCGGGCAACCAGGTCACCGTCATCGGCGACGGCAACACCTCCGAGAGCAGCTCCACCGACGGCAGCGCCGCCGGCGGCTCGGGAAGTGACACGACCGACGGTCAGGACGGGACGCTCGCGGGCAACCAGACCGAGCCCGCCGCCTCGGCCCCGGTCGACGCGACGGGCAACCAGGTGACCGTGATCGGCGACGGCAACGCCAACAGTGGTGAGTCCACCTCCGCTGACCAGACGGGCAGCGGTGGCGCGGGCAACACGACGTCGGGTACCGACGGCAACGGGTCGGGCAACCAGACCGACGCCGCGGCTGCGGCACCGGTGGAGGCTAGCGGGAACCAGGTGACGGTGATCGGCGACGGCAACAGCGCCGAGAACACCACCACCGAGGGCGAGTCCACCGGTGCCACCGACGGCAACACCACCAACGGCGAGGACGGCAACGGGTCCGGGCAACCAGACCAGACGGAACCCGCCGCCAGCACGCCGGTGGACGCCGGCGACAACCAGGTGACCGTGATCGGCGACGGCAACACCTCGGAGACGGCTGACGACGAGACAGGAACCGACGGTTCCGGCGGTGACACCACCGACGGACGCGACGGCACCGGCTCGGGCAACCAGACGGCTCCGGGATTCGTCGCTCCTGTCGACGCGGGCGACAACCAGGTCACCGTGATCGGCGACGGCAACACCCAGCGGGACACCGAGTCCAGCCCGGCCGAGGAAGACACCACCCCCGACCAGTCGGGTGGTGAGGTCGACGAGGACGGCAGCGGCACCTCCGGCGGCTCGGACAGCGAGTCGGGCAACGGTGCGGGTACGGCTGACGGTTCGGCCGGCGACGGCTCGGACGCGATCTCGACGCTCCCGCAGGGCGGCCCCGCCGCTCAGGTGGCGACTGGAGTCGCGGGCGTGCTGCCGCAGACCGGCGTGGCCTCCGGGCTCCTGCTCTGGGGCGGCCTCGGGCTGGCGATGCTGATGCTGGGCCTGGCGCTCGCGTTCAGCCAGCGTCGTCGTCCCGAGGTCCGTCGAGGACGGGAGGTCCAGCCGGTCAGCTGATCCGCGCCACGGCCATCGGACGGCCAGCATCGCTGGCCCACGATCCGCCGTTCCCGCGCGCCGAGCCACACCTCCTCCCCCGGTGGGTGACGGCGCTGGACGGGGACGGGGGGCGGGTGAAAACCACGGCCACCCGCTCCACCGGGCCTCCGACCCTCCCGTGACTTGGGGTCGGGGGCCCGGCCGGCCGTGCCCGGGCAGGCCACGCCGCCGGCCAGGGCAATGCCGGCAGGACGTGGGCTCAGGGGGAGATCGAGGCACCCAGCGCGGAGAGGTGGCTCAGCCGGGCGATCTCGGAGTCGAGGATCTCGGGTCCCCCGCGGCGGGCGATGACGATCAGCTCGTCGTCGCCGAGCGGGCAGCCGGCGACGAGGAGGTCGGAGTCGGCGTCGCTGACGTCGATACGGCGGCCGCGCGCGATGTCGACGGGCCAGCGGAGGTGGTCGGGCACCTCGGTCGGGGCCGCAGGTGAGCCGTGCAGGATCTTGGCGCCATCGCCCTCGCGGCGTACGCGCACGGCCCAGTCCACGACGAACGTGGCCGGGAGCAGGTCGACCAAGGTGTCCCGGGCGAGCTCGGGGGCCGACGTCATCGCCTCGACGACCTCGAGGTCGCGGGTCAGGTTGGCGCCGGCGCCGTAGCGGGAGATCCAGAGGACCTCGACCCCCTCGAGCGAGGTGCACGCGGAGATGACGCTGTCCGGCATCACGCCCGGCTCGGCCTTGAGGAAGACGTCGTCGACCGCGCGCCCGTCGTGGCTGCGCTCGACGATCTCGATCGCGTCGATGTTGCCACCCGCCGAACCGATCGCCGATGCGAGACGTCCCAGCGAGCCGGGGACGTCGGGCAGGGCGACGCGCAGCAGGTAGGACATGTGACGACCCTAACCAAGGGGTGTTTCTCCTCGATTTCGTGTTGGTGGGCGAGGTGGCGAGCAGCGGACTCACCCGTCCCGATCGGTCGACGAGCTCAGCGCACGATCTTGAGGTTGAACTCGGCGGTCCCGAGGGCGCCCATCAGCCGCACCCAGAGGGGCAGCCACATCTCGAGGCCGCGCGCGTTCTGCAGCCCGTCGAACTCGACCACGTCACGCCAGCCGAGCTCCCGGAGCAGGCCGACCGCCGCCTGCCGGGCCTCGGCATCGTCCCCTGCGGCGAAGATCGTGGTGTCCCCGTCGCCCACGGAGCCCGGGTCGACCATCACCGAGGCCGTCACCGTGTTGAGGGCCTTGACCACCTTCGCGTCGGGAAAGGCGCGCTGGATCTGCTCGGCGAGCGAGTCGGTGTCCTTGACGCTCAACGTCGGAGGGAAGCCCTGGGAGAAGTCGAGCGGGTTCGCCACGTCCACCAGCACCTTCCCGGCGAGGTGGTCGGTCCCGACCTCGCCCAGGGCCGACAGGCTGGCCACGCCGTTGGTCGCGTTGATGACCATCTCGGCCTCGCCGGCGACCGTGCCGAGCGGCTGGAGCGGCACGTCCAGACCGACCCATTCCTCCCGGCGGGACGTGTCGTCGGGGTCCCTCGTCCCCACGACCACGTCATGTCCTGCGCGCTGCAAGACCCTGCGCCAGCGTGCGCCCGGCCATGCCGGTGCCGATGACCGCGATCCTCATGGCGTCGAGCGCTAGGCCCGTCGGGCCCGCAGGTGGCGCCTTCCCCCGGTCCCTAGGGTTGCCGCATGACCCGCATCCTCGTCACCGGCGCCACCGGCTTCATCGGGCGCCGGCTCGTGCCTGCCCTTCTCGAGGAGGGTCACGAGGTCCGCGCGATGACCCGCCACCCGGAGACGTACGACGGACCGGGCGAACCGGTCGCGGGAGACGTCCACGACGCCGCGACCCTGGCCGAACCCCTGCGCGGGGTGGAGGTCGCCTACTACCTGGTGCACTCGCTCGACGACGCCGACTTCGAGCGCAAGGACGCCGACGCCGCGCGGGCGTTCGCGAAGGCAGCGGCCGAGGAGGGCGTGCGCCAGATCGTCTACATGGGCGGCCTCGGCGACGACAGCGAGGAGATGTCGGCGCACCTGCGCTCACGCCGGGAGGTCGAGGCGCTCCTCGGCGAGACCGGCATCCCGGTGACCGTGCTGCGCGCGGCGATCGTGGTCGGCCACGGTGGCATCTCCTGGGAGCTGACCCGACAGCTGGTCAAGAACCTGCCCGCGATGGTGGTGCCGAAGTGGGCGAGCACCCGCACGCAGCCGATCGCGGTGGACGACGTGGTCCGCTACCTCGTCGGGGTCTGCGGTCGCGAGGAGGCGCTGGGGCAGGTCTACGAGATCGGCGGGCCCGACCAGCTGACCTACGCCGACATGCTCCGGGTCGCCGCCGAAGGTCGACACCGGTCGCGGCGTGCCGATCATCGAGGTGCCGCTGCTGACACCGCGGCTCTCGTCGTACTGGCTGGCGCTGGTCACCGACGTCGACGTCACCACCGGGCGCAACCTGATCGACTCGATGGGCACCGAGGTCGTGGTCACCGAGCACTCGATCCGCGAGCTGGTGCCGGGTGAGCCGCTGACCTACGAGGAGTCCGTACGCCGCGCGCTGGACGAACGACGCCGAGCGGGCAGCACGGATGGCTCCTGATCAGGTGTGGCCGAGGAAGATCGCCGGCAACGCGTAGAGCATCGCCACCGACCACGTCAGGTGGGTCAGGATCGGCGCGAGGATGCCGCCGCTGGCGCGCCGCTGCAGGCCGACCACGATCCCGAGCAGGATCGCGGCGAAGCCGAGCATCACGTTGCCCGTGGCCAGCGTGGCCACCGTGTAGGCGACGGCGGTGATCGCGACCTGGTGGCTGGGGATCGCGGCGTACATCGCGCCCCGGAAGAAGAGCTCCTCGGCGATGCCGTTGACCACGGTCACCAGCCAGCAGGATCACCGGCTGTCCCTGCTGGGCGTGCTCGAGGATCGCCCTCGATGAACGGGCTCAGGTTCTCGTCCAGCACCGGGATGGCCTTGATCAGGAAGGCGCCGACGACGAAGACGACCGAGAGCGCGGCGCCGATCAGGAGCGGTTGGACGACAGGTCGCGGCGCGGCGAGGTCGGGCTCCTCGGGGTGACCGATGCGGCCGAGGTGGAGGGGGCCGGAGGCGAACGCACCGACCGCCCACACCGCGGCGAGCAGGAAGGTGCACAGGTAGAACCGCGTGGTGTCCTCGGGGTCGATCTGCAGGGAGTAGCCGAGCACGACCGCACCGATCACCACCACGACGGCGCTGACGATCTGGCGGCGCCGGAAGTCCCGGTCGGACTGGCGGTGGTTGCGGGGCGTCATGTCCCACAGGCTGGAACGCAGGCTCCGGCCCAGGGGTCGCAGCTGCCGTCGCATGGACCGACAGTAGCCGTCGGCCCGGGCGCGCAAACCTCGCCGTGGCCGGTCTCACACGGCTGTCAGGACCGCGTTCGTAGGGTCGAGCAATGACCTCGATCATGTGGTTCCGCCGCGACCTGCGGCTGCGCGACAACCCCGCCCTGCGTGCGGCCACCGGCAACGGCCCGGTCCTGGGGCTGTTCGTGCTCGACCCCGTCCTGTGGGCCGGCGCCGGCCCGGCACGGCGCGCGTGGCTCGCCGCGTCGCTGCGCTCGCTCGACGAGTCGACGGGCGGACGGCTGTGCATCCGCATGGGTGCGGCCGCGTCGGTGGTGCCGCGGCTGGCGAGCGAGGTCGGGGCGGAGCAGGTGCACGTGAGCCAACGACTTCTCGCCCTACGGCCGGGCCCGCGACACCGCGGTGGTCGAGGCGTTGCCGGGCAACGTCGAAGGGGTGGCGACGGGCACGCCGTACGCCGTTGCTCCGGGGACCGTGACGAACCAGTCGGGCCAGCCCTACAAGGTGTTCACGCCGTACAGCAAGGCCTGGCGCAGCCACGGCTGGGACGATCCCGTGCCCGCGCCGCGCCGGCGTCGAGTGGGCGAAGTTCGACGACGACGGGCGCGTGGAGGCCATGCTCGACAAGGCCCTGCGCGAGGCGCCCGACGGCATGCCGACCCCGGGCGAGGACGCCGCGATGCGCCGGCTTCCGGAGCTTCCTGGACCGCGACGTCGACGACTACGACGAGGCCCGCAACGACCCGGGCGCGGACCGGACCTCACGGCTCTCGCCCTACCTGAAGTACGGCGTGGTCCACCCTCGCCAGCTCCTCGCGGAGACGGCGGGACAGGCGGAGCAGCCGGCGCGAGGACGTTCGAGACCGAGCTCGCCTGGCGCGACTTCTACGCCGACGTGCTCTTCCACCACCCCCGGTCCGCGTGGACCGACCTCAACGAGGTGCCCGGCCTGACGTACGACGAGCCGCGCGGACGCGATCGAGGCCTGGAAGCAGGGCACCACCGGCTTCCCGATCGTCGACGCGGGGATGCGCCAGCTGCTCGGCGAGGGCTGGATGCACAACCGGGTCCGGATGATCACGGCCAGCTTCCTGACCAAGGACCTGCACGTCTGGTGGCCGGTCGGAGCGCGACACTTCCTCGACCACCTGGTCGACGGCGACCTCGCGTCGAACAACCACGGCTGGCAGTGGGTCGCGGGCACGGGCACCGACGCAGCGCCGTACTTCCGCGTGTTCAACCCGGTCACCCAGGGACTGAAGTTCGACCCGGACGGTGACTACGTGCGGCGCTGGGTGCCCGAGCTGTCACACCTGGCCGGCAAGGCGGCGCACGAGCCGTGGGACGCGGAGGACGGCTACGCGCACGGCTACCCGCGGCGGATCATCGACCACGCGGAGGAGCGGCAGCGGGCGCTGGACCGCTACCAGCGCGGCCGAGGCTGAAGGTCTCGACCACCTCGTGGCGGGCCCGGTTGCGGGGACCCTGCCCGAGGTAGGACGCGACCAGCGCGAGCTCGTCGACGGTCCACGAGGGGCCGGCGTAGGAGTCGAGCAGCCGGACGAACGGGCTCGCCTCGATCGGCCGGTTGAGCCGGGCCAGGGTCAGGTGCGGCCGGAACCGCTGGCCGTCGACCTCGGCGCCGGCCTTGGCGACGGCGGCGCGCGCTCCCGTGGCCATCCGGCGCATCTCCTCGGCGTCGGTCTCGACGCCGGCGTACACGATCTTCGCGCGGCCGACGTTCGGGAACGCTCCCCCGCCGGCGATCCGGGCCGCGACCGGGCTGCGCTTGCGGGCCGCCCGGACGAGCCGGTCCACCAGGTCGTCGTACGAACGGTCGGGCACGCTCGCCGGAGAACGCCAGCGTCAGGTGCCACTGGTCGGGCTGGGTCCACCGGAACGGCACCTCTCCCCGGCGGGGCGCGATGAACTCCTCGAGGTCCTCGACCACGGCCTCGGGCGGGATCACCGCGACGAACATGCGCGTCACGGCTGGCTCTCAACCCGCCGAGAGGGCAGTTTCGGTTGGCTGGAGTACGCCGAGAGGGCGATTCTGGTTGGCCGAAGGCGCACGACAGGCCACTTCTGGTTGGTCACTGCCAACCAAACCTGCCCGGTCGGCGGCGTACGAGCAACCAAAACTGCCCGCTCGGCGAATTGCCTGGGGCCTCTCACAGCCCGAGGTCGCGGCCGATCAGCTCCTTCATGATCTCGTTGGAGCCGGCCCAGATCTTCGAGACGCGGGCGTCGCGCCAGGCGCGGGCGACGCGGTACTCGTTCATGTAGCCGTAGCCGCCGAAGAGCTGGACGCAGTGGTCGAGGATCTCGTTCTGCACCTGGGAGGTCCACCACTTCGCCTTCGCGGCGTCGATGGCGGTGAGCTGCTTGTCGCTGTGGGCGATCACGCACTGGTCGACGTAGGCCTGGGTGACGTCGACCTGGGTGAACATCTCGGCGAGCAGGAACTTGTTGTGCTGGAAGGAGCCGATGCCCTGGCCGAAGGCCTTGCGCTCCTTGGCGTACTCCAGCGTCTCGGTCAGGATCTGGCGGGCGTGCGCGAGGTTGGAGATCGCGCAGCCGAGCCGCTCCTGCGGGAGGTTCTCCATCATGTGGATGAAGCCGTGGTCGAGCTCGCCGACGATGTCGTCGTCGCTGACGCGGACGTTCTCGAAGAACAGCTCGGCGGTGTCGGACTCCTCCTGGCCGACCTTGTCGAGCTTCCGGCCGCGCGAGTAGCCCTCGGTGGAGGTGTCGACCCCGAAGAGCGTGATGCCGCGCGCCTTCTTCTCCGGCGAGGTCCGCGCGGCGACGACCACGAGGTCGGCGGAGTAGCCGTTGGTGATGAACGTCTTGGACCCGTTGAGCACCCAGCTGTCGCCGTCCTTGACCGCGGTGGTCTTCAGCGCCGCGAGGTCGGAGCCGCCGGAGGGCTCGGTCATGCCGATGGCGGTGAGCAGCTCGCCGCTGGCCACGCCGGGCAGCCAGCGCTTGCGCTGCTCCTCGCTGGTCAGCTCGACGAGGTACGGCGCCACGATGTCGGCGTGGATCCCGACGCACGAGGAGAGGGCCGCGTTGACGTGGGAGAGCTCCTCGAGCAGCACCGCGTTGAACCGGTAGTCGCCGGCCCCCGCGCCGCCGTACTCCTCGGGGACCTCCAGGCCGAGGAAGCCCTGCTTGCCGGCGGCGAGCCAGAACTCGCGGCCCAGCGCCTTCTGGCTGAGGTGCTCCTCGAGGTGCGGTCGGACCTCGCGGTCCAGGAACTCGCGAACGGAGGCGCGGAACGCCTCGTGGTCCTCGTCGTAGATCATCCGCTTCATGTCCGCCATCGTAGTTTTCGCTTGCTACTCACGGGTAGCCAGAACTGTGACGGCTGCCTCACACCGGGTACCACGATTCGGAGGATCGCCCCGAGCCTCGGTAGTTTGATCGTTACAACTTGCATGCGAGGAGCACGACTTGGAGATCTGGCCCGGCAAGGCCTACCCGCTCGGTGCCACGTTCGACGGCACCGGGACCAACTTCGCGCCTGTTCAGCGAGGTGGCCGAGCGCGTCGAGCTGTGCCTGTTCGAGGTCGGGCCGCGCGGCAAGACCACCGAGACCCGGATCGAGCTGACCGAGGTCGACGCCTACGTCTGGCACTGCTACCTGCCCTCGGTGCAGCCGGGTCAGCGCTACGGCTACCGGGTGCACGGCCCCTGGGACCCGAGCCAGGGGCAGCGCTGCAACCCCAACAAGCTGCTGCTCGACCCCTACGCCAAGGCGACCGCCGGCGAGATCGACTGGGACCAGTCGCTGTTCGGCTACAACTTCGGCGACCCCGACTCACGCAACGACGACGACTCGGCCGCGCACATGACCCACGGCGTCGTGATCAACCCGTTCTTCGACTGGGAGGGCGACCGCTCGCTCGACATCCCCTACAACGAGTCGGTCATCTACGAGGCCCACGTCAAGGGCCTGACCGAGCTGCATCCCGAGGTGCCCGAGGAGATCCGAGGGACGTACGCCGGCCTGGCGCACCCCGCGGTCACCGAGCACCTGACCCGGCTCGGCGTCACGGCGATCGAGCTGATGCCGGTCCACCAGTTCGTCCAGGACAGCACCCTGCTCGACAAGGGGCTGCGCAACTACTGGGGCTACAACACCCTCGCCTTCCTGGCCCCGCACGCGTCGTACGCCTCCAACGCCGACGACCCCGACCTCGCTGGGCCAGCAGGTGCAGGAGTTCAAGGCGATGGTCAAGGCCATGCACGCGGCCGGCATCGAGGTCATCCTCGACGTGGTCTACAACCACACCGCCGAGGGCAACCACCTCGGTCCCACGCTGAGCTTCAAGGGCATCGACAACCAGGCCTACTACCGGCTCGATGGAGGACGAGCCGCAGTACTACATGGACTACACGGGCACGGGGAACTCCCTCAACGTCCGCCACCCGCACTCGCTGCAGCTGATCATGGACTCGCTGCGCTACTGGGTCACCGAGATGCACGTCGACGGCTTCCGCTTCGACCTCGCCTCGACGCTGGCGCGCGAGTTCTACGAGGTCGACCGGCTGGCCACGTTCTTCGAGCTCGTGCAGCAGGACCCGGTCGTCAGCCAGGTGAAGCTGATCGCCGAGCCGTGGGACGTCGGTCCCGGTGGCTACCAGGTCGGCAACTTCCCGCCCCAGTGGACGGAGTGGAACGGCGCCTACCGCGACACCGTGCGCGACTTCTGGCGCGGCGAGCCGTCGCTGGGTGAGTTCGCCTCCCGACTCGCCGGCTCCTCCGACCTCTACGAGAACTCCGGTCGCCGGCCGTTCGCCAGCATCAACTTCGTCACCGCGCACGACGGCTTCACCCTGCGCGACCTGGTCTCCTACAACGAGAAGCACAACGAGGCCAACGGCGAGGACAACAACGACGGCGAGAGCCACAACCGCTCCTGGAACCACGGCGTCGAGGGTCCGACCGACGACCCCGAGGTGCTGGCGCTGCGCGCCCGCGAGCAGCGCAACCTGCTGGCCACGCTGCTGCTGAGCCAGGGCGTGCCGATGATCCTGCACGGCGACGAGCTCGGTCGCACCCAGCACGGCAACAACAACACCTACGCGCAGGACTCCGAGATCTCCTGGGTGCACTGGGACCAGGCCGACAGGCCGCTGACGGAGTTCACCGCGGCGCTGATCCGGCTTCGGCAGGAGCACCCGACCTTCCGCCGCAAGCGGTTCTTCACCGGCACGGCGGTGCGCAGCGGCGAGAAGCTCGACGACATCGTCTGGCTGCACCCCGACGGCCGCACCATGGAGGACGACGACTGGGACTGCGGCGGCAAGACGCTGGGCATGTACCTCAACGGTCACGGCATCGCCGGCCGTGACGCTCGCGGCAACCGGATCACCGACGACCACTTCCTGCTGTTCTTCAACGTCGGCGACACGCATCGAGCTCACGCTGCCACCGTCCGGAGTACGCCGAGCGGTGGGACCTCGATCATCGACACCGGTGGCGTGGCCGACAACGGGCGGACCTACATCGGCCGGCGACACGCTTCGACGTCCACCACCGCTCGCTCGTGGTGCTCCGCGAGCACCGCGAGCCCGAGGCCGAGCCGGACCACTCCGTGGCCGCGTCGCTGGCCGCGAACAGCAGCAACCAGGCCGGGAGCCGCCAGTGACGGCCGACGCCCAACCGCATCGCCCGGCGTCGACCTACCGGTTCCAGATCAACGCCGACTTCGACCTGTTCGAGGCGGCGCGCCGACTGCCCTACCTGCACGACCTCGGCGTCGACTGGGTCTACCTCTCGCCGATCCTCGCGGCCGAGCCGGGCAGCACCCACGGCTACGACGTCGTGGCGTTCGACCACGTGGACGAGTCCCGGGGCGGTGCCGAGGGGCTCGCCGCGCTGTCGGCGGAGGCCCGCCGCCTGGGGATGGGCGTGCTGGTCGACCTGGTGCCCAACCACGTCGGCGTGGCCACCCCCGCCCGCAACGCGTGGTGGTGGGACGTCCTGGAGCACGGCCCGGAGTCGGTGCACGCCGAGGCCTTCGACATCGACTGGGACTTCGGCCTGGGCAAGCTACGGCTGCCGATCCTCGGCGACGACGACGTCCCGGTCGACGGTGGTCCCATCGGGCACCTCGAGGTCGTCGGCGACGAGCTGCGCTACCACGACCACCGGTTCCCCCTGGCTCCCGGCACCATCGGAGGCAGTGCCGACGAGGTGCACCTGCGCCAGCACTACGAGCTGGTCAGCTGGCGCCGGGGTGACGCCGAGCTGAACTACCGCCGGTTCTTCACCGTCACGACGCTGGCCGGTGTGCGCGTCGAGATCCCCGAGGTGTTCGCGGCCACGCACGTCGAGGTGCGCCGCTGGTTCCAGGAGGGTCTCGTCGACGGCCTGCGCATCGACCACCCGGACGGGCTGCGCGACCCGGAGGGCTATCTCGAGCACCTCGCCGACCTGACCTCCGGTGGCTACACCCTGGTCGAGAAGATCCTCGAGGCGGCGAGTCGCTGCCACGGGGCTGGGCGATGGACGGCACCACCGGGTACGACGTCCTGGCGCTGCTCGACCGGGTGCTCACCGACCCCGCCGGCGAGCAGCCCCTGACCGACCTGGAGACGCAGCTGCGCGGGACCGAGCAGGACTGGGAACGCCTCGTGCACGACCGGAAGCGCGCCGTGGCCGACGGCAGCCTGCTCGCCGAGACCCGACGGATCGTGCGCGAGCTGCCGGACCTGCTGCCACACCCGCACGAGGTGCTCGAGGACGCGGTGGCCGAGGTGCTGGCGTGCTTCCCGGTCTACCGCTCCTACCTGCCCACCGGCCACGAACACCTCGACCACGCCCTCGACAGCGCCCGGCGGCAGCGGCCGGACCTCGCCCGGGTCCTCGACGACCTCGCACCCCTGCTGCGCGACCCCGAGTCCCCGGCCGCGCTCCGGTTCCAGCAGAGCAGCGGGATGGTGATGGCCAAGGGCGTCGAGGACTGCGCGTTCTACCGGTCCTCGCGGCTCACCTCGCTCAACGAGGTCGGCGGCGACCCGAGCATCTTCGCGATCTCACCAGCGGAGTGGCACGAGGCGATGGCCGTCCGGCAGCGCGACTGGCCGCACGCGATGACGGCGCTGTCCACGCACGACACCAAGCGCGGCGAGGACGTCCGCGCGCGCATCGCCGTGCTCGCCGAGGTCCCGCAGCTGTGGCGGGAGACCCTGGACGTCGCTGCTGAGCTCCGGCGCCGATGCCCGACGCGTGGTCTCGGCAACCTGCTGTGGCAGGCCGCGTTCGGGGCCTGGCCGATCAGCGGCGAGCGCCTGCACGCGTACGCCGAGAAGGCGATGCGCGAGGCCGGCGAGCACACCACCTGGACCGATCCCGACGAGGAGTTCGAGTCGGCCGTGCATGCGGCCATCGACGCCTTCGACGCCGACCCCGCCCTGCGTGCCCGGCTCGACGGGCTGGTCGAGCAACTCGCCGAGCGCCGCGCGGAGCAACTCGCTGGCCCTGAAGCTGCTCGCCCTCACCGTCCCGGGCGTCCCCGACGTCTACCAGGGCAGCGAGGTCGAGGAGCGCAGCCTGGTCGACCCGGACAACCGGCGACCGGTCGACTTCGACGCCGCCATCGAGAGCCTCGCGTCCGGCTCCGTCGAGAAGCAACGGATCACCCAGCTCGCGTTGCGGCTGCGGCGCGACCGGCCCGACCTGTTCACCGGGTACACCGCGCTGCACGCCGAGGGTCCCGCGCAGGATCACGTGCTGGCCTTCGACCGGGGAGGCGCGGTCACGGTGGTGACCCGGCTGCCGGTCGGGCTCGAGGCCGCGCGGTGGGTGGGGCGACACGACGCTCGCGCTGCCGGAGGGCGAGTGGCGGAACGTCCTCGATCCCGAGGTGGTTTCGACAAGCTCAACCAGCGGTTCGGTTGCGGTGGATGACTTGCTCGCGGAGCTGCCGGTGGCGTTGCTGGTGAGGGAGGACTGATGCGGGGCCGGTTCGACGTGTGGGCGCCCAACCCGCGGCGAGTGCGGCTCTCGGTCGGTGACCAGGTGGTCGAGATGACCAGGGGTGCCGACGACTGGTGGTCGCCGGAAGGCCCGGTCCCCGATGGCGAGGTCGACTACGGCTACCTGGTCGACGACTCCGACGAGCCGCTCCCCGACCCGAGGTCGCGCCGGCAGCCGTTCGGCGTACACGAGCGTTCGCGGACCTTCGACCCCGACGAGTTCGACTGGACCGACGACGCGTGGACGGGTCGCCAGCTGGCCGGCTCGGTCCTCTACGAGCTGCACATCGGCACCTTCACCCCCGAGGGCACGCTGGACGCGGCGATCGACGCGGCTCGACCACCTGGTGGCGCTCGGCGTCGACCTGGTCGAGCTGCTGCCGGTCAACGCGTTCAACGGCACCCACAACTGGGGGTACGACGGCGTGCTGTGGTCGGCCGTGCACGAGCCGTACGGCGGACCGGCGGCCTACCAGCGCTTCGTCGACGCGGCCCACGCGGCCGGACTGGGGGTCATCCAGGACGTCGTCTACAACCACCTCGGCCCGTCGGGCAACTACCTGCCGGTCTTCGGCCCCTACCTGAAGGCCGAGGGCGAGAACCCCTGGGGCTCGCTGGTGAACCTGGACGGCGAGGGCGCGGCCGAGGTGCGTCGCTACATCCTCGACAGCGCCCTGATGTGGCTGCGCGACTTCCACGTCGACGGCCTCCGACTCGACGCCGTGCACGCGCTCGCGGACGAGTCCGAGACCCATCTGCTGGAGGAGCTCGGCCAGGAGGTGGAGGCTCTCTCGGCCCACCTGCGCCGCCCGCTCTCGCTGATCGCCGAGTCCGACCTCAACGACGCGCTGATGGTCACGCCGCGCGAGGCGGGCGGTCTGGGGATGGACGCGCAGTGGAGCGACGACTTCCACCACGCCGTCCACGTGGCGCTGACCGGCGAGACGAGCGGCTACTACGCCGACTTCGAGCCGCTGTCGGCGCTCGCCAAGGTGTGCACGCGCGGCTTCTTCCACGACGGCACCTACTCGTCGTTCCGAGGGCGCGACCACGGCTCTCCGGTCCCGATCGCGACGATGCCCACCTGGCGACTCGTGGTCTGCAACCAGAACCACGACCAGGTGGGCAACCGCGCCGTCGGCGACCGGCTCACCGATCACCTCGACGAGGACCAGCTGGTCTGCGCGGCGATGCTCACGCTCGCGGGCCCGTTCACGCCGATGCTCTTCCAGGGCGAGGAGTGGGCCGCCTCGACCCCGTTCCAGTTCTTCACCTCGCACCCGGAGCCCGAGCTGGGCACGGCGACCGCGGAGGGCCGGCTCCGGGAGTTCGAGCAGCTGGGCTGGGACCCGTCGGTCGTCCCCGACCCGCAGGACCCGGAGACCTTCCGCCGCTCGGTGCTGGACTGGTCGGAGCTCGAGGAGGGCCGCCACGCGCGGGTGCTCGCGGCGTACCACCGCCTCGTCGAGCTTCGTCGCTCCCTGCCGGACCTGACCGACCCCTGGTTCGGCTCGGTCTCGTGCACGGCCGACGAGAGGAGGAGGGTGTTCACCATGCGCCGCGACGAGCTGCTGATGGTCGTGAACTTCGGCGACGACCCCGCCGACCTCCTCGTCGACGGTGAGCTCGACCTGCTGTTCCGTACGCCGGGCCGGCCCACGCTCGCCGACGGCCGGCTCGAGCTGCCCCGGCACACCGGAGCCCTGCTCGGCCCGAGCTCGACACGCACTGGGGCGCAGGTCGGGTGACTCCGCGCGCACGCTCGCCGTGGTCCCGCGCTGGTGGCACTGGCGCTGCTGTTCACCGTGGCCGCGTGCGGGACCGGCGACGAGACGGCCCCGGAGCCATCGGCACTCGAGCGCGACGCCCAGCGAGACGCCCTCGCCCAGCCCCTCGCCGACCAGGACCCTCCCGAGCCCGCCACCGAGCGACCGCCCGGTCGTCGGGGTGCGGCCACCCGCCTGGCTCGGCCAGCGCGTGCTGCCCGCGTCAGGCCAACGGCTTCGGCGAGATCAGGCCGACGCCGCCCGAGCTCGACCCGCGGCGGTTCACCCTCCCGGACAGGTTGCCGCCCCTGCCCGGCACCGGGTTCGCCTCCCGGGTGACCACCCCCGCGCCGGCCGAGCGTCCTGCGTCGGTCGACCTGGAGCGCGCGGTGCCCGGTCGGGGCCGGCGACCTCTCGTGGATCCGGCTCACCTTCGTCGGCTTCGACGGGCGCCGGCACACCGGGGAGCTGCTGGTGAACCGGTCCGTGGCTGCCGACCTGGTCGCGGTCTTCCGGCGGCTCTACGCCGCGAGGTTCCCGCTCGAGGAGATGCGGATCACCCGGGCCGACGAGCTCGACCGCTGCCCCCGACCGGCGACGGCAACAACACCGGCGCCTTCGTGTGCCGGCCCACGACCGGCGGCTCGTCGTACTCCCAGCACGCCTACGGCCTGGCGGTCGACGTGAACCCGTTCCAGAACCCCTACCTGAAGGACGACCTGGTGCTGCCCGAGCTGGCGTCGTCGTACCTCCAGCGTGGCCGGGTCCGACCGGGCATGTTCGGGGCCGGCGGACCGGTCGTCCGGGCGTTCGCCTCGATCGGCTGGGAGTGGGGCGGCGACTGGCGGACGCTGAAGGACTACCAGCACTTCTCGCAGAACGGCACCTGAGTTCCCCGAGGGGTCTTGTGCGCCGGGCACGAGAGGGGTTGGTTGGACCCATGGCGGAGCGCAGCAGCGGCAGAGCCACCAGCCACGACCTCGAGGTGTCCTCGCCCGGCCAGATACGCAACGTCGTCCTGGTCGGGCCCAGCCAGTCCGGCAAGACGACGCTCGTCGAGGCACTGCTCGTCGCGTCCGGTGCCGTGAACCGCGCCGGGTCCGTGGCCGAGCACAACACCGTGTGCGACTTCGAGGAGGGCGAGCGCGCCCACGAACGGTCGAGCTCACTGGCGGTCGCGCCGGTGGTGCACGCCGGCTGCAAGATCAACCTGCTCGACACCCCGGGCTACGCCGACTTCGTGGGTGAGGTGCGGGCCGGACTGCGCGCCGCCGACTGCGCGCTGTTCGTCATTGCCGCGAACGAGCCGGTCGACGAGGGCACCCGCCAGCTGTGGCGGGAGTGCGCCGCGGTGGACATGCCCCGCGCGGTCGTGGTCACGAAGCTCGACCACGCCCGCGCCGACTTCGACGGGACCCTGCGGGCTGCCCGGGCGGCGTTCGGCGAGCGGGTGCTCCCGGTCGTCGTACCCGACGGCGCTGGGGTCACCGGACTGCTGGGCGGGTCGGTCGACGACGAGCGACGCGGCACCCTCATCGAGGCGGTGATCGAGGAGTCCGAGGACGAGTCGCTGATGGACCGCTACCTCGGCGGCGAGCAGGTCGACGAGGACCTCCTGGTGAAGGACCTCGAGACGGCCGTGGCCGGCGCCCGGCTGCACCCCGTGCTCGCGGCGTGCGCGACGGACGGCCGCGGATGCTCCGAGCTGCTCGACCTGTGCGTCCGCGGGTTCCCGGCCCCGCCCGAGCACCCCGCCCAGGAGTCCTTCACGCCGAGCGGCGGCAAGGCCGGCGAGGTGACCTGCGACCCGGACGGCCCGCTGGTGGCCGAGGTGGTGCGGACGAGCAGCGACCAGTACGTCGGACGGGTCAGCATCGTGCGCGTCTTCTCCGGGACCCTCCTTCCCGACGAGTCGGTGCACGTCTCCGGTCACTTCTCCTCCTTCTTCACCGACGACTCCGGCCGCGAGGACCACGACGAGGACGAACGCATCGGCGCGCTGGCCCACCCCTTCGGCCAGCAGCAGGTGCCGGCACGCCGCGTGGTGGCCGGGGACATCGCGTCGATCGGCCGGCTGAGTCGCGCCGAGACCGGGGACACGCTCTCCAGCCCCGACCAGCCGCGCGTGCTCAAGCCGTGGACGATGCCGGCTCCGCTGCTGCCCGTGGCCATCGAGGCGCTCTCGCGCTCCGACGAGGACAAGCTGTCCACCGCACTGGGTCGGCTGCGGGCCGAGGACCCGAGCCTGCGGATCGAGCAGAACCCCGAGACCTCGCAGGTCGTGCTGTGGGTGATGGGCGAGGCCCACGCCGACCAGGCGCTCGACCGGCTCCGCAGCCGCTACGGCGTGGCGGTCGCGCCCCAGGACGTCGTCGTCCCGCTGCGCGAGACCTTCGCCTCACCCTCGAAGGGCCACGGTCGCCACGTGAAGCAGTCGGGCGGTCACGGGCAGTACGCCATCTGCGACATCGAGGTCGAGCCGCTCCCCCAGGGCACCGGTTTCGAGTTCGTCGACAAGGTGGTCGGAGGCGCCGTACCCCGGCAGTTCATCACCTCGGTCGAGAAGGGTGTCCGGGCCCAGATGCAGCGCGGCGTCAGCAAGGGCTACCCGGTGGAGGACATCCGCGTCACCCTGACGGACGGCAAGTCGCACAGCGTGGACTCCTCCGACGCCGCCTTCCAGAGTGCCGGCGCGCTGGCCCTGCGCGAGGCCGCGGACGGCGCCCAGATCGCGCTGCTCGAGCCGTACGACGAGGTCGCGGTCCTGGTCCCCAGCGAGCACGTCGGCTCGGTGATGAGCGACCTCTCCGCCCGGCGTGGTCGGCTGCTCGGGACGGAGGAGGGCAGCGAGGACCGCACGGCGGTGCGGGCCGCCGTACCCCAGACCGAGCTGGTGCGCTACGCGATCGACCTCCGCGCCACCACCCACGGGACCGGCACCTTCACCCGGACCTTCGCGCACTACGAGCCGATGCCCGAGGACCTCGCGCGGAAGGTGGAGCAGCGGGGGTAGAGGCTGCCGGTTTCCCGGACGCCCGGGCGAAACCGGCGGCGTGCATACGAGTGCTGCGCCCGCCGGCGTCGCAGTTTCGACGTCAGCTCCGACCGTTCGTACGACGGACCGGCAGGCCGTCAGCCGCCGAGCAGGTCCTCGAAGCTGCCCATCGCGGCGATGTCGCGGTCGAACTGGTCGCCGCGCGGCGGCTACCGGGCGGGCCTCGACGAGGGCGGCCAGCTCGGCCGCAGCGCGGTCGATCCGACGGCGTAGCGCGTCGCTGCCGCCCGAGGCGCCCCAGTCCTCGCTCGCCGCGAAGACGGCGGTGGGGACGACCACGGCGTGCAGGTAGCTGAACAGCGGGCGCAGCGCGTGCTCGAGCACCAGCGAGTGGCGGGCCGTGCCGGCGGTCGCGGCCACCAGGACCGGGGTGCCGTCGAGGGCGCCGTCCTCGAGGATGTCGAAGAACGACTTGAACAGGCCCGAGTAGGAGCCGCTGAAGACCGGGGTCACGGCAATCACCGCATCGGCGCTCGTGACGGTCTCGATCGCCGCGGCCAGCTCGCCGTTGGGGAAGCCGGTCAGCAGCGCGTCGGTCACCGCGTGCGCGAGCGGGCGCAGCTCGACCACGTCGACACGGGCGCCGCCCAGCGCGTCGGCGGTCGCGTCCCCGAGCAGGTCGGCGAGCAGCCGCGTCGAGGAGGGCTCGGAGAGCCCAGCGGTGACGACGGCGATGCGACGGGCGTCGCCGCGCGCGGGCTTCCCGGCGAGGTGGAGGTTGCGTCATGCCGCGGCCTCCGCGGTGTGCTTGCGCAGCTCCTCGACGACCTCGCCGAGCAGGTCGAGCTGGTGGAGCACGGTCTTCAGCGGCAGGCCGGCGTGGTCGACGAGGAACAGCTGGCGCTGGTAGTTGCCGGCGTACTCGCGGAAGGACAGCGTGCGCTCGACGACCTCCTGCGGCGTGCCGACCGTCAGCGGCGTCTCGCGGGTGAACTCCTCCAGCGACGGGCCGTGGCCGTAGACCGGCGCGTTGTCGAAGTACGGGCGGAACTCGCGGAACGCCTGCTCCTTGGTCTTGGCCATGTAGACCTGACCGCCGAGCCCGACGATCGCGTCCTCGGCCTTGCCGTGCCCGTAGTGCTCGAAGCGCTGGCGGTAGAAGTCGACCATCCGCGCGGTGTGCGAGGCCGGCCAGAAGATGTGGTTGGAGAAGAACCCGTCGCCGTAGTACGCCGCCTGCTCGGCGATCTCGGGACTGCGGATCGAGCCGTGCCAGACGAACGGCGGCTCACCGTCGAGCGGCCGCGGGGTCGAGGTGAAGCCCTGGAGCGGCGTACGGAACTTGCCCTCCCAGTCGACGTTCTCCTCGCGCCAGAGCCGGCGCAGCAGCGCGTAGTTCTCGATCGCGAGCGGGATGCCCTCGCGGATGTCCTTGCCGAACCACGGGTAGACCGGGCCGGTGTTGCCGCGGCCGAGCATCAGGTCCATCCGGCCGTCGGCGAGGTGCTGGAGGTACGCGTAGTCCTGCGCGATCCGCACCGGGTCGTTGGTGGTGATCAGCGTGGTCGACGGTGGAGAGCTTGATCCGCTCGGTCTTCGCGGCGAGGTGCGCGAGCAGCACCGGCGGGCTGGCCGGCGCGGCGAACGGCGGGTTGTGGTGCTCGCCGGTGGCGAACACGTCGAGGCCGACCTCCTCGGCCTTCTGCGCGATCGCGACGGTGTTCTTGATGCGCTCGTGCTCGGTCGGCGTGCGGCCGTTGGTGGGGTCGGTGGTGACGTCGCCCACGGTGAAGATGCCGAACTCCATCAGATTCGCCTCCGGAAAGTAGTTGCCTGTTCAACAGAGGACACGCGGCGACTATTCCGCGCGAGCGCCACGCAGGCAACCGCGCGGGCGTCAGAGCACCTTGCGGAACCAGTGGTCGGCGAACGGCTCGTCGTTGAACGGCTCGCACCTCGACGTAGCCCGTGCTGCGGTAGAGGCCGATCGCCTCGGTCAGGTGGCGGCTGGTCTCGAGGCGTACGGCGGTGTCGCCGTGCTCGACGGCCCGCCGCTCCAGCTCCTCGAGCAGCCGCCGGCCGATGCCCTTGCCGCGCGCGGCGTCGTGCACCCACATCCGCTTGACGTCGCTCACCCCGCCCTCGTGGTGCTTGAGCGCCCCGCACGCGACGGCCGTCCCGCGCAGGTAGACCACGAGGAACACACCGTGCGGCGGCCGGACCTCGTGCGGCTCGGCCGTGGACCCGGTCGCCGGGTCGAAGGGGACGTCCGAGCGGGCGTTCAGCTCGGCGACGTACGCCGCCAGGCAGCGCCGCGCGTCGGGATGCTCCGGGTCGACCTCGCGGACCTCCACCGTCCCGGCCGTGAGCAGCCGCTCGACCGTGCGCATCGCGGCGGTGAGCTCGCGCTGCTCGTCCTCGCCGAGGCTGTCGAGCACCGCTGCGCGCGACGTCGTCGGAGCGCTCGTCGAGGAGCGTCCGCTCGGCCAGCGCCCTGGTCGGTGAGTCGGGCGAGCCGGCTGCGCCGGTCGGCCGGGCTCGGCTCGGTGGTCACCAGGCCGCGCTCGACGAGCTGGCCGACCAGGCGCGTCAGGTAGCCGGAGTCGAGACCGAGCCGGGCCCGCAGGGTGCGCAGCTCGCGGCCCGCGGGCCCGATCTCCCACAGGAGGCGGGCCTGCCCGAGCGTCAGCCCGCGGCCGAGGTAGTGGTCGTGGAGCACGCCGATGTGCTCGGTGACGGTGCGGTTGAAGCGGCGGACGTCGCCCAGCGGGCAAGGACATTCTCTGACTTTAGTCAGAGATCGCCGGTGGGGTCAATGCTGTCCGGAGCCGGTCACCCAGGCCGCTCGCCCGCTGGACCTCGCGCCCGACGGCGGCGCGGACGGTGGCCTCGGTGCCGACGATGCGCACCCGCTCCTTGGCCCGGGTCACGGCCGTGTAGAACAGCTCGCGCGTCAGCAGCCGGGACTCCTCGGGCGGCATGATCACGCTGACCACGTCGGCCTGCGAGCCCTGCGACTTGTGCACGGTCATGGCGTGCATGGTCTGCACGTCCGGCAGCCGGGTGGGGGCGAAGACCCGGCGCTCGAGGTCGGCCAGCACGACCCGCAGCCGCCCGTCGGGGCGACGCAGCGTCACGCCCATGTCGCCGTTGTTGAGTCGCTGGCCGCGGTCGTTGGCGGTGACGAGCACGGGGCGGCCGGAGTACCAGTCGTCGTACGTCGTCACGCCGGTGCGGTCTGCGACCAGCTGCTCGACGAGGCGGTTCCAGCCGCTGACGCCGTAGCGGCCCTCGCGGTGCGCGCACAGCAGCCGGTGCTCGTCGAGCGCGGCGAGGGCGCCGGCCACGTCGTTGCTGTCGGCGGCGGTCCGCATCCGGGTGGCGACGTCGGCCACGCTCTGGCGCAGGTCGTCCATCGCCGCCTCGTCCTCGGGGTCGACCAGCTCGACCGGGTCGCCGGTCGAGCCGAGAGCCGCCATCACCGCGTCACCGTCGCCGGTGCGCAGCGCTTGCGCCAACGCGCCGATCTCCTCGCCGTAGCGATGCGTCGTGCGCAGGGCGAGCACCGGCGATGCGTCGCCACCACCGAGTCCCTCGACCAGGTCGGCGAGCACGGCCCCCGCCTCCACCGAGGAGAGCTGGTCGGGGTCACCGACGAGCACCAGCCTCGCGTCCGGGCGGACCGCCTCGAGCAGCCGGGCCATCATCGTCAGCGAGACCATCGAGGTCTCGTCGACCACGATGACGTCGTGCGGCAGCCGGTGGCGCCGGTGGTGCCGGAAGCGCACGCTGCTGTCGGGCCGCCACCCGAGCAACCGGTGCAGGGTCGTGGACTGCAGGCCGGTCACGCGCGCCCGGTCGGCGTCGGACGCGAGCTTGCCCGCGGCCTCGTCGACGGCCTCCTGCAGCCGGGCGGAGGCCTTGCCGGTCGGCGCGCACAGGGCGATGCGCGGACGCTGGCCATGAGTCGTCTCGTGCTGCTCGGCGATGAGGGACAGCAGCCCGGCGACCGCAGTGGTCTTCCCGGTGCCGGGACCGCCGGTGAGGATCGTCGTCCACTGCCCGGCCGCGGCACGTACGGCGGCCCGCTGCTCGTCGTATCCCTCGTCGGGGAACACCCGCGCCAGCCCGGCCTCGAGGCGGGCGACGTCGACCTCCGGCGCGGGACGACGCAACCGGGCGACCAGGTCGTCGCAGACCTGACCCTCCTCGCGCCAGTAGCGGTCGAGGTAGAGGGTGCTCCCCTCCAGCCGGAGCACCTGCTCGCGGACCAATGGGCTGGCGGCCACCTCCGCAAGCCAGGCCTCGGGCTCGGGCCAACGGCAAGGGTGCCGGGGCCGGCTCCGCCTCGTCGGGGGTGACGTCGAGGGCGAGGTCGGCGATGGTCGTGAGGTCGACGCAGATCGACCCGTGCCGGACCGCGCGGACGGCGAGCGCGGCCGCCAGCAGCACCGTCTCGCGCTGCTCCTCGAGGATCGCGCCGAAGCGGGTGGCGACGTGGACGTCCGCGGCGTTGAGCACCTCGGCGTGGTTGAACTCCCGCAGCAGCCCGGTGGCGCCGAGGGCGAGTCGGCGATCGCGCGTGTCCAGGATCTCGGCGCTCACGACGCCACCTCCTCTGCTGCCCAGCCGGCCAGCAGGTCGGAGAGCTCCACGACCATCGCCGCCGGCGGGCGCCACGAGAACACCCCGCACGGCTGACCGTCGACCTCGGGCGTCTCGGCACCGCACATCCCGCGGACGTAGAGGTAGAGGATCCCGCCGAGGTGACGCTCCGGGTCGTAGCCGGCCGGCGTCGAACCCAGGCGCCAGCGCAGGTAGCGATGGAGCACGACCGAGTAGAGCAGCGCCTGCAGCGGATAGTGCGAGTGCAGCATCGCCTCGGTCATCCGCTCGGGGGTGTAGTCGAGCGCGGTCAGCGGCTCGCCCGGGCGTCCCGAGCCGGTTGGTCTTGTAGTCGACCACCAGGAACCGCTGGTGGCCCGGGGCGCCGACCCGCAGCACGACGTCGATGGAGCCGCTGAGGTAGCCCCGGAGCAGCTGGTCACCGAGACCGGGCGCCTCGAGCCGGTCGGCGTACGCCCGCATCGGGTCGTCGGCGGCGAGGTGGCGACGCAGCACGCCCGCCATCTCGGCCAGCGCCACCTCGGCACCCGCCTCCTGCCCGCCGCACAGCGGGAACTCGAAGTCGAGCTCGCACAGCCGGTCGTGCAGCCCGAGGTCGGCCAGCCGGGCCCGGTCGGCCAGCGGGCCGAGCGAGGTGTGCTGCATCGGCAGCAAGGCCTGCGCCAGCTCGCCCGGCTCCGCGTCGACCGACCACCAACGCTGGGCCTCGACCACCCGCGACGTGAGCTCGGCGAGCAGGTCGGGGGCCTGCGGGTCGGCGTGCTCGAGGACCTCGTGGACCAGCGAGCCGAAGGTCGCCCCCGCGGGCAGCCCCTCCATCGGCGAGGGCAGGTCGCCGGCTCCGTCGGAGGCGGTGTCCTCGGCTGCCGGCGGCGCGGGCGCCTCGTCGACCTCCCCGTCGGTCTGCCCGTCGGTCTGCTCGTCGACCGTGCCGGCATCCTCGGGCTCGCTGTTGGCGGTGGTGACCACCCGGTCCTCGGCGCGGATCAGTCCCGAGTACGACGTGCGGCGCCACGCGGTGTCGATCCGACGGACGAACCGCCGGATGTCGAGCGGCCCCAGCTGCTCGGCCTCGAGCCGGACCGAGGTGGCGGCCGGCTCCGCGAGCTCGACCGCTGACGGCTCCGGCCGCCTGCCACTGCTGGAGCTGCGCCATCACCTCGAAGTCCGACGGGCCGCGCGTGGTCGACAGGGGCACCTGGGCCTCGCCCACGCCTCGGCCGAGGAGCAGCCGGGTGGTGCCGGCGTGCCCGGCGTACCAGCTCGGTCCCCACCACGTGACGACCTGCGACTGGGCACGGGTGAGCGCGACGTAGGTCAGTCGCAGCTCCTCGCCGGCCTTCTCCTGGCTGGCCTCGGGCGGGATGGCGCCACCACCGAGGTCGAGGGTGCGGCGACCGTCCGCGGTGTGGAAGAGGTGTTCGGTCTCGTTGCCCGGCCAGCAGTCGAAGGCGAGCGGCAGGTAGACGACCGGGAACTGCAGCCCCTTGCTGCCGTGGATGGTGAGCAGCTGCACCGCCCGCGCGTCGGTGTCGAGACGGCGGGTGCGTTCCTTGCTCCGGTCGGCGACCCGGCGCTCGGTGCGGAGCCAGTCGAGCAACGCGACCAGCCCGAGGCCCTGGCGGTGGGAGACCTCGTGGAGCACCTGCCCGAGGTGGTCGAGGTCGGTGAGCAGGCGTTCGCCCTGCGGCCGGGCAAGCACGCGCGCGGCCAGGCCACCCGCGACCAGCGACTCGTGCACCGCGGCGATCCCCCGGCTGCGGAACAGGTCGAGCCAGCCGCGGACCTGCTCGGCGAGCTCGTCGGTGAGGTCGTCACCGCCGCGGTCGAGCTCGGCCGGCGAGTGGCCGACGAAGGCGGTCAGCCCGAGGGCGCGGATGCGGCCGGTGCGCTGGGGCTGCTCGAGCGCCTCGAGGAGGGTGAGCCACTGGTCACCGGCCTCGGTGGCCAGCACGTTGGACCCGCCGCTGACCACCGAGGGCACGCCGCGGTCGTGGAGCTGCTGCTGGAACAGGTGGGCGTGCTTGAGGCTCGACATCAAGATGGCGACGTCACCCGCCCCCAGCGGCTCCCCGTCGTACGTCGCCCCGCCGGCCAGCAACCGGGCGACGTCGTCGGCCAGGTCGGCGGCGATGCGACCGCGCAGCACGTCGATCGAGACGGTGTTCTCGCGCGTCAGGGTCTGGCCGGCGGCCGGGACCACGCGGACGCGCAGCGGGGCAGGGTGCGGGGCTCCCGCGAGCCGGCTGCCCTGATGGTGTGCCTCGACCGGGTGCACGGTGATGGCCGGGTGGCCCAGCTCGGCGCTGCGCGTCAGCACCTGAAGGGCGTCGACCAGGGGCGCGTCGCTGCGCCAGTTGGTGGTGAGGGTGTGGATCGTGGAGGCGGTTCGGCGCGCTTCGAGATAGGTGAAGATGTCGCCACCGCGGAAGGCGTAGATGGCCTGCTTCGGATCGCCGATCAGCACGAGGGTGGCGTGGCCGTGGAAGGCGCGCTCGAGCACGTTCCACTGCACCGGGTCGGTGTCCTGGAACTCGTCGACGAGCACGATGCGCCAGCGCTGCCGCATCCGCTCGCGGGCGGGCGCGTCGGCCGGCTCCAGCGCCGTGGCCAGCCGGCTGAGCAGGTCGTCGTAGGACAGGATGCCGAGACGACGCTTTCGCCGGTCCATCTCGGCCCGCACCAGCTCGGCGAAGCGCACCCGCTGGGCCTCGGACGAGCCGGCCGGTGCGTCGCCCGGAGCCAGCCTCGCCTGCGGGTCGCCCACGGCCGACCGGGCGAGGCGGAGCGCGGTGGCGCGGTCGAAGGGCGGCGCTTCGGCGGTGGCGCCGTACTCGCGCAGGTAGAGGTCGTCGACCACCTCGACGACCAGCTCGTCGAGGTTCTCCACGAGCGTCGTGCCGGCGTCGCTGTCGCCGGCCACGCCGAGGGACCGCAGCACCAGCTGGCAGAACTGGTGGGTGGTCGCGATCGTCGCCGCGTCGAAGTCGGCCAGGGCGTCGCCGATGCGCCGGCGACGCAGGTGCAGCTCGGCGGCCCCGACGTCGCAGAGGAACCGCAGGAACCGGTCGCCGGCCGGGACCGCCGCCGGGTCCGCCAGCGCGCGCTCGGCGGCCACGAGCTGGCTGCGGACGCGCTCGCGCAGCTCCTGGCTGGCCATCCGGCTGAAGGTGATCACCAGCATCTCGTCGAGAGTCGCGACCCCCTCGGCCACGTAGCGCGCGACGAGGGCGGCGATCGTGTAGGTCTTGCCGGTGCCGGCACTCGCCTCGAGCACAGTCGTGCCGTCCGGCAGGTCGCCGAGCAGGTCGAACGGGGTCATGTCGGGCTCGCTCACAGGTGCACCCGGTCCATCATCGGCGCCCAGATGCGGCAGGACAGCGCGCCCAGCCTGGTGGTCTCGCCCTCCCACTCCTCGCCGTCGAGCGGGCTCGCCTCCAGCAACCGGTCGAGCGACGCGGACGCTCCCCAGACCAGCACCTGCTCGGGGTCGGCGTCCTCGCCCGGGTAACGGTCGCTGGCCCACTTGTACGCCGCCGCCCGGCGTCGCGCCGCCTCGGGGCTGCGGCGCTTCTCCGCCCAGGCGAAGCACGACTTGAGCGGGCAGCGGCAGCGGCTCGGCCATCCCGGCGTCGTAGATCGCGACCAGGTCGGCCAGGAGGTCGGCGGCCTCGGGGACACGAGGCCCACGCGGCCCGACCGAACGGGGCGTCCGGCTCCCCGCGCCGGCCCTTCTCGCCCCGACCGACCACTCCGGCCGAGAAGCCACGGGTCGGCCGGGTGGCGCACAGGGCCAGCAGCGGGATCCACGCGTCGAGCCAGTGCTTGGGCCCGACGCGCGAGAAGTTGGCGAGCACGAGGCGCTCGCCGTAGACGTCGGTGACGGTGCCGGTCAGCAACCGTCCGCCGCCGAGGTCGAAGGAGACGTCGAGCGCCTCGGGGCTGCGTCCGGCCCGCAGGGTGTCGGCCTGCTCGGCCACCGGCCGCGGCCTGCTCGAGCAGCTTGTTGGCCAGCCGCCAGCCGAGCCGACCGGGCGGCAGCACGCCGCGGCGCCACTCCTTGGCGAGGGTGTCGTCGGGCGTCCGGCCGGCGAGCAGGTCACGCAGCATCCGGTCGCCCACGCCCCACTGCTGCAGGCCGTCGAGCTCGACCGGCATGCCGTCGAGCGTGTCCTCGACGTCCGTCGGGAAGCGCGAGGTCGAGGCGCTTGCGGAGGAACTCCTTGACCGGGTTCTTGAGGAACGCCACCAGCTCGGCGAGGTCGACGTCGCCGGTCCGCCGGGGCAGCACCTGCTCGGTCAGGGTCGGCGCCGGTCGGCGCGGCCCGGCGGCCGCCTGTGCGCCGGCCAGCGCCTGGGCGTCGAAGGAGAACGGCTGCTTCGGGTCGAGGTTGCGCTGGTCGAACGCCTGCAGCGGGTGTCGGCGCAGCACGCGCTCGCCGGCCCCCGCGGCGGTCTCGTCGAGGGAGTCGAGCAGCTCCTGGAGGGGTACGGCGGGCGGCCGTGGCTGACCCGTCGTCTCGTTGGCGCCGGTGTAGGTGAGGACCAGCGTCTGCTGCGCGGCCACGATCGCGTCGAGCATCAGCTGGCGGTCCTCGCTGCGCGGGTCGCGCTCGCCGGTCAGCGGCGTCCGGGCGAGTACGTCGTCGCCGTCGACCGCGCCCGCCCGCGGGAAGACCCCGTCGTCGACGCCGAGCAGGCAGACCACCCGGTGCGGGACGGAGCGCATCGGCGTCATCGTGCAGATCGTCAGCGTGCCGGTGCGGAAGTTGGCGCGGGTCGGGCGACCGGCGACCCGCTCCCCCATCAGGGCGCGCACGTCCGAGAGCCGCACGCGGGTGCCCTGCACGTCCGGGTCGACGGCGAGGGCGGTCAGCTCGCGACGGAGCTGTCCGCGCTGCCACTCGTCGTCCCGGGAGACGTCGGTGAGCTCGTCGACACCGTTGCGGATCGCCTCCAGCCAGTGGTCGACCGGGTGCTCCCCCGAGAGGTCGTCGGTGATCCGCTGGAGGCGCTCGATGCACTCCGCCAGGCGGCCGGCGAGGTCGATGCCGGTGCTGGCCACGTCGTCGAGGGGCAGGGTCGTGGCGAAGTAGCGCTGGGCGTCGTCGGAGACGGCCACCCCCGCGAGGATGCGGTCGAGACCGAAGCGCCAGGTGTTCTGGACGTAGTCGGCCAGCCCGAAGTCGCGCCGGTGGTGCTCGTCGAACGACCAGCGGATGCCCGCGCTCTCGACCCAGCCGGTGATGGTCTCGAGGTCGTTCTCGGTGAACCCGAAGCGGCGGCGTACGGGATCGCTGGCCAGCAGGTCGAGCACCCGGCTGGCCTCCGCACGGCCGCCGGCGACGTCGAGCAGCTGGGCCACGACGGCGAGGAGCGGGTTGGTCTGGGTGAGGGCACGGTCGGCGAGCATCACGCGCAGCTGGTGCCCGGGGTGGTGCTGCTCCGCCGTCGTCGCTCACCGCCGCCATGCCGAAGGCGGCGGTGATCAGCGGCGCGTAGGCCTCGATGTCGGGGCACATCACGAGGATGTCGCGGGGCTCGAGCGTGGGGTCGTCGGCGAGCAGTCCGAGGATGACCTCGCGCAGCACCTCCACCTGGCGGGCCGGCCCGTGGCAGGCGTGCACCTGCACGCTGGTGTCGTCCTCGTGCACCGACCGGCGCGACGGGTCGGTCGTGGTGTTGCCGGCGAGGTCCGGCTGCAGCCAGCCGAGCAGGGTGTCCTCGCCCGGTGGTTGAGGAGGGCCGTCAAGGCCCGTCTCGAAACCACTCGTCTCGGGCGCCGCCTCGACGACCGGGTTGAGTCCGCGCTGGAGCTCGCGCAGGTCGCGGCCGAGGGAGGCGAGCAGCGGGTGGCCGACCCGCTCGTGGGAGTGTGTCCGCGCGTCGGGGCACGGAGCCGGAGGTGTCACCGAGGGCCTGCCACAGCGCGTCCGAGGGGTGCGGCAGCCAGAGGTGGACGTCGCGGTGCTCGCCGAGGGCGGCGAGCAGCTCGACCTCGGTCACCGGGATGCGGGTGTGCCCGAACAGCGAGAGCCGGGCGGGCAGGTCGAGGCCGGCGCCGCCGTCGCGCAGGCGAGCCACGGTCTCGCGGTGTCGCTCGACCGGGGAGGGCTCGGCCGCAGCGGCGACCAGGCGGCGCCACAGCTCGGCCTGCCAGAGCAGGTCGGCGGGCAGCGGGCCACCGGCACCGTCGGTGTCGCGGCCTGCCTCCCAGTCGGCGAGGAGCCCGGGTCGCTGGACGGCGTACGACGACAGCAGTCCGGCCAGCCGCCGGGCCACGGAGTAGCGGCGACCACGGCGCAGGTCGGCCTCCTCGCCGGTGTGCTCGTGTCCGAGGTGCAGGCTCAACGTCCGGCACCAGTCCTCGCCCGCGCTCGAGTCGAGCACGTCGAGCAGCGGCCAGGCGAGTGACTCCGGCGCCCACGGATCGTGGTCCGCGGCGCCGGTGATGTCGCTGACCAGGCTGCGCGGCGAGCGGAACTGCACGCCCGCGCACACCCCGTCGTCGCGCCCCTCGGCGTGACCCAGCCGGTGCGAGAGCCGCTGGCTCAGCCAGCGCTCCACTCCTCGCGCCGGGACGATCACGAGCTCCTGGGCGAACGGATCGTCCAGCGGCTCGAGCAGCAGCTCGGCCAGACCGTCGACGAGCAGGTCCGCGCGGGGGGCACGGTGAAGGATCAGGCTCACCGCACGTGCCTCCCCGCTGTCCGTCAGATCCCGGTCAACCTAACGCAGGGGTCCGACAACAAGCGGCGGTCATCCCACCGGTTCGTCCACCCGGGGAGCGACCGGCTGGGGCGGTGTGGGCTCTCCGTCGCTCTCGCGGATGCCGTACCGCTCCCACCAGCGGCGCATGCCCGCGGGCGCCCACCAGTTCCAGTTGCCGAGCAGCTTCATCGTCGCGGGCACCAGCAGCGAGCGGACCACGGTCGCGTCGATGAGGAGGGCGACCAGCATGCCGATCCCGATCATCTTCATGAACACGACGCCGCTGGTCGAGAACGCCCCGATCACCACGGCGAGCAGCAGCGCTGCGCTGGTGATGATCCGGCCGGTGCGCTGCACGCCGGTCGCCACGGCGAGGGTGTTGTCGTGGGTCAGGTCCCACTGCTCGCGGATGCGGGAGAGCAGGAACACCTCGTAGTCCATCGACAGCCCGACCAGGATCGCCAGCATGAAGATCGGCTGGGTCGCGTCCAGGAATCCCGTGGAGGTGAACCCCAGGACGTTCTCCAGGTGGCCCTCGGCGAAGATCCAGGTGATCACCCCGAAGGACGCGGTGATCGAGAACAGGTTCATCGCGATCGCCTTGACCGGCAGCACCAGCGAACCGAACGCCAGGAACAGCAGCACGAGCATCACCGCGGCGATGATCAGCCCCATCCAGGGCAGGTGGCTCTCCAGCGAGGTGAGCAGGTCGACGGTGTCGGCCGTGAGACCGCCCACGAGGACGTTCTCCCCGTCGGGGCCGGGGACCTCGCGGATGGCGCGGACCGTGTCCTGGGACTCCTGGGTCTGGCTGTTGCCCTCCCACGACGCGCGCAGCAGCGTGGTGTTCTCGTCCTGCGCCACGGTGCGTACGTCGACCACGCCCTCGACGTCCTTCACGTCTGCGGTGTACGCCGCCACGTCGGCCCGGTCGGTGGTCTCGAGCAGGAGGTTCGCGCTCGAACGCTCCTGGCCGAACTCGGTGTTCAGCTTCTCGGCCGCCACGTGGGCCGGGCTGTCGGGTGGCAGCACCCGGTAGTCGACCGAGCCCCACTTCACGCCGAGGAAGGGCGCGGCGATCACCAGGAGCGCGGTCACCACGATGACCATCACCACGAGCGGGCGGCGCATCACGGCAGTGGCGAGGCGTGCCCACGCGCCGTGGTCGCTCTCGACCGAGACGGGGCGGTGCCGGCGCCACGGCAGCCGGCCGGCGTCGATCCGTCGGCCGAGCAGCACGAGGATCGCGGGCAGCACCGTGGTGGCGGCGATGACGGCGACGATGACGGCGGCGATGCCGCCGTACCCGAGGGAGCGGAGGAAGTTCTGCGGGAAGATCAGCAGCGAGGACATCGCGGCGGCGACGGTGAGCCCGGAGAACAGCACGGTGCGGCCGGCCGTCGCCATCGTCACGCGGATCGCCTTCGCGGACGCCTCCGGATCGTCGTCGGGCAGCTGCGCGAGCTCCTCGCGGAAGCGGCTGACCACGAACAGGGCGTAGTCGATCGCCAGACCGGTGCCGAGCAGGGTGATCACGTTGATGGAGAACACCGAGACCTCGGTGAAGCTGGTGATCATCCGGACCACGGCCAGGGCGCCGAGCACGGCGATCGCGCCGACGACGGCCGGCATCAGCGAGGCGACGACCGAGCCGAAGATCAGCAACGACAGGATGATCACGAGCGGGAGGGAGAGCGTCTCGGCGCGGGCGAGGTCCTCGCTGACGGTCTCGTTGACGCCCTTGTAGACCGCCCACGGTCCGGCGATGTCGGTCTCGAGCTCATCGGACTCGAGAGCCGGCACCACCTTGTCGTTGATGTCGGCCATCTCCGCCTGGTCGTCACCGGCCAGCGAGACCGTCACCGTGGTGGCGTGCTTGTCGGTGCTCACCATCGAGGGGTCGCGGGTGTCCCAGTACGTCATCACGGACGTCGTCGTCCCGTCCGGGATCTCGGCGAGGGTCTCGTCGACCTCGGCCTTGAAGGCGGGGTCGGTGACGGTCAGGTCGTCGCTGCGGTAGATGGCGATCACGTCCGCGGACTTGTTGCCGAACGCGTCGCGCTCCTCCTCGAGCTCGGTGGAGGCCTCGGACGCCGGGTCGTCGAACCCGCCCTGCCCCAGCTTCTCGAAGACCCCGACGCCGAAGACGCCGGCGAAGATCGTCGCGAGGATCCCGAGGGCGAGGACCAGACGGGCCCGCCGGATGATGACGCCTGACCATCGGTGCAACATGGGAGCTCCTGGGAGTCGTGAACAGCGTTAACAAGTTAACGGTGTAAACTTCTATCCTGTCAACCCCGGTCCACCCCACCAGCCCCCACCCGGAAGGTCCGCTGCCACGTGACGACCACCCGCGCACAGAACCGCGCCGACACCATGCGACGGATCGTGGAAGCCTCGCGGCGCCTGGTGACCGGGACCGGGGAGATGACCTTGCGGTCGGTGGCGAACGAGGTCGGCATGACCGCGCCGGCGCTCTACCGCTACGTGAACAGCCACGAGGACCTCGTGCGGATCGTGGCGATGGACATCGACGCGAGCGCCGCCGCCGAGATCGCGAAGGTGCGCGACGCGCAGCCCGAGGACGATCCCGCCGCGCGGATGGTCGCCTCGGCGGTGGCGTTCCGGCAGTGGGCGCTGAACAACCGCGAGGAGTTCTCGCTGGTGTTCACCAACCTCGACGTGAGCTGCATCGAGGAGCTCCAGACGGAGTCGAAGACCGGGCTGCTGTTCTCCGAGCTGCTGTTCCAGGTGTGGGCCCGCTACCAGTTCCCGGTGCCCCGGCTCGACGAGCTCGACCCCGAGCTGGTCGAGATCCTGCGCGACCCGTTGGTGCCGGCCGACCTGACCGGCGTACCCGACGACCTGCGGCCGCTGATCTGGCTGCTCGAGCGCGCCTGGGCCGGTCTCTACGGCACCGTCACGCTCGAGGTGTTCGGGCACATCGACCCGCGCATCGTCGAGAAGGCGTTGCTGTTCCGGGCGATGATCGAGGACCAGGCGGTGCCGCTCGGGCTCACCGAGGAGATCCCGCGGATGCGCGAGCTGATCGGCTCGCTGCTGGACTGAGCTTTCGGGCGCGTCAGCCCTCGCGGGACTGCCAGAGACCCATCAGGTTGCCCTCGACGTCCTTGAAGTACGCCGCCCAGCCCATCTCGCCGACGTCCTGGCGGCCGAGCACCGCCATCCCGCCGAGCTCCTCGATCTTCTTCAGGGACTCGTCGATGTCCTCGACGTCGATCACGATGACCGGGCGGTCCGTGGGACTCTCACGTTTCATCATCCCGCCACCGATGTAGCCGCTGTCGGTGGGGAACCCGCCCTCGCCCGTCGGCCCGGTCTGCACCATCGTGTAGTGCATCCCCGGGATCTCCTCGACGGCCCACCCGAACGCCTCGGAGTAGAACTTGCGGGCCCGGTCCCCGTCGTCGAAGGGGACCTCGAAGTGCACAACTTTTCCGCTCATGCCGCCGAGCCTAGACCGCCGTCCCTGCGTTGCCGAGGGCCGCTCGACTGGGCAGTTCGGCCGGACATGCGAGTACGCTGATCGGGCAGTTCTGATGATCGCTACTCCGTCCGCGCTCTGCGTCGACGTTCGCACTGTCCGGCGCTCGGTGCCCGCTCAGTCGACCGCAGCAGCCGCAGCCCGGCCCGCCGTACGGCCGGAGAAGAGGCAGCCGCCGAGGAAGGTGCCCTCGAGCGCGTTGTAGCCGTGCACCCCGCCACCGCCGAAGCCGGCCACCTCGCCGGCCGCGTAGACACCCGGGAGCGGCGTGCCGTCCGGCTGGAGCACGCGCGCGTCGAGGTCGGTGTGCAGGCCGCCGAGGGTCTTGCGCGACAGGATGTGCAGCCGTACGGCGATCAGCGGGCCGTTCGCCGGGTCGAGGAACTTGTGCGGCGGGGCGACCCGGACCAGCCTGTCGCCGCGGTAGTTGCGGTGCCCGCGGATGAAGGTGACCTGGGTGTCCTTGGAGTAGGGGTTCTCCAGCTGCCGGTCGCGCTCGGTGATCGTCCGGCGCAGGGACTCCTCGGTGATCAGCGACGAGCCGGCGACCCGGTTCATGCCGGCGACCAGGTCGGTGAGGTTGTCGGCCACGACGAAGTCCTCGCCGTGCTGCTTGAACGCCTCGACGGGACCCGGCGCACCGGGTCGCACCCGCGACAGGAGCAGCTTGACGTCCTTGCCGGTGAGGTCGGGGTTCTGCTCCGACCCGGACAGCGCGAACTCCTTCTCGATCACCTTCTGGGTCAGCACGAACCACGAGTAGTCGTAGCCGGTCCGCATGATCGCGCCGAGCGTGCCGAGGGAGTCGAAGCCGGGGAGGTACGGCGCCGGGAAGCGCTCGCCCGTGGCGGAGAGCCACAGCGACGACGGGCCGGGAAGGATGCGGATGCCGTGGTTGTCCCAGATGGGGTCCCAGTTGCGGATCCCCTCGGTGTAGTGCCACATCCGGTCGGGGTTGATGATCTCGGCACCCGCTGCCTCGGTGATGCCCTGCATCCGGCCGTCCACGTGGGCCGGAACTCCCGAGACCATCGTCTTCGGCGGGTCGCCGAGCCGGTCGATCGGCCAGTTGCGCCGGACCAGGTCGTGGTCGCCGCCGATGCCGCCGGAGGTGACGATGACGGCCTGGGCGGCGTACTCGAAGTCGCCGACCTCGTCGCGGTTGCTGGCGCGGCCGCGCTCCATGTCGTCGGGCGCGAGCACGGCCCCGCGTACGCCGGTCACGACGCCGCCGTCCTTGACCAGCCCGTCGACGCGGTGCCGGAACCGGAAGGTCACCAGGCCCTTCGCGGCCGCCTCGCGGACCCGGCGCTCGAACGGAGCGACCACGCCGGGGCCGGTGCCCCAGGTGAGGTGGAAGCGCGGCACCGAGTTGCCGTGACCGCCCGCCCGGCCGTCGCCGCGCTCGGCCCAGCCGACCACCGGGAAGATCCGCAGTCCCTGGTCGTGCAGCCACTGCCGCTTCTCGCCGGCCGCGAAGGCGACGTACGCCTCGGCCCACCGCCGCGGCCAGTAGTCGCTCTCGCGGTCGAACTGCGCGCTGCCCATCCAGTCCTGGAGGGCGAGCTCGTAGGAGTCCTTGACGCCCATCCGGCGCTGCTCGGGGGTGTCGACGAGGAACAGGCCGCCGAGCGACCAGAACGCCTGGCCGCCGAGGCTCTGCTCGGGCTCCTGGTCGAGCAGCAGCACCCGCTTGCCGGCGTCGGCGAGCTCGGCGGTGGCGGCCAGCCCGGCGAGGCCGGCTCCGACGACGATGACGTCTGCATCCATGCTCGCGATCCTGACACGGCCCGGAGAGGGGCGAGTGGCAGGCTGGAGAGGTGAGCACCGCACCCTCGTCCGACGCCGCCGACCCTGCGGTCGGCAACCCAGTCGGCAACCCGGCCCTCCGGGACCCGGCGCACCAGGTGTCGCCCACGGCGCCGACGCTGTGGATGATCGGGGCGGCCGTGCGGTCCCTGATCATCCTGGTCGCGCTGCTCGTCGTCGAGCTCGCCGACTGGTGGGACGTGCCGTGGTGGGTGTGGCCACCGCTCGTCGTCGCCTGCGTCGCGTACACCGTGGTGATGCCGCGGGTGCGGTACCGGATCCACCGCTGGGAGAGCACGGACACCGCCGTCTACACCCAGACCGGCTGGCTCAGCCGCGAGCGCCGGATCGCGCCGATGTCGCGGGTGCAGACGGTCGACTTCCAGCAGACCGCGGTCAGCCGGTTGTTCGGGCTGGCGACGGTCACGGTGACCACGGCCTCGGCGGCCGGCCCGCTCCGGATCAGCGACATCGACAAGCCGGTGGCCGACCGGCTGGTCGACGACCTGACCCGTCGTACGGAGGCGGAGGCGGGGGACGCCACGTGACCGAGGCTCACCCGCCGTACCCACCACCCCAGCCCGGTCCCCCCGAGCAGCCGTGGCCCGCGGCTCCCCCACCCGTGCCGGACGTGCCCTGGCGGCGGCTGGACAAGCGGATGTTGCTCGTGCACCCGGTGCTGGAGCTGATCAAGTTCATCCCGGTGCTGATCGGCATCTTCGTGCTGGGCAGCAGCAGCGGCCAGCGGTGGTGGCAGATCCTCGCTGTGGCGGTGCCCGTGGCGCTCGGTGTGCTGCGGTTCCTGACCACGCAGTTCCGGATCACTCCGACGCAGATCGAGCTCCAGCGCGGGCTGATCGGTCGCAAGGTCCTCACCGCTCGGCTCGACCGGGTGCGCGCCGTCGAGCTGACCTCGACCCTCATCCACCGCGTCCTCGGGCTGGCCAAGGTCGAGGTCGGCACGGGCAGCGCAGCGACGCAGGGCGACGACGCGTTCACCCTGGACTCGCTGCCCCGCGCGGAGGCCCGCGACCTGCGGATCGCACTGCTGGACCGCTCCGAGGCGGCGTCTCCGTCCCTATCGGTCACCGAAGGTGGCGATGCCGATGAGGTCCCGACCCGCGCGAGCGCCGACGACGTGGTGCTCCTGCGCTTCGACCCGGGCTGGGTGCGCTACGCGCCACTGACGTCGTCGGGAAGCGTCATCGCGGTCGGCGTGCTGGCGCTGCTCGGCCAGTTCAGCGAGGTGCTCCCCACCCCGCGGATCGACGAGGAACAGGTCGCCGAGACGCTGGAGAGCCTGTCGGCCGCCGTCGTCGTACCCCTGGTGCTGGCGGCCTTCCTCGTCCTCGGCGCCGTGTTCTCGGTGCTCGGCTACTACGTCGCCAACTGGGGGTTCGTGCTGGCCCGCGACCCGCGCGGCCGCACCTTCCACGTACGCCGCGGCCTGTTCACCAGCACCGAGACCAGCCTCGAGCGCGAGCGGGTGCGCGGCCTGTCCGTCGACGAACCCCTCGGCCTGCGTGCTCGCCCACGCAGGCCGCCTCTTTGCGATCGTCACCGGTGTCTCGAAGAGCGAGGCCGGCCGCACCCAGCTGGTGCCGCCGGCGCCGCGCACGATCATCGACGAGACCGGCGAGCAGGTGCTCGAAGAGCCTTCGCCGCTGCACCTGCCGCTCGTCCAGCACGGCCCGGCCGCCCGCCGCCGACGCTGGACCCGCGCGATGTCCGGCGCGCTGGTCCTCCCCGTGGTGGCGGTCGTGCTCGCCGCCACGACTCCCGTGCCGTGGTGGATCGTCCTGCCCACGCTGGTCACCATCCCGCTCGCGGCGCTCCTCGCCTTCGACCGCTACCGGCGGCTCGGCCACGCCCTGACCGACGAGTACCTCGTCGTACGCTCCGGCTCGCTCCGCGGCCGCCGCGACATCGTCCAGCGCACCGGCATCATCGGCTGGAACCTCCAGCAGTCCTGGTTCCAGCGCCGCGCCGGCCTGGTCACCCTGGTCGCCACCACCGCCGCAGGCACGCAGGCGTACGCCGCCATCGACGTCCCCGAGGCCACCGCGATCGCCCTCGCCGACGAGGCCGTCCCGGGCCTGGTCACCCCGTTCCTCGCCTGACTGTCATCCCCCACTATCGGCGTTCAACGTGTGCGGTCTAACGCGGCGAAAGACGCGCTGAGCAACCGTTGGCTCTCAAGGCCTGCTGACCCAACCTGTGGCTGGAACTCAGCGGGCCAACCCGGAGGGCGGCGTCGGCCACGTATCACCTCCAGAACCTCCCACGGAGTCCCCTGCTGACTCCCGCCCGCTGCTGTCGTCACGCGCCGCAGCTAGCACCGCACGCAGCTGGTCGGTCACCCCGGACATCGTGTCGCCCTTGCGGATGTACCCATGCGCGCCCAACATGACCGACTGCCGCGCGACCTCGGAGGGGTCCCCGAACGCGGAGAACATCACCACCAGGGCATCCGGACACTCCGAGCGAATCACCCGCAAGGCCTCCAGCCCGTCCATCACCGGCATGCTGACGTCGAGTAGGACCAGGTCCGGGCGCGTGTCCGCCACCGCCTTGACGCCTGCCGCGCCGTCGGCCGCTTCAGCGACCACGGTGAAGTCCGATGTTCGGGCCAGCGTGAACCCCAGCAGCTCGCGGATCTCCACGGCATCGTCGACCAGGACGACGCGCA
The DNA here is from genome assembly GCA_963723255.1 of uncultured Actinomycetota bacterium. Taxonomy (GTDB): domain Bacteria; phylum Actinomycetota; class Actinomycetes; order Propionibacteriales; family Nocardioidaceae; genus Marmoricola. The sequence goes on from CAVRQA010000007.1 coordinate 196,546, forward strand.
CGGGCGCGGTGCCACTCATGGTGTCCCTGCCTAAGCGCTCGGTTCGTCCGTGCTTCTACAGACTCCGCCCATCAAGCCCGCGCTGCCATCGACGCGTCAACAACCAGCCGCCCCCGGTCGATACCACCTCAGGCATCAGCCCCGCCCGGCTCCGCGCCAGAGTTCCATGGGCTCGAGTCGGCGAGGCCTCCTGACTGGAAGACGGGCGCCGACAGGCGGCGGAATGAAGTTGTTACAGCAGGCGAAACCGCCCTCGTTACAAGCGCCAGATCCGCACTACGTACGAGATCGCTGGAGCGCGCTCCCATCTGTAGTTGACGACCTGTATCTGCCGATCGTTCGCGTATGCGGCGACACGGGCGAGGTCGCCCAGGTGGTCGAGGGCGCCGCGGCGATCCTTGGCTTCCAGGACATCTGCAACACCGCCGAGGAAGTTCGTTGCGTCGGCTGGTGGTTCCGACGGCGAACTGACAACCAACTCGAGACCAATGAGATCGTGGCCGAACATCGGTGCATTGCCTTCTCCAACCGTCCCCGTGACCGCAGTCAGAAGCTTCAAGACCCGATCCGAATGGGTGTGGCCTGCAGCTAGCATCGATTTCGCTTCGCTCTTGGCTGGCGGCCATCCATCCACGGTGACGTTGAACTCCGCGTTGTTCATAACACCGATCCTGCTACCCATCGGCGATCCCAGCCACTCAAAGGAGGATGCACCGCAAACGCGGCGGAATGACGCACCATGACGGCATGAGCGGTTCGCCGCTAGTCCGTCCAGGGCGTCCTTATCAATGCGAGCCCGATTTCGTTGACAATGCGGGTCAAGGGTGAGCCCTCTTTGAACTTCAGGAAGCGCCAGGCAGCGGCTTCGCGAACCAACTTGCCGCCCATGACTGGCTGCAGATCCGCAACCCCTGGTCCGTTGAGCGCCCAATCCGCCCCCACAAGCCAAGGGCCGTTACCGAAGTCGCCGTCCTCGAGTCCGAGGATGAAGACCTCTCGGGCGTTGGCGCCCGTGATCGTCCCGCCCAACGAAATCAACGTGCGGTCGTTGGAGCAGCTGACGATGTACTTCGGGGCTGACTCGAGGGATGCGCCTGACTTTGTTGGCGAAGGGCAGGTAAAGCCCGCCTGTGCTGCTGCCGCGACCAGGTCGTCGTCGGAAGTGTAGGAGTCGTTCTTGACGATTCTTACTGGTGCGTCGCTGGTGCTCAGAGGAGATGCATCGGGGGCGCTGGCCTTCTCCCCGGGGTCGTCCCGTTCGGTCAACACCCCAACGGTGATTGCTCCGGCGAGTGCAATGAGGAGCGCGCCGAGGGCGAGGTACCTCCATGTCACCCGCGGCTTGGGGCGCCGAAACGCCAGATTCGTGCTCACCTTGCCTTGCGTTTGGTCAACGAGTTCCCAACCGCGCTTCTCCCACTTGGCAACAACGAGGCGATCGGTTCCCCGAACTGCCTTGATCGTCTTGTGTTCGTATCGCGTCCGGTCGTGCACAGCGGGAGGATAGTTGAAGGGGAGCGATCTGCCTGAATACCCCGCTGCAGCTGATATGCCCGTTGCTCGGCCGTTCGGTGCGTCCGTGAAGCGGCGGAAGACGCTGGTCGCGTGGAACGGGCGAGCGCTTTAGGGGGGCGATCCATGGCGGAGCCGTGGTGGAATCGAAATGGCACCAGGGCCCTTGAATTGCCTCGCCGCTTGCCACTGACTCTGGAGAGCGGCACGCACAGCCCGGCGCAGCCTCAGGGCCGAAACTCCTCCCGGTAATCCGGGTGCTCGGAATATGGCAGCGCCAAAGCGCGCACTGTGGGACAGGGCACCAAGACCTGCCCGACGGCTCCGACGCCGTTGTTGTCGCTGCACGTGGGACACACCGCTACGGGATAGCCGGCGAGCTGCGGGCGTCGTCGAGTTGAGAACCGCGTAGTGAAGGGCGAGAACTTCGCGCTTCGCGTTGATTTCGTCCATGGCTCGACGATGCTCGCCCCGAAGCAGCCCTCGATACTCGCGGCGGTACTCGTAAGGCGGTTCCATCCCTGCCCGGCGGAATAACTCCGTCTCCTCTTCGTCGAAGCGATCAAAAGAGGAAAGGTTGAACCGCAGCTGACAATGCCACCATCTCCATTCGATGAACACAGGCTCCGCGAGGGCTCCACTCCAACAGGGCGTGACCGTTCACGTCAGGACAGCATCCTGCGCCAGGGCAGTTGCGCGTACCTCGGCATCGACACGCTCGAACCACACAACCGCGTGTGCGCCGACACCTCCGAATGCCGGCCGCGCCGACTGGCGGCGGAAAGACGCTTCTATCGCTAGGCATCCTCGGACAGAAGGCGGAACGCATTCTCGCCGCCCCCAAGGTGATGGCGAACGAATCAGCTGCTTAGCGCTGAGGTACCGGTTACCCTCAGGCCGCTCGGTCGACCGGCCTGAGGCCTCGGCGTCCGGCGATTGGCCTCCGCATAACCGAGCCATTTGCGGCTCATGGCGGACGTCTGTCGCGGTCAGGTCAGTTCGTATTCTGACGGCTCGTCATCGTCGGCGGCGACGCCCTCATTCTCGGCGTCCTCAGCCTCGTCTTCATCGGCGTCGTCTTCATCGGCATCGCCGTGGGGTGACTCGGCCCTGTGCCCTGCCGCATCTCGATCTTCGCCAAGTTCGCTCATTGGAGGCGGAGTGCCGGCGAAGGTTACGGCAAGGCCGGCTTGCTGCGCCGTTGCGAGCACGTGTCCCAAAGACTTGATGGGGTACCACGGGTCTAAGCCCCATCCAGGTCCAGGCTCGATGAGGCTCCTTCGTCGAGGATTTTCGGAGGACGCGCAGCTCGAAGAACGTACCGGCGACAGTCTCTGTCACCGCGTATGGAGGGGGCACCCTCTTCTGGTCGGCGAGGCGTTGGCGGAGCTCCTTTACCGCGTCGGGTTTGCCTACGGCGACAACGACGGGATGCTGTTGGATCACAATGTTGCGAAGCGTCCTGAGCGCCTCAGTGATCCCCTTCCTGTCGTCGTGCCGTGTGCCGCCCCAATAGCTGGAGTGGGGGTATCGCTGTAGGAACATGGCGAGGTTGGCCGCTGATCCTGACAAGGAGACGTCCTGTACACCGGCACCGAATCGCTCCCTCAAGGAGCCGCCGACGAGGTCGTGTTTGAAGTACAGGTTAGTCCATCGAGTAGGCGCGAAGCAGGCAGCATGATGCAACTTGGTGATGTAGCTCTTCCCCCGCCAAGCGCGATAACGGAGCGGGTGCTTGTCTTTGGCTGGCGACGTCGTGCTGCTCGACCGGTGGGCAAGTGAATAGAAGCCGCTCTTCGCATTTCTCCTTCAGGTCCGCCTTCCCGTCAGCCAGCAGCACCTCGGCATAAGTCAATGGCGAGCCTACCGTGACCAAGTCTGAGATTATCCATCTATCGGGTTGGCGCGTGAGTACGTTGTCCTTCCAGGCGATCTGCGTTCGCATCGCGACGGCCAGGCGTTGCTGCGAACGCGACCATTCTTGCCAGTCCTCCCTCGTGCACTCTGCCTGTCGGAGGGGCTTAGCGGCGTTTTCGACGCCCTCGACCAGATTTTCGAGAGGGTAGCGCGCTTTGTCCGCGCCACGGTCGGGCAGCACAAATGACTGGTTCTTGCTGGCCCACAACTGGGTCACAGCGTCGTAGGCGATCACGCTTCCGAGGCTGTGGCCAACTACGACGATGCGGTCAGTACAACGGGGCGGTTTTGTGAGCGGCTCACGGCTGTTGTGGAGAGCGTCAAGCAGTTCAATGAGTCCGCGGCGGACCTTCTCCCTCTCGCCGACGTTGTCAGGGTTTTCTGACACGGTATCGGGCAGCGTCTCCAACTGACCGGAGGAGGAACCCCGCCGCCAATGCCGGAACGACCGTCGCCAACACTCCTAGGGTGACGCGAAGGATGCCCCCCAGGTCGAGGACAGCTGCTTGGTTGGATCGAAAGACATATGCGTTGATATTGCGACGCCGAGGAGTTGGCGGAGCCGAGGCTCAGCCAGCGGGGCATACGAAAGGGATAGAGGAGCACTGGAAGCGTCGAGCACGGTCGATCGCAGCGGCGCTCCACAGTGCGTCGGTGAGGTTCGCCGCCGCCGCGCGCGAGATAGCCCGCCATCGCGCCAGCCGCCGCCACGACTGGGAGTGCGAGCAAGGTTCGCACCGTCGTAAGCACGCCCAGGGCGAGGGCAAGGGCTAGGGCGAGAACAAGCAGAATGAGGCATGCATAAGGGGCGATTTCAAGGGACGAGCTATCGAGCCAGTCAGGCGATTGCCCAGCGGACGTGGCGTTCGCGACCGCAACGGCGGCGCTGGCTCCGAATCCGATCGACAAGATCAGCACGACGAGGCGCATTGCCTTGTGCCTGTTGCCGACACCGCCGCTGAGCGTGCCCGGGTGCAACTGGCTTCGCCTAGTCCGGACTATTCGACTTAGAAGCGGGGGTAAGTGTCGCCACGCTGTGTCCTTGAATCGATACCCCCAGTAGTACTCGTAAGAAATGCGTCGTGCGGAGAGATACGTTGTACGCACGCGCTCAACCTCGGCCGCGTCTGCAGGGTCAACGCCGTTCTAGACCACCCTGTGCGTGTGGTCGAAACTGAGTCGTCGCGAGTAGGTGCGTCTCGAGACACTGGTCAGGATTCACGAAAACATGGTTGAGCGTCCTGCGCCTCCAGAAGCCCACCACTTCCATCGCCTCGTCCGACGAACCGCTGCAGGGCTCCGAGAGGCTGCTGCTCACCAATGCCGTGCACGACAACAACCGCAGTCCGCGGTAGCACAGCCACTGTGACTCCTCTCTTACGATTGAGTCGGCACAGTCGACTTGTAATCGGCTCTGTTAGGAAAGCGAACCGGGGCGACCAGCACGAGTTGTCAAAGATAGGCCCGCCGGCTCCCGGGGGCCACCAAACGGGAAATTTTCGCGGGCGAAATGACGCATGGCCTTTGTCTCTGCCTGGGCCCCGAGGTCGGTGCTGTGGGGCCCTATTGTGATGACCGGGCCACTAAGCGCTGGTTGCGCGTGTTCGAGTTGGCAAACTGGCCGGCTGACGGAGGCCAAACGCATAAGCCGCATGTGCTACTGAGTAGCCCTCGCACGGCTTGATGGGTGGGTGTCATGACCGAGACAGGACGATGGATGGAGTCGCGCAGGTCGCGACCGAAGGATGAGTGGCAGTCAGCGAGCGACCAACCCCAGTTCAGGCAGCTGTTCGAGGCCTGCGATCGGCTAGAGGGTCGTGTCATGGACTCCTTAACCGCCCCGACGTCCGAGTACTTCAGCCGTACCGTTCCGGTGGTTCAACTCTCGGTTCAGCGCGCCATGCACACGTTCGACGCCCTGTTGCACCTCGTGGACGCTGGCTTCGGTAGTCCAGCGCTGGCCCTTTCAAGGACCCTGATTGAGGACACCGTCGCCTCGTGGTGGCTGGCCAGGTTGACCCCCGAGAAGATCAGCGAGCTTCTCAAAGCTCATGAACTGAGCGTGATCCTGATGGTGCAAGGTGAGGAGCTCGCGAAAGCGGACTACTTGACCTTCTGGCATGGGGGGAGCGCTTGACCACCGAAGAGGTGCAGGTTGTGGCGCACGAACGAGGCGCGGACTTGAATCTTGGTGCTCGGCACTGGACTAAGAAAACAGTGAAACAGATGGCACGTGCCATTCGTGTTGACATGAGGCCCCAAGAGCTCGACACCCTTGACACGCTCTTGGGTCAGCCATTTCTGTTGGCCAACTTGCACACCCATAGCAGCCCCTCCGCATTGGCAGAGCGCATGACCACGAATCGCAGGAGCGCCGTCGCTGGGTCGAGTCGGGACCCTTCGGTTAGCGTGCTCCACGAGGCGCTAGCAATCGCCTACGAGGCGCTCTCCTTGGTCGCGTGCCTTGTAACAGATCGCGAGCAGATCTCCGCGTTGCAAGAGCAGATCGACCAGGATCGCCCCATATTTAAAGCACTACAGGCTGGCGCAAGGCCAAGAAGGAACCAGCTGTGTCCATGCGGAAGCGGCATGAAGTACAAGCGCTGTCACGGACGCCCTGGGCTGTTCATCCACGCTTAGATTGCGTGTCGCAAGCGTGCGGAAATCCGTTGAACGTTCGGCCCCCGCTGTAAGCGGAGCCCAGGCACACGTCCGCGCATTGCCCGCTAGTCCCGCCACTCGACGTGAGCGCGAGGAGCGCGGCAGATCCCAACGCTCACAGAGACGCATCCGCGGCGGTATGACTGCCTACGCCTTCGGCGCGGCCGCGCCGTCAGCGGGCATGTGTATGCGGCTCTTCGCTTGACGCTGGGAGCCCGCGAGCCACAAATCCGTCAAACTACGAGCGCACATGGGACTCCGCGGCCTCGAATCAGATCAGCTCAGCCATCCTCGCCAACCCGGGACGCCCGTGTTCCTGCAGGCGAGCAAGAGCGTCGTCCAGCGCGACGGACCCTGGATAGTCCGGCGCGACCCGCGCCGGGTTCAGCGCGACCCCATCGGCCCACGCCTTGATGTCGGGCTCGGCGCAGAACGACGCCGAGGCCCGGGCGCCCAGCACTGTCATCCGTACCCAGTCGTCCATCGAGTTGGGGAACGGCGTGGGTGGACACAGCCGGTTCTTCTCGTCGTCCTCGCCTCGCGTCGCCTCGACATACCCGGTCACCGCCGCCCCGAAGAGCGGGAAGCCCGCCCGGATCGCCTGCAGCGTGATCACCTGCGGGTCCCAGACGGGCACCACTGGTGGGTACTTCAGGCCGTCCGCAGCACAGTGCACGACGACCGCGTCGTCCGAGATCCCGATCGCGGCGTGGGTAAAGGTCAACTTCCCCCGGTCCACTTGCTTGATGTGCCCATGGCGTACGACGTTCTCGATGGTGCGCAACTGCTCCAGCTCCCACATCGCCAGGGTGGGCGCCTTGGCCATCGTCGTCGGCGCCGAACGGTCGACGCGCAGCATGATGCCGAGGTCCTCGAGGCGGAGGAACAGGTCTTCGACCGACGCCGAAGCCTCCGCCGCAGCCATCGTGTCCGCGACCATGCCGGTGAAGATCGCGGGATGCGGCTGGACCACGGCCCGGTTGATCATCCACGGGTCACGCGGGCGCACCCAGCAGATCGCGTCGGGGTCGACGCCTCGGGCCAGCAGCCAGATGACGGCGTCGGTCGCGGTCTTGCCCGACCCCGCGACGACGTACTGGCTCGGCGCCTCCTCCAGCCGCGCGAGGTCGTTGACCGGGATCACCTTCACGTCCTCCCCCACGCCGAACGGCGCCGGCTTCTCCGCCGGGATGCTGGGCGCCAGGTAGCGGGCGTCGACGACTCGGCACCGCTCCGGCACCGCGAACCGCTCGCCCGAAATCCGCGAGACGAACGTGCGGTCGCCGACGTAATCGCTGTTGGGAAAGAACTCGACCTTGCCCGGCTGCACCATCCGCTCGGTCAGCATCCGGGCGTAGTACGCACAGATCTCGGGCTGGGTTGCCCGCTCCTGCAGCCCTGCCTCAGGTCCGTGCGTCTGCAGCCGGCCGCCGCCCATCAGGGTCGACGGGACGCCGTAGAACGCGGAGGCCTGGTGCAGGCGGACGAACGGGTACGCCTCGAGCCAATGGCCGCCGACGCCGTGCCGGCGGTCGATCAGAGCCACGCGTATGTCGGCGTGGTCGATCAGGGCGTCGGTGAACGCCATCCCCATGGCGCCGGCACCCACCACCAGGTAGTCGGCATCGACGGTGCGTGTCATGGAGCAAACGAAACCACCCCGACGTCACAGCGTCCGCGGAATCGGCTAGGTCAGAGAAATGGGGGTGCTCCCCAGAAGTCGGCACCAGAGTCGTGTGGCGATTACTCGCCGGCTGGCGGGGGTAGCCGGAGTCGGTAGGACACTGTCGCTGTCGCGGCGGTAAGACGCGACTGGGCGCGCTTGCGGCAGGCCCTTACGGTTAATCGCGCTGACGTCGCCGGTGCGTCGGGGATCAGCGGCTGTCGCGGCGTTTACGCACTATTAGCCGTTCCTCGTCCGCTGTCACGACCTCCATCTCCCGTGGCACCCCCTGTGTCGCACCCTTGCTCAGCGTGAGCATGTCGCCCTCGAGGGCCCAATTGCCGGTGGCCTCTTCGGGGACGTCGGTGGCGCCAAGGCCGGCCTCGGCGAAGGTGCCGTCTGTGCGAAGCTCGAACGTCATCCGCCCTCGAGACGGAGGCAGGACGGTGCCCGCGGGACGGAAGACCATCTCGTCCTCGGTGTCTTCCTCCTGAGCGTGTACCCAACGCCCGCTCACCTGGTCGCTCTTCACAGACGCCTACCCGCCGAGGAATGACTTGCGCGGACCGCCAGGCAGGCGTTCATCCGCGAGACCTGTCCGGCGGTGAACATGAACATCGCTGCGTCGTCGACGTAGTCCATGTAGTTCATGAACATGTCGCCAGTCGGGCCGTTGCTGCAGCTGATCTTGGGGAAGGCCGGCTTGCCGATGTTGGGCCCCTCGCAGTTCGGTGTGTCCGCGACGCGGTCCCCTCCGCTGCAGTCGAGTGTGTCGCCCCAGATGTGGCGCAGGTTGAGCCAGTGCCCGACCTCGTGGGTCAAGGTGCGGCCCTGGTTGAACGGTGCCGCCGCGGTGCCCTCGGTCCCGAAGGCGGTGTTCAGGATCACCACGCCGTCGGTCGCCTTGGGGCCGCCGGGGAACTGGGCATAGCCGAGCAGCCCGCCACGCAGCGTGCACACCCACAAGTTGAGGTAGGCATCGGAGGGCCAGGGACCGAGCCGCCCTTGCCGGCCCGCTTCACGTCGTCCCCTGCGCCGAACGATGCGCGGTCGGTCTGCACCCGCACGATCCCGTTGGTCGGCTTTCCGTCGGGATCCTTGGTGGCGAGCTGGAACTTGATCTTCGCGTCGGCGACGAGTCCCT
>CAVRQA010000008.1:0-53611 GCA_963723255.1 uncultured Actinomycetota bacterium
AGCGCGGCGTAGATCTCGCGCGTGGCCTTCGACCGGTTCAGCGTGTAGAAGTGCAGGCCGGGAGCACCGCCGTCGAGCAGGGTGTCGCACAGCTCGGTCGCGATCGCGATGCCTTCGGCGCGTACGGCGGCCGGGTCGTCCTTGAGCGGCTCGAGCCGGGCCAGCACCTCGTCGGGGATCGCTCGCCCGGACAGCTCGACCATCTTCGCCATCGAGTTGAAGTTCAGGATCGGCATGATCCCCGGGATGACCGGGAAGTCGACGCCGGCCGCGCGAGCGCGCTCGACGAGGCCGAAGTAGTCGGCTGCGCGCAGCACCATCTCGGTGATCGCGAACTCGGCGCCTGCGTCCTGCTTCGCCTTGAGCACGGCCACGTCCTCGTCGAGCGATGCGGCGTCGCGGTGTCCCTCCGGGAAGGCGGCCACGCCGACGCAGAGGTCGCTGACCGAGCGGATGAACGTCACGAGGTCGGAGGCGTAGTCGATCCCGCCGTCGGTCGAGACCCACGCGGTGCCCGGGCCGGCGAGCGGGTCGCCCCGCAGGGCGAGCACGTTGCGCACGCCCGACTCCTTGATCGAGGACAGCAGCCGGGTCAGCTCCTCGGTGGTGTGGCCGACGCAGGTGAGATGGGCCATCGGCAGCATCGAGGTCTCGCGCGCGATGCGCCCGGTGATGGCCACGGTGCGGTCGCGCGTCGTACCTCCGGCGCCGTAGGTGACCGAGACGAAGGTGGGCTGGAGCGGCTCGAGCTCGCTGATCGAGCGCCACAGCACCTCTTCGCCGGCCTCGTCCTTCGGCGGGAAGAACTCGAACGAGAACGAGCGGCCGCCGCGCGAGAGCAGGTCGCCGATCCGCACCGTGTTGCCTCCTTGCGTGCCTCTGGGGGCCTCAGACATGGGCATGACGATACGGGTCTACGCTCGCCGGATGATGGCGCAGCACGCAGGATGGGACGCGGCTCGGTTCCGCGCGGACATCGAGTCCACGCTGCGGGAATTCGTCGACTCGCAGGCCGTCTGGCTCGACGCGCTCGGCGCTGATGCACAGGCGCTCGTCGCACACGCGCGCACCAGCGTGTCCGGTGGCAAGCGGTTCCGGGCGGCCTTCTGCTGGTGGGGCCACCAGGCAGTTGCGGAGCGGCCGGCCGACGAGTCCGCCCTGCTGCGTGCGTGCGCGTCGCTGGAGCTCCTGCACGCGAGCGCGCTGGTGCACGACGACTACATGGACGCCTCCGACGTACGACGCGGCAGGCCGGCCACCCACCGCGCCTTCGAGCAGCTGCACCGCGAGCGCGGGTGGTCCGCCAGCCCCGAGCAGTACGGCGCCTCCGCCGCGATCCTGCTGGGCGACCTGCTGCTCAGCTGGTCCGACGAGATGCTGCGCACCTGCGGTCTGGCCGCCGAGCGGGTGATCGACGCGCTCGGCTACTTCGACCTGACCCGCAGCGAGGTGGTGACCGGGCAGTTCCTCGACGTCTCGGCCCAGGCTCGCGGCGCGGCGGACGTCGACACCGCGATGACGGTGCTGCGCTTCAAGTCGGCGAAGTACTCCATCGAGCGGCCACTCCACATCGGCGCCTCACTGGCCGGTGCGACTCAGGAGCAGATCGCCCAGCTCTCGCGGTTCGGGCTCCCGCTCGGCGAGGCCTTCCAGCTGCGCGACGACCTCCTCGGCGTCTTCGGCGACCCCGAGCTGACGGGCAAGCCCGCCGGTGACGACCTCATCGAGGGCAAGCGCACCGTCCTGGTCGCCCTCGCCCTCGACGCGCTCCCCGTGGCCGACGCGAAGGTGCTCGACGCCGCGCTCGGCACGGCACTCTCGCCCCAGGACGTCGACCACCTGTGCCGGCTGATCGACTCCTCGGGCGCCCGGATGCAGGTCGAGCAGGTGATCACCGAGCTGACGCAGCGGTCGCTGGACGCGCTCGCCGCGGCCAACGTGACCGACCGTGCCCGCGTCGTCCTCGAGGGGCTGGCCAGCGAGGCCACGCAGCGGGCCGGGTAGCGGCCGGGCTAGCCAGGCAGGCGGCTAGAGGGCCAGCGCCTGCGCCCGCCTCTTCACCTCGGCGCCACGGTTCTCCCTCAGGGCGTCGATGGGGCGACCCGGGAGCGAGTCGTCGGGGGTGAACAGCCAGGTCAGGATCTCCCGGTCGTCCCAGCCGCCGTCGGCGAACAGGGTGAGCAGGCCGGGGACGCCCTTGACGATGGCGCCGTCCATGACCAGCTCGGCCGGCACCTGCTGCCCGGCCCCCGGGGTCGGGACCGCGGCGGCGAGCTGGTGCTCCCGGATCAGCTGGCGCACCTTGCTCACGCTGACGCCGAGCTCGGCAGCGGTCGCCTTCCAGTCCAGCCAGTCGGGGATGAGGGTGTCCAGAGAGGCCTCGGAGGGGCTCTGGGTGGTGGTCTCGCGGGTGTTCTCGCTCACGCTCCCATGCTGCCACCACGCTCAGCAGAGGGCTTCACCTGCCGCATCTGGCCATCTCCAGCCTCTAAAGTGGCTGGTCAGTCGGGTACCTTCCCCGCCCGGCACTGGAGGAGATCGTGGACCGCTCTGCCGACGCGCTCATCGGGCGCGTCCTCGACGGCAGATACCGCGTTGGCCCCAAGATCGCCCGCGGCGGTATGGCGACCGTCTACGAGGCCACCGACCTGCGGCTGGACCGCACGGTGGCCGTCAAGGTCATGCACGAGGCGCTGGCCGACGACGAGGAGTTCGTCAACCGGTTCCAGCGCGAGGCCCGTTCGGCCGCCCGGCTCGCCCACCACAACGTCGTCGCCGTCTTCGACACCGGGGACGACAACGGCACCCTGTTCCTGGTCATGGAGTACGTCCCCGGCCTGACGCTGCGCGACCTGATCCGCAAGGAAGCCCCCATGTCGCCGGGCAAGGCGCTGGCCGTGATCGAGCCGGTGCTCTCCGCACTGGCCGCGGCCCACGACGCCGGCATCCTGCACCGCGACGTCAAGCCCGAGAACGTGCTCCTCGCCGACGACGGCCGCGTCAAGGTCGCCGACTTCGGCCTCGCCCGGGCGATCAACTCCGACACCCAGCACACGGCCACCGGCGGCGTCCTGATCGGCACCGTCTCCTATCTCTCCCCCGAGCTGGTGGTCAACGGCAAGGCAGATGCCCGGGCCGACGTGTACGCCGCCGGCGTGCTGATCTACGAGATGCTCACCGGCCACAAGCCACACCAGGCCGAGAGCCCGATCCAGGTCGCCTACAAGCACGTCCACGAGGACATCCCCGCCCCGTCCGCGAGCACGCGCGGCATCCCGCCGTACGTCGACGCGCTGGTGGCCCGCGCCACCGCCCGCGACCCCGCGCTGCGCCCCGCCGACGCCCGCGTGCTGCTCCACCAGGTACGCCGCGTCCGGCACGCGCTCGACCACGGCGTGACGCACGACGCCGAGCTGCTCGCGGACCTCACGCCCACGACCCCCTTCGGCACGCGCGGCACGCCCACCGGTGAGCTGCCGGCCCAGATCATCGAGCCGCAGGAGATCGCCGCGCTCACCCACGAGGACGTCTACGACCAGGAACGCGACGTCCCCGGCCTGCTGCCCCCTCCCCACCGCCAGCGGCCGACCCCCCGACCGACGCCTCCTCCCGTGCGGCGCCACTCCCGCCGCGGCAAGGTGATGCTGGTCGTCGTGCTGGTGCTCGCGCTGCTGGCCGCCCTGGCCGGCTGGTACTTCGGCATCGCGCGCTACACCTCCACCCCCGGCGTCCTCAACCTCACCGAGGGCGCGGCGCGGGTGAAGCTCGACCAGGCCGGGCTCGGGATGAAGGTCGAGGACCATGCCTTCTCCGAGACCGTCAGCAAGGGCTACGTGATCGAGACCGACCCGGACCCCGGCGACCGGGTCCTCGAGGACGGCACCGTCGGCGCGGTCATCTCGCTGGGTCCGGAGCGGCACAAGGTGCCCGACGTCCGCAACAAGAGCCTCGACGACGCCCAGATGGCGCTCGACGACGCGAAGCTCGCCTACGGCGACGCGGTGAACCGCTACCACGAGAAGATCGCCGAGGGTCGCGTCATCACCACCGACCCCGCCCCCGGCACCGCCCTGCGTCGCAACACCGCCGTCGACGTCGTGGTCAGCAAGGGGCCGCGCCCGATCAGGGTCCCGGACTTCACCGGCAAGCCCGCCGCACGCGCCGAGACCGTCCTCGAGGACCGCGGGTTCGAGGTCGACACCACCGAGGTGAACAGCGACACGGTGCCCACGGGGCGGGTCATCTCGCAGAGCCCCGACTCCGGCACCGGCCAGAAGGGCGACGTGATCTCGCTGGTCGTCTCCAAGGGCCCGGTGATGGTCGAGGTGCCCGACGTGGTCCGGATGGGTCTCGACGAGGCACGTTCGAGGCTCGAGGGTGCCGGGTTCCGGGTCGTCGTACGCCAGTCGAGCCTCTACATCGGCGTCCAGTACGTCGTCTCGACCAACCCCAAGGGCGGCACGACGGCACCCAAGGGCAGCACCGTGTTCGTCAGCGTCGTCTGACGCCACGCCGAGTCCCACCTGTCACTTTCGACACACCAGTCACACTGGTAACGTCGATCGCTCGCGCCACGCTGCGGGGCCGTTCGGGGCCCTGATCGGGGACAGCACCACGGCCGTCGACGGACGGAGGACTTCTCGTGACCCTCCCCCTGCACCGCCTCGCCGGACACCTGGCCGGCGCCGTCTCGCTCGCGACCGTCGCCGTGATGCTGCCGTCCGCCGCCGAGGCCCGGCCGTGGCCCGGGCACCCCGACCGCTCCATCGTCCGGCACACGGTCCGCCCCGGCGAGACCGCCACCGGCCTCGCCGTCCGCTACCACGCCTGGACCGCCGAGCTGATCCGCCTGAACCGCCTCGGCTCGAAGGCGACGCTCTACCGGGGGCAGGTGCTGCGCATCCCGGTCGTCGTCTCCGCCGCCCGTCGCGCCCGCGGAGACGCCACCCCTCGGACCCGGCAGCACCGGGCGCATCCGCGGCACCACAAGCACAAGCACCACGTGAAGCCCCTGCTGAGGCACAGCATCACGCCGCTCAGCCGGAGGTGGCTGCACGCCGACCTGACCCGCGACCAGGTGCGCCACCTGGTCTCCCGGATGGCCCACCGCTACCGGGTGCCGCGCACCCTCGCCCTCGCGATCGCCTGGCAGGAGTCCGGGTGGCAGCAGCGCCGGGTCTCCAGCGCCGGCGCCCTCGGCGTCATGCAGGTGATGCCGGACACCGGCCGCTGGATGCGGTGGTACGCCGGACGGCGCCTCCGTCTGCGCGACACCCACGACAACATCCAGGCAGGTGTGATGACGCTGCGGATCCTGCGCGCCTGGACCGGGCGCGACAACAACGCGATCGCGGCGTACTACCAGGGACTCGGCGCGGTGCGGAGGCACGGCTACTACAGGGACACCAAGCGCTACGTCCGCTCCGTGCGGGCGCACCAGCGCCGCATCATCGCCACCGGCAGCCCGATCTAGGCTGCCCGCATGGCCCAGGCACCTCCCGCGTCCCGGGTCACCCTCCTCGCCACCCTGGCCCTGCTGGCGATCACCGCGAGCTGGGGCTCGACGTTCTTCCTGATCCACGACCTGCTCGACCGGGTGCCGGTGCTGGACTTCCTGGCGGTGCGCTTCACCATCGCGTCGGTCGCGCTCCTCCTGCTGTCGCCCCGGGCGATCGGCCGGCTCTCCCCCGAGCGGCGTCGCCAGGCGATCGTGCTCGGCGCGCTGTACGGCGGCGCGCAGATCCTCCAGACCACGGGGCTCGCGCACACCGCGGCGAGCGTCTCGGGCTTCATCACCGGGATGTACGTCGTCGCCACTCCCCTCTTCGCGGCGCTGCTGCTGCGTACCCGCATCGGCGCCATGACCTGGCTGGCCGTGCTCATCGCGGTGGCCGGGCTCGGCGTGCTCACCCTCGGTGACGTGGGCAGGGGCTCGGCCTGGGGTACGGCGAGGCACTGACCCTGGTCTCCGCCATGGTCTACGCACTGCACATCGTCGGGCTCAGCGCCTGGTCGGACTCCCGCGACGCCCTCGGGATGTCGATCGCCCAGTGCATGGTGATCGCGGCCATCTGCGCGCTGGCCGCGGCCCCGGGTGGCATCACCCTGCCCGACCGGGCCGCGGACTGGCTCTCGATCATCTACATGGCGCTGATCGCCGGGGCGGCGGCCCTGCTCGGCCAGACCTGGGCGCAGGCGCACCTGCCGCCGACCCGGACCGCGATCATCATGAGCATGGAGCCGGTCTTCGCCGGGTTGTTCGCGGTGGTGCTGGGCGGCGAGTCGGCGACGCTGCGGATGCTGCTCGGCGGGGCGCTCGTCCTCACCGCCATGCTGATCGTCGAGCTGGTGCCACGACGAAGGATCGAGGCCGAGGTGCCGCACATCGCAGTCTGATATCGGATGGCGGATATCGGTTCCGGCATCCGGACCTCCGCCCTAGCCTCGACCGCCATGGTCGTTGTGATGGCTCCGGATGCCACCGAGGAGCAGATCGCGCACGTCACCGAGCGCGTCGAGGAGACGGGCGGCCAGGCGTTCGTCAGCCGTGGCGTGGTGCGCACGATCATCGGCCTCGTCGGCGACATCGAGTCCTTCCACGGCCTGAACCTGCGCGGCATGCCGGGTGTCCAGGACGTGCACCGGATCTCCGACCCCTACAAGCTGGTCAGCCGCCAGCACCACCCCGAGCGCTCGACGGTCCACGTCGGCCGCGAGGGGCACCAGGTCGCGATCGGCCCGGAGACCTTCACCTTCATCGCCGGACCGTGCGCCGTCGAGACGGCCCAGCAGACCCTCGAGGCGGCCGAGATGGCCAAGGCGGCGGGCGCGCAGGTTGCTCCGCGGCGGGGCGTTCAAGCCGCGGACCTCGCCGTACGCCTTCCAGGGCCTCGGCGTGAAGGGCCTCGAGATCCTCTCGGACGTACGCGAGGTGACCGGGCTGCCCGTCGTCACCGAGATCGTCGACGCCCGTGACGTCAAGGTCGTGGCCGAGCACGCCGACATGCTCCAGATCGGCACCCGCAACATGGCCAACTTCGGCCTGCTGCAGGCCGTCGGCGAGTGCGGCAAGCCGGTGCTGCTCAAGCGCGGCATGACCTCGACCATCGAGGAGTGGCTGATGGCGGCGGAGTACGTCGCCCAGCGCGGCAACCTCGACGTCGTGCTCTGCGAGCGCGGCATCCGGACCTTCGAGCCGAGCACCCGCAACACCCTGGACCTCTCGGCGGTCCCGGTCGTGCAGGCGACCAGCCACCTGCCGATCATCGTGGACCCGTCGCACGCGGGCGGTCGACGCGACCTCGTCGTACCCCTCTCGCGTGCCGCCATCGCCGTCGGCGCCGACGGCGTCATCGTCGACGTCCACCCCGACCCGGAGAACGCGCTCTGCGACGGTCCGCAGGCCCTCTTCGGCGCCGATCTCCGCGCCCTGGCCCAGGCGGTCCGCCAGCTCCCGCCGGCCCTCGGGCGCCGCTGACCCACTCTGGGTAGTCCAGAACATTCGGCCGCACGGCCAGCGGCCTCGGAGACGGCTGTACGCTCTGGACTATCCGGTCTTCAGGATCTCCGAGAGCACCTTGGCGGCCTGCTCGACGTCCGCGCGGTCGACATCGAGGTGGGTGAGCAGGCGCACCTTGGTGGGCCCGACGGCACCGACGAGGACGCCCTGCTCGCGGGCGGCGGCGACCACCGCGGGCGCGTCGGGTACGTCGACCACGACGATGTTGGTCTCCGTGAGGTCCGGGTCCTGGCCGCACGCCTCGGCCAGCAGCCGCGCGTGCTCGTGGTCGTCGGCCAGCCGCTCGACGTGGTGGGCGAGTGCGTAGAGCCCGGCCGCGGCGAGGACGCCGACCTGACGCATCCCGCCACCCATCCGCTTGCGGCGTACCCGCGCCTCGGCGACCTGGTCGGCCGTGCCCATCATCAGCGACCCGATCGGCGCGCCGAGACCCTTGGAGAGGCAGACCGCCATGGTGTCCGCGACCGCGCCGTACGACGACAACGGCGTGCCGGTCGCGACATGGGCGTTCCAGATCCGGGCGCCGTCCACGTGGACCGCGCAACCGAGCTCGTCGGCCAGCGCGCGCAGCTGCTGCATGGCCGTGAGCGGCAGCACCGTCCCGCCCGCGAAGTTGTGCGTGTTCTCGACCGACACCGCGGTCGTGCGCACGAAGAACGGGCCCATGTCGGGCGCGTGCATCCCCCGGATCGCCTCGAGGTCGATCTGCCCCCGGTCGTCCGCCCAGGTGCGGCTGGTCAGTCCGGTCAGCGCCCCGTGGGCCCCGAGCTCGGCCCGCAGGATGTGGGCGCGCGACTCGCAGACGACCTCCTGCCCGGGCCCGACCAGGGCCGCGAGCGCCAGGACGTTGGCCATGGACCCGGTCGGGGTGAACAGGGCGGCCTCGTGGCCGAACAGGCCGGCCACCCGCTCCTGGAGCTCGATGACCGTCGGGTCCTCGCCGTACACGTCGTCGCCCACCTCGGCGCGCGCCATCGCCTGACGCATGCCCTCGGTCGGCTTGGTGACGGTGTCCGAGCGGAGGTCGATCATGGAGGTGAGGCTCGAGCCTAGGAGCCGGGCGAGCGTCAGTGCAGCAGGTCGGGCGTCTGCCAGTCCTTGCCGAGCACGTGGTGGTCGACGAACGCGAGCACGGTCTGGTACCAGACCTTCGCGTGCTCCGGCGTGAGGACCCAGTGGTTCTCGCTCGGGAAGTAGAGGAACTTGTGCGGCATGGTGCCGTCCTCGGCCTCCGCCCGCTCGGCGATCTCGGACCACAGCCGCAGCGCCTCCCCGATCGGGACCCGGTAGTCCTTGTCGCCGTGGATCACCAGCATCGGCGTACGGATCGCGTCGACGTGCAGGTGGGGCGAGTTGGCGGCCGACATCTCCGGGGTCATCTCGCGAGCCCAGTACCACGGCGCGTCCGTCGTCGGGCCGAACTGGTCCAGCGCCCAGAGGCTCGCGTGGGTGACGATCGCCTTGAACCGGTCGGTGTGGCCGGCGACCCAGTTGGCCATGTAGCCGCCGAAGGAGCCGCCCATCGCGCCGGTCCGGGTCTCGTCGATGTCGTCGCGCCCGACGGCCGCGTCCGTGGCAGCCATCAGGTCGGTGAACGGCGCCGCACCCCACTGGCCCCAGCCCCGGCGGATGAACCCGAGGCCGTAGCCGGTGGACAGCGCCGGGTCGGGCAGGAGCACGGCGTACCCCTGGGCCACGGCCAGCCACGGGTTCCAGCGCCACGACCACGCGTTCCACGAGCCGAGCGGCCCGCCGTGGATCCACAGCAGCAGCGGCGCCGGGTTGGCCCCCGACGCGCCGTCCGGCAGCGCCAGCCAGGAACGGACCCGGGTGCCGTCCTCGCCGGTGGCCTCGACCTCGGTGAGGCTGCCGGGCAGCGCCGGCGTCTCGCTCGGACCACGCAGCAGCACCGACTCCTGGTCGGGAGTGGTCGCATCGAGGCGGACCGGCCGCATCGGCTCGGCGTACGACGTGCGCATCGCGTAGACGTGGTGTCCGTCGGGAGAGACCCGGACGTCGGAGTAGGCGAAGTCGTCGGCCGTGAGCCGGGTGAACTCGCCGGTCTCGACCTCGACCCGGAAGACCGGGGCCCGGCCGTCCTCGTCGGCTGCCAGCACGAGCGCCGAACCGTCGGGGGTCCACTCCAGCGCGCTCGCCGGCCAGTGGTCCCAGTCGCCGCTCAGGTCGCGCAGGGTTCCGTCGGCGATCGAGTAGACCGCGAGCCTGCGGTCACCCGGGTCGTACGGCGTGGACCGCTTCTCGCGGACGAGCGCGATCGACTGCCCGTCGGGGCTGAAGCTCGGGCTGTCGAACTCCGAGTCGACGTCGTCGAGGATCACGCGCAGGTCGCCGCTGCTCACGTCGATGACGGCCAGGCCGAACCGCAGGCCGCCCCTCTCGGGCAGCGCCCAGGTGGTCGCCACGGTCGAGCCGTCCGGGCTCACGGCGTACTCCCCCTCGACGAGCGCCTTGCCCGGCGAGGGGGTCAGGTCGGTCAGGTCGAGCTTCGCGTCCACGCCCGGGTCGCCCAGGGTGCCGGCGAACAGGCGCGGCGCGGCGGGCCCGAGGTCGTGGTCCCAGAACCGCACCGGCACGCTCTCGTGCAGGATCGCCGAGACCTTCTTCTCCTTGCGCTCCTTGCGCTTGGCGGCCTCGGCGTCCGCCGTCGAGGAGGACGGGAACGTCTTCGACGCCAGCACCACGGTGCCGCGTCTCTGACGCCACCCGAACGCTGTCCACGCCACCGGCTGGCGAGGCGACGACGCCGGCCTCTCCCCCACCGGCGGGGAGCAGCCACAGCAGGGAGATCTCGTCGTCGTCCGTCCTCGGCGTCCGGGTCGGGGCGCGCCGAGGTGAACAGCAGCGAGCCGTCCGGGAGGAAGGCCGCTGCGCCCTCTCCCTTCGCGCTGCGCGTGAGCCGGCGCGCCGGTCGTTCACCGGTCGGGTCGACCTCCCACAGCGCGGTGACCCACTTGGTGCGCTTCGGGTTCAGGGTCTGTACGGCGGTCACCAGACGGGTGCCGTCCGGCGACAGCGTCAGGCCGGACCCGCGCGGCAGCCCGACGTACGCGTCGAGGTCGTGGAACGGGGTGCTGCCGGATGGTCCGGGAGCGTGTTCGGGGGACGCGGAGTCAGTCACCCCTGTTGCCTATCACGGCAGCACCCACCACGCCGACTGGGTATTTCCGGTTGGCTGGAGTACGCCGACCGGGCAGAAATGGTTGGTGGGAACGCAGCGAGAGGGCAGTCCTGGTTGGCCAGAACTGCCCTCTCGGCGTACGACGGCCAACCAAATTCTGCCCTCTCGGCGAACTGCTCAGGCGACCGCGGGCCGCCGGACCGATCCAGGCGACGGCGCCGCCTCCAGGGCGAGCGCCAGGATCTCGCCGACGTCGGCGACCGGGCGGACGTCGAGCTCCTCCAGCACCGCGGCCGGGACGTCGTCGAGGTCCGGCTCGTTGCGCTTCGGGATGAACACCGTCCTGAGGCCGGCCCGCTGCGCGGCGAGCAGCTTCTGCTTCACCCCGCCGATCGGCAGGACGCGACCGTTCAGCGTGACCTCACCGGTCATCCCCACGTCGGCGCGGACCGGTCGCCCGGAGGCGAGGGACGACAGGGCCGTCACCATGGTCACGCCCGCGGACGGACCGTCCTTGGGCACGGCGCCCGCCGGCACGTGCAGGTGCACCGCGCGGTCGAGCGCGCCCGGGTCGATCCCGTGCTCGGTCCCGTGGGAGCGGAGGTAGGACAGCGCGATCTGCGCGGACTCCTTCATCACGTCGCCGAGCTGCCCGGTCAGCGCGAGTCGGGACTCGCCGTCCATGGCGGTGGCCTCGATGAACAGCACGTCACCGCCGGTACCGGTCACGGCCAGGCCGGTCGCGACACCCGGGACCGCCGTACGTTCCGCCGACTCGGGCAGGAACCGCGGCCGCCCGAGGAGCTCCCGCAGGTTGTCCTCGTCGACGGCGACGGACGCCTGCGTCCGTGGAGGCCAGGCGCGTCGCGACCTTGCGCAGGACCTTGGCGACGGCCCGCTCGAGCTGGCGTACGCCGGCCTCGCGGGTGTACTGCCCGGCCATCAGCCGCAACGCCTCGTCGGAGATCGTGACCTCGTCCTCGGCGAGCGCGGCCCGCGAGAGCTGGCGCGGCAGCAGGTGGGTGCGCGCGATGGCGACCTTGTCGTCCTCGGTGTAGCCGTCGAGCGCGACGACCTCCATCCGGTCCAGCAGCGCGGCCGGGATGGTGTCGGCGACGTTGGCGGTGGCCAGGAACAGCACGTCGGACAGGTCCAGGTCGACCTCGAGGTAGTGGTCGCGGAAGGTGTGGTTCTGCGCCGGGTCGAGCACCTCGAGCAGCGCGGCCGCCGGGTCGCCGCGGTAGTCAGCGCCGACCTTGTCGATCTCGTCGAGCAGCACGACCGGGTTCATCGACCCGGCCTCGGAGATGGCCCGCACGATGCGGCCGGGCAGCGCCCCGACGTACGTACGCCGGTGCCCGCGGATCTCGGCCTCGTCGCGCACACCACCGAGCGAGACGCGGACGAACTTCCGGCCCAACGTGCGCGCCACGGACTCGCCCAGCGAGGTCTTGCCGACGCCGGGAGGTCCGACCAGGGCCAGCACCGCGCCGGAGCCTCGTCCGCCGACGACCTCCATGCCGCGTTCGGCCCGTCGGGAGCGCACCGCGAGGTACTCCACGATCCGGTCCTTCACGTCGTCGAGCCCGTGGTGGTCGGCGTCGAGGATCTCGCGGGCGCCCTTGATGTCGGTGCTGTCGTCGGTGCGCACCGACCACGGCAGCTCGAGCACCGTGTCGAGCCAGGTGCGGATCCAGCCCGACTCCGGGCTCTGGTCGCTGGCCCGCTCGAGCTTGCCGACCTCGCGCATCGCGGCCTCGCGCACCTTCTCGGGCAGGTCGGCGCTCTCGACTCGCGTCCGGTAGTCGTCGGCGCCCTCGGGCTCGTCCTCGCCGAGCTCCTTGCGGATCGCGGCGAGCTGCTCGCGGAGCAGGAACTCGCGCTGCCGCTTGTCCATGCCCTCGCGCACGTCGTTCTGGATCTTCTCGGTCACGTCGAGCTCGGCGAAGTGCTCCCGCGCCCAGGCGAGCACCTGGGTCAGCCGCGCCTCGACCTCGGGGGTCTCCAGCAGCTCCCGCTTCTGCTCGTCGCTGAGGTACGGCGCGTAGCCGGCCATGTCGGCCAGCGCGGAGGGGTCGGTCACCCGCTGGACCGAGTCGATGACCTGCCAGGCGTTGCGTCGCTGGAGGATCGCGATGACGACCCGCTTGTACTCCTCGGCCAGCTCGCGCACGTGGTCGGTGACCGGACCCTCGTCGACGGTCTCGGCCTCGACCCACAGGGCCGCGCCGGTCCCGGGGACACCGGAACCGATGCGGACCCGGTCGCCCGCACGCAGCACGGCAGCGCGCGCACCACCGGGGAGGTGGCCGACCTGCTCGATGGAGGCGATGACGCCGTGCGTCGGGTAGCGGTCCGGGAGGCGCGGGGCGAGCAGCAGCTGCCCGTCGGAGCCGGCCTGTGCGGCGTCGACGACGGGGCGCCGCTCGGCGTCGAGCTCCACCGGCACCACCATGCCGGGGAGGACGACCAGGTCCGGGACGGACAGGAGTGGCAGGGTGATCACGTCGGTCATGACTTCCTCGATTTCTTGAGCCTGAATGACTCAACTTCGAGGCGAAGGCCGGTGTTCCCAGCGGCCCGTCCGCTGTCGGCGAACAACGGTGCCGGCCCGGCGAAGTGCTGACGTCGGTGCCCGGACGGGGTTAGCGTGCGGCGCGTGAGACGCGCACCCCACGAGAACGTGGCGACCGTGCTGGTCGACCCGCGCGTCCTGCCCGACCTCGAGCTCACGCTGATGCCACTCGACCTGCGCCTCTGGCCAGTGCGGACGGCACCCATCTGTCCCGACGGCGAACGAATGGCCTTCCAGATCCGTCGCACGCTGCTGATGAAGCATCGCGGCGAGTGGGACGTCGCGGCCGACTGGACCCCGGTGTGGATCGGGTTCGGCATCACCTGGCACGACGGTGACGAGCCCCTCCCCTGGTCGGCGCACCGGGAGCTGTGGCGGGTGCTGGACTCCTTCGCGGCGTACGTCCGCTTCCACCGGCGGCTCGGAGGGGTGCAGCGGCTGCCCTGGGCGCGAGGACGTCTCCCGGTAGTCGCCATTCCTGGCAGACGTCTCACTGCAGGAATTCGCGGAACGGGAAATAGGCAAGGAAGCCGAGGATGAGTGCGGCCATGAAGCCCCACCTGCAGATGCGCGGAAAACCGGGGTGCCACAGCATCAGGGTCGCCGCCACCGCGTAGACCGGCACCAGCGGAAGCGCATAGAAGAGATACGTGACGCGCTGCGCGAAAAGCGACAGCGCGACGAAGGGCAGGAACATTCCTGCGAACACGACGACGCTCCAGCACGCCAGCGGGTCCCGACGGCGGACCCAGCTCCACGCCGCGTAGCAGAGCGCTATCACGGCCACGCCCGCGAGTGCGGGGTTCATCGCTCCCCGGAAGTAGATCAGGGGCTTCGTGACGGTGACCTCGCCGTTGACCAATTGGTTCTCGTCGACGCGGAGGTAGGGAATCTCGACGTCGTTGCTCAGCCACTGCCACGGGTCACTCTCCTTGTTGACCGGACCGCCTGCGTGGGAGAGGTCCAGGCCGTAGGAGCTGATGTGCCTCATGTGCGAGTACGGGTTGTCGAACGAGGTGAAGCGGACGTCGAGGAACCACAGTCCTGCTGTCGCCACCACGAGTGAGACCCCACCGAGGATGCACGCGCTGCGTACTCGCTCGATGCGACGCGGACCGCCCGGGAGCACGAGCACGACGACGAGCAGGGCGAGCAGCCCGAACACCGCCGGCACCTTCACGAGCACGGCGAGCCCGCACGCGACACCGGCCCACCACCACTGTCTGCGCAGCACCAGCACCGCGCCGACCATGAGCGGAGCGAGGAAGAGGACGTCGAGCGTGGCGATCCGGCTGTGCACCAGGAGGAGGTTGTCCAGCATGACCACGCCGGCGGCGTACACCGCCAGCCACGGGCCCCGCCCTGTCGAGCGGACGAGCAGATAGACGGCGAGTACGACGACCAGGCCAGCGACCAGGCTGGGAAACCGCCACCCGACCGGGTTGTCGCCGAACGCGCGCATCGAGGCGGCGATGAGGACCTTGCCGAGCGGCGGGTGCTCGCTGTTCGGGTCGATCCCGGCCGGGGAGTCGGCGTAGGGGGATCCGCCGGCGACCGTCCAGCCCAGGATCCGACGGGCTGCGTTGACGTAGTAGGTCTCGTCGAAGACGAGGGCACGGTCCGGGCTGTTCAGCCAGGCCAGCCGCGTCGCAGCCGTGGTGAGCAGGATCAGGCCCAACGCGACAGGCGGGCTGCCGACCCGGGATCGCCAGGATCGCGACGCCGCTGCCGCCTTTGCGTCTCCCTCCTCGCGCGATGCGAGGGCTTCCCCCGTGGCCACCGTCACCCCCGGCCGGGGACCGACAGCAGGTGCTCAGGCTTGGATGTCACCGAGGCCTCCAGGCTCATTCCTCAGTGGAGCGTGGAGGAGATGGGAGGCCCGAACACGGTCTCGGTCACGGTCGTGGTCGGGCCCGGCTCGGTCGTGGTCTCGGTGGTGTCGAGTTCGAGGTCACGGTGGTCGTGGACCCGGGTCCGGTCACGGTCGTGGTCCTGCACACGGTCTTCGTCCTGGTCCTGTAGAGCGTCGTCGTCTTCGTCCTGGTGACCGTCTTCGTCCTCGTGATGTACCTCGTCACGGTGGCCGTCTTCGGCGTGTAGTAGTAGTTCGCCAGGCCGGCCTTGTTGGCGACCGGCGTGAAGGAGGCCGACGTCGCCGTGGAGCATCCCGAGTAGTAGTAGCGGGGCGACGGCAGAGTCGACGACCCGCCGCCCATCTGCGCGAGGCCGACCACGAGGAGGCCGGCAAAGAGGAGGAACGTCGCCGAGACTGCGTGCGGGATGAAAGCCGTGCGAGAGGCGAGGCGTCCATCGCCGGTCATGAGTTTCCACATGGCGCACGTCCGTGGGCTCGAAGGTGGGTGGATCTCATGCTCGTGAGTCCCCCACTGGCCCGTCAATGATTCGACGACTATTGCGAAAGGGCGGCTATACCACGCCCGATCCGAATGGCTACAAAACCAGATTCAGCGGGCATGCCATTTGCGCCGAAACGGCAACGACACGTCCTATTGCCAGCGTTGGGATCTACGCGCGCAATGCCGTCTTTGGCGTCGAGCACGGAAAGGCCCCTGCCACCGTGAAGTGGCAGGGGCCCCGTTGTTGCACTCAGGCGAGCCGCTCAGGCGAGGTCGAACCGGTCCAGGTTCATCACCTTGACCCACGCCGCGACGAAGTCCCGGACGAACTTCTCCTGCGCGTCGGCGCCGGCGTAGACCTCCGCGATCGCCCGGAGCTGTGAGTTCGCACCGAAGACGAGGTCGACCGCCGAGGCGCTCCGCGTGACCTCGCCGGTGGCACGGTCCCGGCCGTCGTACACGTTCTCGGCCGACTCGGATGCCTTCCACTCGGTGCCATCGCTGAGCAGGTTGACGAAGAAGTCGTTCGTCAACGCCTCGGGACGGTCGGTCAGCACACCGTGTCGTGTTCCGCCCGCGTTCGCGCCGATGGCCCGCATCCCGCCGACGAGGACAGTCATCTCGGGAGCCGACAGCGTGAGCAGGTTGGCCCGGTCGAGCAGCAGCGTCTCCGGCGGCAGCTTCTCCCCGGCTCGCAGATAGTTGCGGAACCCGTCGGCCCGCGGTTCGAGGACGGCGAACGAGTCCACGTCGGTCTGCTCCTGGGAAGCGTCCGTCCGGCCCGGGGCGAACGCCACCGTCACGTCGTGCCCGGCGTTCCGCGCTGCTTGCTCGACGCCGGCGCACCCACCCAGGACGATCAGGTCCGCCAGCGAGACCTGCTTCCCGCCGGACTGGGCGGCGTTGAAGTCCTGCTGGACCTGCTCGAGCGTCTGGAGCACCGTTGCCAGCTCGGCCGGGTCGTTCGCCTCCCAGCTGCGTTGCGGCTCGAGGCGGATGCGCGCACCGTTGGCGCCACCACGCTTGTCCGTGCCGCGGAACGTCGCTGCCGATGCCCACGCCGTCAGCACCAGCTGGGAGACAGACAGCCCCGACTCGAGGACCTTGGCCTTGAGGGCGGCGACGTCGTCGTCCGAGACCAGCTCGTGGTCGACGGCGGGCACCGGGTCCTGCCACAGCTGCGGCTCCGGGACCCAGGGGCCGAGGAAGCGCGAGGCGGGTCCCATGTCGCGGTGCAGCAGCTTGTACCACGCCTTGCCGAAGGCGTCCGCGAGCTCGTCGGGGTTCTCCATGAAGCGGCGCGAGATCTTCTCGTACGTCGGGTCCTCGCGCAGCGCGAGGTCCGTCGTGGCCATCATCGGCGCGTGTCGGACCGCCGAGTCGTGCGCATCGGGTACGGCGTCCGCAGCGGCACCGCCCTTGGGCTTCCACTGCTTGGCGCCGGCAGGGCTCTCGGCCAGCTCCCACTCGTGGCCGAACAACGTCTCGAAGAAGCTGTTGTCCCACGTGATCGGCGTGGGCGTCCACGCCCCCTCGAGCCCGCTGGTGATCGTGTCCTTGCCCTTGCCGCTGCCGTGGGCGCTCTTCCAGCCGAGACCCTGCTCCTCGACGCTCGCGCCCTCGGGCTCGGGCCCGACGAGGTCCGGGTTCCCGGCACCGTGGGTCTTGCCGAAGGTGTGTCCGCCGGCGATGAGGGCGACGGTCTCCTCGTCGTTCATCGCCATCCGGCGGAAGGTCTCGCGAATGTCGCGGGCCGCGGCGACCGGGTCCGGCTTGCCGTTGGGGCCTTCCGGGTTCACGTAGATCAGCCCCATCTGGACGGCACCCATGGGCGCTGCGAGCTCGCGGTCACCGCTGTAGCGCTCGTCCCCCAGCCAGGTGTCCTCCGGCCCCCAGAAGATCTCCTCGGGCTCCCAGATGTCTTCGCGGCCGAAGCCGAAGCCGAAGGTCTTCAGGCCCATGGACTCCAGGGCCACGTTGCCGGCGAAGACCAGGAGGTCGGCCCACGAGATCTTGCTGCCGTACTTCTGCTTGACCGGCCACAGCAGCCGGCGGGCCTTGTCGAGGTTGGCGTTGTCGGGCCAGCTGTTGAGCGGGGCGAAGCGCTGGGAGCCGTCGCTGCCACCGCCGCGGCCGTCCTCGATGCGGTAGGTGCCGGCCGCGTGCCAGCTCATCCGGATGAAGAGCGGCCCGTAGTGCCCGTAGTCGGCCGGCCACCACTCCTGGGAGTCCGTCATCAGGTCGAGGACGTCCTGCTTGAGGGCCTCCGTGTCGAGGGTCTCGAACTGCTTCGCGTAGTCGAAGTCCTCGTCCATCGGGTTGCCTCGCGGCGAGTGCTGGTGCAGCACCTGCAGGTTCAGCTGGTTGGGCCACCAGTCCTGGTTGCTCCTGGGTCGCTGCGTGGTCGGCTCTGGGGAGTCGATTGCCGGGTTTTCGCTCTCGGACACGTCGGTCCTTCTCCTGTCGTGTTGTCGTGCTTCCTGGTTACTTGTTCTGTCAGCTGCGCGCCGGTACTGCGGCGCAGGCGGGGCACAGGCCCCAGTAGGTCACCTCGGCCTCGTCGATGGCGAAGCCCTGGTCGTCGGACGCGGTGAGGCAGGGCGCCTCGCCCACGGCGCAGTCGACGTCGGCGACGGCACCGCACGATCGGCAGACGACGTGGTGGTGGTTGTCCCCGACCCGTGCCTCGTAGCGGGCCACGGACCCGGCCGGCTGGATGCGGCGTACGAGTCCCACCGTCGTCAGCGCGCGCAGCACGTCGTACACCGCCTGGTGGGACACCGCGGGGAGCTCTCTCCGGACGAGGCCGATGAGTGAGTCGGTGTCGGCATGCGGATGCGCGTGCACCGCTGTCAGCACCGCCAGCCGCGGACGGGTCACGCGGAGCGCTGCGCCTCGCAGCATGCTCTCGAACTCCGGGGTCCTGGGCACGCTGCAAACTATGCTCCACTTTCTTGACCACTTCAAGAATGGGCGGCGCCCGGACTGCCGGTCATCGAGGACGATCAGGGATCCGGTGGGTCGTCGAAGCTGACCCGGACTCGTTCGAATCCCTTGTGCCGCTGGGCCTGTGCGTACTCGCGGTAGACCTGCTTGTCGGCCTCGGTGAGCTGGACGGCGTCGGTGAACGGTGTCAGGAGGGCGCGCGGATAGAGGTGCTTGGCGAGGACGACGTTGATCTCGAGCCCGAGCATCGCGATGACGCTGGCGATGTAGAGCAACGCGACCAGCCCGAGCACGACCGCGAACACGGCGTTCATCTCAGTGGCCTTGGTGATCACGTTCTCGACGTAGACGCCGCCGAGAACCTGCAGCAGCTGCCACAGCACGGCGATGGCTGCTGCGCCGGGCAGCACCTCCCGCAGTCGCTCCTGCCGCGGAGTCGACAACCGCATCATCACGGCCAGGACCCCGGTGGTGAGTACGACGGTCGCGACCACGGCCACCACCCGCACGCCACCACCCAGCTCGTTGCCGAAGATCTCCAGGTGGCTGCCGAGACTCGTGAGCACCGCGATCGTCACCAGCGCCAGGCCCGCCAGCACGAGCCACACCAGGCTCCGGAGCCTGCTCACGACCGGGTTGAGGCGGATGTTGCGCGGAATCGCCCAGATGGAGTTGACGGCGTCCTGCGCTGCCTGCCCGAGCCCCACCACGCCGTACAGCGCCGCCAACGCTCCGACCACGACGGCGGACGTGCTCCCCTGTATCCCTTCGGGGCGGCCCAGCTGGTCGCCGACGATGGGGAACTGCGCCAGCGCGGAGGACAGGATCTCCTGCTGGAGCGAGGGTTGCCCCTGCAGGACGAACCCGAGCACGGACGACGCGATCAGCAACATCGGGAAGATGGCGACGAACCCGTAGTAGGTCAGCACCGCGGCGAGGTACCCACCCTGGTCGTCGAAGAACTTGTAGACGACCGCGATCGGGATGCCCAGGGAACGGCGGCGACGCTGCAAGGCGTCGATGCGGTCAGTCGGCCCGGACACAGCACAACGCTACGTGGCGATGCCGGCCGCGACCGGGATCACTGCGGCGCTGCGGTGTCGATCACGACGTTGCCGACCTTCTGACCCGCCTCTACGTATCGGTAGGCCTCGACGATCTGCTCCAACGGGTAGCTCCTGTCGACGACCGGCTTGAACGATCCGGCCTCCATCAGTTCCTTCAGGTGTTGCACGATCGCCTGGTTGTCCCTGGGGATGGGGAACACGACCTTCTTCCCGGGAAGGAGCGGGGTGATCAGTGCGAGGAGTGGGTTCTGGCACAGCGGGCCGAGGTCGGACGAGCAGTAGGAACCGCCTGGTTTCAACAGCCGTCGGCACCGACCGAAGGTGCTCTTGCCGACCGCATCCAGCACTGCGTCGTACCTGTGATCGTCCTGGGTGAAGTCCTCCTTCAGGTGGTCGATGACTCGATCGGCGCCCAGGCCCCTGACCAGCTCGAGGTGTTCCGTGCCGCACACCGCGGTGACTCGGGCCCCGAGCCCCTTGATGATCTGGACCGCCGCCGAACCGATGGCTCCGGTCGCGCCGTTGACCAGGACGTCCTGCCCGCTCTCGATCCTGGCCTTCCGCACGAACGTGAGGGCGTAGTGGGACCCCTCCGTGCCGGGGGCGGCCTCGGCGAAGGTCAGGTTCTCCGGCAACGTCGCGACCGATCCGTCCTCGGCGACGGTCAGGAACTCGGCATGACACCCGAAACGCCCCTCGCTGTAGCCGAAGACGCGGTCCCCGACCTCGAACGCCGCGACGTGACCGCCTACCGCCTCGACCACTCCCGCGAACTCGGTGCCGAGGATCGTGGCTCGTGGGCTTCGGAGCCCCGTGAAGAACCTCGTGATGAAGGGCTTGGCTGCTCGATAGCCGCAGTCTGTCCGATTCACCGTGGTGGCACGGACGTGGACCAGCACCTCGTTCGCACCGGGGACCGGCTTCTCCACCTCCGCGATCCGGACCACCTCGGGCGGGCCGTACCTGGTGCACACCGCTGCCCTCATGGACGGAGGCTAACGCCAGATGGAGCCCGCTGGTCGCCGCGATTCTGGTGGGCTCTCGGCCGCCTGGGCAGGGCGTCGCTCGATGCTCTTGCGTCTCGAGGTCGGCGGGGTGACAGTGGGATCAGGTCGTCCGTTTCGACGACGAGGAGTTGTCCCGTGAGCACCGTCATCGCCCCCCTCGACACACCGACTCGCCCGAGCCGTCGCGAGAGGAGGGCCGAACGGCGCCGGCTCAAGCACCTCGACGCCCTGTCGGCCCAGCTCGCCGAGCTGCACGCCATCCGCGCACTGCTCGAGCAGTCCGTCGCCGTCGTGAGTGCCGGCTGGGTGCAGGGCGCCTGGTTCAGCGTGGCGACCGCGAGTGGGACCCGGGCCGTCACGGCGTACGACCTGCGCCTGCTCGCGAACGGTCCGATCGTCGGCGCGTGTCTGGTCGGTTCCGTGGTCGAGGCGGCCGGAGGACCTGCCACGGTCCGGTCACAGCTCGTCCAGCGAACCCTGGACCTCGTCGGGCACGCACTGCGCGAGGACCCCCACCACCCGGTGCGGTGGTGCCCCGGTCCGCACACGCGCGTGATGACGGTGCTCGAGCTGACGCACTGGAACGACTCCCCCGGCCGGACGCAGGGCGAGGTCGTCGACCTGCTCCGCACGGCACGGCAGACGGCCGAGACGCAGCGGGAGCTGTGCCGGGCCGAGCAGGCGCGTCTCGCCGTCCCCGCAGCGCTGTCCCGAAGCTGAACCCGGCCTCACTGGAGCCGGGCGCGCCGGCGGCTCAGACCCTCATCGGGAAGGGTCGGCTCGCGGCTCGAGGATGACCAAGGCGGTCTCGGTCGAACGCAGCGCCACGTAGTCATCCACTCTCGGATCCACCTGGCGCCACATCGCCCACACGCGGGGCCGCTCCGCATCCGTGGCTGCGCGTGCGGTGACCGAGCGTCGTCCGCCGGGGAGTACGACGTCGGCGTTCGGGTGGGCCTGCAGGTTGAGCCACCAGGCAGGCTCGGGTTCGGCCCAACCGTTCATCGCCATGGTGACGAGGTTCGGACCGTCCTCGAGGTAGGCGATGATGACGCTCCGCTCCTGGTTGGAGCGCCGCCCGGTCGTCGTGAGGCGCAGGGTCCCCCACCTGTTCGACCTCGGCCGCCACAGCCCGACGCGCCCAGCGGTGACCCGGTAGAGGGCGCGATGCGTGTACCACGCGAGCACGACGAACCAGCGTGGAGGAACTCGCGGCCTTCGGTCGCGTGCCTGCGGCATGGGCACCTCACTGATGCGGCTGACGCGAGCCTATGCTCCACAGACCCCTGCTGTCCGTTCCTCGTCGGGCCTCCAGACCGGCACGTGTCTTGCCACGGGTTGGGGCCTGCGAGGCCTACATTGCTGACATGGCCGACATCATCCTGGGTCTCCTCGCGATCCTCGCCGGAGGCGTCATGCTCTTCGCGGGCCAGCTCGTGCTGCGGTTCGTGCTGCCCATCTGGGGGTTCTTCGCCGGGTTCGCTTTCGGCGCGGGACTTGTCGCCGGGTTCGCCGACGAGCGCTTCCTCGGCACCGTGCTCGGCTGGGTTCTTGGCCTGGTCTTCGCCCTGATCTTCGCGGTCCTCGCCTACCTGTTCTATGCGGTCGCCGTCATCCTCGCCATGGCTGGGTTCGGCTTCGCGATCGGCGCCGGCATCGTCGTCGCCCTGGGGATCGACTGGAACTGGGTGGCCGTCCTGGTCGGGGTGGCCGTCGGCGCGGTCGTCGGTCTCGTTTCGGTCTTCACGAACATGCCGATGATCGTGCTCGTCGTCTTCAGCTCCGTCGCTGGTGCCGTCGGCGTCGTCGGCGGCCTGATGCTGCTGGTGGGCTCGTTGGACTCCAGTGACTTCACCCAGGCCGCGTTCAACGAGGCGGTGCAAGACGGCTGGGGCTGGTACCTGACGCTCGTGGTGCTGGCCGTTCTCGGCATCGTCGCCCAGGCCAGGCAGGCGGCCGCGATGCGGCGTACCGTCCAGGAGGTCTGGTACGCCGAGAGTCGCTGACCGCCGTCGGGTCACGTCGAGAACGGCCGTGCCTACGGCGCGACGAGTGTCGGCCGCTCGGCGATTCCGAGCGGCTGGCGCGCGAACGCGTTCGCCGCGTCCACCTCGTAGCAGTGGTTGCGGCTCGAGTCACCGAGCGTGTCGTCGACGTACGACTGCAAGTCGGCGACGCTGCTCGACTCCCACAAGCACGTCGCACCCGAGCCGTCGCGCGCCGGGTAGAACTGCAGCCCGGTGGTGCCGTCCGGGGCTCCCTCGTTCTTGATGAGCTTCTCACCCCGGGAGAAGGCCTCGGGGGGATTGAGGAATGTGTGCTGAACGACGACGTACATGGCGTGCTCCTCTTCTCGATCGGTTGGTGGATGTGACGACCGTACGAAGTTCGGACGGCGCCGATCATCGCCGGAATTGACCAACCGTGCGACGCCCGACGATGGTGAGAATTCAGTAGCAGCGTCAGGCCAGGTGCCGTTCGAAGGCGTACGCCGCCGCCGCGGTTCGCGTGGAGACCCCGAGCTTGCCGAAGATGTTCTGCAGATGGCGTGCCACGGTGTGCTCGCTGATGACCAGCGCGGCCGCGATCTCGCTGTTCGACCGCCCGGACGCCACCAGGCGGAGCACCTCGATCTCGCGAGCGGTGAGTCCCTCGTCCGTGCCTGCGCGCCCGACCAGCGCATCGACCCGCGCCTGATCGGGCCTGGCGCCGAGCTGGCCGAACGCCGCCCGAGCCGTTTCCAGCTCGAGCTCAGCAGTGTCGTGATCGCCAGCTGCGCGGCATGCCAGACCGATCAGCACGCGGGCTCGGGCCACCTCGTAGGGGACCCCCAGTCGCTGCCACCCCTCCATCCCGGGTCTCAGTGCGATCAACGCTTCCCGCGGCTCCTCGCGCGCGACCAGGAGCGCACCCTTCGCGCATGCCGCCATCGCCGCGACGGCGCCACCCACACTGGATGCGATCACCTCGAGTTCGTCCACCGCTGCGCGGGCCCGGTCGAGCTCGCCGACCACGAGGGCGATCTCTACGTAGGCGGGCAGCAGACGGGCTCGACGCAGCGTTTGCGTCGATTCCCCGGTGGCACGCCGGATCGTGGCTGCGGCGGAGTCGGGGTTGCCCTGCGCCAGGCGTAGCAGGGCAAGGCCGGGCTGGGGTTCGTATCCCAGCGCGTTCGCCTCGCGGAAGGATTTCTCGGCCGCCGCGAAGTCGCCTGCAACACGATGCATCTCACCCTGCACGTAGGCGGCCTTGCCGCGAACGAGCTCGTTGAGCTGGCCGCGGTTGTGCGTGGCGGCGGCGCGCTCGCTCTCCTCGTGGGCGATCGTCCAGGAACCACTCAGGTGATGCAGTTCTGCGCGGTGTACCAGGCAGAAGCCGAAGTGCTCCTCCATCTCCGGCTGACCTTCGCACCATCGGGTCAGCGCATCGGTCCACTCGCGTGCGTGGTCCCAGGCATATCCATCGACGCAGTACGCGATCGTGTTGCAGTACAGGATCCCGGTGACCACGGGCGACAGCTGGCCCTCGGTGGCGACCACGAACATCTCATCGACCAGGCGCAGCCCGTCGGCAACCCTGCCCATGTTGACCAGGGCCCGGCCCTGATCCCCTCGGGCGAGCCAGAGCAGGTCGGCGTCGTCGAAGTGGCGAGCGATCTCCACGGCCTCGCCTGCCGTCTCGTAGCCCGACTCGTAGTCCCCGGTCCCCATCTGCCGCAGCCACGCTGGGATCAGCAGCCAGCCTCGCTCGGCGCCGTCGTCACCCGATTCGTCGAACAGGCGCTGCGCACGGGCGAACCAGCCGCCTGCGGGTACCGCCTGACCCCGGAACAGCAGGCTGTGGCCGATCCAGAAGGCGACGCGGACCGCGGGCAGGAAGTCTCCCGCCTCGAGGTGCGCCCGGTGTGCCCGTTCGAGGGCGGCCACGTACGCATCCGTCTCGCCCACCATGTACGCGGCCCGCCGCCAGCGCCTCGAGGTCGCGCGCGGACAGAGGGGCCGCGCGATCGGCCTCAGACAGCGCGAGGAACGCCTCGCGCCAGGCCGACCGCGCACAGGCTTCCCGTCCTCGATCGAGCACTGCGACGGTGTCCGTCACTCGAGCAGCGTAGCGCCGTGAACCGCTGGGCCCGACGACGAGCACGACCAGGCGTCACGTGGGTCAGCAGCCACGACGGTCTCCTTCCGCGGCGACGTAGGATCCGGATGTGGAGCTGATCCTGCTCGTGCTGGTCCTCGTGGCGCTGGGAGCCGTCGTCCTCGTTGCGGGGCGCCGAAGCAAGGAACGCGCGCTGAGGCAGCGCGA
Source organism: uncultured Actinomycetota bacterium (assembly GCA_963723255.1). GTDB lineage: Bacteria > Actinomycetota > Actinomycetes > Propionibacteriales > Nocardioidaceae > Marmoricola. The sequence continues at coordinate 24,916 of CAVRQA010000008.1, forward strand.
AGAGGAGGTCGCTCCGGTCAGGAAGCTCGCCTTCGAGGACATCACTGCGTTCGGTGAGGACTTGCAGGAGCTCGACCTGGAGATGAGCGGGCACGAGCTCGACGCCGGCGCCAACGCCGACTACCAGCGTGCGCTCGACGCCTACGAGTCGGCCAAGCTCGCCGGCGACTCCATCACCCAGCCCGACGACATCCGGCACATCACCGGGATCATCGAGGACGGGCGCTATGCCATCGCGTGCGTGCGGGCCAGAGTCGCGGGCGAGTCGCTGCCGACCAGGCGGCCGCCGTGCTTCTTCGACCCGCGCCACGGGCCCTCGGTCGCCGACGTTCCCTACGTGCCGCCGGACGGGGTCGAGCGCGACGTACCCGCCTGCGCCCTCGATGCCGAGCGCGTCCGCGCGGGCGCCGATCCTGATGTCCGCAAGGTGATGGTCGGGGCGCAGCGGGTCCCGTACTGGCAGGGCGGTCGTGCCTATGAGCCGTACGCCATGGGCTACTTCGGTGCCTTCGGCCCGATGACCTGGATGTTCATGGGAGGCATGATGTTCGGCGGCTTCGACGGCGGCTTACGACGGCGGTTACGGCGGCGGGCGGCGGCGGTGACGGCGGTGACGGCGGTGGCGGTGACGGCGGCGGCTTCGACGGCGGCGGCTTCGACGGCGGCGGCTTCGACATGGGCTTCTGAGCCCGGCATTCGGTAGTCAGTGGAGTGTTGCCGGCGCCAGGTGCCGGGAATGCGCCACAGATCCTCGAGGACCTGAGCGCGGACTGATCAGGCCAGGGCGGCACGCGAGCAGCGCAGCGTAGTTCGCGGTGTGATCGTCCTTCGTGGGGGATTTGCCTGTTGCATTTTGTCTGTTTCAGGCGTATCACTATATAAGACGAAAACCCCCGCCCCCGCCCCCCGCCCAGGAAAAGCCCCCGCCCCCGCCCGCTGCCTCCGCCCAAGGCCCCCCCGTGCTCCTACTCCTTCGTGCCCTGCTCGCCTGGATGGTCATCACCCTCATGAGCCATTCAGCGTGGGCCTTCGCTAGCGCCGGCGTTCCCGCCGCCGAGACGACATCCACCTGTGTGGCCCCCACCGGGATCGTCACACCCTCCCAGCAGGCCGCCTATCTCGAGTGCCTGGAGGAACTGCAGGAGCTGCTGATCCCGCCGTCGCCCACCCCGTCGCCCACCCCGTCGCCCACCCCGACGCCGACGCCGACACCGACGCCGACACCGACGCCCACCTCGTCGCCCACCTCGTCGCCCACTCAGACAGCGACGCCGACACCGACGCCCACCTCGACCCCCACCACCTCTGCACCGATGTTGTACGGGGCCGGTGGTGGGAACGTCGATCGCACCGGGACAGGGATCGGGGTCGACCGCTGGTACGGCGGCGGCGGCGACGTGGACAAGGCCATCACCAGGGCCAAGCTGAATCACAACGCAGGCATCCGCACCTGGATGAGCTTCAAGCTGCCCTACTCCTGGGCCCAGATGGCCAGCGGCACCGGCGACGCCTGGGCACGCGACCTGTTCACCAAGCTCGACGCCCTCAACTTCCAGGTCTGGGTCGCCTTCCACCACGAACCCGAGGGTGACGGCGTCACCTCCGACTGGCGCAAGATGCAGGACCGCCTCTCCCGGATGGTCCCCGGCGGGATCGCCGGCGACATCAAGTTCTGGCTGATCGTCACCGGCTGGCACCAGGAGAACGGCACCACCGCCGCCTACAAGTGGGACGTCCTCTACCCCACTGGCGCCCCCATCTACGGCATCGCCTACGACTACCCCTACCTCCAGTACGGCTACGAATGGCAGGACGGCAACAAGACCACCACCATGAACACCAACTGGGTAGAAGGCTCGGTCTGGGTCGACAAGCTCGCCGCCCGCGCCGCCTCCTACGGCGTCAAGGCCGCCATCGGTGAGTACGGCTACTCCGACGAAGCCTTCGCCAAGGACAAGGCCTGGCTCGACCGATTCATCACCTCGGCCAGGAACAAGAAGCTCCTTGCCGTCGCCTACTTCGACACCCAACTCAACTCGGTCAGGTCGTGGTGGCTCGGTCCACCGGACAGCGCCAAGCGCGCCTACTTCTACGCGGTGATGCGGCGCTGAAGCCCTTGGGGTCCGGGCATGACCCTCTACGTGATCGGTGCCCGCACCCGGCTGCACATGGTGTGATCAGGCCAGGGCCGGCACGCGTCCCCGTCGCACACCGGAGCGGAGCGACCGGTCGAGGTCGCGGAAGAAGCACCCGGTGAGGTGACCGCCGGCGACGGTCAGCGTGGCCCTCCCCAGACGGGCGACGAACCCGCTGACCCCGGCGTGGGCGTCGTACCTCAGCACCGTGCTGCCGGGCCGGCGTCCCTCCTCGAGGGCGACGCGGAGGTCCACCTCGAGCCGCCCGCAGCGGCCACGTCCCTCGACGCGCACGCGAAGGTGCGAGCCGTGACGAACGTCCTCGATGGTGAAGGCCCCGCGGTAGGTGTCGGCCACGGGTCCGACCCGGGCCGCGAGCGTCGCGGCGTACCGGCCGGGGCCGAGAGGGGCCAGGTCCTCGCAGCCGGGGATTGCCACCCGCAGCACCTCGCTGTCGTGCAAGGCCGCCCAGACGTCCTCCACGGATGTCTGCACCTGTCGCTCGCCGCTGAACCGCATGGTCCCTCCCTCGTATCCCTGACCCAAGCAGACCGCACGAGCACGTCGTGGCACATCCGCCGTGAGGCTGACTTTCGAGGGGTACGACATCAGCCTTGAGGATGACCCCGGAACGCCAACGGGTCCGAGAAGGCCGACTATGAGCTGGATTGTCGCGGTTCAGAGGTTGCCGATGACGCTCGTGATGGTGATCCGCAGCGCCACGCGCTGGGGGTTCTCCCGCGGCTGCCGGTAGCGCTCGGCGTAGCGGCGCACGGCCTCGGCGACGGAGTCGGGATCGTCGAGGACCTCGGCGGTGCCCTCGACGGTCGACCAGCGCCGTCCGTCGACCTGGCACACCGCTACCCGCGGGTCGGCGCCGTTGCGCAGGTTGGCCACCTTCTGAGAGGTGCGCGAGGTGATCCCCCAGGCGAGGCCGAGATCGGGATCGACCACGATCCCCATGGGTACGACGTGCGGCGACCCGTCTCGCCGCAACGTCGTCACCGTGCAGAGGTGGCGCTCCTGCCAGAACCGGAGGTGGTCACCCGCCAGCGTGTAGGTGCGGGGCAAGTTGCGCCTCAAGCCTTGCGGAGCATCTCGGCGACGAGGAACGCGAGCTCGAGCGACTGCACCCGGTTGAGCCGTGGGTCGCAGACCGACTCGTAGCGGTCGGCCAGGTCGGCCTCGAGGAGCTCCTCGCCCCCGCCCACGCACTCGGTGACGTCGTCTCCGGTGAGCTCGACATGCAGGCCGCCGGGCCAGGTGCCGATCGAGCGGTGCACGTCGAAGAAGCCCTGGACCTCCTCGATGACGTCGCCGAAGCGACGGGTCTTGTAACCGGAGGACGCCTCGAAGGTGTTGCCGTGCATGGGGTCGCAGACCCAGGCGACCTCGAGGCCGGCGGCGTCGACCTTCTCCAGCAGCGGCGGCAGCGCCTCGCGGATCTTGCCCGCACCCATCCGCGTGATGAAGGTCAGCCGACCGGGTTCGTTGGTCGGGTTCAGCCGGCCGGCCAGGGCGATGGCGTCGTCGGCGGTCGTGGTGGGGCCGAGCTTGACGCCGATCGGGTTCTTGATGTGGCTCAGCAGCTCCACGTGGGCCCCGTCGAGCTGGCGGGTCCGTTCACCGATCCAGACGAAGTGGCTGGAGACGTCGTACGGCAGCTGGGTGCGGCTGTCGATGCGGGTGAGCGCGTGCTCGTACTCGAGGATCAGCGCCTCGTGGCTGGAGTGGAAGTCGACGCGGTGGAACTCGTCGGGGTCGGCGCCGATCGCCTTCATGAAGGTGAGTGCGCGGTCGATCTCGGCGGCCATCTGCTCGTAGCGACGTCCGACGGGAGAGCCGAGCACGAAGTCGGTGTTCCAGGTGTGCACCTGGCGCAGGTCGGCGTACCCGCCGGTGACGAAGGCACGCACGAGGTTCAGCGTCGCCGCCGACGCGTGGTAGACCTCCACGAGCCGCTGCGGGTCCGGGACCCGGGCCGCCTCGGTGAAGTCGAACCCGTTGACGGCGTCGCCGCGGTAGGCGGGCAGCGTCACGCCGTTGCGGGTCTCGAAGTCCGACGAGCGGGGCTTGGCGTACTGGCCCGCGAGCCGGCCCAGCTTCACGACCGGCACCGAGGCGGCGTACGTCAGGACGACTGCCATCTGGAGCAGCACCCGCAGCTTGTTGCGGGTGTTGTCGGCGGTCACGCCGGCGAAGGTCTCGGCGCAGTCGCCGCCCTGGAGCAGGAAGGCCTCACCCTGGGCGACCGCGCCGAGCTTCTGCTTCAGCGCGTCGCACTCGCCGGCGAAGACGAGGGGTGGCATCGTGCGCAGGCGCGCCACGGCGGCCTCGACCGCCACCGCGTCGGGGTACGTCGGCTGCTGGGCCGGCCCCATCGCGTGCAGGGACGCCAGGTCGGGAACGTGTTCGGACACCGCACCATGCTACGGGTCACTCTTCGGGGCGTGTGCCCAGCGTGACTACCCGGCAAGGTGGTCAGGGTCTCGGATCTTGCCGGCGGGAGGGTTCTGGGACCGGTTGATGAAGTAGGTGATCACCCACAGCACGATGCCGATGAGCATCAACCCGGCCGCGATCTGGTAGATCAGCGCGTCGCGGTCGACCCACGGCCCGATCAGGAATGCGCAGAGCACGGCCGCGATGGCCGGCGTGGCGCCAGGCGACCTGAAGTGGCCGCTGTCGCCGTCGCGACGCAGCACCAGGCAGGCCACGTTGACGATTGTGAACACCCCCAGGAGCAACAGCGCGGTCACGCTCGCCAGGTTGAGGACGATCTCGTCCTCGGCCCGCTGGGAGACGTAGGTGATCAGGCCCAGGGCGAGCACGGTGGAGAACAGGATGCCGACGTACGGCGCGCGGCGGTTGGGCGAGACCTTGCCGAGGCTGCGCGGCAACACGTCCTGGTTGGCCAGGCCGTAGAGCAGCCGGCTGGCCATCAGCATGTTGATCAGCGCGGTGTTGGCCACCGCGAAGCAGGCCAGGAACGGGAAGACCTTGTCGATCGGGAAGTCCGGCGAGCCGACACGCACCACCTCGAGCAGCGCCCGCCCCTCGGCGGCGTCGGCGATCTGGTCTGAGGTGAGCACGGTGACGACCGAGACCGCGACCAGCATGTAGATGATGACCGCGATGCCCAGACCGGTGAGCAGCGCGCGCGGGAAGATCTTCGCCGGCTCCTTGGTCTCCTCGACCATGTTGACCGAGTCCTCGAAGCCGACCATCGCGAAGAAAGCGATCGACGTGGCAGCTGTGACCGCGAGGAACAACCCCTTGTCACCGGAGTCGGTGAAGGTCGTGACGCGACTGAAGTTGCCGTCACCCTGTGCCATCACGTAGAAGCCGACGCCGATGACGATGGTCAGAGCGGCGACCTCGACCAGGGTGAGGATGACGTTGAACTTCACCGACTCACCGACGCCGCGCAGGTTGATCAGTGCGAGCAGCACCATGAAGCCGAGCGCGATGAGCGTGATGGTGCCGGTGCCGGGAGCCGAGTCGATCCAGCCGTTGGCCTCGAGTCCACCGGTGAAGTTCTGCGCCAACACATTGGACGACGTGGAGGCGCTGGTGATGCCGGAGCAGATCACGCCGAAGGCGACGAGGAACGTCACGAAGTGAATGCCGAACGCCTTGTGCGTGTACAGCGCCGCGCCCGCAGCCTGCGGGTACTTGCAGACCAGCTCGAGGTAGGACAACGCCGTGAGGGTCGCCACGACGAAAGCCACCAGGAACGGCAGCCAGGCGATCCCGCCCACGATCCCGCTCAGCTCACCGGTGACGGCGTAGACGCCGGCCCCGAGAACGTCTCCGACGATGAACAGCAGCAGGAGCTTGGGGCCCATCACCCGCTTGAGATCTGGCTGCGGGCCGTTGACGTCAGGTTCGCGATCCATCGTGGTGGACATGGCGGCCTCCTGGTGGAGTAGGTCTCCTCATTGTGAGGCACGTCTCACAAGTCACAAAGACCCCACGCGTAACAATTTGGGCCCAGCCCGGGAATCGGTCAGCCGAAGAAGACCTCGGCCTCGGCGTACTCCTTGGGGTCGACCAGCTTGAGCTCCCGGGTGCCCTCGATCAGGGGCACCCGCTCGATGTTGGTGCCGCGCAGCGCCATCATCTTCCCGTAGTCACCGTCATGGACCGCCTCGATCGCGTGCAGCCCGAATCGGGTGGCCAGCCACCGGTCGAAGGCCGTGGGCGTGCCACCGCGCTGGACGTGGCCGATGACGACGGCCCGGGCCTCCTTGCCGGTGCGATCCTCGATCTCCCGGGCCAGCCGGTCGCCGATGCCGCCGAGGCGGACGTGACCGAACGCGTCCTTCTCCCCCGAGACGAGAGTCATGTCGCCACCCTCGACGGGAACTGCGCCCTCGGAGACGACCAGGATCGGCGAGTAGTGGCTCTCGAAGCGCTGCTCGACCAGCGCACAGACGGCGTCGATGTCGAACGGCTTCTCCGGGATGAGTACGACGTTGGCACCGCCCGCGAGACCGGCGTGCAGCGCGATCCAGCCGGCGTGGCGACCCATCACCTCGACGACGAGCACCCGGTGGTGGGACTCGGCGGTGGTGTGCAGCCGGTCGATCGCCTCCATGGCGATGTTGACCGCGGTGTCGAAACCGAAGGTGAAGTCGGTGGCGCTGAGGTCGTTGTCGATCGTCTTGGGGACGCCGACCACGTTGACGCCGAGGTCGTGCAGCTTGGTCGCGACACCCAGGGTGTCCTCGCCACCGATGGCCACCAGCGCATCGACACCGAGGTCGCCGAGGTTGTGCTTGATCTGCTCCACGCCGCCCTCGACCTTGAACGGGTTGGTGCGCGAGGACCCCAGGATGGTGCCGCCCCGCGGCAGGATGCCGCGCACCTGGGGAATGCCGAGCTCGCGCGTCACACCCTCCAGCGGCCCCTTCCAGCCGTCGCGGAAGCCGACGAACTCGTAGCCGTACTCCTTGACGCCCTTGCGGACGACGGCCCGGATGACAGCGTTCAGCCCGGGGCAGTCGCCTCCTCCGGTGAGCACTCCGACGCGCATGCGATCTCCTGGTCAGCTGAGTGGTGTGGGCGGATGATGCGGATTTGGAACGATCACATGAAACCGTGAACGCCACGATCCCGTCCACCCCCGACCCTCCCCTAGTGTCGGGCGCATGACCATCCTCGCGATCGACGCAGGGACCACGGGCGTGACCGCGCTCGTCGTGACGCCCGAGGGCACCATCGCCGCCACGGGCTACCAGGAGTTCCGCCAGCACTTCCCCAAGCCCGGGTGGGTCGAGCACGCCCCCGAGGAGATCTGGCAGGCCACCCTGGAGGCGGTGCGCGACTGCCTCGACTCGTGGGACGGCTCGGCCGCGGACCTCGCCGGCATCGGGATCACCAACCAGCGCGAGACGGTGCTGCTCTGGGATCGCGAGACCCTCGGGTCCCCGCGACGAGCGATCGTGTGGCAGGACCGGCGTACGGCGGACATCTGCCGGCGGATGAAGGAGGAGGGCCACGAGGAGCGGATCACCGAGCTGACCGGACTGCGCCTCGACCCGTACTTCTCCGGCACCAAGCTCGTCTGGCTGGCCGAGAACGAGGCGAACACGTGGGCGCTGGTCAAGGAGGGCCGCTACGCGATCGGCACGGTCGACTCCTACCTGATCGCCCGGATGACGCGCGGCACCTGGCACATCACCGACGTCTCCAACGCCTGCCGCACGCTGCTGTTCGACCTCGAGGCCGGCGAGTGGTCGCAGGAGCTGTGCGACCTGTTCGACGTACCGATGGACGCTCTGCCGGAGATCGTGCCCAACTGGGGCGAGCTGGCGACGACCGACCCGAAGAGCTTCCTCGACCTCGAGCTGCCCGTCGCCGGCATCGCGGGCGACCAGCAGTCGGCGCTCTTCGGTCAGACCTGCTTCGACGTGGGCGACTCCAAGTGCACCTTCGGCACCGGCTCCTTCATCCTCACCAACACCGGCGCCGAGGTGGTGCGCTCGGACGCGGGGCTGCTCTCGACGGCGGCCTGGAAGTCGCCCGACGGCGAGCTGACCTATGCCCTCGAAGGGGCGATCTTCGTGACCGGGGCGGCCGTCCAGTGGCTGCGTGACGGCCTGCAGATCGTGGGATCGGCGGCCGAGACGGAGGCGATCGCGGCGACCGTCGACTCCACCGACGGTGTCGTGTTCGTCCCGGCACTCACCGGGCTCGGCGCACCGCACTGGGACCCGCACGCCCGCGGCACCATCCTGGGCATCACGAGGGGGACCACGAGGGCGCACCTCGTGCGGGCCACCCTGGAGGCGATCACCTTCGAGGTGCGCGACGTCACCGACACGATGCCGACCGAGCCGACCTCGCTGATGGTCGACGGTGGCGCGGCCGACAACGACCTGCTCTGCCAGCTCCAGGCCGACCTCCTCGGCGTACCCGTCCAACGGCCGGAGATCGTCGAGACGACGGCTCTCGGGGCCGCGTTCATGGCCGGGCTCGGGACCGGGGTGTGGCAGTCGACCGACGACCTGCGCCAGACCTGGAAGCTCGACCGCGAGTTCACTCCTGATGAATCGGACGAGACCAAGGAGCGCCTCGACGCGGCGTACGCGCTGTGGAAGAAGGGCGTGGAGCGCTCGAAGGACTGGACTGAGTAGAAACGTCATACGTCCTGGTCGCCGGAGCAACCAGGACGTATGACGTTGTGAAGGTCAGAGCTCGGTGCGACCCTTCGTGCCCTTCGCCAGGGCGTAGGAGAAGACGGCGAAGCAGACGGTGGTGATCGCGCAGCCCCACCACATCACGTTCGAGAACATGAACGCGGCCTGGCCGGCGAGCACGGCCGCGAAGGCCCACCAGCGGACGATGCCCGCACGCCACAGGGCGATCGAGATCAGCGGCAGCGCCAGGAGCAGTCCGGCGATGCCGGGCAGCGTGAAGAACGGGACGCCCCACATGGTGTCGCTCATCTGGGTCTGGACGGCCTGGACGGCCTCGCCACCGCCGTACACCTGGCCGATGGCCGAGTCGTACCAGTCGGAGAACAACAGGCCCGGCAGGGTGGTCATCCCGACGAACCCGACCAGCGCGGCGATGTTGGCCAGCCAGGCCCCCTTGCCCCGGACGTACGCCGCGGCGAGCATCGCGGGGACGATCCAGAAGGCGTAGGACCAGTGGAAGCCGAGCGACTTGAACTGAAGGGCCTCGGGGTTGTCGGTGTAGATCTCGAACATCCTCTGGCCCGAGATCCCCGCGGCCGGGTCGGCGTAGGCACCGATGACGGCGAAGATGCCGGCGAGCACGGGAGCCGCGATCAGGAAGCCACGACGGACCGCGAGGGCGCGGCTGCGACGGGGTGTCTCGGTCGGCTCGGCGACGAGGTCGTTGGTGGCGGTCAGGGTGGTCATCGTGGTTCTCCTTGGACTCGGATCCGGGATGGATCAACTGCGTCCAAGCCAACCCGGAGCCGGTCTCAACCGGATCTGCCGCGAGGGGGATTCCCGGCTCAGTCGTACGACGGATCTTCGACCCGGTCGCCGGGGACAACGACGGCGTTCTCGTAGGCGAAGATCACCGCCTGCACCCGGTCGCGGAGCCCGAGCTTGGTGAGCACGTTGCTCACGTGGGTCTTCGTGGTGCCCTCGGAGACGAACAGCTTGGTGGCGATGTCGACGTTGGACAGGCCGCGCGCGAGCAGGCCGAGCACCTCGAGCTCGCGGGGTGTGAGCAGCGCGAGCCGCGGCTCGGACGTGGTCGCGGGAGGGGCGGGCCGGCGTACGAACGCGTCGATCACCCGCCTGGTCACGCCCGGCGCGAGCAGCGACTCCCCCGCCGCCACCACGCGGATCGCTGCGGCGAGCTCCTCGGCCGGCGCGTCCTTGAGCAGGAAGCCCGAGGCCCCGGCCCGCAGCGCCTCGAAGACGTACTCGTCGAGGTCGAAGGTGGTGAGCACCAGCACCCGGGTCGCCACGCCGGCCTCGACCAGCCGGCGGGTGGCGGCGATGCCGTCGAGGACCGGCATCCGGATGTCCATCAGGGTCACGTCCGGGAGCAGCGTCGAGACCATCTCGACGCCCTCCTCGCCGTTGGCCGCCTCGCCGACGACCTCGAAGTCCTGCTCCCCGGCCAGGAGCGAACGGAAGCCGGCTCGCACCATGCCCTGGTCGTCGACGATCGCCAGCCGGATGCTCATGACGTTTCCTCCTTCAGGGGCAGGCTCACTGCGAGGCGCACGCCGCCGGTGGACGAAGGAACCAGATCGACGGTGCCGCCGTACAGCGCCACCCGCTCGCGGATCCCGAGCAGCCCGTGGCCGCTGCCGTTGGGGGAGGTCCCGTTGGCGGTGCCGCCGCGGGCCAGGCCGCGCCCGTTGTCCTCCACCTCGACGTCCAGCCGGCCGGGCGTGTAGCGCACCAGCACGTGGGCGCGGGTGGCCTGCGCGTGGCGCAGCGCGTTGGTGAGGCCCTCCTGGGCGATGCGGTACGCCGCCAGGTCCACGCCCGGGCTGAGTGGGACGGGATCGCCCTCGACGTGCAGGTCGACCTGCATGTCCCCGGAGCCCACCTGGCGCACCAGGCGGTCCAGCTCCGAGAGACCCGGCTGGGGGGCGAGGGCCAGCGGCTGCTCGCCCTCGGTGCGGAGCACGCCGAAGAGCCGACGCATCTCTGCGAGTGCCTCGCGAGCGGTCCGTTCGACCGCGGCGAGGTCGGCCGCCTCTGCTGCGTGGTCGGGGCCCAGCCGGCGACGTACGGCCTGGGTCTGGATGGTCACCACGCTGATCGAGTGGGAGACGATGTCGTGCAGCTCCCGGGCGATGCGGGTGCGCTCCTCGGCGGCCGCCTTCGCCGCCTCGAGCTCCCGGTTGCGCTCGAGCTGCTCGGCGCGGGCAACGGCCTCCTCGGCGCTGGCGATCCGACCGCTGAGCACGACGCCGACGGTCCAGGGACCCACGAAGAAGACGAGGCCGGCCGCGAGATCCGACGGCTCGAACCCCTCGATGATCGAGACGACCAGGAACCCGCCGAAGACGCCTGCGATGCCGACATAGCTCCATGGCGGCCGGGACTCCGCACCCAGGGTGAAGCACACGAGGACCAGCGAGAGCAGCGTGGTGAACTCTCCGCTGGAGTTGACCACGATGTTCGAGGTCACGACCAGCGCTGCAACGACCAGCGGTGCCCGGCGACGCCAGGCCAGCGAGGTCATTGCCAGCCCCGCGACCACGGCGTGCACGACTGGCGAGTCGACCTTCGGGCTGAACACGGCCTCGGCCACCGTCATGGCCACGAAGAGGGCGGCGATGAGCGCGTCGAGCAGCGGCGGTCTCCAGTTCACGGAAGTGACCGTAGGTCATCCGGGACGCCGGACACATCAGTCGCGCGACCGATCTGCGGCTCAGCCGTCGCGGTGCTCGTCGGCCGCGGCCTGGATCTTCGCCACCAAGGCCTTCCAGTGCTCCTCGTCGCCGATGTCGTCGTGGTCGGACCCGCCGCGCCCGTCGATGGACTCGCGCACGATGTCGGCGTGCCCGGCGTGGTGAGCGGTCTCGGCGAGCATGTGGACCACGAGGTAGCCCAGGGTCGTGTCCTGGCGCTCCTCCGGCCACCACGGCACGTGCGCCGGAGCGTCCAGCCCGAGCTCACGGATGTTCTGGTCGGCGACGGCCCACGACCGCCGGTAGAGGTCGAGCAGCATCCCCCGGGACTCGTCGGCGAGGGCGTACATGTCCTCGCCCGCCTCGAGCGCATCCTCGGTGTCCCAGGGGATCGGCTCCGGCCAGGCGCGCCCGACGCAGTCGCCGAAATAGCCGATCTCGACGGTCGCGACGTGCTTGACCAGCCCGAGAAGGCTGGTGCCGCTCGGGGTCATCGGCCGGCGCACGTCGTAGTCGCTCACGTCGTCGAGGGTGGCGACCAGGTTGTCCCGCTCACGCTGCAGGTAGCGCAGCAGCAGCTCGACCTGGGACGGGTGGGAGATCTCCGAGGGCTTGCTCATGGGCCCGACCCTAGGGCGGCCGACCGACAGGCGCTGCGCGACGTCAGTCGCGCAGCCGGGCGAGCGCCTCCTCGGCAGCCGCCTGGCTGCGGCGGGCCTCCGTGAGCACGACCTGGGCGTCCTCATGGGTGTCGGCCGCCTCCTCGAGGTCCTCGTCGACCTGGTCGACGCCGTCCTCGATCTCCGCGAGCCGTCGACGGAGCTCGTCGGCCTCGCCCTGGAGCTGCAGCCGCCGCGCGTTCAGCTCTTCGACAGCTGCTGCAGCCTCCGCCAGCTCGCGCTCCGCCGTCGCGACGTGCTCGTTGGCCTCCTCGAGGGCCTCCTCGGCCGCGGCGAGCTTCGCTCCTCCGTCCGGTACGACGTGCAGGGCGACCGCGTCCGGCTCCTCGGCCTCGTCCGGCAACGGGGTGGCACGGACGTCGATCGCCTCCGGCACCGCGACCACGCCTTCCACGTCGAGCTCGGAGACCCCGGTCGAGGTGAAGGCCGTGACCACGCGGCCGGTGCGGACGACCTGCGCGGCGACCGGGTCCAGCATCGCGGCGGTCAGCATGCCCTCGACCTGATCGACGACCGGGCCGGTCAGGCGGACTCCGGCGTCGCGGGCCAGCGACCTCGCCGTCGACGCGAGCGCGCTGGTCAGCTGGCGGCGCTGGCGGGTCAGCGCGCGCAGCTCCGCCCCGTCGAGCGCCTCGGCCGCTGCGCGCAGCTGCTCCGCGAGCCCGAGAACGGAGTCGATCTGCTCACTTTCCCGGCGTACGAGCAGGTTGACCGTCCATGCCGCGACCGACGGCTTCTTCAACTTCTTGATCCGGGCGGCCAGCTCCTTCTCACCGGAGTCCTGGGCCTGCTTCGCCGCCTGGTTGCGTGCCTCGGTGAAGTCATCTGCAGACCCGGCGTACAACGTGTCGGCGACGGTCGCGAGCTCATCCATCGGAGACCTCGGCCAGGAGCAGGTCGAGCGCCCGGGTGCAGGTACCTGACCGGACCGCCGAACGGTCGCCGTCGAGCGCGAGCCGCACGAACCGCACGGAGTGCCGCCCGGCGAGAGCGACGAAGACCGTGCCCGCGGCGTGGCCCTCCTGCAGGTCGGGCCCGGCCACGCCGGTGGTCGAGAGTGCCCAGTCCACGTCGAGCAGCTCACGCACCCCCATGGCCATCTGCACCGCGCACTCGGCGGAGACCACGTCGGGCGCCGTCACCCCGAGGAGCCGCCGCTTCAACGGTGTCGCGTAGGTGACCACCCCACCGGCGAACGTGGCCGAGGCGCCCGGCGTCGCGCTCAGCAGGGAGGCCAGCTCTCCTCCGGTCAGGGACTCGGCGCATCCCACGGTCTCGCCGCGCGCCAGCAGTGCCCCGTGCAGGGAGGCTGCCGAATCGGTCATGGCCCGACGCTAGCGCCGTCCCGGGCGACCGCGCGATCAACGGTGGCGGCGGGCACGATGACCATCGAGGACGCTGTGACCCACGGCCCGAAGCCCCGGGCCACAGCCCTGAAGCGGTCTAGTCCGACAGAAGTCATTTATCAGACATATGGCGCTTTCCGCCGGGAGTCGTTCCATGCTGGTCTCTCCGGACGCACCATCGTCGGAGATCGACTCGCACCACACAGCAACACACACGGGGGACAGACGAAGATGCGACAGCGCGACGACAGCAGTGGCACGGGCAAGACGGGCGTGAAGCGCGTGACGGACACACTGCCCAGAATCATTGAAGCGTCTTCCGAGGAGGTGGCCGGCGAGCGCGAGGTTCCTGTCGTGCAGCGCCGCATCCCGACCCAGAAGACCCCCACCCACGAGACCGTGGAGAACCCCGAAGCCGAGGCCCGCGAGGACGACGAGGCCGAGGCCGGCGACATCGCTGTCGAGGCGCAGGACCACCCGAGCGCCGCGCCCGAGCCGACCACGCACATCCCGGCCACCGCCCAGTGGCGGGCCAGCCACGCGCCCCGGGTCTTCGCCGCCGCACTGCTGCTGCTCGCCGTCGGTGGCACCTCGGCGCTGGGCCTGCGCTACGCCGACACCCGCAGCCCCGACGACCTCCTCTCAGTGGTCCTCGGCATCGCCGTGGTCGTCGGGCTCTGGGCCCTGCTCATCGCCAGCACCCCGCAGGTGGTCAGCCTGCGTGGCTCGGTGCTCACCATTCGCAACAGCAGCGGCACCGAGCGCTTCGACCTCGCCGACGGCCTGCAGCCCGTCGACATGATCGGCCAACCGCGCAGCTCAGGCTGGGCACTGCTCCTGCACCGTTCCAACAACACCTCGGTGGTGCTCCGCCGCCGGGATGTCGACGCCGTCACCCTGGACCCGATAGTCCGCCACTACCGGGCCATGGCCGAGCAGCGGTTCACCACTCGCCAGGTGCGCTTCAGCCGCTGACGAGAGGTCCCGCCCGCCCATCCGGGCCGGGCGGGACTCCTCCGTCCGCACGACCACCACTCCGGCCAGGATGAACACGCCACCGAGAAGCTGGACCGACCGCGGCAGCTCCCCCAGCAGCACCCAGGCGATCAGGACGGCGAACAACACCTCCGAGAGCCCCACGAATGACGCCAGCTTGGCGCCGAGCACGCGCGTCGCAGCGATCCCGGTCACGTAGGGCACGGCCGCCGCGATCACCCCCAGCTCGACCACCACGGCCCACCAGGGCAGCGAGATGCCGCCCAGGTCCGCGGGCAGCGCGTGGAACTCCATCGGGAGCACGCCGGCGACCCCCAGGGCCGCGAACGCGGTCGCGCCGACCACCAGACCACCCCCGGCGAGGGCGAGCGGCGGCAGTGCGGTCTCGTGCGAGCGGCCGGACATCAAGAAGTACGACCCGAGGCCGATCGCCGCCAGCAGGCCCCAGGCCACCCCGATCACGTCGACACGGACCCCACCGAAGGCGTCCAGGACCAGCGTCAGCCCGAGCAGCGCGAGCACGATGCCGAGCACGGTCGTCCGACGCGGCAACCGGCGGGCCAGCACGGCCTGCCAGGCGACCACGAGGACGAGGCCGAGGTACTCCAGCAGCAGCGCCACCCCGACGGACAGGTGGCCCACCGCGTAGAAGAACGCCAGCTGCGGCAGCGCCACGGCCAGCAGCCCGAACGCGACGACCTGACCCCATTCGCTGCGGACCTGGTGCCAGCGACCGTCGAGGGCACGTACGGTCGGCACCAGCAGCAACAGCGCGGCCACCGCGATCCGCAGGAACACCACGGAGCCTGGCGTCCAGCCGGTCGAGAGGAGCGCCTTGGCGAATGCCCCGGAGGTGGCGAACGTGGCCGCCGAGATGAGTGCGACCAGGATTCCGGCACTGGTGTTGCGAATGGACATCGTTCACCGCCTGTCAGGAGTAAAAGATAGGAACACCGGTTACTCTAGAAGAATGGAACGTCAGGAGTCAATGTGACTTTTGCCCATGACACCGAGCTGGCGCTGTCGTCCGCCGCGGCGCTGGTCAACACCGATCCCGGCGCCGGGTCCGGCGAGGACACGCTGCGCACCCGGGAGCAGCTGGTCGCCTTCCTCGACGAGGTCGGCTGGTTCGGGAAGCCGCGCCGGCGACCAGGTCGAGCTGGACGCCGTACGGTCGCTGCGGCCGCGCCTGCGCGCGATGTGGCGGCTCGAGGAGGACGCGCTGGTGCGCGCGGTCAACGACGTCCTGCTCGACTCCCAGGCCCTCCCCCAGCTGGTGGACCACGACGACATCGGGTGGCACATCCACGCCGTCCCCCAGGACGCGCCACTTGACGCCCGGATGCTGGTCGAGGCCGCCATGGCGTTCATCGACGTCATCCGCAGCGATGAGCTCGACCGCCTGAAGTTCTGCGCGGCCGACGACTGCGACAACGTCGTGGTCGACCTGTCCCGCAACCGCTCCAAGCGGTTCTGCGAGGGAGGCTGCGGCAACCGCGAGAACGTGCGCGCCTACCGCGACCGGCAGCGCAGCTGATCAGCCCTGCACGGCCGCGGGCGCCTCGCGCCGATGCCGCAGGACGTCCCGGGCGAACTCCCACCCGGACGTGACGGTCAGGACCACGGCGATGGCGAGCGCGACCGCGGAGAGCCACCAGATGATGTCACCGGCCACCGCGAAGGGGCCGGTGATCAGCCCGAACGGCGCGATGAAGCCACCCGAGGGCAATGGACTGCATCACCGTCTTGACCTTGCCGCTCTGCTTGGCCGGCATCACCACGTCCTTGGCGATGGACAGGCGCGCGATCGTCACGCCCACTCCCTGATCAGCACCACGATCGTCACGGTCCACCACAGCCAGGCCGGCATGAAGTCGGCGATGATCGCCAGGCCGATGAAGGCCATCCCGGTGATCGCCTTGTCGGCGATGGGGTCAGCGATCTTGCCGAAGTTGGTGATCAGGTTGTGCTTGCGGGCCAGGTCGCCGTCGATCTTGTCGGTGATCATGGCGAGGCAGAACAGCGCAAACGCCACCCATCGCCAGCCGGTCGACTCCCCGCCATCGTGCAGCAGCGCCCAGCCGAAGAAGGGGACCATCACGATCCGCAGGGTCGTGAGTGCGTTGGGGACGTTCCAGTTGCTCCCCTGCACAGCAGGCTCCGGCTGGCTCATAGACCCTCCTCCGCGCCCGTGGACTCCCCGGGGACCCGGGCAATCAGGTCGACGCCCTCGGAGCCGACCACCACCGCCTGAATCATGTCACCGACAGCCACGCGATCGGGCACACCCTCCACGGTGGTGGACCCGTCGACCTCCGGTCCCTGGTGCGCGGCCCGGCCCTCGACGACACCGTCATCGACCGACTCCACGAGTACGACGACCCGCTCCCCGATCCGCTCCTCGGCCCGCTGCGCGGTGAGCTCCTCGGCCAGGGCGGTGACGTGGGCGACCCGCTCGCGGATCTCGTCCTCGTCGAGCTTTCCCTCGAAGCCCACCGCCTCGGTGCCGTCCTCGTCGGAGTAGCCGAAGATCCCGATCGCGTCCAGCCGCGCCGCGCCCAGGAAGTCGCAGAGGACCTCGAGGTCGTGCTCGGTCTCGCCGGGGAAGCCGACGATGAAGTTCGACCGGGCGCCGGCCTCGGGAGCCTGCACCCTGGCCTGGTCGAGCAGACCGAGGAACGCCTCCGAGTCACCGAACCGACGCATCCGACGCAGCACCGGGTTGGACGCGTGCTGGAACGAGAGGTCGAAGTACGCCGCCACGCCCGGTGTCGAGGCGATCGCCGTGACCAGGCCGGGACGGGTCTCGGCGGGCTGCAGGTAGGAGACGCGCACGCGCTCGACCCCATCCAGCGCGGAAAGCTCGGGAAGGAGGGTCTCCAGCAGGCGCAGGTCGCCGAGGTCCTTGCCGTAGGAGGTGGAGTTCTCCGAGACCAGGAACAGCTCGCGCGCCCCCTGGTCGGCGAGCCACCTGGCCTCGGTCAGCACGTCCGAGGGACGTCGGGAGACGAACGAGCCGCGGAAGGCGGGGATCGCGCAGAACGTGCACCGCCGGTCACAGCCGGACGCGAGCTTCAGCGGCGCCATCGGGCCGGTGTCGAGCCGGCGGCGCTGCGTCGTCTCCGGGCCGTGCCCGGGTTGGTAGGCCGACGACTCCGCCCGGTCCGCCGGCGAGATCGGCAGCAGCTTGCGCCGGTCACGGGGAGTGTGTGGGTGTTGCTCCTCGCCCGCCAGGATCGAGCGCAGCCGGTCGGCGATGTCGGGGTAGTCGTCGAAGCCCAGGACCGCGTCCGCCTCGGGGAGCGAGGTGGCCAGCTCAGCGCCGTACCGCTCGGCCAGGCAGCCCACGGCCACCACCGCCTGGACCGCTCCTCCCCCGGAGTCGCCCGAGGACTTGAGGTCGGCGGCGGCGAGCAGCGTGTCGACCGAGTCCTTCTTGGCCGCCTCGACGAAGCCGCAGGTGTTCACGACCACGGTCTCGGCAGCCTCCGGGTCCTCGACGAGGCGGAACCCGCCCGCCTCGAGCCGACCGGCGAGCTCCTCGGAGTCGACCTCGTTACGGGCGCAGCCCAGCGTCACCATGGCGACGGTGGTCAACGGGGAGCCGGGGCGGGCGGCCTCGAGGGATGCCTTCTGAGTAGTCATGAGCCGTGTCGAGTATGACGGACGGCCCCTCCGGCGAACGAATCGGCGCTGCGGGTCCGGTCAGCCGAACTGCTTGCTGGCGGCGGCCGAGGAGTCGCCGACGGTGCCCTTGCCGTTGCCGAGGAAGGCCACCTTCACGGCGGCGCCGTTGCTGGCGGTGACGTCGAACGGCGCCAGCCCGATCACCTGCTGGTGCTGGTCCTCGGCCAGCTTGCCCGCCCAGAGGATGCGCCCGTCCCGGTCGCGTACGACGACCTGGGGGCTGGCACCGACGGCGGTCACCTCGAGGGGCGCCAACGTCACCTGCGGGGACCCCTCGGACTTGCCGCCGCTCGCGAGCCCGGCCGAGTCGACCACTCCCGGTGCCGGGCTGACCAGCTCCTGCGGGGTGTCGTTGAAGACCCGCGCCACGCCCCAGACCGTCGCCAGCGCGAGCACGCAGGCGGCCAGCAGGCTCCAGCGCGGACCGCTGTGGACGGCCCGCACCCCGCCTCCGATGGCAGACGCGAGCTCGGCCTCGAAGACCTGGCGAGCCTCGATCTCGGCGGTGGCGTAGTGGTCGTCGTAGAGGTCGAGCAGCTGCTGGGTGTCGAGGCCGAAGATCCGCGCCAGCGTGCGCAGGTGCCCGCGTGCGTAGAAGTCGCCGCCACAGGCCGCGAAGTCGTCGACCTCGATGCACTCGAGGACGTGTGGGCGGATCCGGGTGCGGTCGCTGAGGGTGTCGATGCTCAGGCGTGCCCGATTGCGCGCTGCCGCGATGAGCGGGCCGATCAGGGCGTTCTCGGCCGGTTGGGGAGCGGTGGGCTCGAGGTCGTCGACCTGTGCGACCAGCACCGGGCCGGCACCGTCGCGCTGGGCCGGGATGGGCGGCGGAGTGGGGAGGATCCGGACGGAGTCCTTGATCAGCTCCGCACGGGCGGCGGGCCGCGTCTCGCGCACCGGCTCGACGGGGTCGAACTCGGGCTCGGGCTCGGCCTCGGGCAGCCGCTCCTCCTTGGTGGCGTCGTCCGGCTCCGCAACGGCCGCCACTTCGTCGGTCTTCTCGTCGGCCCTCTCGTCTGCCGCCCTGAGCTCGGCCCGTTCCCTGCGGCTCAGCCTCGGCTGCTTCTCGGGCTTCTCCGGCTTCGCCGTCTTCTCCGGCTTCTCGGCCTTCTCCGGCTTCTCGGGCTCCAGCTTCGTCACCACCAGCACCGGCACCCGACCGCTGGCCAGTGCGTCGAGATCGGCGACGAGGTCACCGGTGAGCCCCTCGAACTCCAGGCGCGTGGTCAGTGCCAGCGGGACGACGAAGTTCTCGGCCGTGAGTGACGGAGCGGTCTCCCCCTCCTCGCCCGTGGTCTCTTCCAGCGGACCCTCCACCGCACGCGGGTGTACGACGATCCGGCCGTCGCGCAGCCACGAGCGCGGTGACGTCACCTCGACATCCTCGATGTCCTGCCAGCGCAGACCGGTCCAGGTCACGCCCCGACGCACTCGCACACCCTGCTCGTCGGCCACCATCAACGGTGCCCGGCTGTCGCGGACGACGAGCAGCTGGAGCACCGCCACCGCGGCGACGACCACGCACCAGGCCCAGTCGGCGATCGACGCGGTCTGGAGCGCCCGGGCGAACCAGGCGACGGTCAGGACCCCCGCCGTGAGCGCCACCATGGCCGCCAGCTTCGAGTTGTGGCGGACCGAGACTCCCACTGGGGCACCCATCACTGCTCTCCCTGGATGTTGGCGATCACGTCGTCGAGATCGTCAGGCTTGATCAGCACGTCACGGGCCTTGGAGCCTTCGCTCGGCCCGACCACTCCCCGGCTCTCGAGGATGTCCATCAAGCGACCCGCCTTGGCGAAGCCCACGCGCAGCTTGCGTTGCAGCATCGAGGTCGACCCGAACTGCGTCGAGACCACGAGCTCGATCGCCTGCACCACGAGCTCCATGTCGTCGCCGATGTCGTCGTCGAGCTCGCGCTTGGCCGACTGGGGGGCGGTCACGTCGTCGCGGTAGCTCGGCTCGAGCTGGTCCTTGCACTGCTTGACCACCTGGGCGATCTCGGCCTCGGTGACCCAGGAGCCCTGGACCCGGACCGACTTCGAGGCCCCCATCGGCAGGAACAAGCCGTCACCCTGCCCGACCAGCTTCTCGGCGCCCGGCTGGTCGAGGATCACCCGGCTGTCGGCCAGCGAGCTGGTGGCGAACGCCAGCCGCGAGGGCACGTTGGCCTTGATCAGGCCGGTGACGACGTCGACCGAGGGCCGCTGCGTCGCGAGGATCAGGTGGATGCCGGCGGCCCGGGCGAGCTGGGTGATCCGGACGATGGCGTCCTCCACGTCGCGCGGGGCCACCATCATCAGGTCGGCGAGCTCGTCGACGACCACGCACAGGTAGGGGTAGGGCGCCAGCACGCGCTCGCTGCCCGCCGGGACCTGCACCTTGCCCGCACGCACCGCCTTGTTGAAGTCGTCGACGTGGCGGAAACCGAAGTTGGCGAGGTCGTCGTAGCGCATGTCCATCTCGCGCACGACCCACTGCAGTGCCTCGGCGGCCTTCTTCGGGTTCGTGATGATCGGCGTGATCAGGTGCGGGATGCCCTCGTAGGCGTTGAGCTCGACCCGCTTGGGGTCGACCATGATCATCCGCACCTCGTCGGGTGTCGCGCGCATCAGCAGCGACGTGATCATCGAGTTGATGAAGCTCGACTTGCCCGAGCCGGTCGCACCCGCGACGAGCAGGTGGGGCATCTTCGCGAGGTTGGCGACGACGAAGCCGCCCTCGACGTCCTTGCCCAGACCGACGACCATCGGGTGGTGGTCGTTGCGCGCGTTGCCCGAGCGCAGCACGTCACCCAGCGACACGATCTCCTTGTCGACGTTGGGGATCTCGATGCCGACGGCCGACTTGCCGGGGATGGGGCTCAGGATGCGCACGTCTGCGGAGGCCACGGCGTAGGCGATGTTCTTCTGGATGCCCGTGATCTTCTCGACCTTGACCGCCGGGCCGAGCTCCACGATGTAGCGAGTGACGGTGGGACCGCGCGTGTAGCCGGTCACCTGGGCGTCGATGTCGAACTCCTCGAGCACCTGGGTGAGCCGCTCGACCACCTCGTCGGAGGCCTTCGAGCGTGCCTTGTGCACCGAGCCGGGCTTGAGCACCTGGCTGTCCGGGAGCGTGTAGGCGATGTCGCCGGAGAGCGACAGCTGCTCGACCCGCGCGGGCAGCGGTGTGTGCGGCGGCGGCTCGAGGGAGTCCTTGCCGCCGTCGACCGGTCCGGTGGGCTCCGAGTCGGGGTCGACGGCCTGCTTCCGGGAGCGCTTCCTCATCTCGCGACCCTCGAGACCCTGTCCGTCCATGAGGGGGCTGTCGTACGCCGGGTCGCCCATCTCCGGGTCGATCTCGTCGTCGGTCGCCCGCCCGCGCCGGCGCCTGGCCGGGGTGGCGTCCTCGGGGGACGAGCCCTCCTCGGCGGGGACGTGGCGGCCCATGATGCGGTCGGCGAGCTCCCGTAGACGGGCGGGCACCTGGTAGACCGGCGTCGCGGTCACGACGAGCAGCCCGAACAGCGCGAGCAGGAGCAGCAGCGGCACCACGACGTAGGGGGTCTGCAGCAGGTCCAGCAGCAGCTTGGAGACCACGAAGCCGATCGCCCCGCCCGCCTGCTGGAGGGGCGCGGTGTCGCCCAGCTCCGGGGTCGGCGAGCCGTTGGCGATGTGCACGATGCCCAGCACGCCGAACAGCAGCGCGCCCCAGCCGATGACCTGGCGGCCAGCGGGCCCGTTGCGCTCGGGGTCGCGCAGGTTGCGCCAGGCGACGAAGCACAGGAGCAGCGGCACGAACCACGCGAGCAGGCCGACCGAACCGGCCACCACCGTCCGGGTGAACTCCCCGATGCTGCCGGGCAGCTGCCACCAGACCGAGGCGGCGACCACGAGCGCGAGTCCGACGAGGAACAGGCCGGCACCGTCGCGGCGGTGCTCGGGGTCGAGGTCGCGGGCGGTGTGGCCGATGCGGCGTACTCCCCCACCGACCGCGTGGGCGACGCCCAGCCAGGCGGTCGCCAGGACGCTGCGCGAGGGCCATGAAGATCCGGGCGACGGGCCGGGCCCGTTGCGTACGGCGCGCGGCGCAGGGCGCCGCCGGCGCTTGCGGGCTGCGCCGCCCGACCGCGCGGCGGCTTGCGCCCTGAATTTTCTGGCTTCCGTCGACCGGGTGCGCGAAGCCGAGCCCCCCTGTCCCGACTTGCGGGCAGAGGAGCCCTTGCTGCGCGACGCCGGCGGGGAAGACGTACGGGTCGCCATGATGGCGAATCTACCCCGAACATCACATCTGTCCCTTGCGTCACACGCCGCAGGGCACCCGTGTCGTACGTCGCTCCGGGAGCGTCCTCGCGAGCGGCAGGCTCAGCCTGCGCGCCCGATGCGCCGCACGGCGACCTCGTCGGTCGGACCGGGTTGGCCGGGCAGGTCGACCGGGTCGGACGGGCCCTCGAGCCCGAGGGCACTGTCGACGACATCCTCGCCATGACTGGCGTCGCGCAGCGGGAGCCGGAGCCGGAAGGTGCTGCCGACGCCGAGCTCGGAGGCCACGATGATCTCGCCGCCGTGCATCTGCGCGATCCGGCGTGAGATCGCCAGGCCGAGGCCGGTGCCCGGGATGGACAGCGCCTCGGGGTTGCTGGAGCGGTGGAACGCGGAGAACAGGTGCACCTGGTCGGCCGCGGAGATGCCGAGGCCGGTGTCCTCGCAGAGCACGCAGGCGTGCTCTGCCGTCGGTGCCGACCTCGAGGTGGACGGTGCCGTCCGGGCCGGCTGTACTTGACCGCGTTGCTGGTCAGGTTGTCGATGACCTTGCCGAGCTCGTCGGGGTCGGCGGTCACCAGCACCGGCTCGTCGGGAACCGTGAGGCTCATCTTCACCCGGCCCTGCTCGGCCTGCATCGTCATCAGGTCGAGGCTCTGCTCGGCGAGCTGGCACAGGTCGACCGGGCAGGCGCACGGTCTCGCGCTTGTCCTGGATCTGGGAGTAGTTCAGGAGGTTCTGCACCAGCCGGTTGAGCCGCTCGGCGTTGCGCGAGATCGCCTCGACCGAGCCGATGCCGGTGTCGAGGTCCTCGAGCAGCTCGATGTGGCCGATGATCGAGGTCAGCGGCGTCTTCAGCTCGTGGGAGATCGTCGCGATCAGCTCGCCCTTGTAGCGGTCGAGCTCCTGCAGCTCGCCGACCAGGTGACGCTCGCGCTCGTAGAGCCGGGCGTTGAGGACGACCCGGCCCAGCGTGCGGCCGACCTCCATCACCGCCTCCTGCTCCTCGGTGGTCCACGCGCGCACGTGGAGTCGCGGGCCAGCAGCACGTAGCCGAGCAGCTCGCGGCCCACCGCGACCGGCGCGAACATCAGGCTGCCGCCGGGTTGTCCGGACCAGCTCACGGACCAGCTCGCGCTGCTCGTCGCTGAGCCCCTGGTCGAGCTCGCAGGCGTCGGCGTGGTTGATCACGACGGGCCGGCCGACCTCCTGGGCGCGCTGGGCGAGGATGCTCTTGACCTGCGACCAGCTCGCGGCTGGACTCGCGGTCGTCGGGCGGGTACGCCGCCGACTGCTCCACCTGGCCGACGTCGCCGGAGGGGAAGCAGCGGATCCACATGTGCTCGGTGCGCAGGCCCTTGGCGATGGCCTGGGCCGCCTCGCGCAGGGAGAGGTCGAGCTCGGCGAGCTGGCCGGCCGAGCTGACCGAGCGCAGCATGTCGCCCATCCGGACCTGGTCGCCGAGCCGCTCGCGCTGCTGGGCGTTGTACATGGCCAGACCGGCCTGCACGACGAACATCTCGAGCAGCTCGCGCTCCTCGCGGTTCGGGATCCGGTTGCCGGGCGGCAGGTCGACCGACATGTTGCCGAGCAGCTGGCCCGTGGCGGAGTACAGCGGCGCGTAGAGCGCGTCGAGCGGGTGCCACGAGTCGGGGCCGCTGCCGGGCTCGAAGTCCGGGACCCACGCAGACTCCTCGAGCGCGTCGGGCATCCGGTCGTGCGGGACGAAGCGGAGCACGCCCCACTCGTCGGCCTGGGCGAACTCGTTGAAGATCGAGGCGACCGGCGTACGCCGCCCGATGATCTGCTCGCGGACCTCCTCGGGACCGGCGACGGTCGTCATCACGAAGGTCTCGCCCTCGAGGCGCGCGATGGCCGCGATGCCGTAGCCGAGCACCTCGACCACACCGCGCGCGATCTCGTCCAGCACCTCGGACAGGTCCGTCGACGAGTTGACGCGCAGCATCAGCTCGTAGAGTCGGCGGATCCCCTCAGCGCGAGGGGACTCTGTCAGTTGCATCTGGCGTGGCCCCTTGGACACGTGTGATTAACGAGACCCGATCGAGCCTCGCGTTCGAGTCTAGGGTGATTCGTCCGATTCTGTCGGTGGATTAGCCCACTTCGCATCGGGGCCCTCTCAGCGCCCCTCGGGATCACCCACGAACGTCTCCTCGTTGTCACGATCTCACGCTCGAGCTCCTCGTTCAGGTCAGCGGTCACGCCATCCGCCCGTGGCGCTGGCGCAGGCGACGCCCAGGCCTGGTCGATGGCCCGGGAGACGTCGATCAGGCGGGCCTCGCGCACGTGTGGCTTGTCCAGCTCGCGACGGACGTAGCCGGCCACGAACCGGCGCAGCTCGCCCTCGATCCCGACCACCCGCTGGAGCACGGAGGCGCGCAGGCCCTGGGCCTGGACCTCCACCTGCACCTCCTCGCTGCGGGGTGGGTCGCCTCGATGAAGATGCGCACCCCGGCCGGGCCACCGCGGTGAGGGTGAGCGGGACGAGCAGGTCGGCCTCGAACCGGTGGGTCTCCACCTGGAGGTCCACCTCGAAGGTGAGGCTCGACCGGCAGCTCGACCCGATAGCCGATCTGGTCGCCGGCCTGCCGGGTCGCGGTCGCGGCGCCGATCTCGCCGTACGCCCGGACCTTGGCGATCCGCCCCGGGCCGACGCCCATCGGCCCGAAGTCGATCGGCTGGCCGGCGATGGTGTTCACCGCCCCGAGCATGCGCTGCTCGCTGATCGCCTCGCGGAAGAAGTCGACGCCCCACTGCTCGTAGCTGATCGGTCTCGCCCTCGTCGGGTCCCCGTCGGGCCCCTCGTCGGGGATCGCCTCGGCGCTGAACCTAGGCCTCGAGGACGACCGGGATGATCATCGGGCGGCGGCGGTGGGTGCCGCTGACCCAGCGGCCGACCACGCGTCGGATGGTCTGCTGGAGCTGGTAGCTGTCGTCGACGCCCTCGGAGACCGCCTTGTCGAGCGCGGCGATGATCGGGTCGACGATCTCCTCGAAGGTGGCCTCGTCCTCGGCGAAGCCGCGGGCGTGGATCTCCGGGCCGCTGACCACCTTGCCGGTCTGGGAGTCGATCACCACGATCACCGAGATGAACCCCTCCTCGCCGAGGATGCGGCGGTCCTTCAGGGAGTCCTCGGTGACGTCGCCGATCGAGCTGCCGTCGACGAAGACGTAGCCGCAGTCGACCTTGCCGGTGATCGCGCGCAGCCCGTCGACGAGGTCGACGACGACGCCGTCCTCGGCGATCACGACCCGCTTGGGGTCGACGCCGGTCGCCTTGGCGAGCTGCGGCGTTGGCCAGCATGTGCCGGATCTCGCCGTGCACGGGCATCACGTTGCGCGGCTTGACGATGTTGTAGCAGTAGAGCAGCTCCCCGGCGCTGGCGTGGCCGCTGACGTGCACCAGGGCGTTGCCCTTGTGCACCACGTCGGCGCCCCATCGGGCCAGCCCGTTGATCACCCGGTAGACGGCGTTCTCGTTGCCGGGGATCAGCGAGGAGGCGAGGACGACCGTGTCGCCCTCCTCGATGTGCACGAAGTTGTGGTTGCGCTGCGCGATCCGGCTCAGCGCGGAGAGCGGCTCGCCCTGCGACCCCGTGGAGATCAGCACCACCCGGTCGGGCGGCATGTCGGCGGTCGCCTTGGCGTCGATCAGCAGCCCGGGGGGCACGTCGAGGTAGCCGAGGTCGCGGGCGATGCCCATGTTGCGCACCATCGAGCGCCCGACGTAGGCGACCTTGCGGCCGTGCTCGGCGGCAGCGTCCATCACCTGCTGCACGCGGTGCACGTGGGAGGCGAAGCAGGCCACGATGATCCGCTTCTTGCTGGTGTGGAAGACGCGGTCGAGGACCGGGGAGATCTCCTTCTCCGAGGTGGTGAAGCCGGGGACCTCGGCGTTGGTGGAGTCGGTCAGGAAGAGGTCGACACCCTCCTCGCCCAGCCGCGCGAACGAGCGCAGGTCGGTGATCCGGCCGTCGAGCGGGAGCTGGTCCATCTTGAAGTCGCCGGTGTGCAGGACCATGCCGGCGCCGGTGCGGATCGCGACGGCCAGCGCGTCGGGGATGGAGTGGTTGACCGCGACGAACTCGAGGTCCCACGGCCCGAAGGTGACCCGGTCACCCTCGGCGACGATCTCCTGCACGGTGTTCTTGATGCGGTGCTCGCGCAGCTTGGAGCCGATCAGCGCGAGGGTGAGCTGGGACCCGACCAGCGGGATGTCGGAACGCTCGCGCAGGAGGTAGGGCACCGCCCCGATGTGGTCCTCGTGGCCGTGGGTCAGCACCAGCGCGTCGACGTCGTCGAGCCGGTCCCGGATCGCCGTCGAAGTCGGGGAGGATCAGGTCGACACCGGGGTGGTTCTCCTCGGGGAAGAGCACGCCGCAGTCGACGATCAGCAGGCGGCCGTCGTACTCGAAGACGGTCATGTTGCGGCCGACCTCGCCGAGGCCGCCGAGGGGGATCACCCGCAGGCCGCCGGAGGGCAGCGCCGGAGGGGCGGACAGCTCGGGGTGGGGATGGCTCAACGGAGAAGGCCTGCCTCGGTGAGGGCGGTGCGTACGACGTCGACGAGGGCCTCGTCGGCCTGGACGAGCGGCAGCCGGACGGCCCGGTTGTCGTGGACGCCGAGCAGCTCCATCGCTGCCTTGGCGGTCATCACGCCGGGCGCCTGGCCCATGATCGCGTCGACGACGGGGACGAGGTCGCCGAAGACCTTGAAGGCGCCGTCGAGGTCGCCGGCGTCGACCCGGGCCACCATGTCGGCGTACTGCTCCCCCGCGACGTGGCCGACGACCGACACCACGCCGGCGCCGCCGTGCGTCAGCCAGCCGAGGTTGAGCACGTCGTCGCCGCTGTAGTAGCTCAGCCCGGTGTCCTGCATGATCTTCACGCCGCGGTAGAGGTCGCCGACGGCGTCCTTGACGGCCACGAACTTCTCGTTGGCGGCGATCCGGGCGAACGTCTCGGGCGCGATCGTCACGCCGGTGCGGCCCGGGATGTCGTAGAGCATGATCCGCAGGTCGCTCGCCGCGGCGACCGCCTCGAAGTGGGCGGCGATGCCCTCCTGCGTGGGCTTGTTGTAGTAGGGCGAGACCAGCAGCACGCCGTCGGCCCCGAAGGCCGCGCCTGGCGGCGAGCTCCACGGAGTGCTCGGTGTGGTTGGTGCCGACGCCCGCCACGATCGTGCGCGGTCACCGACGGCGTCGACGACCGCCCGCAGGATCTCGCCGTCCTCGGCGACGCTGGTGGTGGGCGCCTCGCCCGTCGTGCCGCTGACCACGATGCCGTCGTTGCCGTGGTCGACGAGGTGGGCGGCGACCTTCGCGACGCCGTCGAGGTCCACGCTTCCGTCGGCCGTGAACGGCGTGACCATCGCGGTCAGCACCCGTCCGAAGGGCGCAGCAGGCAGACTCATGCCCACTAGGTTATCCATGGCGCGACTCCGGCGCGGGTGCGGCAGCCGCCCGAGCCATGCGCCTATATTCGCGTCCATGAGCGACAGCCAGCAGCCGGACCCGAACCAGCCGCACGGCCCGCCGCAGGGAGAGCCCTCGGGCGAGCCGCAGTACGGCGCTGCCAACGGCCAGGGCCAGGAGCCGTACGGCCAGCAGTACGGCGCCCCCCAGTACGGTCAACAGCAGTACGGCCAGCAGCAGTACGGCCAGCAGTACGCCGCCGTGCCCCAGGTGACCGGCGCGTTCATGCTCGCCCACCTCGGCCAGGAGTACGGCCCCTACGGGTTCGAGCAGCTGCGCCAGATGGCGCCGACCGGCCAGCTCAAGGGCGACGCGAGCCTGCGCGACCAGGCCGGCGGCGGCTGGTTCCAGGCCAAGCAGCTGCCCGGCCTGTTCTCGAACCGCGAGTGGCTGGTGACCGCCCTGCTCTCCGGGTTCCTGGGCAGCCTCGGCGTCGACCGCTTCTACCTCGGCTACACCGGCCTCGGCATCCTGAAGCTGATCACCCTCGGCGGCTGCGGCATCTGGCACCTGGTCGACCTGATCCTGATCCTGCTCCGCAAGCTCCCCGACGCCGAGGGCCGTCCCCTCGGCTAGCCAGCCGCTGGTTGAGCTTGGCGAAACCAACTCGGCGCACGTCCAGCCCCCGGTGACCACCGCTGGTTGAGCTTGTCGAAACCAACTGGCTCGTTTAGGTCCCGGGGGCTCGTTATTGATCTGCTCGGCCTTGCGCAGGGCCTCGATGGTCTCGTCGACGGTGAGCAGGACCGTCGTCTCCAGCG
>CAVRQA010000009.1:0-77215 GCA_963723255.1 uncultured Actinomycetota bacterium
CGCTGGCCCAGAAGGCGTCCGCGGGCTCGGTCCGGTTCCGGGTGCCCGAGGGTCGCGAGGCGCAACGGGCCACGACCGCCTCACGCAAGCAGGTCGCCGCCGGGGTACGCCGCATCGACGCCCGGCGCCGCGAGCGCGAGCGGCTCGTCAACCGCATCGGTGACGCACCCCGCCAGCCGTGGATCTACCTGATCGTCGCGACCGGCGACATCTACGAGGACATCCCGCAGGCACAGCAGGCGGCCCGCGAGGGGGCCGACGTGATCGCCGTGATCCGTTCGACGGGCCAGTCGCTGCTCGACTACGTCCCCGAGGGAGCCACCCGTGAGGGCTTCGCGGGCACCTACGCAACCCAGGAGAACTTCCGCCTGATGCGCGCGGCGCTCGACGAGTCGAGCCGGGAGCTGGGCCGCTACGTGCGACTCACCAACTACGCGAGCGGTCTGTGCATGCCCGAGATCGCCGCGCTGGCGGGTCTCGAACGGCTCGACATGATGCTGAACGACTCCATGTACGGGATCCTCTTCCGCGACATCAACCCGGTGCGCACCTTCGTCGACCAGCGCTTCAGCCGCCAGGTGCACGCCCGCGCCGGCATCATCATCAACACGGGCGAGGACAACTACCTGACCACGGCAGACGCCGTCGAGGCCGCCCACACGGTGACCACCAGCCAGCTGCTGAACGAGTACTTCGCCAAGGAGGCAGGGCTCGAGGACTGGCAGCTCGGCCTCGGACACGCCTTCGAGATCGACCCCGACGTGCCCGACTCGTTCCGGATGGAGCTCGCCCACGCCCTGCTGGCACGCGAGCTGTTCCCCGACGCGCCCCTGAAGTGGATGCCTCCCACCCGGCACATGACCGGCGACGTGTTCCGGGGCTACCTGCTCGACGGCTTCTTCAACCTCGCCGGTGCGCTCACCGGCCAGGGGATCCTGCTCGTCGGGATGATGACCGAGGCAGTCGTGACGCCGTGGATCAGCGACCGCGACCTCGCCCTGCAGAACGTCCGCTACGTCCTCGAAGCGGCCGGTGCCCTGCACGAGGACTTCCGTCCGGCCCCGGGCGGCTTCATCGCCGAGCGGGCGCGCACCGTCCTGGGCGAGTCGATCGACCTGATGGAGCGCATCGCCGACCATCCCCACGGCCTGCTCGACGCGATCGCGGACGGCACCTTCGGGCTGATGCGTCGCCCCGCCGACGGAGGGCGTGGCCTCGACGGTGTCGCCGCGAAGTCGGCGGCGTACTTCAACCCGGCGACCGAGATCCTGGAGGGCTGAGACGTGGTTGCGACGAGCTCGACCGACGCCGGAAAGCGCCTGCTGCGGCCGTACGGCGACACCACGGGCGACGGGATGGTCCAGCTGTCGTTCACCCTCCCACTGTCTTCCCTCGGGCCGCACGGCAAGGTGGCCGAGGGGGCCGCGCTCCAGCTGGCCAACAAGATGGGAATGGACCCGGCGCTGGTCGTGCACAGCAAGCCGATGGGCCCCGACTTCACCTTCTTCGTCGTCTACGGGCGGGTCAACCACCTCGTCGATCCCTCAGCCGTCGAGGTGGTCGAGCGCGACTACGAGCTGCTGACGCCCAAGGAGGTCAACGCCGCGATCAAGCAGTCGCTGCGCCGGAGGATGGTGGTCGTGGGCGGCTGCATCGGCACCGACGCCCACACCGTGGGGATCGACGCCATCCTCAACATCAAGGGCTTCGCGGGGGAGAAGGGCCTGGAGTACTACCGGGAGCTGAAGGTGGTCAACCTCGGTTCCCAGGTCTCGGTGCCCCAGCTCGTGGAGCGGGCGGTCGAGGAGCAGGCCGACGCGGTGCTCGTCTCGCAGGTCGTCACCCAGCGCGACACCCACCTCCTCAACACCCGCGAGATGTCCGCCGCGTTCCGCGAGGCGTTTCCCCCGACACGCAGGCCGCTGCTCGTCGTGGGAGGACCACGCTTCGACGAGACCATGGCCGCCGACCTGGGCGTCGACCGCGTCTTCACCCGCGGCACCACGCCCGGGGAGGTGGCCAGCTACCTGGTGCACCGACTCGTCACCGAGAGGCAGGCCCGATGAACCCCGAGCCCGGCATCACCGTGGTCCACCGCCGCTACGTCTCGTACGCCGAGGCGCACTACGCGGGCAACCTGGTCGACGGCGCCTGGGGGCTGGGTCTCTTCGGGGACGTCGCCACCGAGCTGTGCGTCCGCACGGACGGCGACGAGGGCCTGTTCGCGTCGTACTCCGATGTCCAGTTCCGTGCCCCGGTCCGCGCCGGTGACGTGGTCGAGGCACGAGCCACGCTCACCCGCGTCGGGCGACGCTCCCGGGAGATGGCCTTCGAGCTGGTCGTCGTCTCGCGCGCCGACCCCCGCGGCGGTTCGGAGTCCGCGGCTGCACCACTCGCCGAGCCGGTCGTCGCGACCACCGCCACCGGCACCGTCGTGGTGCCCGCCCGGGACCCGGAACCGGGGGCCTGAGATGAACGAAATCTGATTTCGGTCTGGACCACACCCGGCGTGTCCAGCGCGACACGCCGCGAATGAGAAAATTCTGAAACCTGTTGTTCACCCCACGGTCGTGTGCGCTGACCTGCGGTTTTGTCCGTTCCGCCGCGTGAACACCAGGTGTTGACATCGGCAGCCTCGCCGCGCAAAGGTCTGCGAGTTACTCCGGGCAGAACGTCAGTCGCATGCTCGACGGATGCGGTTTCGGGCCATCTCGCCAAGATGGCTTCGGCATCGCACTTGGCGGGTCGAGCACAGCGGCCTCGACGGGAGGACACGGGGGGAGTGAAGCGACCAGTAGACAACGCCTGCGACTCTGGCAGCCGGCCAGGGCGTGAGCGGTCCGAAGGTCACCAAGCTCCCCCCGTCCTGCCTCAACCCCCACCATGGCCCGCGGCCGCCTTTCGGTAGGTTCTGCGCATGCCTTCTGGTGCCGTCCCCGGGCTGGGACGGGTGGTGATGGTCGTCCCGACCTACAACGAGGCCCTCAACCTCGAGCCCCTGTTGGCGCGACTGCGCGACCTCCATCCCGAGGTCGATGTCCTCGTCGTCGACGACGGGTCCCCGGACGGAACCGGCGAGCTCGCCGAGGCCATCGCCGCCGAGGATCCGCACGTGACCGTGGTGCACCGCACGGTCAAGGAGGGGCTGGGCGCGGCGTACCTCGAGGGCTTCCAGGTGGCCCTGGCCCGCGGCTATGACGTCATCGGGGAGATGGACGCCGACGGGTCGCACCAGCCCGAGCAGCTCCAGTCCCTTCTCGACGCGCTGCGCGGAGCGGATCTCGTGATCGGGTCTCGCTGGGTGCCGGGCGGCAGCATCGTGAACTGGCCGCGGCACCGCGAGCTGCTCTCGCGCGGCGGCAACTACTACACCCGACGGCTGCTGGGCATCGCGGTGCGCGATGCCACGGCCGGCTACCGCCTGTTCCGACGTACGACGCTCGAGCGGATCGGCCTCGACCAGGTCGAGTCGGCCGGCTACGTCTTCCAGGCCGACCTCGCCTTCCGGACGCTGCGGGCCGGACTGCGCGTCGTGGAGGTGCCGATCGAGTTCATCGAACGTGAGCGCGGCGAGTCGAAGATGAGCCGCCGGGTGGCCACGGAGTCCTTCAGGCGCATCACCCGCTGGGGTCTGTCCGAGCGCGCCCGTCGGGTGCAGGGCGGCACTGCGGCGGCCGGGTCGGGGATCGGGAGACCGGCCGGCGGAACAGCCCCCCGCCGCCGGTCGTTGATCAGGTCATGAGCCAGTCGAGGAGACGCAGGTTCCCGTGGGGGCTGCTGGTCGCGGCCTTCATCCTGGTGCCGCTGGTCGAGATCTACGTGATCATCCAGATCGGGCAGGTGATCGGCGCGTGGTGGACGATCCTGCTGCTCATCGCGGACAGCATCCTCGGGTCCTGGCTGATCAAGCACGAAGGCAGGCGGGCGTGGGAGGCGCTGCGCACGGCGCTCGAGGAGAGGCGGATGCCGCATCGCGAGCTCGCCGACGGCGTGCTGATCCTGGTGGGCGGCACCCTGATGCTCACTCCCGGCTTCATCACCGACATCTTCGGCGTGCTGTGCATCCTGCCGATGACCCGCCCGATCGGCCGTCGCGTCCTGGCGGGGGTGATCAGCCGACGGCTGGTGGGCGCGTCGTACCCGACGACAGCGAGCGGCTCCTGGGGCCAGGGTGGGCCGACTGCCGCCCGGACACAACCCCGGACACAACAACGCCCCGGACCCGATGACCCCGATGACGGGGTGGTCCAGGGCGAGGTCGTGGACTGACGAGGAGTCAGGTCCTCAGACGGACGACTTCTTCTTGCGGGCGCTGGCGCGGTGCAGGTGGGCGGGGCCGATCTCGCCCCCGCGCAGGAGCTCCAGACGCTCGGTGAGGATGTCCTCGAGCTCCTTGACCGAGCGGCGCTCCAGCAGCATGTCCCAGTGGGTCCGGGCGGGCTTCTCGGCCTTCACCTCGGGCTCGATCCCGGAGGTGGCGCGAGCCTCCGCCCCGCACCGCGGGCACTCCCACAGCGCCGGGACCTCGGCCTCGACGGACATGGTGATCTCGAACTCGTGCCCCTGGGTGCAGCGGTAACCCACCTGCTGACGGGCGGCGAACTCGATGCCCCGCTCGTCCTCGAAGCTCTGACCCCCGAGTCGTGCCCCGCGTAGCGTGCGCTCTCCCATGGGAACCTCCAAAACCTATGCCACCGCGAACGGAAGGTCGCGGTGTAGTACTCATGCGTACCGCCGATGAGACGTAACGGCAAGCCGGTCATGACGCCGGGTGGACCAGCTGGTTTCCCGGTCCCGACCCGTGCCGCTCCGCGGCGCGCATCACCTCGTTCAACGAACGTGCTGCTGTCAGGATTCCCAGCGAGAGCCGCCTCACACCTGCGGCTTGCTCAGACCACGGTCGGCTGGGCGTTGCCCGCGTCGCGGATCCCCTTCTCCGTGTCCACCTTGAGGAGCACTGCGCCACCGACGACGAAGAACATGATGAGCGCGAAGACCGCCGGACGGTAGGAGTCGGTGAGCTGGTAGACCAGCCCGAAGACGAGCGTCCCGAACCAGCTCGTGCCACGCTCCATCGCGTGGTAGAAGCTGAAGTACTCCGCCTCCCGGCCGCGGGGGATCAGCAGGCTGAAGTAGGAGCGCGAGAGCGCCTGGGTGCCGCCCAGGACGATGCCGATCGCGACGGCGAGGAGCATGAACGGGCACGATCTGACGCTCCGGGACGACCAGGGCCACGGTGACGATGCCCATCCAGACCACCAAGCCGGCCAGGATCACCGACTTGGCGCCGTACCGCCCGGCGGCGCGACCGAAACCGACCGCGCCGAAGACCGCGACGAACTGCACCACCAGGTACGTCGCGAGCACGGTCCCCGTGCTGAAGTCGAGCTCTTCGACCCCGTAGATGGAGGCTGACGCGATGACGGTCTGGATCCCGTCGTTGAAGAAGAGGTAGGCGACCAGGAAGGTCAGGGCGACGGGGTACTGGCGCAGGCTCTTGAGGGTGGCCCAGAGCTGCCCGAAGCTCTGCTGGAGGAGTCCTCCGCTCTCGGGGACGACGTGGGCCGGTGGCCGGTTCCTCAGTCCGAGGAACGGAATGAACGTGAACCCTGCCCACCAGACGGCCGCGGACAGCAGGCTGATCCGGACGGCCATCCCCTCGCTGAGCCCGAACGGGAGGATCGTGACGAGCAGGAAGTTGAGGGCGAGGAGCAGGCCGCCCCCGGCGTACCCGTAGGCCCAGCCGGTCGAGGAGACCCGGTCGCGCTCCTCCTCGTCCGAGATCAGGCAGAGCAGGGCGTCGTTGAACACCGAGGCAGCGCCGAAGCACAGGTTGGCGACGATGAACGAGACGACACCGAGCTGCCAGTTCTCACCGGTCATGAAGAACAGCAGGGCCGCCGCGGCGGCGCCCGCCCACGCGAATCCCGCCAACAGGTCCTTCTTGCGCGACGTGCGGTCCGCGATGGCGCCGAGCAGCGGGAGCAGCACCGCCGAGATCAGGGTCGAGGCGGTGATGGTGTACGACGGGAGCGCGCCTGGCGCAACCGACAGACCCAGGACCGAGATCCGGTCATCGACCGCGGCCTCCTCGGCGATGGCGATGATGTAGGGCCCGAACAGCACGCCGGCGATCGTCGTGCTGAAGGCCGAGTTGGCCCAGTCGTAGAAGTACCAGGAGCGCTGCTCCTTGCGACGAGCCAGGGGCTCGAGGTTCGCGATGCCTGACGGTTCGCTCATGGCGTTGCTCCCATCCATCGGTCCCGGCTGAGCAGTACCTGCTTGAGCACGTCGGTCCGGTCGGTGATCAGGCCGTCGACACCCAGGTCGAGCAGCTCGTCCATCTCATCGGGCTCGTCGACGGTCCAGACGTGCACGTGAGCGCCGGCCGCGTGCGCGCGGCGTACGAGCGAACGCGTGACGACCGGGAGCGCCCCGCGCCGGTGCGGCACCTGCAGGGCCGCGACCCGGCC
Organism: uncultured Actinomycetota bacterium; assembly: GCA_963723255.1. Lineage (GTDB taxonomy): Bacteria > Actinomycetota > Actinomycetes > Propionibacteriales > Nocardioidaceae > Marmoricola. The sequence continues at coordinate 6,474 of CAVRQA010000009.1, forward strand.
GCGGGTCAGCAACCTGGCCGCCCGCCCGGACGGCAGCGCCATGAACAGCGCCACCTCGGCGGGGGCGGCCGAGGTGGCCACCCGCCCGCCGGTGGCCCGGCGGAAGGCGTCGAGCCGTCGCTGCGAGAACGAGCCGATGCAGACCCGTTCGTGGCTCCCGGTGCGCTCGAGCAGGTCGGCCAGGGCCGGGACGGCACTCGGTGACTTGACGTCGATGTTGAACCGGCAGTCGGGGAACTCCTCGAGCAGCTCGGCCATCGTCGGCACCGGGTGCTCGCCCCGGATGCGGGCCACCCTGACCTCGTCGGAGGTGAGCCGGGACAACAAGCCGCGCGTGTCGGTGACCCGGTCCAGCGCCTTGTCGTGGAAGGCGAGGAGCACGCCGTCACTGGTCGCGTGGACGTCGGTCTCGAGGTAGCGGTAGCCGAGCGCCACTGCGTGCGCGAAGGCGTGCCGGGTGTTCTCGGCGCCCGGGATCTCCGGGTGCAGCGCACCACCGCGGTGGGCCATGGCGATCACCGAGCCCGGCTGGTCGAGCACCGCGTCGAGGTAGGAGTAGCCGGTGACGGGCGAAGCACCCCCCGGTCGCATCGGGTCCGCGGTCACGCCAAAAGTATTCACCGGCATGCTGCGATGGTCCTCCCGAATCGCCGCCCGGGGCCATCCGCGTTCCTACTCAGGTAGCCCGAGGCGGGGGAGTACGGTGCGAGACATGGACGCGATGACCTGCCCCAAGTGCGCCGGCACCATGGCCGAGCGGTCGCACGACCGGGTCCGGATCCGGCAGTGTGAGTCCTGCCAGGGGGTGTTCCTCGACCGTGCCGACCTCGGATCGCTGGTCGAGGCCGAGAACGACTGGCACGCGAACCGCTCGACCGACACCGCGCGCCTCCCGCGCATCACTCCCGACATGACGGCCCCGCCCCGAGCCGCCAAGGCGCGCTCCTACGTCGACTCCCTGTTCAACACCGGCGGCTGAGCGTCCTCAGAGGTCGGAGAACGTCTCGATGTGCGCACCGAGCTCGTTGAGCCGGTCGGCGAGGCCTTCGTAGCCACGGTGGATGACGTACGTCGACCGCAGCACCGAGGTGCCCTTCGAGGCCAGCATCGCGAGCAGGATCACCACGGCGGGCCGCAGTGCCGGCGGGCAGACGACCTCGGCGCCCGACCAGCGCGTCGGGCCCTCGATCATCACCCGGTGGGGGTCCATCAGCGTGACCCGACCGCCGAGCTTGTTCAGCTCGGTGAGGTAGATCGCGCGGTTCTCGTAGACCCAGTCGTGCAGCATCGTCTGGCCCTGGGCGACGGCCGCGATGATCGCGAAGAACGGCAGGTTGTCGATGTTGAGCCCCGGGAACGGCATCGGGTGGATCTTGTCGATCGGGGAGCTGAGCAGCGAGTGCTGGGTCGAGAGGTCGACCAGCCGGGTGCGTCCGTTGGCGGCGAGGTACTCCTCGGAGAGCCGGTAGCGGAACCCCATCTCCTCGAGCACCGCGAGCTCGATCTCCAGGAACTCGATCGGCACCCGCTTCACCGTGATCTCGGAGTCGGTGACGATCGCGGCCGCGAGGAGCGACATCGCCTCGATCGGGTCCTCGCTGGGGGAGTAGTCGACGTCGACCGAGATGTCGGTGCATCCGGTCACCACCAGCGTGGTGGTGCCGATGCCCTCGATCTCCACCCCGAGCTTCTGCAGGAAGAAGCACAGGTCCTGGACCATGTAGTTGGAGCTGGCGTTGCGGATCACCGTCGTGGTGTCGGACAGCGCGGCGGCCATCAACGCGTTCTCGGTGACGGTGTCACCGCGCTCGATGAGCACGATCGGACGCGAGGGGGAGATGCCCGGCTGCACGCTGGCGTGGTAGCTGCCCTCGGTCGCCTTCACCTGCAGGCCGAACGGACGCAGCGCCGTCATGTGTGGCTCGACGGTGCGGGTGCCGAGGTCGCAGCCGCCCGCGTAGGGCAGCTCGAAGGAGCTGATCCGGTGCAGGAGGGGGCCGAGGAACATGATGATCGAGCGGGTACGCCGGGCCGCGTTGGCGTCGATGCCGCTCAGGTCGAGGTTCGCCGGCGGAGTGATCTCGAGGTCGTTGCCCTCGTTGAGCCAGCGTGACTTCACACCGATGCTGTCGAGCACCTCGAGCAGCCGGTTGACCTCCTCGATCCGGGCGACCCGCCGCAGCGTCGTACGACCCCGGTTGAGCAGCGAGGCGCACAGCAACGCCACCCCCGCGTTCTTCGAGGTCTTGACCTCGATCGAGCCGCGCAGCCGGGTGGGGCCGGTCACGCGCAGGTGGGTCGGGCCCTGGCCGATGCTCACGATGGGTGAGTCGAGGGCCTCGCCGATCCGGGCGATCATCTCCAGCGACAGGTTCTGGTGGCCGCGCTCGATGCGGTTGACCGCGCTCTGGCTGGTCGCGAGCACGTCGGCGAGCTGCTGCTGCGTCCAGCCCCGGTGCTTGCGGGCGTCGCGGATCAGGTTGCCGATTCGTCCTAGGTAGTCCTGGGTCACGGCGCGACTGTATCTCAGATATGAGATAGGACCACATCTGGCAGCATGCGTGTCATGCGAGTCACCACGATCCACGGCCCCCGCGACATCCGGCTGGAGGAGCGTCCCGCCCCGACCATCGAGGCACCCACGGACGCCATCGTGAAGGTGACGGCGGGATGCATCTGCGGGTCTGACCTGTGGCCCTACCGCGGCGAGAACGACATCACGCCCGGCGACACGATCGGTCACGAGATGATCGGCGTGATCGAGGAGGTCGGCAGCGAGGTGACCTCGTTCCGGCCGGGCGACTTCGTGGTCGCGCCGTTCGACCACTGCGACAACACCTGTCCCCACTGCCGGGCGGGTGCCCACAACGCGTGCGTCAACCTCGGCATCACCACCGGCGGCCAGGGGGAGTACGCGCTGGTGACGCAGGCCGACGGGAGCCTGGTCAAGACGGACGGCATGCCCGACGCCGCGTTGCTGCCCTCGCTGCTCACGCTCTCCGACGTGCTCCCGACCGGCTGGCACTGTGCGGCCTCCGCCGGCGTGAAGCCGGGTGACACCGTCGTGGTCGTGGGTGACGGCGCCGTCGGGCTGTGCGGCGTGCTGGCCGCGGCCGAGATGGGCGCCGAGCGGGTGGTCGCCATGTCCCGCCACGAGCAGCGGCAGGAGATCGCGCGCCAGTTCGGGGCGACGCACATCGTCACCGAGCGCGGCAAGGAAGGGGCGCAACGCGTCAAGGACCTCACCGACGGCGTCGGCGCCGACGCCGTGCTGGAGTGCGTCGGCACCGACGGCGCGATGAAGCAGGCCTTCGGGTGTGCCCGGCCGGGCTCGACGGTGGGCTTCGTCGGCGTGCCCCACGGCGTCGAGCTGCCGGTGAGCCGGATGTTCCAGAAGAACATCGGACTCGCCGGTGGCATGGCGCCCGTGCGCCGCTACCTGCCCGAGCTGCTCGAGCTCGTGACCTCCGGAACCATCGACCCCGGTCTCGTCTTCGACATGCGCCTGCCTCTCGACAAGGTCGCCGAGGGTTATCGCGCGATGGACGAGCGCACCGCGATCAAGGTCTACCTCGAGGTGTGAGCCGGTGGCAGACCTCGTCCTCGGGCCGCTGCTCCGCTACGTCGACCACACCTCGGCCACGATCTGGGTCGAGACCGACGACACCTGCACCGTGCACGTGGAGGCGGACGAACGGTCCTGGTCGGCCTCGACGTTCGCCGTGCACGGTCACCACTACGCCCTGGTGGAGGTCGAGGGTCTGGAGCCGGGCACCATCGCGCCGTACGCCGTCACCCTGAAGGACACCGTCGGCGCGACCCGGGTCTGGCCCCCCGAAAGCACCGACCTCGACCTCCCACCGTCGGTGATCAGCACCCTGAAGGAGGGCAAGCCGCCCCGGCTCGCGTTCGGATCCTGCCGCACCAGCGTCAGTCACGACCGCAAGGGCAACGCCACCCACGGCGTCGACTCGATGCGCGCCTACGCGCTGGCGATGGCCGGCGTCACCGACTCCGGGGAGCGGCTGGCGTGGCCGGACCTGGTCGTGTTCCTGGGCGACCAGGTCTACGCCGACGAGACCAGCCAGGAGATGCGCGACTTCATCGCGTCGCGGCGCGACATCAGCGAGCCCCCCGGCAAGGAGCTCAAGGACTACGAGGAGTACGCCTACCTGTACTCGCTGGCGTGGAGCGACCCCGCCAACCGGTGGCTGCTCTCGACGCTGCCGAGCACGATGATCTTCGACGACCACGACGTCCGCGACGACTGGAACACGTCGGTGACCTGGCGCGAGCAGATGGAGGCGACCACCTGGTGGCACGGCCGGATCGTGGCCGGGCTGGCGTCGTACTGGGTCTACCAGCACATCGGCAACCTGTCGCGGTCGCAGCGCGAGGACGACGAGATCTGGCAGCGCATCGCCGGTCACGACGGGCCCGAGGAGCTCGACCTGAGCGAGGTTCTCGACGCCTTCGCCGATCGCGTCGACCAGGAACCGACGCAGCTACCGGTGGAGCTACGCACGCGAGATCAACGGGAGCCGGCTCGTGGTGGTCGACTCGCGGGCGGCGCGGGTGCTCGAGCACGACGACCGCCAGATGCTCGACGCCGGAGAGATGGCCTGGCTCGACGAGCAGATGACCGGAGACGTCGACCACCTGTTCGTCGGCACCTCGCTGCCGTTCCTGCTCCCGCCCGGGCTGCAGCACGTCGAGGCGTTCAGCGAGGCGCTGGCCGACGGGGCGTGGGGGAGACGTGCGGCGCGTCCGGGGGAGGTCCTGCGACAGGCCGCCGACCTCGAGCACTGGGGCGCGTTCCAGGAGTCGTTCCGCACGGTCGCGGAGATGGTCATCGAGGTGGCGGCGGGCGAGCGCGGGCGGGCACCCCGCACGGTGACGTTCCTGTCCGGCGACGTCCACCACAGCTACGTCTCGGAGGTGACCCGGCTCGCGCGGGGCGACAGCAGGCGGCTGCACAGCCGCGTCCTGCAGGTCGTGTGCTCTCCCATCCGCAACCCGCTCCCGCGAGTGATGCGATTCGCGACCGCGGCGCTGTCCTACGGCGTCGGCGGCGTACTCGGCCGGCTCGCGGCCAGGTCCACCAACGTGCCCGAGCCGCCGTTCCGCTGGAGGCGCGTGCGCGGGCCGTGGTTCGACAACAACCTCGCCACCGCCGAGGTCACCGACTCCGGGCTGCGGCTGTGGTGGGCCAGGGGAGAGGTCGACGACCGGCACGACCGGCCCTCGCTGGTGACGGTCTGCGACGTCCACATCGACGCGTGCAGCCACCCGGCGCTGTGGCAACGCGCCGTCGGCGCCGCGGGCAACCGGCCTAGACCAGACGTCGGGTATCGGGACGACTCAGGCATCCAATTGCGAGAGGCGGGATGAGCGCGCGTTCCGCATTTGGCCAACGCAGACGGGGCAAACCCCACCGAACGACCTGGCAGGTCCCGGGGTTGCGCGAGGCGGTGGTCACGCCTGGATCCGATGCGACGTCACGTTCCGGTCAAGCCGGGCCTTTGTATCGCGCCCCACCAGTCACAGTCGTAGAGTCCGGAACAGGCCGAGGCATCCACCCCGGACGTGACCAGGTGCCTCACGCACGCCACCCTGCAGAAAGCGGTCGCATGGACTCGAGGGCCCAGATGGGGCAGCTGCTCGGACTCGCTGGTGCGGTTGCCGGCGTGAGCGACCGTGTCCTCGTCCTCGAGTCGGCGCTCCCACCGTTGCTCGAGATCGCCGGCGCCGAAGCGGCCCTCGTGGTGAGCGCGACCAGGCCCGCCGAGGAGACCGCGTTGCGCAGGATCGTGGCCCGCGCCGGCCTCGAGCTCTCCGCGGAGGGTCTCGCCGACATCCCCACCGAACCCCACCGGTTGACCACCGTCGACGTGCCGGGAGCCTGGCGCGGGCTGGGCATCGGCCACGCCGCCGCGCAGGCGCTGCCGGGTCACGCGGGCATCGTGGTGCTGGCCTGGACGCACGACCCCACGATCTCCCCGGTCCTGGAGCTCGCCCTGGCGCACCTGGAGTCCGCCGTCGCACGCGCGGAGTCCCAGGAGAACCTCGCCGACCTGGCGGCCCGGGTCGACAACGCCCAGCTGCTGGCCAACATGGGCGACTACGACTGGCACATCCCCACCGACACCAACACGTGGTCCGACCAGCTCTTCAGGATCTACGGCCACGAGCCGCAGTCCTTCCACCCGTCCTACGAACGCTTCCTCTCCCTGATCCACCCCGATGACCGGGACCGGATCTCCGCGCTCCACCAGCAGGCCTACGCGACCGGCGAGCCCTACGCCATGATCGAACGCATCGTGCGTCCCAACGGGGAAGTGCGGTACCTCTCCTCCAACGGCGAGGTCATCATGGACGACGAGGGCACTCCGGTGCGGATGCGCGGCACCTGCCTCGACATCACCGATCGGGTGCACGCCGACGAGCAGCGGACCCGGATCTCGGCGTGGTTCCAGAGCCTCGTGGAGTCGGCGCCCGACGCCATCCTCGTGCTCGACCAGGAGCAGCAGATCGTCGAGTGCAACCAGCGGCGCCCGGGAGATGCTCGGGGGAGACCCGCACGGGACACCGCATCCAGGAGATCCTGCCCACCTGGCCACGCACCGAACGCATCGGCAGCGACGCCACGGGCCTCGACGGACGCGATCTCGTGCTCGACGTGATCACGACACAGGTCAACGCCGAGGACGGCCCCGGCGACCCGTTCGTGGCGGTCTACCTGCGTGACGCCGCGCCACGGCTCGAGAGCGAGGCGATCGCCTCCCGGCTGGGCGAGGCGCACCTCCGTCGCCGCCAGGCACTCGAGATCAACGACAACGTCGTCCAGGGACTCGTGGCTGCGGCGTACGCCCTCGAGCAGGGGCAGACCCCCACGTCCATGGCCTACCTCGACCAGACCCTGGGTGCGGCGCGGGCGATGATGGACGACCTGCTCGAACCCCTCGACGGCGAGGGGCTGCAGCCCGGCGACCTCGTGCGCACCACGCCGGCGGCCATCGGTGTGCCCCCCGAAGCCGCCGCCTCATCCCTGGAGGACACCATCGGACAGAAAGACTCCCACCGGGTCCTCGTCGTGGACGACGCCGAAGACCTGCGGATGCTGCTGCGCGCGCGGATGGAGACCCGCAACGGGTTGACGGTCGTGGGGGAGGCCGCCGACGGCCTGGCTGCGGTCGAGCTGGCCTCCGAGCTGCAGCCCGACCTGGTCATGCTCGACCTCGCGATGCCCCGGATGGACGGGCTGGAGGCGCTGCCGCTGATCCGGGCGGCCGTACCCGGCGTCCGGGTGATCGTGCTCTCCGGGTTCAACCAGAGCTCGCTCGCGGAGAAGGCCCTGGAGGCCGGTGCCGACAAGTACGTCGTCAAGGGCGGCTCGATGCGGCAGCTCCTCGAGCTCGTCGAGACCGTCCTCGACGAGGCTTCCTGACTGCCCGAGCGACTCGGTGGGTACGGTCGGATCATGAGTGGAGACCAGCTGCAGCCGGAGGACACCCTCGACGACCGCGGTGTCGAAGACGTGCTCGACGAGGGGTTCTCACCGCCCGAGCGCGAACCTGACCACCTGCGACACCCCGAGGGAGGCGAGTCACTGGAGGACCGCCTCGACGAGGAGCAGCCGGAGGTCTGGGCACGCGCCGAGGAGGAGGCCGACGCGGACATCGTCGACGGCGACGTGGGCGGCGAGGTCGGCGCCAGTCGCAGCGGCCGGTTGCTCGCACCCGACGAGGGGTCTCACGAGGACGTGGACGCCGAGCTGGTGGCCGAGGACGAGGGGATCGACGGCGCCGGCGCCAGCGCCGAGGAGGCGGCCGTGCACACGATCGAGGACGAGTAGGACCGAATCTCTTGGGTGATTTGTCCTAATTGCTCGATTTGTCGGCTCTGTGGTGGGACCATCGAGGCACCGAAGCCACACCGTGCGGGCCGACCGTAGCGGCGTACCGGGGGGAGAGCGATGCGCCGCTCGAGTCTGTGGAGCGACCGAACCCCGACGGGCGTGGGCACGCGTGCCTGGGTGACGCTGGGCGTCCTGGTCGTCACGGGGGTGCTCGTCGCACTCCGGCCCTGGTCAGGCGAGCCGGTGCTCTCCTGGGACGCCATCAGCACCGGGCTGAGCGGACTGGCTGCGCTCCTCTGTTTCCGGACCGCACGGGTGACCAGGGGAGCCCTGCGTCGTTCCTGGGCCCTCTTCGGCACCACCCTGGCGATGTGGACCGTCGCCGACCTGCTCTGGTACGCCTACGGCACCGCTGACGGGTTTCGCCCGGTGCTCTCCACCGCCGACGCGCTCTACCTCCTCGGGCTGGTCCCCGCCGTGCTCGGCCTGGTGCTCTACCCGGTCGGCACCTGGGAGCCGGGCGCCCGCGCTCGTCTCCTGCTCGACGTCGTCGTCCTGGGCGGAGCTCTGCTCCTGATCAGTGAGCTGTTGGTGCTGGGGGAGGTCGTCGCGAGAGTCGGGGTGAGCTGGGAGGCCTTCGTCTATGTCGTGTACCCCATCACCGACGTGCTCCTGGCCGGACTCGCGATGCTGCTCCTGCTCCGCAGCACCGGCACGCCCCGACTCGACCTGGCCCTGATCGCACTCGCGTTCGGGACCTGGACGGCCGCCGACAACGGGTACGCCCTGTTGTCGGCCAGGGGACTGGACTACGTCGGGACACCTGTGGAGGTCGCCTACGCGGTGGCCCCGGCGCTCCTCGGGCTGGCGGCTGTGTACGCGCGGCCGGAAGCCGCTCGGGTCCGAATCCTCCGGCGGCACGTGTCCGGCAGGCTCGCCCTGCTCGTCCCGGACCTGGCGTCGCTGGCAGCCCTGTCCACCTGCATCGTGACCGGACTGCACGGCCGCGCCGAGTGGGTGCTCGCCGCGACGGTGCTGGCACTGACAGGGGCGAGGCAGTTCGCCCGCACCATCGACAACGAGCAGCTCCACACCGAGCTGGAGCATCGGGTGACGAGCCGCACCGAGGATCTCGCGCAGCTCGCAGAACGCCACCAGCGCATCCTGGACTCGGTGGGCGAGGGCATCTTCGGGGTCGACCGTCACCTCCGGATCTCCTTCGTCAACCCGGCAGCGGCCGCGCTGCTGGGCTGGGAGCCCGAGGCCCTCCTCGGCAAGGACGCGTGCCGGACCCTCTGCACGGAGGAGCACGAGGAGTGCCTGGTCAGCATGGTGATGGCCTTGGGCGAGGTCGTGACCCAGTCGGCCCGGAGCTACCGTCGGCGCGACGGCTCGGAGCTCGCCGTCGAGGTCACCGCGTCCCCGAAGGAGGGCCCGACCGGCAACGACGGCGCGGTCGTCGTCTTCCGGGACATCACCGAGCGCGCGGTGATCGACGCGATGAAGCAGCAGTTCATCAGCGCGGTCAGCCACGAGCTGCGGATGCCGCTCACCGCGATCCGCGGGTCGCTGGAGATTCTCGCCGACGGGGACACCGGCGAGCTGCCCGCCACCGCGCAGCACGTCGTGGAGGTGGCGACCAGGGGAACCGAGCGGCTCACCCGCCTGGTCAACGACATCATCGACATCGAACGCCTGGAGGCGGGGTCCTTCGACGTCCGTCCGCGCCCGGAGGACCTGGCCCCGCTGGTGGTCGACGCGACGGACTCGCTGCTCTCCCTCGCCGACGAGCGTCGCGTACGCCTCGAGATCGGGTCGGTCGACGGGAGCGCCCTGTGTGACGCCGACAGGATCGTGCAGGCCCTGGTCAACCTGATCGGCAACGCCGTGAAGTTCACCCAGCCGGGAGGCACCGTGCACGTGGATGCCAGGTCAGTCGAGCACGAGGTGCTCGTCACCGTCCGCGACGAGGGACGCGGCATCCCCGCGGAGGAGCTGGAGAAGATCTTCGATCGCTTCCACCAGGTCCACCACGCCGACGGTCGCCGGCTCGGTGGGACGGGACTGGGGTTGCCGATCACCAAGGCGATCGTGGAGCGACACGGGGGCCGCATCTGGGTCGAGAGCGAGTTCGGCGTCGGTTCCACCTTCTGCTTCACCTTGCCGGCGCTCGCCGAACCCGCTCCGGCTGCCGCCAGCACGGCCACCGCGCCTGCTACGACCGAGGCGGACGGGGCCGCCGCCCTGCGAGGTCCGGCTGAGGCGCTGGGGATCGGCGGCCTGACGTGGCACGATTTCGAAGGTGACCAGCAGCCCCACCGCGGCACAGCACCTGCGCGACCTCGCGCGGCTGCGCCGCGTTCGCGACCGGATCGATCGGGAGTACGCGCAGCCGCTGGACGTCGAGGCCCTCGCCCGCGGCGCGAACATGTCGGCCGGACACCTCAGTCGTGAGTTCCGGCGCGCCTACGGCGAGTCGCCGTACGCCTACCTGATGACGCGGCGCATCGAGCGGGCGATGGCGCTGCTGCGTCGCGGCGACCTCAGCGTCACCGAGGTCTGTTTCATGGTCGGCTGCTCGTCCCTGGGCACCTTCAGCACCCGCTTCACCGAGCTCGTCGGGGTGCCGCCCAGTGTCTACGCGCGCCAGCAACAGCAGCAGGCGGGGGAGCTGCCGTCGTGCGAGACCAAGAAGGTCACCAGACCGATCAGGAATCGAGAAGCGCAGGTCGCGGAGCCGCACCTAACGTGAGCGGCATGGACATCACCATTCACTCGAGCTTCCTGCCGCACGACGACCCCGAAGCGGCCCTGGCCTTCTACCGCGACATCCTCGGGTTCGAGCTCCGTCTCGACGTCGGTTACCAGGGGATGCGCTGGCTCACGGTCGGCCCGCCCGACCAGCCCGGCACCTCCATCGTGCTGCACCCACCTGGCGTCGACCCCGGCACGACCGACGAGGAGCGTCGCACCATCACCGAGATGATGGCCAAGGGCACCTACGGCAGCATCCTCCTCGCAACCCGGGACCTCGACGGGACCTTCGATCAGCTGCAGGCGAGCGACGCCGAGGTCGTCCAGGAGCCGACCGACCAGCCGTACGGCGTCCGCGACTGCGCCGTCCGCGACCCCGCGGGCAACATGGTCCGCATCCAGGAGGTCCGCTGACCGTGGCCCTCCCCGACGCCCGCGACAGCGCGACTCGCAAGACCGACACCCTGACGATGCTGGCGACCCCGGCGATCGACGTGTGGGTGGCCACGGCCTCGGCGGCGGGAGCGCCGTACCTCGTGCCCGTCTCCCTGGCCTGGGTGGACGAACGGGTCGTGATCGCGGTCGACGGCACGTCGCTCACGGCACGCAACCTGGCGGCGTCTGGCGTGGCCCGGCTGGCGCTGGGCCCGACCCGCGACGTCGTGATGATCGACGCGGTCCTCGACAAGATGCTCGACGTGGCGGCCGACGACGGGCTGGGGGCGGCGTACGTCGCGCAGGCTGACTGGGATCCGCGCGGCAGCGCAGGCTATATGTTCCTGGTGCTGCGGCCGGTCCGCGTGCAGGCCTGGCGCGAGGTGAACGAGCTGCCCGACCGCGAGCTGATGCGCGACGGCCGGTGGTTGACGTGACCGCCTCGTTCCCGCCGCCCACACAGAGGGAGACACGATGAGCAACGCCCGGACACCGGCGGAGCACGCCGCCGACAGCCACGAGATGATCCGCGTGCAGGGCGCGCGGGAGAACAACCTCAAGGACATCAGCGTCGAGCTCCCGAAGCGACGGCTGACCGTGTTCACCGGCGTCTCGGGCTCGGGCAAGAGCTCGCTGGTGTTCGCCACCATCGCCGCCGAGTCGCAGCGGATGATCAACGAGACCTACAGCGCCTTCGTGCAGGGCTTCATGCCGACGCTGGCGCGGCCGGAGGTCGACGTACTCGAAGGGCTGACGACCGCGATCATCGTCGACCAGGAGCGGATGGGCTCGAACCCCCGCTCCACCGTCGGCACCGCCACCGACGCCAACGCGATGCTCCGGATCCTGTTCAGCCGTGTGGGTGACCCCCATGTCGGGCCGCCGACCGCGTTCTCCTTCAACGTCCCGACGCGCAAGGCCAGCGGGGTGATGAGCACCGAGAAGAGCGGCAGGGTCGAGAAGAACGTCGTGCGCGACGCCGTCTACCTGGGAGGCATGTGCCCGCGCTGCGAGGGCAAGGGCGCGGTCAGTGACTTCGACCTGACCGCGTTGTACGACGAGAACCAGTCGCTCGGCGAGGGCGCGCTGACCATCCCCGGTTACAGCATGGAGGGCTGGTACGGCCGCATCTTCAGCGGCTCCGGCTTCTTCGACATGGACAAGCCGATCAAGAAGTACACCAAGAAGGAGCTTCAGGACCTCCTGTACCGGGAGCCGACCAAGATCAAGGTCGAGGGCATCAACCTCACCTACGAGGGCGTGATCCCCAAGATCCAGAAGTCGATGCTCTCCAAGGACGTCGAGTCGATGCAGCCCCACATCCGCGCGTTCGTGGAGAGGGCGATCACGTTCCAGACCTGCCCCGAGTGCGACGGCGACCCGCCTCACCAAGGAGGCGCTGGCGTCGAAGATCAAGGGCAAGAACATCGCCGACGTCTGCTCGATGCAGATCAGCGACCTGGCCGTCTGGGTCCGGGAAATCGACACGCCGTCGGTGGCGCCGCTGCTCACCGGACTGCAGCACCTCCTCGACGCGTTCGCGGAGATCGGGCTGGGCTACCTCTCGCTCGACCGGCCGGCGGGCACGCTGTCCGGGGGAGAGGCCCAACGCACCAAGATGATCCGGCACCTGGGTTCCTCGCTGACTGACGTCACCTACGTCTTCGACGAGCCGACCATCGGTCTGCACCCGCACGACATCCAGCGCACCAACGACCTGCTGCTGCAGCTGCGGGACAAGGGCAACACCGTGCTCGTGGTGGAGCACAAGCCCGAGACGATCGCGATCGCCGACCACGCCGTCGACCTCGGCCCCGGTGCCGGCACCGAAGGTGGCGAGGTGGTGTTCGAGGGGACGGTCGACGGGCTGCGGGCGAGTGACACGCTCACCGGTCAGCACCTGGACTATCGCGCCTCCCTGAAGTCGTCGGTGCGCACGCCCTCGGGGGCACTGGAGGTGCGTGGCGCGTCGACGCACAACCTGCAGGACGTCGACGTCGACATCCCGCTCGGGGTGCTGTGCGTGGTCACGGGCGTCGCCGGCTCCGGCAAGAGCTCGCTGATCCAGGGATCGGTCGCCGACCGCGACGGCGTGGTGATGGTCGACCAGGGCGCGATCCGTGGCTCCCGGCGGAGCAACCCGGCGACGTACACCGGACTGCTCGACCCGATCCGCAAGTCGTTCGCCAAGGCCAACGGCGTCAAGCCGGCGCTGTTCAGCTCCAACTCGGAGGGGGCCTGCCCAACCTGCAACGGCGCCGGCGTGATCTACACCGACCTCGGCGTCATGGCCACCGTCGAGTCCACCTGCGAGGACTGCGAGGGGAGGCGGTTCCAGGCGGCGGTGCTGCAGTACACGCTGGGCGGCCGGAACATCGCCGAGGTGCTGGCGATGTCGGTGGCCGAGGCCGAGGCGTTCTTCGGCGACGGCGAGGCGCGCACCCCGGCGGCGCACAAGATTCTCGACCGCCTCGCCGACGTCGGGCTCGGCTACCTCGGCATCGGCCAGCCGCTCACGACGCTCTCCGGCGGCGAGCGGCAGCGGCTCAAGCTGGCTACCCACATGGCCGAGAAGGGCAGCGTCTACGTCCTCGACGAGCCGACGACCGGCCTGCACCTCGCCGACGTCGACCGGCTGCTCGGGCTGCTCGGCCGGCTCGTCGACTCCGGCAAGTCGGTCATCGTCATCGCGCACCACCAGGCCGTCATGGCGCACGCCGACTGGATCATCGACCTCGGTCCCGGCGCCGGCCACGACGGCGGCCGCATCGTCTTCGAGGGCACACCCGCCGAGCTCGTCGCCGCCCGTTCCACGCTGACCGGGGAGCACCTCGCGGCGTACGTCGGAGCCTGAGTAAACCGCCGATAAGCCACATTATGTCAACTCATCCAGACGCGGAGCCCCTCTCCCTCTCGCGCCGAGGCCCCCTGATCGACCAGTCTGGGCTGATGCACCGCCACGAGAAGATCGGAGGGATCCACCCATGTCCGACGACATCGCGGACCTGGTCAGCGTCCGCTACATGGTCGACGACGTCGATGCAGCGGTCGAGTTCTACACCACGCACCTCGGCTTCACCCTGAGGATGAGCGCCGCACCGGCCTTCGCCGACGTCGTACGCGGCCAGCTGCGGCTCCTGCTGAGCGGACCGAAGAGCTCGGCCGGGCGACCGATGCCGGACGGCGCCCAGCCCGCACCGGGAGGCTGGAACCGGATCCACCTCATCGTGGGCGACATCGCTGCCGAGGTGGACCGGCTGCGTGCCGCGGGTCTGCCCTTCCGCAACGACATCGTCACGGGTCCGGGCGGTCAGCAGATCCTGCTGGAGGACCCGTCCGGCAACGTGGTCGAGCTGTTCCAGCCCGCCGGCTCCTGAAACTACGGTTCTCCCATGGGAAACGAGCCCGGCGCCGACGGGGCCGACGTGATCGAGTTCCGCGACGCGGCTGCCTTCGAGTCGTGGCTCGAGGACCACGTGGACCACACTGCCGGGCGTCTGGCTCAAGGTCGCCAAGAAGGCGTCCGGCGTCCCGTCGATCACCGAGGACGAGGCGGTCGACGTCGGACTGTGCTTCGGCTGGATCTCCGGGCTGCGCAGGTCGCTGGACGAGACCTACTACCTGCAGAAGTACGTCCCCCGCCGCCCCCGCAGCAACTGGTCGCAGCTGAACATCCGCAAGGTCGGCGAGCTCACCGCCGCCGGACGGATGCGGCCGTCGGGACTGGCCGAGGTCGAGGCCGCCAAGGCGGACGGCCGATGGAAGGTCGCCGGACCGACTAGGTGTAGTCCGCTCGTGGCCGACCGCCGGAGACTGGCCTAGTCTCCCGAGCATGACCTCCACCTCCGACGGCACGCCCACGCGGACGGCCCTGGTCACCGGCGCGTCCTCGGGCATCGGGCTCGCCACCGCGCGCAGGCTGCTCGACCACGGCTACCGCGTCATCGGCACCAGCCGGAACCCCGACACCGTTCCCGACTCCGCCCGCCTGGACGGCCTGCGGTACCGGGCGCTCGACCTGAGGGACAGAGATCTCCATCGACGGCTTCGGCTATGCGCTCTACGCCGAGGACATCCACGTCGACATCCTGGTCAACAACGCCGGCGAGTCGCAGAGCGGACCGCTCGAGGAGATCCCGCTGGGCGCGCTCGAGCGGATCTTCCAGGTCAACGTCCTCGGACCGGTGCACCTCACCCAGCTGCTCCTGCCGGGGATGCGTCGGCGCGGGTACGGCCGGGTCGTGATGGTCAGCTCGATGCTGGCCAGCTTCCCGCTCGCCTACCGCTCCTCCTACGTCGCGTCCAAGGCGGCGATCGAGGGCTTCGCGACGGCCGCCCGCTTCGAGCTGTCGCCGTTCGGGGTCTGGCTGACGACGGTGGAGCCGGGCTCGGTCAAGACCGGGATCAGCGCGCGCCGGACGAAGTACATCGCCGAGGACTCCCCCTACGCCAAGCCGTTCAGGAAGATGCTCAAGGTGCTCGACGGCAACGAGCGGGAAGGCATCGCCCCGGAGCGGGTCGCCCGCACGATCGTGGACGCGATCGAGGAGGACGCGCCCGGCTCGCTGTACGCCGTCGGCAGCAACGCCCCCGCGGTGTTCGCGCTGCGACGTGCCCTCCCCCGGGCCGCGGTCGAACGCGTGGTCGGCCGGCTGTACGGCGTCCGCAGCAGCGGCACCGGCTGATGGGGGTCGACCTGCCGCCCCTGCACGAGCACCTGGACTTCCTCAGCCCCCTCTCGGAGGAGCGGGCGAACCGTCTGGTCGCCTGGCTGGCCGACGGGCTCGTGCCCGGCGCGACCGTGCTCGACGTCGGCTGCGGGTGGGGCGAGCTGAGCCTGCGCGTGGCCGCCGCCGCTCCCCAGGCCCACGTGGTCGGCGTGGACCTCGACGAGCAGTCGCTCGAGGTGGCCAGGCAGCATGCCCGCGACCGCGGCCTCGACCGGTCGCACCGCGTTCCTCCCCGGCGACGGGGCCATCACCGGACCCGGACGAGGTCGACGCGCTGGTGGCGATCGGCGCCAGCCAGGTCTGGGGTCCCGACGTCGAGGAGAACCAGCCGCTCGACTACGCCGCCGCGCTGTCCGGGATGCGTGACCGCGTCCGCCGCGGCGCCCGGGTCGTGTACGGCGACGGCGATGTGGTCCCGCTCCCCCACCCCGGCGGCCACGGCTCCGCTCTCCGGGCGCGACGACGAGTTCGTCGCGCTCCCCGAGCTGGTCGACCTCGCCGTCGAGCACGGGTTCGCCGCGGTCGCCGTACAGGAGGCGAGCCTGGACGAGTGGGACGCGTTCGAGTCCGGCTTCACTGCGCGGTACGCCACCTGGCTCGCCCGGCACGGCCCCGACCACCCGGACGCGGCCGAGGTGCGCGGCCGCGCGCAGGCGCAGCGCGAGGCCTACTTCCGCGGCTACCGCGGCATCCTCGGGCTGGCCTACCTCCAGCTGCTCGCTGTCTGAGGGCCGCTAGCATCGCCCGCGTGACTTCCCAGCGCCGCCTGCTCCTCGTCGTCCTCGTCCCGCTCCTCGCGCTCGCCGCCGGCTGCGGGGACGACACCGACGACCCCCAAGGCCGAGAACTGCCAGTGCACCTACACGCCGGGCGGTCCGACCGCGAAGGAGGTCGACCTGCCCCCCGGGCGACCCGGAGGAGGACGCCCCGAGGAGGTCACGATCGCCACCGACCGGGGCGACATCAAGGTGAGCCTCGACGCCGACAAGGCGCCGTGCACGGTGAACTCGTTCCTGTCCCTGGCCAAGCAGGGCTACTTCGACGACACCCAGTGCCACCGGCTCGTCGCCAGGGCTCTTCGTGCTGCAGTGCGGCGACCCGAGCGGGTCCGGCCAGGGCGGCCCGGGCTACGTGTTCGCCGACGAGCTGGTCGACAACGACCCGCGGCTGCAGCCCTGCCTGGGCCAGGTCGACCCGAGATCGGGCGCGAGTCTGCACCTACACCGCCGGCACCCTCGCGATGGCCAACGGCGGCGCCGGACACCAACGGCTCGCAGTTCTTCCTCGTCTACCAGGACTCGCCGCTGCCCGCGGCGTACACCGTCTTCGGCCGGATGAGCGCCGCCGGCGTCAAGGTCGTGCAGGACCGTGGCCACGGGCGGCACGGTCCCCGGCACCGAACAGCCCAAGATCCCGGTCACGATCACGTCGGTGAAGTAGCCGCCCGTAGGGTCGGGGCATGGAATTCCGCTACCTCGGCAACTCGGGCCTCAAGATCTCCGAGATCACCTACGGCAACTGGCTCACCCACGGCTCCCAGGTCGAGAACGACGTCGCGACGCAGTGCGTCCGCGCCGCGCTCGACGAGGGCATCAGCACCTTCGACACCGCCGACGTCTACGCGAACACCGCGGCCGAGACCGTGCTCGGCGAGGCCCTCAAGGGCGAGCGGCGCGAGTCGCTGGAGATCTTCACCAAGGTCTACTGGCCCACCGGCCCGCGCGGGAAGAACGACACCGGCCTGTCCCGCAAGCACATCATGGAGTCGATCAACGGCTCGCTGCAGCGGCTGCAGACCGACTACGTCGACCTCTACCAGGCCCACCGCTACGACGTGGAGACGCCGCTCGAGGAGACGATGCAGGCCTTCGCCGACGTCGTACGCCAGGGCAAGGCGCTCTACATCGGCGTCAGCGAGTGGACCGCCGAGCAGATCCGCGAGGGGCACGCGCTCGCGAAGGACCTCGGCATCCAGCTGATCTCCTCCCAGCCGCAGTACTCCATGCTCTGGCGCGTCATCGAGGACGAGGTCGTCCCGACCTGCCGCGAGCTCGGCATCTCCCAGATCGTGTGGTCGCCGATCGCGCAGGGCGTGCTCAGCGGCAAGTACAAGCCCGGCCAGGCCCCGCCCGAGGGCTCGCGCGCCACCGACGAGAAGGGCGGCGCCGACATGATCAAGCGGTTC
The DNA here is from genome assembly GCA_963723255.1 of uncultured Actinomycetota bacterium. Lineage (GTDB taxonomy): Bacteria > Actinomycetota > Actinomycetes > Propionibacteriales > Nocardioidaceae > Marmoricola. The sequence goes on from CAVRQA010000009.1 coordinate 24,436, forward strand.
ATGAAGGACGACGTCCTCACCCGGGTGCAGGACCTCAAGCCGGTCGCCGACGAGCTCGACCTGACCATGGCCCAGCTGGCCGTCGCCTGGGTGCTCCAGAACGACAACGTCGCCGCGGCGCTCGTCGGTGCCTCGCGACCCGAGCAGGTCACCGAGAACGTCAAGGCCGCCGGGCGTGACGATCCCGGCCGAGCTGATGACGCGGATCGACGAGGCCCTCGGCGACATGGTCGAGACGCGACCCGTCGCACACCGACGAGCAGACGCCGGAGACCCGCGTGGTCTAACCGCCGGCGCCGGCAGCTGGCGAACGCCGCGTGCTTGACCAGCTCGGGGTACTTCGCTCCCGAGCTGCCCGGGCAGCACGTTGTCGGCGATCTCCTCGGTGGTCCCCTGCGGACCGAGGCGCCGTCCACGGCGTACGTCGTGCGCGTGACGTCCCAGGTCGGACACGACCCCGGCCGGCTCGTGCAGCCACCGCCTCGGTCACCACCAGTCCCGCCGTCGGCGCAGTCGATGCTGAGCGGGTGCTCCTGGACGTCGGTGGCCACGAACGGGACCAGCGGGTTGCCGTCGACCTCAGCTCGGTCGAGCGCATCGTCGCCGTCGGCGGCGTACACGCGCAGCTGGTAGCCGCCGCGCGGATGGTCGCTCGCGTGACCAGGAGCTCGCCGTCCTGCCCGGGCAGCCGCGACGGCGAAGCGCGCCGGTGACCGGCGGCCCGTCGCGGGGACGGCGGCCACGAACCCCTCCCGGCCCTCGGCGAACACGTGTTCGCAGCACTCCGCCTCCCGCCGCCGGTCAGCTTCACCTCCTCGGCGGTGCCGTCCCCGTCGAGGTCGACCCTCGCTAGCGTCCGCGGCGTTCGTCACCTCGGCGAGTCGCCGGCGCACGACCCGACCGTCGAGGCGCGGCCCTCGGTGGTGTCGGCCGCTCGCTCGCCTCTGCCTGCTCGACCGACCCGCAGCCGGCGAGCACGAGGAGGGCAGCCACGCCGCCAGCGCCACGACGCTTCATGGGGATCGGACGCACGGGCTCGCGAGTCGGTTCCGGCATGGGGCCACGGTAGCCCCGATGTCCGGTCCCGCCTAGAGTCGAGGTGTGAGCACGACGAAGTCGCGACGGCCCGGGCCCGTCGGTGCGCACGCGCGTCACCGAGTTCCGCGACGGGGACCGGCTCGAGCACGAGGACCGCGTCGCGACCGAGGAGCCACTGGAGATCCGGGTCGCGGCGCCCCACTCCCCCGCCCAGCGCGTCGCCGTGACGATGCGGACGCCGGGCCACGACTTCGAGCTCGCCGCCGGGTGGCTGGTGCACGAGCGCGTCACCACCCCGGACGACGTCGCGGGCCGTGCGGTACTGCACCGACGAGACGCTCGACCGACCTCGAGGAGTTCAACGTCGTCACGGTCGACCTCGCCGCTCCCCCGCTCGCGCTGCCCGCGGCACGGCTGGTCAGCTCGGCCTGCGGCGTCTGCGGCACCGACACGGTGCAGGACGTGCTCGCGGCGCCGCGCCGCGGCGAGCCGGTCACGCTCGACCTCGCCACCGTGCTCGCCCTGCCCGACCGGCTGCGCGAGCAGCAGCCGGGCTTCGGCCGGACCGGTGGCCTGCACGCGGCCGGGCTGTTCGAGGCCGACGGCACGCCGGTCGTCGTGCGCGAGGACGTCGGGCGGCACAACGCCGTCGACAAGGTGGTCGGCTCGCGGATCCTCGACGCGGCACGCCGGTGCCGCCGGTGCTGGTGCTCAGCGGCCGGATCGGCTTCGAGCTGGTGCAGAAGGCCGTGGTCTCGGGGGTCTCCGCCGTCGTCGCCGTCGGCGCGCCCACCTCGCTGGCGCTCTCGCTCGCCCAGGACGCCGGGCTGGTGCTGGTCGGCTTCACCCGCGGCCAGCGCTGCGTGGTGTACGCCGGCGCGGAGCGCGTCACGGCCTGAGCCAGTCACGGGCTCGCCTGGGTCGGCGTGTGCGCAGGGGTTCTGTCGGTGCCCTCTCCTAGCGTTCGAGCATGCGCATCCTGCACACCTCCGACTGGCACCTGGGCCGGTCGTTCCACGGCGAGGACCTCCTCGCCGCGCAGGCGGCGTACGTCGACCACCTGATCGAGACCGTCGAGGCGGAGCAGGTCGACCTCGTGGTCGTGGCCGGCGACGTCTACGACCGGGCGCTGCCGTCCGTCGACGCCGTGGCGCTGGCCGACGAGGCCCTCCACCGGCTGGGCGACCTCCGGGCCCGGGTGGTGGTCACCGCGGCAACCACGACTCCGGCCGCCGGCTGGGGTTCAACGCCCGACTGGTCGACCTCGCCGGCGTGCACCTGCGCACCGATGCCGGCCGCGTCGACGAGCCCGTGCTGCTCGAGGACGAGCACGGCCCGGTCGCGGTCTACGGCATCCCCTACCTCGAGCCCGACGTGCTCCAGCAGGCCTGGGGGCTGGCGACCCGCTCGCACCACGCGGTGCTGGCCGCGCGCTCGAGCGCATCCGCGCCGACCTGGCCGACGCGGCCCGCGGGCACCCGCTCGGTGGTGCTGGCGCACGCCTTCGTCGCCGGCGGCGTGCCCAGCGACAGCGAGCGCGACATCGCGGTGGGCGGCGTCTCCGTCGGTCCCGCTCGAGCTGTTCGCCGGCTTCGACTACACCGCGCTCGGCCACCTGCACGGCCGCGCGACGCTGAGCGAGACCGTCCGCTACAGCGGCTCGCCCCTCGCCTACTCGTTCTCCGAGGCCGACCACCTCAAGGGCTCCTGGCTGGTCGACCTCGGCGCCGACGGCTTCGAGCGCGCCGCGGTTCGTCGCGGCCCCGGTCGCCCCGGCCGCTCGCGCGGCTCGAGGGCACCCTCGACGAGCTGCTCGCCGACGCCCGCTTCGCCGCCCACGAGGGCTCCTGGGTGCAGGCCACGCTGACCGACGACGTGCGGCCCGCTGCAGGCGATGGAGCGGCTGCGTGCCCGCTTCCCGCACGCCCTGGCGCTGCGGTTCGCGCCCCGCGGCGGCGAGCAGGCAGCCACCTCGGCCGAGCACTGCCGGCCGCTCCGCGCACGAGGTCGCGCTCGACTTCGTCGCCCACGTGCGCGGCGCGCCCGCCACGCGACGCCGAGTCCGCCCTGCTGCGCGACGGCGCTCGAGTGCTGCTCGGAGGATCCCGACCTGGTGGCCGGCGCGACGCGGTGGTGTCGGGCTGATGCGGCTGCACGAGCTCTCGATCACGGCCTTCGGTCCGTTCGTGGAGACGCGTCCACGTCGACTTCGACGAGCTCGCCGCCGGCGGGCTGTTCCTGCTCACCGGCGACACCGGGTCCGGCAAGACGAGCGTGCTCGACGCCGTCTGCTTCGCGCTCTACGGCGAGGTGCCCGGCGACCGGCACACCGCCCGCCACCTGCGCAGCGACCAGGCCGACCCGCACGCCGAGCCGCGGCGTGGTGCTGCGGCTCAGCGTCGGCGGCCGGACCTTCCGGTTCACCCGCTCCCCGGCCTGGGACCGGCCCAAGCGACGCGGCAGCGGCACCACCCGGGTCCAGGCCCACGTCGTCGTCGAGGAGCAGCGGGACGGCGAGTGGGTCGCGCTGACCAACCGGCTCGACGAGGCCGGCCAGCTCGTCACCGGGCTGCTCGGGATGACCTGCACCCAGTTCACCCAGGTGGCGATGCTGCCCCAGGGACGCTTCCAGGCCTTCCTGCGCGCCAGCTCCACCGAGCGCCACGCCGTGCTGCAGCGGCTGTTCCGCACCCGCCGGTTCGAGGAGGTCGAGCGCTGGCTGGTCGAGCGGCGCCTCGAGCTCGGCCGCGCGTGTCGGACCCACCACGACGAGTGCGCGGGGGTGGTCAACCGGCTCCAGGAGGCCGCCGGGCGTCGGCGTGCCCGACGAGTGGGACCTGCACGACCTCGACGCGGTGGCCGACGACGGCTCCCTCGAGCGCTGGGCCGCCGGGCGCCTGACGCGAGGCGTCGCGCGCGCTCGAGGATCGGCGTGCCGCGGCTGTCGAACGCCACCGCATCGCTCGCACGAGACCGGGAGGCGCTCGACCAGGCGCGCGCCGTCGCCGCGGCCCGCGCCCGAGGGGTGGCGGCGCAGCAGGTGCTCGACGACCTCGCGGCCTCCCAGGCGGCCGCGGAGTCGACTGGCTGCCTCGCTCGACGCGCACCGCCGGGCCGCCCCGGTGCTGCCGCTGGCGCTGCGGGTGGAGGCCGCGGAGGCGCAGCACGCCGAGGCCGCCGATCGGGCGGCGGCCCACGTCGACGCGGTCTGCGCGCTGCTGGGCGTGGAGCGCGGACGAGGTCGACGCGCACGCTGCTCGGGGCCGCCGCCACCCGGCTCAACGAGGAGCGGGCCGTCGCCGAGTCCTGGCTCCCCCGCGAGCGCCAGCTGTCCGACGAGCGCACGCAGGCTGCGTGCCCTCGACGCCGAAGCCACCCGGCTGGCGACGGTCGTCAGCCGCCACGACGAGCGGGCACGCCGACCTGGCCGATGCGCACGCGCGGCGTCACCACCGCGCTCGGCGCGGCCACCACGATCGCGGGACGGGCAGCCGCCGACCGGGCGGCCCTCGAGACCGCCGAGGCGGGGCTCGAGGCGGCCGCCGAGGCCGCGCAGCTCACCGCCGAGCTGGACGACGCCCGGTCGCGCCTGACCGCGGCCACCACGCACGCCCAGGACCTCCGCCAGACCTACCTCGACCTCCGCGAGCAGCGCATCTCCGGGATGGCCGCCGAGCTGGCCGGCGGCTCTCGCTGTCGGCTGCTCGTGCCCGGTGTGCGGCAGCGTCGACCACCCCGCCCCGGCCACGGCGTCGGCTCAGCGTCAGCCGCGCCGACGAGGACGCCGCCCGCGAGCGCTACGAGACGGCCGACTTCGAGCGCCAGGCCGTGCAGGAGCTGGTGACGACCCTGGCGACGCGGCTCGAGGCGGTCCTGCGACGCAGCCAGGGACATCCGGTCACGCACTGGCGCACGACGGCCGGCGCCGCGGCACAGCGGCGGCCGAGAGCAGCCGAGCCGAGCGCGACGCGAGCCGGCTCGGACGCGGAGCTGGCCGACCTCGAGAAGCGAGCGCACCGCGGTGCTCACCGAGCTCGCCTCGACCCGGGTGTCCCTCGAGGAGCGCAGCCGGCAGCGGGCCGAGGCCGCCGAGCGCCACGAGACGTCTCGTCGCCGAGCGCGACGCCCTGCTCGCCGACCACCCCGGTGTCACCACGGTCGCTGGTCTCGCTCGCGGCCCATCGCCGCGCCGTGGCCGAGCTCGAGGAGGCCCGCGCGGCCTCGACCGCCCTCGACCGCGCGGCCCACGAGCTGACGCAGGCGACGGCAGCGGCCGACTCCGCGGCCGCCGAAGCCGGCTTCGTCGTCGCTCGCCGAGGCGCTGGCGGCGGTGCTCCCCGGAGGCGAGGCAGTCGCGCCGGGCCCGACAGCTCGACGAACGGCGCGCGACGCGCGCGGCCGCCGACGCGGTCCTGGCCGAGGAGGCTGTCCGCGCCGCCCTCGACCGGAGCCGAGCCCGACCTGGCCGGGCTCGCCGCGCAGGTCGCCGAGTCGAGCCGGCTGCGCGACGAGCAGCACGCGGCTCACGAGCAGGCCGGCGCTGCGGGTGCAGCGGCTCCAGGCCCTGACCGGTGAGCTCGCCGAGGCGCTCGCCGCGTGGCGACCGGTGCGTGCCGAGCACACCGCTCACCGCCGGCCTCGCCGCGCTGGTCGAGGGCAAGAGCGCCGACAACCAGCTCCGGATGCGGCTCTCCGCCTACGTCCTGTCCGAGCGGCTGCGCCAGGTCGTGGCCGCCGCCAACGAGCGGCTCGGCGCGCATGACCGACCAGCGTTTCACCCTCGAGCAGGCCGACGAGCGCGGCGCCGGCGAGCAGCGCGGCGGGCTCAGCCTGCGGGTGCGCGACGAGTGGAGCGGCAAGCAGCGCGACCCCGCGACCCTGTCGGGTGGCGAGACGTTCATCGTCTCCCTGGCCCTCGCCCTCGGGCTGGCCGACACCGTCAGCCACGAGGCGGGCGGCACCCAGCTCGACACCCTCTTCATCGACGAGGGCTTCGGCGCCCTCGACGCCGGCACCCTCGACGGCGTGATGGACACCCTGGACTCCCTGCGCGACGGCGGACGCGTGGTCGGGCTGGTCAGCCACGTCGCCGAGCTGCGCAACCGGGTGCCCGCCCAGCTCGAGGTGCGCAAGGCTCGCCGCGGCTCCACGGTGAGGGCCTCGGTGGTCGCAGGCTGAGCCTTGCGACGAACCACTAGGGTCACACGCATGGCACAGACCGAGATCGATCCGACCTTCCTGGCGCTGCCCTACAAGCGCCTCGGCCAGGTCGCGCTCGAGCGGGCGCGCGACTTCGGCGTCACGCCACGCCGACTTCCGGTTCGAGCGCAACCGCTACCAGTTCTTCTCCGTCCGGGACGGTGCCCTCGAGGGGGCCCAGGACGCCGAGGACCTCGGCTTCGCGGTGCGGGTCCTCCTCGACGGCGCCTGGGGATTCGCGTCCGGTGTCGCGCTGACCGAGTCCGAGGCGATCACGGTCGCGGAGACCGCCATCACCGTCGCCCAGGTGGCCGCGAAGATGACCACCCGGCGGGTGGAGCTGGCGCCCGAGCCGGTGCACCAGGACGTCACCTGGGTCTCGGCGTACGACGTGAACCCGTTCGACGTGCCGCTCGCCGAGAAGACCGGACTCTTCGCCGGCGTGGACGCGCGAGCTGATCGCCGCCGAGGGCGTCGACCACGCGACCGGTGCGCCTGCAACAGGTCCACGAGAACAAGTACTACGCCGACCTGGCGGGCTCCTCGATCACCCAGGAGCGGATCCGGCTCGAGCCGCACCTCGAGGTGCACGGCACCGACCCCTCGACGGGCGCCTTCGACTCGATGCGCACCATCGCCCCGCCGGTGGGTCGCGGCTGGGAGTACCTCGCCGGCGACGACACCTTCGACTTCGCCGCCGAGCGGGCACGAGCTGCCCGAGCTGCTGCGCGAGAAGCTCGCCGCGCCGAGCATCGAGGCCGGCACCTACGACCTCGTGATCCATCCGTCGAACCTGTGGCTGACCATCCACGAGTCCGTCGGCCACGCGACCGAGCTCGACCGGGCGCTGGGCTACGAGGCCAGCTACGCCGGCACCTCGTTCGCCACCTACGACAAGCTCAACACGCTGCAGTACGGCTCCCCCGTCATGCACGTCACCGGTGACCGGACCGACGCCGCACGGCCTGTCCACGCGTCGGGTACGACGACGAGGGCGTCGAGACCCAGGCGTGGGACATCGTCAAGGACGGCGTCCTCGTCGGCTACCAGCTCGACCGCTCGATGGCGCACACCTACGGGGCCGAGCTCAACAACGGTCGGTCCAACGGCTGCGCGTACGCCGACTCCCCCGGCCACATTCCGATCCAGCGGATGGCCAACGTCTCGCTGCAGCCCGCCGATGGCGGACCGGACACCGACGGACTGATCAGCCAGGTGGAGCGCGGCCTCCACATCATCGGGGACAAGTCCTGGTCGATCGACATGCAGCGCTACAACTTCCAGTTCACCGGGCAGCGGGCGTATGCGATCGAGGACGGGGAGCTCAAGGGCCAGGTCCGCGACTTCGCCTACCAGGCCACGACCACCGACTTCTGGGGGGCGATGGAGGCGGTCGGCGGTCCGCAGACCTACCAGCTGGGGGGCGCGTTCAACTGCGGCAAGGCCCAGCCCGGACAGGTGGCCGCGGTGAGCCACGGCTGCCCGAGCGCGCTCTTCCGCGGCATCCGGATCCTGAACACGACCGACGAGGGGACGGCCTGATGGTCATTCATCCGAAGGCGGGCCGCCCACAGCGCCTCGTCGAGCACGCTCTGGCGACCTCGACCTCCGAGCACTGCATCGCGATCGTCAACGACACCACCAGCGCCAACCTGCGCTGGGCGAACAACACACTGACCACGAACGGCGTGATGCAGGCGATCGACGTGACCGTGATCGCCTTCCAGGGCGGCGGAAACGCGTCGGTCAGCGGCACCGCCTCTTCCCTGGAGCAGGTGACGGCCCTCGTCGAGAGTGCCGACCGGGCAGCGGCGGTGGCCGACGCTGCCGAGGACCGTGCCGAGCTGGTCGCCGGTGACGCTGCCCGCGACTGGGAGGACGAGCCCGGCGAGACCTCCATCCACGTCTTCGAGACGTTCGCCGAGCAGCTCGGCGACGCCTTCGCTCGCGCCGATGCCGAGCGGCGCATCCTCTACGGGTTCGTGTTCCACGAGGTGACCACGACCTACCTCGGTTCCTCGACCGGACTGCGCCTGCGCCACGTGCAGCCCACGGGCCACTACGGCTGCACCGGCAAGAACGCCGAGCTGACCAACAGCGCCTGGGTGGGTGGCGCCACCCGGGACTTCGCCGACGTCGACGCCTCGCAGATGGCGGCGGACCTCGCGACCCGGCTGGGGTGGGGCGAGCGGCGCGTCGACCTGCCCGCCCGGCCGCTACGACACGGTGCTGCCGCCGACTGCGGTCTCCGACATGATGATCTACGCCTACTGGAGTGCCGGCGCTCGCAACGCCGACGACGGACAGAGCGTGTTCTCCAAGCCGGGCGGCGGCACCCGGATCGGCGAGGAGATCGTGAACCGCGGCGTCAGGCTGCGCTCCGATCCGTCGTACGCCGGCCTCGAGTGTGCGCCGTTCGAGGTCGCGGGCGCCTCGTCGGACCGGAGCAGCGTCTACGACAACGGCCTCTCGCTCGGTCCGACGGACTGGATCGCGGACGGGCGACTGACCTCCCTCATCCAGACTCGCCACACCGCCGACCTCACCGGCCAGCCCACGACCCCGGCCATCGACAACCTCGTCCTCGACATCGACGGTGGCGCGGGCACCGAGGCCGACCTGGTCTCGGGTCTCGACGACGGGCTGCTGCTCACGTGCATGTGGTACATCCGCGAGGTCGACCCGCAGACCCTGCTGCTGACGGGCCTGACGCGCGACGGGGTCTACCAGGTGAAGGGCGGGGAGATCACCGGAGCTGTCAACAACTTCCGTTACAACGAGAGCCCGCTCGACCTGCTCCGCCGCTACACGCACGCGTCGGAGACCATCCCGAGCTTCTCGCGCGAGTGGGGCGAGGACTTCTTCTCGCGCACCGCGACCCCGGCCCTGCGGATCCCCGACTTCAACATGAGCTCCGTCAGCCAGGCGCTGTAGCTACCGGCCGGGTGCGACGAACCCGGACTCGTAGGCGAGCACGACGGCCTGGACCCGGTCGCGCACCCCCAGCTTGGCGAAGGGACGGTTGATGTGGGTCTTGACCGTTGACTCGGCGAGGAACATCTCGAGTGCGATGTCTCTCCTTCGCGGCCAGCGCCGCGATCGCGGTCCGGATCCTGCGCCTGACCGACGACCAGTGGCGCAACCCGCTCACTGCCCCACAGCGATGAGTTCGGCGTCCGTCCGAGGGTCTACACAGGCGAAGGAAAACAGCGAAAGCAGGAGGTGAGCACCATGGCCGCAACCATCGACATCGAGGTCGAGTCGGGTGTGTTCACCGACCCCGTCCGGCACCACCAGGGCTACTACGCCGGCGACTTCAGCCAGCGCCCCCTCGACGGGAAGTCGGACTGAGCCCACCGGTTCAGGGACCGTCGGGGTACGGCTCCCGGGTGTAGACGAAGCTGGCGCACTCGAGGTGGTCGACGGACCCGTCGTCGCGACGAAGGACGCGCAGCGTCTCGCCGTGGTGGTAGCCGGCCAGGCCGAGGATGCGGCCGTCGCGGAGCCCGAACTGCTCCGCGACGGCTCCGCGTGCGAGGTCGCGCCACTCGAGACGCTCGTTGTGGAAGCGCAGCTCGTAGGCGGAGTTGCCCCAGTACCAGTTGCCGAGCAGCTCCGCCGCCCAGTCGGGCACCGTCGACGTGGGAATCCACGGCGCCATCGGGCCGGGGGTGTGCTCCGAGAGCAGCGCGAGGGCGAGCTCCGGGCCGGAGAACCCGGTGGTGGCGTTGGTCAGCGCGACCACGCCGACCTGGTTGAGTGGATCGGCGAACAAGGTGGCCTGGAACCCCGGCATGGATCCGGTGTGGCCCACGAGCCTGCCGTCGGCGTACGGCAGCAGGCGGAGGCCCAGCCCGTACTCCAGGGCCGGCGGTTCCGGCTGGCGCATCTCGGCGAGGGTGTCGTCGGCGAGCACCTCCGGGTTGCCGAGCGCCAGGAACGCGGCAAAGCGCGCGAGGTCCTCCAGCGTGCTCCAGAGCTGGCCCGCCGGCGCCATCGCACCGGTGTCGTGCATGGGTTCCTCGGTGAGCGTGCCCGCGAGATGGTGGACGCTGCGGCCACGGGCGTACGGCTCCTGCGGGGCGTACGACGTCCGCGTCATCCCGAGCGGACCGAGCACCCGCTCCTCCACCAGCTCGGACCAGGGCCGGTCGCGCAGCCGGGCCACCAGCGCGCCGAGGATGCCGTAGCCGAGGTTGCTGTAGTGGTAGTGCTCCCCCGGCCCGAACACGGCGCCCGACCCGTCGTTCGCGGCCAGCAGCTCCTCGACACCGACACCCGGCGAGCGCTCCCACCACGGGCCGGCCGGCTCGCTCTGCATCCCGGAGACGTGCGCCAGCAACGACCGCACCGTGGCCGCGCCGTAGCCGGTCTCCACGACGTGCTTGCCCACCGGGTCGTCGAGATCGAGCAGCCCGTCGTCACGGCACTGCAGCACGAGGATCGCGGTGATCGTCTTGGTGATGGAGCCGATGCGGTACTGCGTGTCCGTCGAGGTCTCGGCACCCGCCGTACCCGACCACGCCAGCTCGGCACCATCGAGCACGCCGACGACGATCGAGGGCAGGCGACGTTCGGCCTGGTAGCGGTCGACGACCGCCTGGAAGTGGTCTGCGCGCATGCTCAGGCGAAGGCCTCCGGCGGCGGGCAGGCGCAGAAGAGGTTGCGATCGCCGTACGCCTGGTCGATCCGGCCCACCGGCGGCCAGTACTTGTCCGGGTCGGGGCCGGCGGGGAACGCGGCCACCTCGGCGGGGTACGCCCGCTCCGGGCCGGTGATCACCGACGCAGCAGTGTGCGGAGCCCCCCGCAGCGGCGAGTTCTCGGGGGTCCACTCCCCCGACTCGACCCGACGGATCTCCTCGCGGATCGCGATCATGGCCTCGCAGAATCGGTCCAGCTCTCCGAGGTCCTCGCTCTCGGTGGGCTCGACCATCAAGGTGCCCGCGACCGGGAAGCTCATCGTCGGCGCGTGGAACCCGTAGTCGATCAGCCGTTTCGCGACGTCGTCGACGGTCACGCCGCTCTCCTTGGTCAGGCCACGCAGGTCGAGGATGCACTCGTGGGCGACGCGGTCGTTGTGGCCGCGGTAGAGCACGGGGTAATGGTCCTCGAGTCGCTCGGCGACGTAGTTCGCCGCCAGCACGGCCACGGCCGTCGCGTCGGTGAGTCCCTCGGCGCCCATGAGACGCACGTAGGCCCACGAGATCGGCAGGATCCCGGCCGAGCCGTACGGCGCTGCGCTGATCGGTCCGATGCCGGTGCGCTTCTCGGGCTCGGGGTGCATGCCGTGCGAGGGGAGGTACGGCGCCAGGTGCTCGCGAACGCCCACCGGGCCGACTCCCGGACCCCCACCGCCGTGCGGGATGCAGAAGGTCTTGTGCAGGTTCAGGTGCGACACGTCGCCGCCGAACTCACCGAGCTTGGCGTAGCCGAGCAACGCGTTGAGGTTGGCGCCGTCGACGTAGACCTGACCGCCGGCCTCGTGCACCGTCTCGCAGAGCTCGGAGATGGTGTCCTCGTAGGCGCCGTGGGTGGAGGGATAGGTGACCATGATCGCGGCGAGGTCGTCGCGGTGCTCGTCGCACTGCTTCCTCAGGTCGTCCATGTCGACCGAGCCGTCGGCGGCGGACTTCACCACCACGACCTTCATCCCGGCCATCACCGCGGAAGCGGCGTTGGTGCCGTGCGCCGAGGCAGGGATCAGGCAGATCCGCCGCTCCCCCTGGCCGTTGGCCCGGTGGTAGGCCCGGATCGCCAGCAGACCGGCGAGCTCTCCCTGCGACCCGGCGTTGGGCTGGATCGAGACCCGGTCGTAGCCGGTCACCGTCGCCAGCCACGACTCGAGCTCGTCGATCAGGCGCCGATAGCCGAGCGCGTCGTCGGCGGGCGCGAAGGGGTGCAGCTCGGCGAAGCCCGGCAGGCTCACCGGCTCCATCTCGGTGGTGGCGTTCAGCTTCATCGTGCACGAGCCGAGGGGGATCATCCCCCGGTCGAGCGCGTAGTCGCGCGCCGAGAGGCGACGCAGGTAGCGCAGCATCGAGGTCTCGGAGCGGTGGGTGTTGAAGACCTCGTGGGTCAGGTAGTCCGTCGTACGACGCAGCCCGGAGGGCAGCGACTCGGACACGGTCACCTCCGCGACGCCGCCGTCGACGTCGAAGGCGCCCAGCACCGCGTCGAGCACGGCGGCGTCGGTCACCTCGGAGGTGCTCAGCCCGACGTGGTCGTCGTCGACGAGCCGCAGGTGGACACCGGCGTCGCGGGCGGCACCGACGACCTCGGTGGCCCGACCCGGAACGCGGGCGAGCACCGTGTCGAAGAACTCGTCGTGGACGACCTCCACTCCCCCGGCGCGCAGCCGGTCCGCCAGGGCGACGGCCTGGAGATGCGTCGAGCGGGCGATCTGCGCGAGCCCGTCCGGACCGTGGTAGACGGCGTACATCGACGCGACCACCGCCAGCAGCACCTGGGCCGTGCAGATGTTGGACGTGGCCCGGTCGCGGCGGATGTGCTGTTCGCGGGTCTGCAGCGAGAGCCGGTACGCCGGCCGGCCGGCCGAGTCGACCGAGACACCCACCAGCCGTCCGGGCAGATGACGCTCGAGTCCGGAGCGCACGGACATGAAGCCGGCGTGCGGCCCTCCGTAGAACAACGGCACCCCGAAGCGCTGCGAGGAACCGACCGCGACATCGGCACCCAGGCTTCCGGGCGACTCCAGCAGCGTGAGGGCCAGCAGGTCGGCCGCGACGACCGCGAGGCCACCGCGCTCGTGCACCTGCTCGATGACCGGGCGCGGGTCGAGGATCCGGCCGGAGGCGCCCGGGTACTGGACGAGCACGCCGGAGACGTCACCGTCAGGGAGTCCCTCGGCGAGGTCGGCGACGACGACCTCGATGCCCATCGCCTCGGCACGAGTGCGCACCACCTCGATCGTCTGCGGCAGCGCGTCGGCGTCGACCACGAAGGGCCCCTCCAGCTTGGTGGCCCTCCTGACCAGCGTCATCGCCTCCGCCGCTGCGGTGCTCTCGTCGAGCAGTGACGCGTTCGCGGTGGAGAGGCCGGTCAGGTCGCTGACCATGGTCTGGAAGTTCAGCAGCGCCTCGAGTCGTCCCTGGCTGATCTCGGGCTGGTAGGGCGTGTACGCGGTGTACCAGGAGGGGTCCTCGAGCACGTTGCGCCGCACCACCGGAGGCGTCACGGTGCCGTGGTAGCCGAGTCCGATCATCGGGACCCGCGGGTTGTTCATCGCGGCGATCTCGCGCAGCTCCGCCGCAGCCGCACTCTCGGAGGCAGCGGGCGGGAGGTCGAGACGGTCGGACCGGATCCGGCCGGGCACGGCGTCATCCATCAACGCCTCGAGGCTGCTGACGCCCAGGGCCTTCAGCATCTCGGTCACCTGGCGGTCGTCGGGGCCGATGTGCCGCTCGCTGAACGGCCGGGGCGCGAGGACGTCCGCGAGGTTCTGGTCTGACATGTCTCTCCTGGTCGTGAGGCGAGCCACCGGTGCGTCGGTGAGTGCGCCTCCCCTCAGTCAGAACCGGTGTCGGTTCCTCCTGAGTGCCAGCCGGTGCGGTCCTTGAGCCTGAGAGGTTGGTGGGAGGACTTGCCCCTTCGGCGCCCCGGCCCACCGTGTGAAAGTGACCCGGGAACTCTCCCGCACAGGATTGTCAGCAGGACAAAACTACCAGCCCTGCCGGTCGCTCAGCCGGTCAGCCGCGCCTTGCGGCGTGCGGCGAGCTCGTCGCTGGAGTACTCACCGTCGGCCTCGGCCGTCCGCTCGGACGGCAGGTCGGCGAGCGATCCCTCGATCTCACGCCACACCCCGCCGATCGCGATGCCGAAGACGCCCTGGCCGCCCTGCAGCAGGTCGATGACCTCGTCGTTGCTCGTGCACTCGTAGACGGTGGCGCCGTCGCTCATCAAGGTGACCCGGGTCAGGTCGTCGGTGCCGCGGGCGCGCAGGTGGGCCACGGCCGTGCGGATCTGCTGGAGCGAGATGCCGGCGTCGAGGAGCCGCTTGATCACCTTGAGCAGGAGGATGTCGCGGAAGCTGTAGAGGCGCTGGGTGCCCGAGCCGGTGGCGCCGCGGACCGTCGGCTCGACCAGCCCGGTGCGGGCCCAGTAGTCGAGCTGGCGATAGGTGATGCCGGCTGCGTTGCACGCGGTGGGACCCCGGTAGCCGAGGTCGTTGGGCAGCGGTGAGACGTCGTCGTCGAAGAGGAGACCCTGCTCGTCGGCATCCAGCGCTGCGTCCAGCGCGGCCTGCTCGGCTTGCGGGTCGTGTCCGGCGGTGTTGCTCGCTCCGCCGTCGCCGTTCTTGGTGACCACTGCTACCTCCGATGTCCCTCCACTGAGCGTAACCCCCGGGAAGGGTGGCGGGGGGCGATCGACCTGGCGACAGGTGCGAAATCCCAGCCGTGGAGTTACAGCGAAGACAGTTCGAAGGTAGACCCTTGCCCGAGGGCGGTCAAAGAGTCGGGCGGCGTGTCGCAGAACCTTCAAGTTCCACTTGAGGGTGAGAGTTCTAGCGCTCGCCCTCGTCGAAGTCCTCGGGAGAGACGTGGTCGAGGAACTCGCGGAACCGCTCCACCTCGTCCTCCTGCTCGTCGGGTACGACGATCCCGGCGTCGTCGAGCAGCTCCTCGGAGCACACGATCCGTGAACCGGTGCGCAGCGCCAGCGCGATCGAGTCCGAGGGGCGGGCGCTCACCTCGACACCGGACGCCAGGACCAGCGAGGCGTAGAAGACGTTGTCGCGCATCTCGGTGATCCGGATCTCGGAGACCTCGTTGCCGGTGGCCTCCAGCACGTCGCGCAGCAGGTCATGGGTCAGGGGCCGCGGCGGCACCACTCCCTGCTGGGCGAAGGCGATCGCGGTGGCCTCGACGGCGCCGATCCAGATCGGCAGATAGCGCTCCCCCATCAGCTCGCGGAGCAGGACGATGGGCTGGTTGGAGGGCATCTCCACTCTGACTCCGACGACCTCGACCTCACGCATGTCGCCAGCCTACTCGGGACGACGAGGCCCAGAAGACCCTCGCGGTCAACTCCCCCAGAGTGCTGCCACCGCGTCGGCGAGGTCCTCCACACTGCGCCGGATGGCGCTCGCCGGCTCCAGCGGCTCGTCGAGCTGGAGGCCCATGAAGGCGGCCTCGACCAGACGGGCTGCGCGGCCTGCGTCAGCAGCACGGACCCCCGAGGCGACCAGCTGGTCGGCCAGGGCGCCCAGCCAGACTCCGTTCGCCTCACCGACCACCGAGGCGAAGGGCTCCGCCCCCAGGACGCCGAGGGCCGCGGCCTCGACGTACAGCCGCTGGCAACGTGCCTGCTCCGGCGTGCTCAACGCTGCCCAGAGGTCGTGCACCGCCTGCCGGGGGTCGG
This sequence comes from uncultured Actinomycetota bacterium, assembly GCA_963723255.1. Lineage (GTDB taxonomy): Bacteria > Actinomycetota > Actinomycetes > Propionibacteriales > Nocardioidaceae > Marmoricola. Next base: position 40,053 of record CAVRQA010000009.1, read on the forward strand.
GCGACGGCGGCAGGGCCTGGATTCCTCGCACGGAACGGTCGTTGGAGATCCGCAGCGCCGTGGCCACCAGGTCGGACTTGTCCTCGAAGTGGTAGAGCAGCATCCGGTCGCTGGTGCCCAGTGCCGCGGCCAGGGGTCGCAGGCTCAGGCCGATCAGCCCGTGCTCCAGCACGTACTCGGTGGCGGCCTCGGCCAGCACCTCTCGACGGTCGCTCATCGCGTCCTCTCCGTGGTCGGCGACTTGGGAGTCAGTGTAGCGAGTGCTACATTTGGCGTGTAGCACTCGCTACATAATGCGCGAACCGCGGGAGGGATCGACATGGGTGTGGCCATGGCACTGCTGCTGGTGGCGATCGGCATCGAGGTCGGGGCGACGGCCGCACTGCCGCGGACCGACGGCTTCAGTGACCCGTTCTGGACCGCTCTCGTCCTGGCCGGGTACGCCGCGTCCTTCTGGCTGCTCGCCCTCGTCGTGCGCCAGGTCCCGGTCTCGGTGGCCTATGCGATCTGGGCGGGCCTCGGCACCGCGGCCATCGCCGTGGTCGGCGTGGTCGTCCTGGGTGAGCACTGGGACCTGACCAAGGTGACCGCGCTCGCGCTCATCATCGTCGGCGTGGTCGTGCTCAACCTGCACGGAGCCCACTGACGAGGTCGGCGCGCGTCAGCGCAGCGAACGCAGCCCGGACTTGACCAGCGCGGCATGCAGCCGGATCGACAGCACGGCCATCTCGTCCATGGTCTGCGCGGCACGACCCTCGGCGCCGTTCTCGCGACTGCGCCGGATCGGTGACACCACCTGCTCGACCAGGCCCACCTCCCGCTCTGCGGCCGTGCGGAACGCCCGGAGGTGGCGTGGCTCGAGGCCATAGGCCGCCATCTCGCCGGCGACCTTGGCGATCATCAGCGCGTCGGCGTCGTAGTGCTTGGAGCCGGCCCGCGTGCGGACCAGGCCGAAGTTCTCCAGCTGCTCGAGCAGGTCCTCGGTGATCTCGGCCGTCTTGACCAGCTCGCGCCGCGAGATGCGCACGTCGGGCGAGTGCGACAGCAGGGACTCCGCCCCGGGCGCCGGGTTGGCCATCAGGGAGCCGGGAATGCTGGGCGCACCGCTGGGTGCAGGGGGCTCCAGGCCCCGGTCGAGGGCGTCGAGGTGCTCGCGAATCACCTTGAGGGGCAGGTAGTGCTCCCGCTGGGCCCGGATGATGTAGCGGAGCTTCTCCATGTCGTCCACGGAGTACTTGCGGTAGCCCGAGGGTGTCCGCTCGGGCTCGACGAGCCCTTCGTTCTCCAGGTGCCGGATCTTCGACTCCTTGATGTCGACGTCCGGAAACTCCGCCTTGAGGTCGGCGACTGCCTGCCCGATCGTGATGCGGGCCGCCTGGCGCACCGGTCAGCTGCCCTTCGCGTCACTCGCGAAGAAGATCAGGCGGAACTTGCCGATCCTCACCTCGTCACCGTTCTGCAGCTCCGCATCGTCGACCCGGTCACCGTTGAGGTAGGTGCCGTTGAGGCTGCCCACGTCGTGCACCCGGAAGTTCTCCGCGTCGCGCCGGAACTCGACGTGTCTCCGGGAGACCGTGATGTCGTCGAGGAAGATGTCGCTCTCGGGATGACGCCCGACCGTGGAGAGATCGGAGTCGAGGAGATAACGGCTGCCGGCACCGGGCCCGCGCTGAACCACCAGGAGCGCGCTCCCGGCGGGGAGCGCGTCGACGGCAGCGGCGTCGGCCGCGTTCAGCGAGGTGCGCTCGTCAGCTTCGGACTTGGGCGGGGCCCCGAAGGTGATGGTCGCGGTCGAGTCGTTGGGGTTCGCCTCGCTCGCCTGGTCGGCGGGTGGGCTCAGCGGGGTGCCACATTGCGAGCAGAACCGCGCATTGTCGGAGTTCTGGCTCCCGCACTGCGAGCAGTAGGGCATGTCGTCGATCTCCCGTCAGCGTTGGTGCAGTGTGTACGTGTGCAGCTGTGCCCGGTCGGTGCGGCAACCTTGAAGCGCTACTGAAGGTTCAGGGTTTCGCAGCGTCAACCTATCAGCGCCGAGCAACCGGAAGTGCGACCGCGAACGGAGTTTCGTCGAGCTCAGGCCTCGAGGCCGGCCTCGTAGTCCGCGGCGTTCAACAGGTCCGAGGAACCACTGTTGTCAGGGACGATCTCGAAGAGCCAGCCGTCGCCGTACGGGTCGGTGTTGACCAGCTCCGGGGTCGCGTCGAGGGCCTCGTTACGGGCGACGACCTCTCCGCCGACGGGCGCGTAGACCTCGCTCACCGACTTGGTGGACTCGAGCTCACCGACGACCGCTCCGGAGGTCACGGTCTCGCCGACCTCGGGCAGCTGGACGAAGACGATGTCCCCGAGGGCGTCCTGGGCGTAGGACGTGATGCCCACCCGCACGGATCCGTCGGCCTGTCCGGGCTCGCGCAGCCACTCGTGCTCGGAGGTGTACTTCAGGTCTTCAGGAAACACGGTGCTCCTCGGGAGGCTAGGCATCTGGAGCGAGGCTACTGCCCGGGGACAGCCTCGGCGTAGCGGGGCTGGACGGGAGTCCGCGTGACCGTGACGTCGACGCGGTCGGGCCTCTTGATCGTCACGGAGCCGTTGTCCCGCTGCACGTCGTCGATGAACCCGTCCTGGAACTGCAACGCTCCCGCGAGGGTGTCCGGGTTGCCGATCGCGTCGATCACGTAGGGCGCCTTGAGGGCCAGTCCGTCGACACGCACCCCTTCGGGGTCGTCCTCGAACGAGGTCTGGGCGATGACCCGTGCCCGGTCGTTGATCTCGATGGCCTCTACCCCGGCGTTGCGCAGCTCCTCGATCCCGTCGAGCAGATGGTTGAGGCTGAGGTCGCCCTTGGGGTCCTCGACGGTGATGCGGATGCCCGGTCCGCGAGCCGGCAGGGTCCCGGCGAGCACCCCGAGTGTCCGCACCTCCCTCTGCGCCTGCTCCAGTGCCGTCGTGCGCCGCTGGGTGCTGCTTCGCAGCTGGTCGCGGGTCTGCTCGAGATCGGAGATGTCCCGCTCGGCCTTGCGGGTCGCGGCCTGCAGTCCGTTCAGCGTCTGGATCAGCTCTGACTCGCGGAGGTTGGAGTAGGGGTCGTCCTCGCCCGCGAGGCGCACCTGCGTCACGGCGGCGAAGGCGAGCACGCCGACCAGGGTCGCGACCACGGCCTGGCCGCGCGAGGGACGGAAGAAGGACCGCCGCAGGCGTTCCACGCCTGTGCGACCGGGCGGGTCCGGTTCGTCGTGGGTGCTGGTGGAGTCGCTCATGCGTGGAAGATGTGGCGGCGGATGGCCGCGACGTTGGCGAAGATGCGGATCCCGAGGACGACGACGACCCCGGTGGAGAGTTGCGCGCCGACGCCGAGCTTGTCGCCGAGGAAGACGATCAGGCCCGCGATCAGCACGTTGCTGATGAACGAGATGACGAAGACCTTGTCGTCGAAGATCCCGTCGAGGAACGCGCGGAAGGCACCGAACACGGCGTCGAGGGCGGCAACCACGGCTATGGGCAGGTAGGGCTCCAGCGAGAGCGGCACCTCGGGGGTGAGGGCGAGCCCCAGGATGATGCCGATCACGAGCCCGATGATCGCGATCACGACGCGCCTCCTGGTGCTTTCTGGTTGGCGTAGCGGAGCGAGGCCTCCGCGGCGGGGAGCCGGAGCGAGGACGACGGGGTGATGTCGAGCCGGAGGCCCACCTCGCGCTGCAGGTCCAACCATGCCTGACCGCTCGACGATTCCGCGAAACGCGCCGGCAGCGTGTCCTGGTTGCCGATCGCGGAGACGACGTAGGGCCGCCGCAGGGAATGGGCGTTGACGGTGATCGCCCCGCCGGCGAGCCGGATCGTGCTCAGGTTGGTCAGCCGCTGGCCGTTGATCGAGATCGCCTCGGCCCCCGCCTCCCACAGACCGTTGACCAGCTTCTGGAGGTCGGAGTCGAGCACCTGGTTGCGCGCACTGTCCGCCCCGGGGGCATCGTCGGCGACCACGCGTACGCCTGGCCCGCGCACCGGAATGGTGCCGGCCCGCATGCCCAGCAGGGTGATGGTGTCGAGCACGCCCTGGGCGGAGGTGTCGCTGCGCAGCTGACGTGTCTGGAGGCGGCGTACCTCACTCTGGAGCGCAAGGAGCCGAGACCGGTCAGCGTCCAGGTGGGTGCGGGCGTCGTCGACCTGGGCGACGAGCTCGCGTCGCTCACGTTCGTCGCTGACCGAGTTGCGCGAGGTCTGCACCGCGGCGGTCATCACCAGGACCGCGAACACTGCCATCACGAGGGCACCGGCGACCCCGATGCGTCGACCGGACGGCGCGGGCTCACGAGTCTGCTGCCGCTCGGAGACGAAGGCGTAGTCCTCGTCGATCGCGTGCGCGGTCAGGTACTCGAGCAGGCCCATCGTCGCCTGCGCCGGGAGTCGCTCGGGTGGCTTCTGCGTCGTGCCGGCCACGACTCAGCCGTCCGCGAGACTGGGCGCGCGTCGCTCCCGGTCTGCCAGGAGCTTGCGCACCTGCCAGGCGTAGAGCAGTCCGGCCCACCAGTAGAGGCCGATCCCCCAGATCGCGAACGCCCAGCCGAACACGTCGGCAAGCGTGGCGATCACGCCCGTGCCGTCGCCGAGGAACAGCAGCGGGAACGAGTAGAGCAGGGCGGCGGTGGCCGCCTTGCCGAGGTAGTGCACCGGCAGCGCGGAGTACCCCCGCGTGCGCAGGAACGGCACCAGGCACCAGAGGAACGCGTCGCGCAGGGGAAGGATGATCGCGATCCACCACGGGATGATGTCGCGGTAGAGGAGGCCGACGACGGCGGCGAGGATGTAGAGGCGGTCGGCGACCGGGTCGAGGATCTCGCCGAGCTTGGACATCTGGTCCAGCCGCCGCGCGAGGTAGCCGTCCAGCCAGTCGGTGAAACCGCTGAGCATCAGGACGACGAGGGCCCAGGCGTCGGCTTCGGGGCCGATCACGAGCCAGAGGAAGACGGGAACGCCGGCCAGCCGCACCATGCTGACGATGTTGGGGAGCGTCCACACCGCAGAGGTGCGCTCACCCACGGGCTGCCGAGCCACAGTGTGCCTCCTGACGAGTCGTCGGAGTCACCCTATCGGCGCAGCTGATCAGTTCAAGCAGCACCCACAGCGGGGGCAGTGGAGGCGCTTGGTGCTGCCGATCTCCTGCCCGCAGCCGCACACCAGCAGCGTGGTCACGCCAGATCCGCTGGCACTGGTCCGGCCGTACAAGGCCGCTTCTGTTGCGATCATCGGAGTCCCCCTTGAAGGTCTACGTCCATGAGACGCCTTGTCCGCTTTTGTCTGACGCGCCAACACGCACAAATAGCCCGAACGTGTCATGGATATTGACTCGGACAGGTCACTCGGCTCATCGTCCGGTCTGGACCGGTTCGGGCGATTTTGGCCCAGTGCTTGTCAGGAAGCCGGAGAAGGGGACGTCTCCGTGTGCCCCACGAGGCAGACCCAGCTGTCGTCGTACCGCACCCAGACCTGCGTCATCGGCATCCGCAGCTGCTCGATGCCGTCGCCCCGGTCGACCTCGTCGAGCACCTGGCACCGCAGCACTGCGGTCCGGTCGTGCGTGATGACGTCGACGTCGGAGAGCTCCGGGCGCGCCCGGCGGGTGACGGCGTCCGTGCTGGACTCCACGTAGGAGTCGCGATCGAAGCGTTCCCCGGTGTGTGAGACCCAGCGGAACTGCGGGTGCAGCAGCTGACGGAGCGCGTGCTGGTCCCCCGTCGCGAGAGCATCCGCCCTGCGGCGCGCCGCCTCGAGAACCTCCTCGGACGTGTCCACTCCCCCAGCATGCCTGATTCAGTGCTCGAGGTACGTCGCGGCCATGTCGAGCTCACCGTGCCCGGCCTCGACTGCGCGGGCGAGGTGCGCACGCACCCCGGGCATCAACCCGAGCTCGGTGCCCGTCCCGGCGGCCGCCTCGAGGATGAGGTCGACGTCCTTGAGCGCGCCGGCGAGGGTGAAGGCCGGCTCCAGCTGCCCGGCGAGCATGTTCTTGCCCTTCAACTGGATGTACGGCGCGTCCATCGGCCCGCCGCCGACGGCTTCCAGGAAGAGCTCCGGGTCGAGGCCGAGGTCACGCGCGAGCGCCAGGGACTCGGCAACCCCTTCGAGGATGGTGGCGACCCACGCATTGACCACCAGCTTGAGCCGGGAACCGTTGCCGGCCTCGCCGACCCACAGCGTGCGCCTGCCGATGGCGTCGAAGATCGGCGTGAGCATCGTGCGTGCCGACTCGGGTCCCGACGCCACCACGACGAGCGCCCCGTCCTCCGCCGGCTTCCTGGTGCCGAGCACGGGCGCGTCGACGTACGTGATGCCGAGGTCGGCGGCCAGGTCCCGCAGCCTGGCGCAACCGGCGACGCCCACGGTGCTCTGCTGGAGCCAGACGGCATCCTCGGCGAGGTGTCCCCTGGCCTGCTCCATGGTGGTGGCCACGGCCTCGGTGTCCCACAGCATCGTGATGACGACGTCGGCGCCGTCCACGGCCTCGGGCACCGAACCAGCCACGGTGGCGACCTCAGCGAGGGCTTCGGCCTTGTCGCGGGTGCGGTTCCACACCCGGATCGGGAGACCGGCCTCGGCGATGTTGCGCGCCATGCCGACGCCCATGGTGCCGGTGCCGAGCAGGGCGACGCTGGGTGTGGGGGTCATCCCCCGAAGGTACCCATCACGCAGCGGGTGCCCAGTAGATGTCTGGGCGTCCCGCTCGTGCGGGTCGACGAGTCCCTCGACCGTCGGTCACGAGAACCCGGTCGTGCGGAGTGATCCAGATGAACCGGCCGTCTCGTTGCTCCACATGCCACCCGCCGTGGGTCTTGATGCGGTGGTGATGTCGAGTCATCTTGCCTAGGTTGCGCTCCGCGGTCTGTCCCGGTGGCCCGACCGGGTCGTAGGGAACCGTGTGGTCCCGGTCGAGCCTTCTGCTCGTCGAGGATGCGAACGGGAACACGTCGGCCGGCTTGGCCAGTTGCAGCCGTTCGTCGATCGCCGCCGGCACCTCGTAGCAGTCGGCCGCCATGCCCTCATTGAGGTCGATGACCGGGCGCAGGCTGATCTGGTGATGACCGAGCACGTCGATCAGCTGCTGTCGGGTCAGGGCACCGAGCTCCTCGGCCCGGGCGACCCCGGTTCCCAGCAGTGAGTCGGGCGTCATGTGCAGGTAGACGACGGCCGCGGGCCGCACCTTGTTCGGTCCGGCGGCTCGGATCGGCGTCGGCCACCCGGTCGGGGCAATCGCTCTCCCCAGCACCGACCATGCAGCTTCAGGGCTGCCAGCGGGTTGGCCAGCAGCCCGACGGCATCGGCGCGGAGCTCGTCGATCGACGCGGCCGCGCTGGTCGGGGTCGCCGTGCTCGAGCGAGCAGGTGTGCCAGATGGTCGACGGTGCCGTGGAAGCGGCGTACGGCGCTGCTCGTCGCCGCGCACCACCAGGGTGCGGGTGCCGTGCTCGTCGTGCCGGCTCATCCAGACCGTGCGTGCGGCCGCGGCCTCCTCGGCCTTGCGGTCGGCCAGTGCCTGGTCGGCCTCGACGACGCGAGCGGTCGACGAGCGTCGAGGAGCCGGCCGGGCGGGAGGGTGCCGAGCACGCTGGCGACGACGGCGTCGACCCGTCGCGCCTGCTCGATCGGTGAGGTCCGCGGTGGCCGCGGCGATCTTGCGGGCCACCCACAGATCGAGCCGACCTGCATCGAGCGCGGCCCAGGTGTGCGGGAGCCGATCGTGGATGTCCACCCCGTCGGCCATCAACCGCCGGCCCGCCAGAGGGTGGAGCCCGAGGGCTGCGGCGAACTCCGCTGCGGCGTACTCGCAGACGGGCAGGCTGACCGCCCCCAAAGGGGTCGGCCGACGTCGAGGGTCCGCGAGCAGGTTGGGATCGGTGACGACGTGGGCCAGCGCCCACTCCCGAGCCAGCACGAGCCGCTCGAACTCCCCGCGCCGGACCTCAGTCACGTTGGCCTCGACCCGCGCCAGGAGCCCGTGGGTCTCGGTCGTGGGGGTGGTTGTCATGCCTGAAATTCTGGATCGAACACCAGTTCGAGTCAAGGGTTTTCTCAAACCTGTGGCACTCGGCGTTCCCGGCCTCCAGAGCCGCGGCCTACTCCCCCGTCGCCCCGTCGAGGCGCTCACGGATCAGGTCGGCGTGCCCGTTGTGGCGGGCGTACTCCCCGACCAGCTTCTGCAGGTTCCAGCGCACGCTGCGCCCGTTGGCCCCGCCCGCGTCGTCGAGGTCGAGGCCGCGGACCACCCCGTCCGTGCACGCCTTCTCGTCGCGCCAGGCCCGCATCGAGACGGCCACCTGGGAAGCGTCGCACTCGAAGTCGTGCTCCGGCCCGCCCTCGGCGTACTCCCCCCACACGTGGACCAGCTCGCTCGCGCAGCAGTTGGCCCAGACCCCGTAGACGCGCTCCATCTCGGCCATGTGCCGGACGAGGCCCAGCATGCTCAGGGACGAGGGCGACGCCGAGCGCTCCACCAGCTGGGGGTCGCTGAGACCCGCGCACTTCGCCGCCAGGGCGTTGCGGTGGAAGGCCAGCCACCCGAGGAGCAGTTCGCGTTCGTCGCCGTCGCCGGGCTCGGGAACCCGCGCGATGTCGTGAGGATGCGCGGTCTGGGTCACGCCCTCAGCATGGCCCCGTTGGTGCGGTACCTCCAGTACCGAGCCCGAACGGCCCAGACCAGCGGACGATCTCGAGTAACACAATGCGGACTTCGGGTCACCATGTGACTCGAAGTCCACACGATGATGACGCGCGAGCTGTTGCGCCGGCGCAGTACCCAGCGCGTCGTGAGCTCGTCAGGCGATGACGGCGTCGATCGTCTTCTTCAGCGCGCTCGGTTGCGACGGCTTCTTGGGTGCCTTCTTCTTCGCCTTGATCATGTCGGCGCCGAGCTCCTGGAGGACCTTGCGACCGAGTCCCTCGCGGACCTTCGGGAACCAGTCCTCCTCTTCCTCCTCGATGTGGTGCTCGACGTTCTCGATCAGGACGGTGGTCTTGGCAGTGAAGCGTTCGTCGTCGGGCTTCATCGTGGACAGCTCCATGACGAGTACGTCGGCGACGTGGTGCTCCTCGTACGACTCCAGGACATCGTCCTCGACCTCCGGGAGGAGTGCCCGCACCCGCGGGTACATCACTTCGTTCTCGATGTAGGTGTGCACGGTGAGCAGCTCGATGATCCTGTCGACGAGCTTGCCCTTGGTGGCGTGGGCGTTCTCGCCGGCCTTCCGGAAGTCGCGGAACAGCTGCGGATCTCCTTGTGGTCGTTCTTGAGCAACACGATGGCGTCGGTGGACATGTGTCTCCTCGAGGAAGTGCGGCGGATGTGGACCGTACCCTTCCCGGTGCCACGCCGCGACCCGGTCACGCCGCACCCGCGGCGTACACTCGAAGATCAGGCTGCTCAGGACCCCGGTGGCGACGACGCCTCACCTTTGGGACGCGCCATGTCCGTCACCGACACCCTTGCCCCCTACACCGGCGGCGGCTACTCCGAGCTGGCGACCGAGGTCCGCGCGTTGGGGCTGCTCCGACCCCGACCACTGTTCTATGCGGCCGTACTGGTCACGGACCTCGCCGTCCTCGCCGCGGTGGTCGCAGGCATGTTCGTCCTCCAGGACCGCTGGGCTGCACTCCTCCTCGCGCCGGTGTTCGCCGTGGTCTCGACCCAATTCGGGTTCTACGGCCACGACGCCGGACACCGGCAGATCAGCAAGCGACGCACCCCGTCCCTGCTGCTCGGTCTGCTGACCGGGAACCTGCTCAACGGCCTCAGCTATGCCTGGTGGGTCGGCAAGCACAACGCACACCACGCCCATCCCAACGACCTCGAGAGAGATCCCGACGTGCACGCCGGCGCCCTGGTGTTCTCCGCGGACCAGACTGCGGGGCGCCGGGGAGTGAGCGCGTGGGTCACACGCCATCAGGCCTGGCTCTTCTTCCCACTGTTGACGCTCGAGGCGCTGAACCTGCGTGTGTCCAGCGTGCTGGCGCTGCGCGACCCGCGGATGCGTCATCGCGCAACGGAAGGTGCTCTGCTCTGCGTGCACGCCGCCGGCTACGTCGCCCTCCTCGTCACGACCTTGACCTGGCAACAGGCGATTGCGTTCGCCGCGGTGCACCAGGCCCTGTTCGGGATCTACCTGGGGTGCTCGTTCGCTCCCGGGCACAAGGGCATGCCAACGCTGACGCCCGACCAGGCCGCCGACCCGCTGCTGCGCCAGGTGCTCACGTCGCGCAACATCCGAGGCAGTCTCGTTCTCGACTACGCGCTCGGCGGGCTGAACTACCAGATCGAGCACCACCTGTTCCCGAGCATGTCGCGGCCAGACCTGAGGCGTGCCCAGCCGGTGGTACGCAGGTTCTGCGAGGACCGGGGCATCCCCTACCTCGAGACGACGCCGAGGGCTTCGTACGCCATGGGGCTTCGGCACCTGCACCGCGTCGGCGCCGAGCGGCGGCGAGAGCGTCGTGACCTCAGGAGCCGACGGCCCGCAGCGGTACGACGACCGAGTCACCGTGACCGTGGGTGAGCACCGGATGCGACTGCGTCGTGATCAGGTCGCCGAGCTCGACATCGCGTGACCGACGAGCCGCGGCGGTGACGTGCACCCGGACCAGCAGGGTGGCGGCCGGGTCAACATCACCGGCGTCGAGCTCGGCGACGGCCGGTCGGCTGACGTCGAGGTCGGTCAGCTCGGTCTCGGCCACGACGACCGACGACTCGTCGGCGCGGGTGGCGTCCTCGACCGTCACGTGCGCGCGGGCGTCCGGAGGAAGCGTGGTGAGCCCGGGAGGCCACTCGATCTGCACCGAGACCAGTGCCATGGCGATCCCTCCTAGGCTCGGTCGAGGTCTGTCAGCAGGGTCGCCATCGCCGCCGTGATCGGCTGACCCGTGACCTCCTCGACGAAGCGCCATTGTCCCGCAGGGTTCACCTCGAGGAAGACATGCCTCCCGTCCGGCGTACGCCGCATGTCGATCGCCCCGTAGCGCAGGCCGACCGACTTCAGCAGCCGCAGCAACCCGTCCTCGATCTCGCTCGGCAGCTCGGTCGGACTCATCCGCACGCCCGGACCGGTCTCGAGGAACAGCCGGAAGTCCAAGGGATAGTCGAGCTCCTGGGAGTGGACCTCGGCAGCGAAGAACTGCTCCCCGACGACCGTGATCCGCAGGTCGACCTCGGCCGGCACGAACTCCTGGAAGATCACGGGCGCCACGGAAACCTGGTCGAGCAGGGCGTACTCGGCCTCCCCGATCATCCGGGTCTCCCGCCAGTTCTCGATCGTGGCGGAGAACGCCTTGCAGATGACCCGTCCCAGACCCATCTGGTCGATGAAGGCCCGGGCCTCGTCGGGATCGCTCGTGATCAGCGTCTCGGGCACCTCCAGACCTGCCGAACGCGCCGCGGGCAGCTGCCAGGTCTTCATCATCGCGGTCTCGATGGCACGCGGCGGACTGACCCAGGTGATCGGCAGGGCATCCCAGAACCCGCTCATCGCCTCGAAGGTCTCGTTGGCGGCCCACGACGCCTGCACCGGGTCGGGGATGCGGGCATCGTGCCCGGGAGGGAGTGCCCGCCGCCACCAACCCGACCGACAGCGTCCGAGATCGAGCCACCTGCCGTCGTCGAGGCGCAGCCGCCAGCGGTCGCCCTCTGACGAGTGCGCGGCCGACATCGCCATCTCCGAGGGGATCCGCGACGTGTCGACGACGACCGACTCGCTCCCGATCCGGTCGAGCTCGGCCAGGACCGGGGCGAGATGGTCGTCGTTGACGTGCGAGACGAGCAGGATCACGTGGCCGCGCCTACTGGATCGAAGCCGCGACGGCGTCGTAGCTCTCCTGGGCACGGGCCAGCTCGGAGGTCGCCCCGGTCAGCGCCGTCTGCAGTGCCACGACGTTGCGGCGGGCCTCCTCCACGGCAGCCGTGGCCTCGGCGAGCGCCGCTGCGTAGGCCGCGGCAACGTCACCGCGCCCCGCCCTCGGCGCCCTGACCCGCAGCGATGGCCGCATGGTGGCCGGATGCCAACAGGAAGGGAGACAGCCCACCGGGACGAAGCGGCCCGAAGGGCGGCCGCGGGCCGGGCGGCTGCACGACCACCGGCACGTCGTCACGCAGCTTCTTGACCGGGACCAGGTTGTCGTCGCGAACCTTCTTGAGCCCGATCGGCGGGTCGTCGTTCGGCTTCTTCAGGATGGGGCCGTCGTCGCGGATCTTCTTGATCGTGATCGGCGGGTCGTCGACGGTCTTCTTCAGCTGCGGCGGGTCGTCGCTCGGCTTCTTCACCACGATGGGTCCGTCGTCGGAGACCTTCTTGATCTGGCCGAACCCTCCGTCGTCAGCCATCTTCTTGAAGCCGGAGACCGGGGCGCCGTACAGCGTGGCGACTGCGTTGAGGTCGCCGGCGCTCAACGCGACCCGTTGCCCGATCTGGGCGGTCGAGGGGTTCGTCGGCGTGACGGTGTCCTGCCCGTTCTTGCTGAACGCCTTGCGCTCGTAGTGCATGATCGAGCCGTAGTCGTAGGCGCCCACGTCGTCGCCGTCACTGATGTGCTGGTTGAAGTTGTGCTCCTTGCCGGCCTGGATGTTCTGCCACTGGATGGTGACGAACATGTCGCGGTCCTCACGGCTCTGCTCGTGCCACAGTCCGATCGCGTGACCGATCTCGTGGATGCCACGTCCGGCGTCGCAGCCGGTGCCCATCGAGATGTTCTGCACCCCGTTGCCCTGCATGCCGACGGCCGAGGAACACCCGCCGCCGTGCACGAAGTGCACCCAGTTCGGGTACTGAGCCGCGTTCGCCGCCGTCCGGAGCGGCATGCGGATCACGGTGTGCTGTTCCCAGTGCGCGATCGCGTCGTGCACCCGCTGCTGGTCGGGCATCGCCGGGTCGATGTCGTAGGGCACGATGCCCCCCGGCCACCGGAACTGGCTGCCGGTGATGGTCACGGCCTCCTCGACCGTGATCCCGCGCATCGCGTCGTTGCTCTTCTCGAGGTCCTCGACGCTGCCGAGATCGATGTCGCCCTCGAAGATCGCGCGACCGTCGACGACGGCGTACTGCACGGCCTTCGTGCCGAAGGTGACGCCCGAGATGATCGCGGTGCGGACCTCGTCGGAGGCCTGGATCTCAGGATTGTCCTGTGACTGGTTGTTCCTGGATCGTGACGTGCTCTTCTTCGCAGCGCTGCGCTTGGATGTGTCGGCCATGTCCGCCCCTTCGAGAGTGCCCGCAGGTGGCGAAGCCGAGCGGTGACCGCCCAAGTATCGAGGAAGTGGCGCCCGTGCCCTCGGGCCACCCGTTTTCGAGGCTAGACCCGGTTCACCGGCACCGGCAACGGGACCAAACCCGCGCAGGTGGGGGCCAACCGAACGAGTCGTGCAGACTTTCTCGAACTACTGAGGTACGACGTGCGCGTCCGCGCCCGGGTAGGTCAGCCCCTCGTGCCCGTCCGCCCAGCGCACGAAGTACGGCGGGCCCCCGCCCTCTCCCTGCACCTCGAGGATCTCGCCGACCTTGCGTGGCGAGTCCACCCTGTTGCTCTCGATGACCAGCTGGTCACCCACGTTCGCATGCACAGCACACCTCCAGATCGCCCTCCTCCTACGATGCACCGCGGCAGCGGGCGGGGCGCAGCGGACGCGGGCAATCGGGTGAGGAGGACTTCGCGGAGGACTGAGCCTCACATCTCCTCGTGGCTGTCGGGATGCCCTCCGAAGAGCCGGCCGTCGCGCTCGGCCAACGAGGAGATGGCGGCGACCTCGTCCTCGGTGAGCTCGAAGCCGAACACGTCGAGGTTCTGTCGTTGACGCTCCGGGTCGGCGGACTTCGGGATCGGCACCGAGCCCAGCTGCACGTGCCACCGCAGGATCACCTGCCCCGGTGAGACGCCGAGCCGCGCGGCCGCGCTGGTGACCGCCGGCCTCCTCGAGCGGCGCACGACGCTTGCCCATGGGGCTCCAGGCCTCGGTCCGGATGCCCAGTTGCTCATGGACCTTGCGCATCTCGTCCTGGGGAAAGCGCGGGTGCAGCTCGATCTGGTTGACAGCTGGCGTCACCCCCGAGTCGTCGATGATCCGCGTCAGGTGGGCCTCGGTGAAGTTGGAAACGCCGATCGATCGGAGCACGCCCTCGCGCTGGAGGTCGACCAGGGCTCTCCATGCCTCGACGTACCGGTCGACGCTCGGGTTCGGCCAGTGGATGAGGTGGAGGTCGACGTACTCCAGCCCGAGCCGTTCCAGCGAGCCGTGCACCGACGCCACCGCCTCGTCGTACGCGTGGTGCCGCCCGGGCAGCTTGCTGGCCACCTGGACCTGCTCGCGCGGCAGCCCGGACCGTCGCAGCGCCTCGCCGACCTCGGTCTCGTTGTCGTAGTTCACGGCCGTGTCGAGCAGCCGGTAGCCCGCCTCGAGTGCGCTCACCATGGCCGCGATTCCGTCCTCACCCTTGAGGGGATAGGTGCCGAAACCGACGGCGGGAATCGTGTTGCCGTCGTTCAGGGTGTACGTCGGAACGGTCGCGTGCTCAGCCATGCCCCCACTGTGTCAGGTGGCGGGGAGTGATAATCAGTCGAAGGCTCGCCACGGCGAAGGGAGATCCCGCATGAGCGTCTCGTTGAACCACCACATCGTGAAGGCCCACGACAAGCACGCGTCCGCGCAGTTCCTCGTGGACATCCTGGGGCTGGAACCACCCACGACCTATGGTCCGTTCGTCGTCGTCGAGACCGCCAACGGCGTCCAGCTCGACTTCGCCGACGACCAGGGCCGGCCCCACCCCCAGCACTACGCGTTCATCGTGAGCGAGGCCGAGTTCGACGAGATCCGCACGCGGATCGTGGACCGGGGGCTGCCCTACTGGGCAGACCCGTTCAAGCGGCGCCCCAACGAGATCAACAACGACGACGGCGGGCGCGGGCTCTACTGGGACGACCCCAACGGCCACATCCTCGAGATCATCACCGTTCCTTACGGGGGCTGACCCCAGGGTGATCAGGACGACCCCGTTCCACCAGCGCCTGAGCGAGCTCAACACCCAGGGGCTCTACACGCACTGGCAGGGACATCTGTCGGCGCTGCGCTACAGCGATGCGCCGAAGCACGAGTACTTCGCCGTACGCAACTCGGTCGGCGTCTTCGACACCTCTCCCCTCTTCAAGTACCGGATCCACGGGGCCGATGCCGAGCGCTTCCTCGCGGGCGTCCTGGTCCGCGACGTGCGCCGGTGCCGTCCCGGAACCGCGCAGTACACCGTCTGGTGCGACGACCGCGGGTTCGTGTTGGAGGACGGTGTCGTCTTCCGGCACTCGCTGAACGACTTCCTGCTGACCGCTGCGCGACCCACCCTGGGCTGGTTCAGCGACCTCCGCGGCCGGCTGCGCGTCGAGCTCGAGGACGTCTCCGACGACTACGGCATCCTCGCCGTCCAGGGACCTCGCTCGCGCGCGGTGCTCTCGGCGCTGTTGCCGGAGGCCGAGTCGCTGCCGTTCTTCGGGCTCACCGACACCAAGCTCGGGTCAGCGCCGGTCACGCTGTCGAGAACCGGCTACACCGGCGACCTCGGCTTCGAGGTCACGGTCCAGGCCGATCACGCGCTGCAGGTGCTCGACTCGATCCTCGACGCCGGCCGGGACCACGGGATCCGGCCCTTCGGCGAGGAGGCCCTGATGATGCTTCGCATCGAGGCCGGCCTGCCACTCGTCGACGTCGAGTGGACCAACAGCCGGCTCGCCTTCACCGACCACGAGCGGGTCACGCCCACGGAGCTGGGCCTGGGCTGGATGCTGCGAAACGTGGCGGACGACGACCGCGCGTTCGTCGGCGGCCGTGCGATCAGGCACGAGCTCGCCACGAGGTCTTCGCGGTGGGCGGCAGTCGGCGTCGTCGTCGACTGGCGGGCCTGGGACTCGCTGCACCGCGAGGCCGGGCTCCTGCCACCCAAGGACGAACATCCACTGGCCTACGAGTCGGTGCTCCACGACCGTCCGACCACGGACGGCGGATCCCAGGTCGGCTACGTCACCAGCTTCATGTACTCCCCCGTGCTGCAGCGGCACATCGGGTTGGCCCGCGTGCGGCCCGAGCTGGCCACACCCGGGACCGAGGTGCACATGGAAGTCGCGCTGAACCACTCGAACACGACGGTGCTCGCCCGGACGGCGAGGCTGCCCTTGTTCAACCCTCCGAGGAAGACGGCCAAGGCATGACGGATCTCGACAAGCTCGATCATCGGGGGCAGTGGGACGCCATCGTGGTCGGCGGCGGCCACAACGGACTGGTCAACGCCGCCTACCTGGCGAAGGCGGGCCTGCGCACGCTCGTCCTCGAGAAGCGTGATCTGGTCGGCGGTGCGGCGATCACCGAGGAGATCGTGCCGGGGTTCTCGTTCACGACCTTCTCCTACGCGCTGAGCCTGTTGCGGCCAGAGATCGTCCAGGAGCTCGACCTCGTCACCCACGGGTTCATGCCGCTGATGATGCCCTCGTCGTTCCATCCGACCGGCGACGGTGGCTACCTCCTGCTCGGCGACGACCACGCCCAGAACGTGCAGGAGATCCGGCGGCACTCGCCGCACGACGCGGACGCCTACGACCGCTACCACCATGACCTCGACCGGGTCGTCCAGGCCGTACGGCCGCTGTTCGACCATGCCCCGCCGAACGTCTTCGGCAAGGATCCCGCGGACCAGGCCGACGTCGCGTGGCTGCTCGACCACCTCGGCGGAGTCGAGCAGAAGGTGATGCACGACGTCGTCCGGCTGCTGACCGGCAGCGCCTCGGACTGGCTCGAGGACTACTTCGAGCACGAGGCCGTGAAGGGGTTCCACGCCTCGTCGAGCATCATCGGCTCGAAGGTCGGCCCGATGTCGCCCGGGTCGGGGCTGGTGCTGCTGTTCCACAAGCTGGGCGAGCACGACGGGCACGTCGGCTCATGGGCCTTCCACAAGGGGGGCAACGGCGGTTTCACCCAGGTCCTGGCCCGCGCTGCGGCGTCGTACGGTGCCGAGATCCGGCTGGGCGCACCGGTCGCGTCCGTGCTCACGCGGGAGGGCTCCACCCTGGGGGTGGCCCTGGAGGACGGCACCGAGCTTCGTGCCCCGGTCGTCGTGTCGGCACTCGACCCGCGGCGTACCTTCCTCGACCTCGTCAACCCGCGCGAGCTGCCCACCGACCTCGTCGAGAACGTCGAGCGGATGAAGTTCCGCGGGGTCTCGGCCAAGGTGAACTTCGCCCTCGACGGGCTCCCCGTCTTTCCGGCCCTGCCCGACACTGTCGACCACTACGGCGGGTTC
Organism: uncultured Actinomycetota bacterium; assembly: GCA_963723255.1. Classification (GTDB taxonomy): domain Bacteria; phylum Actinomycetota; class Actinomycetes; order Propionibacteriales; family Nocardioidaceae; genus Marmoricola. The sequence continues at coordinate 57,352 of CAVRQA010000009.1, forward strand.
CTCAACATCGGACCGACAATCGAGTACGTCGAGCGCGCCTTCGACGCCGCCAAGTACGGCTGGTACAGCGAACGTCCCTTCATCGACGCGGCGATCCAGTCGGTCGTCGATCCCGACATGGCCCCACCCGGCAAGCACGTCATGTCGTGCTTCGTGCAGTACGCGCCGTACGAGCTCCGCGGCAGCGACTGGGAGACCGAGCGCGAGCGCTTCGGGGACACGGCCCAGGCCGTGCTCGAGTCGCACTTCCCCGGGTTCGGTGACCTGGTGCTGCACCGGGAGGTCGTCACCCCGGTCGACATCGAGCGGGTGACCGGGCTCACCGAGGGCAACATCTTCGCCGGCGAGTTCCTCGCCCCGCAGATGTACTTCTTCCGCCCGGCACCGGGCTGGAGCCGCTACCGGACGCCGATCGCGGGCTACTACCAGTGCGGCTCCGGAACCCACCCCGGCGGCTGCGTCATCGGGTCGCCCGGCAGGCTGGCGAGCCAGCAGGTGCTGCGCGACCTGCGCGGCTGAGCCGTTCCGGTCTGCAAGCCCCCTCCGAGGCCGTAGCCTTTTCGCGTGGAAAGAGTCGATTGGAGCGCGTACGCCGCCGTCCTGTTCGACCTCGATGGAGTGGTGACGCCGACCGCCGAGGTGCACATGGCCGCCTGGTCGGAGATGTTCAACGCCTTCCTGCACGCGGAGGCAGCGGAGGTGGGCGGGGACGACCTGTCCCCCTACACCGACGCCGACTACTTCGCCCACGTCGACGGCAAGCCGCGCTACGACGGCGTGCGGGACTTCCTGCTCTCGCGCGGGATCGACCTGCCCGAGGGCACCTCGGACGACCCGCCCAGCACCCTCACGGTGAGGGGACTCGGCAACCGCAAGAACGACGCGTTCAACGCGGTGCTGGCCCGCGACGGCGTGACCGCCTATCCCGGCTCGGTCCGGCTGCTCGACCACCTGCGCGAGGCCGGCCTGCCGCTGGGCGTGGTGTCGTCATCCGCCAATGCGCCGGCCGTGCTCGACGCGGCGGGCCTGACCGACCGCTTCCAGACGGTGGTGGACGGTCGGGTGGCCACCGAGCGCGGGCTGCCCGGGCAAGCCGGCTCCGGACACGTTCGTCCACGCCGCCGAGGTGCTCGGCGCACCCGTCGACCGGGCGGTTGTCCTCGAGGACGCGGTCTCGGGGGTCCGCGCCGGTGCCGCCGGTGGCTTCGGTCTGGTGATCGGCGTGGACCGGGGCGCCGGCGAGGCGACACTGAAGCAGGCCGGCGCCGACCTGGTCGTCGCCGACCTGGACGAGCTGGTTCCGGAGGGCGCGACGTGAACCGCCGGCACGAAGCTCGCGCACCCGATGGACCGGGGCCGGTTCCCGGTCGACCCGTGGCGGCTGGTGGAGACGACGTACCGCGCCGAGGATCTCGGCACCACCGAGACGCTGTTCAGCGTCGGCAACGGCTACCTCGGCATGCGCGGCAACCCCGAGGAGGGCCGCGACGCCTTCGCGCACGGCACCTTCATCAACGGGTTCCACGAGACCTGGCCGATCCGGCACGCCGAGGCGGCGTTCGGGTTCGCCCGCACCGGACAGACGATCGTCAACGTGCCGGACGCCAAGCTGATGAAGCTGTACGTCGACGACGAGCCCCTGATCCTCGGCACCGCGGAGCTCGAGACCTACGAGCGCTCGCTGGACTTCCGCGAGGGGGTGCTGCGGCGCCGGCTGATCTGGCGTACGCCGTCGGGCAAGCGCGTCCTGGTCGAGTCGAGCCGGATGATCTCGATGACCCAGCGGCACCTGGCGGTGCTCATCCTCGAGGTGACCATGCTCGAGGGCGACGCACCGCTCGTGATCTCGTCTCAGCTGCTCAACCGCCAGGACGGCAAGGACGAGTACTACGTGCCCTACGAGGCGATGGGTGAGGGCACGGACCCGCGCAAGGCGGCCGCGTTCGACGAGCGCGTGCTCCTCCCCCGGGCGCACTACGTCCGCGAGGACCGGATGCTGCTCGGCTACCAGTGCGCCAAGTCGCGGATGACCATCGCCGTTGCCGCCGACCACCACCTCGACACCGTCGACGAGCAGGAGACGATCCTCAGCGGTGACGAGGACCTCTGCAAGATGGTGTTCCGGGTCGAGGCGCGCGAGGGGCACAAGGTGCGGCTCGAGAAGCTGGTCACCTACCACACCTCCCGCGGCGTACCCGTCCGTGAGCTGTCCGACCGCTGCGACCGGACGCTCGACCGTGCCCGCCGGCACCCGACCGAGCAGTACCTCACCGAGCAGCGGGAGTGGTTCAGCGCGTTCTGGGAGGACAGCGACGTCGAAGTGGAGCACGACGACGAGACCCAGCAGGCCATCCGCTACAACATCTTCACGGTGGCGCAGGCCAGCGCCCGGGTCGACCGACAGGGCGTGCCCGCGAAGGGCGTCACCGGCTCCGGCTACGAGGGTCACTACTTCTGGGACTCCGAGATCTACGTCGTCCCGTTCCTCACCTTCACCCAGCCCCACGTGGCGCGGAACCTGCTGCACTTCCGCAACCGGATGCTGCCGGCGGCGCGGACGCGGGCCCGCGAGATGGCGCAGAGCGGTGCGCTGTTCCCCTGGCGCACGATCAGCGGCGAGGAGGCCTCGGCGTACTACGCAGCCGGCAGCGCCCAGATGCACATCAACGCCGACATCGCCTACGCCCTGATCCAGTACATCGGCGCGACCAACGACGTCGGCTTCCTTGTGCGCGACGGCGTCGACCTGCTCGTGGAGACCGCCAGGATGTGGGCCGAGCTGGGGTTCTGGCGCAGCAACGGCGACTCGTCGTCCTTCCACATCCACGGCGTCACCGGCCCCGACGAGTACACGACGGTCGTGAACAACAACCTGTTCACCAACGTGATGGCCCGCTACAACCTGGAGAAGGCCGCCCTCGTGGTCGACCGGATCCGCGCCAGGCACCCGACCGACTACCAGAAGCTCGTCCATCGCCTCGGCCTCACGGACAAGGAGCCCGAGGAGTGGCGCGCGTGCGCCGAGGGCATGACCATCCCGTTCGACGAGGGACTCGGCATCCACCCGCAGGACGACTTCTTCCTCGACCGCGAGGTGTGGGACCTGTCGAGGACACCGGACGAGCTTCGCCCGCTGATGCTGCACTACCACCCGCTGGTGATCTACCGCTTCCAGGTGCTCAAGCAGGCCGACGTCGTGCTCGCGATGTTCCTGCACGGCGACGTGTTCACCGAGGAGCAGAAGAAGGCGAACTTCGAGTACTACGACCCGATCACCACCGGCGACTCCACGCTGTCGGCGGTCGTCCAGTCGATCGTCGCGGCGGAGGTCGGCTACCACGATGCCGCCATGGACTACTTCCGGCAGGCCCTCTACGTCGACCTGGCCGACCTGCACGGAAACACCGTGGACGGGCTGCACGTGGCCTCGGCGGGAGGAGTCTGGAGCATCCTCGCCTTCGGTTTCGCCGGCATGGGCGACCGCAACGGCCGGCTGTCCTTCGATCCTCGACTGCCCGTGGGGTGGCCGAGCCTCCGGTTCCCGGTCGCATGGCGTGGTTCGCGACTGCTCGTCGAGCTGACGCAGCACCAGCTGGCGATCAGCATCATCGAGGACGGAGAGCCCGACGTGCGGGTGCGTGTCCGCGGAGACGTGCATGTCATCACGCGCGAGCAGCCGCTCCGCGTCGCCCTCGACCACCAGGGGCCCCGCATCGACGGCCTGCTCGGCGAGAAGCCCCAGACGGGCGGCACCCGCGCCGACGGCACCAAGATCACCGCTGGCGTCCCCGAGCCGATGATGTTCGCCGAGGACGTCGACGAGGACTAGCCTCTTGCGTCGATCTTCGGCCTCTGGCGGGGCGCCGAAAATGGGATAGATTGGCCACCGGCTCACCCACAGCGTTCTCGGGTCCTGACCCCGCCCCCGCGCGCCATGGATGTGGTGGCAGAGGGAGAAATGGTCGATGAAAGACGTCGAGGCTCAGCTGATCCACGACATGCACAACACGGCGCTGGTCCTCCGCGAGGCCGCGACCCAGCTGAACGACAATCGCGAGACGCTGCCGCCGGGGGTGGTGGCGCACCTGTGCGAGATGCTGGCGCGACGCAGCGACATGCTCGTGCGACTGCTCGGAGACCTGTCGACCTCCCACCTGGCCGGTCGCGGTGAGCTCGACCTGTCACTCCAGCGGGTCTCGCTGGCCGCCATCTGCCGCGACCTGCTGGACGAGCGCCGTCCCGCAGTGGGCCGGCAGATCACGGTCGAAGTCGCGGACGACGCCTTCGTGATCGCCGACCGGACCCGGGTGACGCAGGTGCTCGACAACCTGGTGACCAACGCCCTTCGCTACGGCGGCTCGAACGTGCACGTCAGCACCGAACGCGAAGGGGCCTTGATCCGGCTCAACGTCTGCGACGACGGTCCCGGGATCGAGGACGAGCTGCTGGACACCCTGTTCCACGCCTATGCGCGCGGCGCGAGGTCCGCGGGCCTGGGCGGGAGTGGGCTGGGGTTGCTGATCGTGCGTCAGCTCTGCGACGCCATGGGCGGCACCATCGAGTACGACGGCACCCGGGGATCCCGATTCACGGCGACCTTCCCCGCAGTCCCCGTGCCCGCGACAGAGCTCGGGCCCGACGTCGGTGAAGCCGGGCACTCGGTCGCCTTCTGGAGCGTGGAGGAAGAACTGGTCGAGAGCCTGGTTGCGTATGCCGCCCACGGTCTCGCGGCCGGCGAGGCGGTGGTGGTCGCGGCGACCCCGGCTCACCACGCCTTGCTCGACGCAGGCCTGACCGCGATGGGCATCGACACCGTCGCCGTGATGGAGTCCGGCCAGTACGTCGCGCTCGACGGCGACGCGCTCCACAACGATCTCCCCCGGCTGCACCACATCGACCGCGAACGCTTCGACACCCTCGTCGGCCAGACGGTCGAGCGGGTCAGCAGTCGGTGGCGCAAGTTCCGGGTGTTCGGCGAGATCGTCGACCTCTACTGGCGCCGGGGTGACGACCACCTGGCCCTCGAGCTCGAGGCGTGCTGGAACGCTCTGCGGGCCAGGGTGCCGTTCCCGCTGCTGTGCGGCTACGAGCTCGCACCCGGAGAGAGCGCCCAGGCCATCTACGACTTCCACGACACGGTGGTTCCGGTTCCGGCCTGACCTGGTGACGTACCCGGGCAAAGGCACCGCGGCTCTGTACAGCGGATTCGCAACGGTCCTAGCCTGACCAGAAGGGCTCGCTCGGTGCGGCCCAGGATTCGGGGTGGGCGCCCATGAGAGTCTACGAAGCCATCGTCAAGGGGCTCGAAGGAGTCGGCGTCCGAGCGGCCTACGGCGGCGCCGGCGAGAACGCCGCCGGACTGATGCTGGCGCTGAAGCACTCGCCGACGATCCGGCCGATCATCACCCGCCACGAACAGGCTGCCTCCTTCATGGCGTGCGGTCACGCGATGTACACCGACGAGCTGGGTTTCTGCTTCGCGACCGCAGGTCCGGGAGCGTTCAACCTGTTCTCGGGCCTGGCCATGGCGATGTCGGACTCCTACCCGGTGCTCGCGGTCTCCGGGTATGCCCCGATGGAGTGGAAGGGCAGGGGCTCGCTCAACGAGACCTCGGGATGGAACCGGACCCCGAACTCGCTCGACATGTTCGCCGCGACCACGAAGGGGTCGTTCCTGATCACCCGGATCGGCGACACCTGCGACATCCTCGAGGAAGCCGTCAACCTCGCCTTCGAGGGGCGGCCGGGACCGGTGCACATCACGGTGCCGGAGAACCTGACCCATCCCCGGATGAGCGTGGACAACTACCACGACATCGCGCTCGACGTACAACCCGTCGTCCCGGACCAGCAGCGGGTCGAGGCTGCTGCGGAGGCGCTGGCCGCGGCGCTGCAGAACGGCAGGAAGGTGGTCCTGCTGGCCGGGTTCGGAGCGATCCGCAGCCACGCGGAGGGAGAGGTCAAGAGGTTCGTCGAGCGCTTCCAGATCCCACTCGTGACCACGCTCGACGGCAAGGGCGTCGTGGCCGAGAGCCACCCGCTGTGTGTCGGGGTGTTCTGCGACAGCGGTCATTCCAGTGCCTGGAAGGCCTTCCGGGAAGCGGACGTGGTCCTCGCTGTCGGCAACGCGTTCAACCAGCACGCGACGTTCGACTACGACGAGGAGCTGCTCACCGACAAGACGCTGATCCACGTCAACATCTCCGCCACGGAGATCGACAAGGCCTACAAGGCCCACCACGCCGTGGTGTCCGATGCCCGCGCGGCGATGAGAGCCCTCTACTCCGCGCTCGACGCCAAGGTAGGCGCGGTCGAGAAGGTCGTCGTCGACGGGCAGGACTGGGAGCGCCGCGAGATCCCGCGACTCAGCGACTCGCTGCACCCGGGCCAGCTCGCACAGGTGATCGGGCGGAAGCTGCCTCGCGACGCCGTGCTGCTCGCGGACGCCGGGGCCCACCTGGCCTGGCTGGGCTACTACGTCGAGCTCGAGGAAGGGCAGCACTTCCGCAAGGCCGGGGAGTTCGGACCGATGGCCGGACACACCAACGGTGCTCTCGGAGTCCAGGTGGCCCATCCCGACCGAACCGTCGTCGTCGGGTGTGGAGACGGTTGCTACAACCTGTCGGGCTTCGAGCTGATGACCGCGGTCGAGCACGATCTTCCGGTCATCTGGGTGATCTTCGACGACCGCGAGTTCAAGCTGATCAAGATCTACCAGGTCGCGGCGTACCAGGAGACCGGGCTGGTCGAGTTCCTGAATCCCAACTACGCCCTCTACGCCCAGGCGTGCGGGGCGGACGGCTACACCGCGGAGACTCTCGAGGAGTTCGAGGTGGCCTTCGACGCGGCCCTGGCGTCGCGCCGTCCGTCGGTCATCGACGCCCGGATCACGCGCTGGGCGATCCCCCACTTCAGCCCGTCCCCGGAGGGCATCGTCGCCGGTCTGGTGAAGACGGTCGAGGAAAGGTTCCGGTCCTGATGACCAAGCAGGCCCACGAGAGGGCGACCCCCGAGATGAAGTCCCGCGAGACGGCGACCCGCGAGTGGTCCGAGGAGTACCTGGACGGGAGCCCTGAGGCCGAGCGCGCCGAGTTCGAGCGGCTCGCCGCGCTGATCATGGAGGTGCAGGCCACCGCCCGGAAGAAGGCCAGCCGCTACGGGGTCCCCCACGCCGCCCAGCGGACCCTGCACGCCAAGTCGACACTCGCCGTCGACCACGCCGAGCTGAGGTTCCGGGACGACCTGGCGGAGGACCTGCGCCACGAGTTCGCGCAGCCCGGCGCGGCGTACCGCACCATCGTCAGGTTCTCCAACGCCTCCAACGTCGCCGAGCCTGACCCCAAGGCGGATCTCAGAGGCGTGGCGCTGCGCATCGCCGCCGACGAGTCCACCTCCCACGACCTCTTGATGACCAACTTCCCGGTCTCCCACGCCCGCGACGCGCGCCAGTTCGTCGAGTTCGCGCGCGCCACGGCCGGCGGCACCGCCTCCCGGCTCCTCGGCCTGCTGGGACTCGTACGTCGCTTCGGCCTGCGCGAGACCGTGAGGATGCTGAGGAACGTCAGCACCGCACGACGACACGTTCCCGACAGCGTGTCCACGGAGACCTACTGGAGCCGCGGTGCGTTGACCTGGGGCCCCACCCTCGCGGTGCGCTACCTGCTGCGCCCGGCAGCCGGCACCCGCCGGACGAAGCCGTCCGAGACCGACCCGAGCTACCTCACCGCCGAGGCCGCCAAGAGACTCCGGGCCGGCGACATTCGGATGGAGCTGTGCATCCAGCGCTTCAAGGACCCCCGGTCGACACCGATCGAGGACACCAGCGTGGAGTGGCGCGAGCAGGTCGCGCCGCCCGAACCGGTCGCGGTCCTCACGATTCCGCAGGGTGACGTCACCACACCGGATGCGCAGACCCGCTGGGCCGCCGTCGACGCGTTGGCCTTCAACCCGTGGAACACCACCGAGGCCTTCCGCCCGCTGGGGAACCTGAACCGGGCCCGCAAGGCGGTCTACGACGCGAGCGCGGCGGTCCGGGGAGCGACCCGGTGGCACTCCAGCGTCCCGCGGCGCAACGTGGTCCTCGGCGCGGCGGCGCGGAGGACCTTCTCCGTGGTGAACCGCTGGGTGCCCTGGTACCGGCTGCCGGTGCGGGTGTCGGTCCTGAACCTCGAGGGCTTCCGCCACGTGCTCCGCAAGCAGAACCTGATCGACACCGACGTCCGGGAGGCGCCGCCCCGACCGCGGCGGGTGCCTCCCACCCCCGCCGAGGAGTCCCGCTGGTCGCGCACGTTCGACGGCCGCGACAACGACCTCTCGGCGCCGGAGATGGGCTCCGTGGGCACCGCGTTCGGTCGCAACCTCGCTCCGGACTACCGCCCCGACACCTTCAACCACCCCAACCCGGTCGCCGTCAGCGACCGGTTGCTCGCCCGCGAGCACTTCCTGCCGGCCCGTTCGTTGAACCTCCTGGCGGCAGCGTGGATCCAGTTCCAGGTCCACGACTGGGTCAACCACGCTCGCCATCCCCTGGGCGTGGAGGACGTGGTGGTGCCGATGCCCGGGGGGCAGAAGTGGCAGAACACCCCGGGCGGCACGCCCGAGAACCTGATGCGGATCGCCGGCAACAAGGCACTGCGCGTGGACCCCGACGGCACCCAGCGACTCTTCGCCGACGCCGCCTCCCACTGGTGGGACGCCTCGGAGGTCTACGGTGCCGACCAGGACAAGGGCGCCGGGCTGCGGGAGGGGGCGAAGCTCCGGCTCACCGAGGACGGCTACCTCCCGGAGGACACCTCCGGCATGGAGGTCACCGGCTTCAACGAGAGCTGGTGGTTGGGGCTCTCCGGCCTGCACACCCTGTTCGCCCGCGAGCACAACGTCCTGTGTGACGAGCTGCGCTCCCACTACCGGGGCTGGAGCGACGAGCGGGTCTACCAGACCGCCCGCCTCATCGTGGCCGCGCTGATCGCGAAGATCCACACCGTGGAGTGGACCCCGGCGATCCTGGCCACCGAGGCGATCGACCTCGGGCTCAAGGCGAACTGGAACGGACCCCCGTCGAACGACTGGCTGACCCGGCTCGGCATCTGGCTGATGGACACCCACGCCAGTGTGGGGATCCCGCTGACCACGCCGGACCACCACGGGGTGCCGTACTCGCTCACCGAGGACTTCGTCACCGTCTACCGGCTCCACCCGCTGATCCCGGACGACTACCGCTTCGTCGACCACACCGACGGCAGCCTGCTGGGCACGCGCTCGTTCCACGACATCGCCGGCACCAGGGCCGACGACGAGCTGCGGTCACTGGGGATGGAGAACCTGCTCTACTCGTTCGGTACGTCGCACCCCGGTGCGATCACCTTGCACAACTTCCCCCAGGCGCTGCGCGAGTTCGAGCGCGAGGGAGAGCGCATCGACCTCGCGGTGGTCGACCTGGTCCGCACTCGGCGGCGCGGGATTCCGCGCTACAACGACTTCCGGGCCGGCCTGCACAAGCCGCGGCTGCGTGACTTCGAGGAGCTCACGTCCAACGCCGAGTCGCTGCGCCGCATGCGCGAGCTGTACAAGACCGTCGACGACGTCGACACCGTGGTCGGCCTGTTCGCCGAGGAGCCCCCGGGCGGCTTCGGCTTCTCCGACACGGCGTTCCGGATCTTCATCCTGATGGCCTCACGCCGTCTCCAGAGCGACCGCTTCCTCACCGTCGACTTCCGCCCCGAGATCTACTCGCCGTTCGGGATGGACTGGATCGCCCAGAACTCGATGACCAGCGTGATCCTGCGGCACTGTCCTGACGTGGCGTCCGCCATCCCCCGCGGCCAGAGCGCCTTCGCGCCGTGGCGGGTCAAGGTGCCCCCGGCCGGGCCGCTACCAGGTGGGGACGGTCGGAGATGACCACCCAGCAGACGCGCAGCCACCCCGGCCTCGACGCGCTCGCCGGGCGTCCTCTCATCGGATCGATCTGGGGCCGCCGCACCCACCGCGTGAGCAGGGGCAGCTCCGTGGAGGCCGGCTCGACGAGCTGGACGTCGCAGGAGCCACGTGCACCGTTGACCGACCTCGAGGAGGCCGTGCTCATCGCGGTCACGGGGTGCACGGGACTGACGATGCCCGACCGGCCGTTGACCGACCCACGCGATCACCAGCCGATCATGGCCAAGCCGAACCTCAACATGGTCGGCCGCACCGCCGGCAGCCCGGACAACGCCCAGGGCACCCATTTCCTGATGATCAACGACACCGGCACCTACTACCTGCGCAAGCTGCCGCCCGACGAGTCGGGCGCGTCCGTGCTGGACCCTGACGCTCTGCTTGCGCGGGCCGCGCAGGCCAAGGTGAAGCTGATGGACCGGCGCATCGACGTACCTGACGGCAACCGGGACTTCCCGGCGTACCTCGACTCCAACCGGTTCCTCTCGAACCTCCCCGGCACCACGATCATGTTCCCGGTCGTGGACCTCTCGCGGCAGTACATCAACGCGATCATGTACCTGCTCACCCAGCCGGAGGGTGCCCGGCCCACGATCGTCGACGACCGCAACTTCTACCGGGTGGCGGGCGTCAAGAAGTGGGTCGAGAACGGGTTCCTGAACAAGGACATCAAGCTTCCGCTGGGCAACCTCGGAGCGATGCGCACGCAGATCGAGGCCGACCTGCTGCTGCAGAACCTGATGCTCACCGCGGACGCGATGGGCCTCGGGGCGTGGATCCACGCGTCGATCGCACCTCCGGTGCTGCTGGGCGACCCGAAGTTCCGCCGCCGCTACGGCTCCATGCTGGACTTCGACTGGGTCGTGCCGCGGTGGAAGGTCGCAGACATCTGGCGATGGGGCATCCTGCTGCCGTGGCATGCCGACATCCGGGCCAACGCGGTCGGCCTGCGCCGGCTCGGTGAGCCCCTGATCGAGGCCTCGTGCCCCCCGAACTACGCCACGATGAGCGACGCCGTCGACGCCGTGCTCGCCGACAAGTTCGGTCCCCACGGCATCTACCGCGACGAGGCCCTGTTCCAGCGCATCTACAACGGGGAGTTCGGTGCGCGCTACCTCGACGAGGCCAGCGACTACGCCGAGGACGTGATCGCCTGCGCCCGTGACATCTGCACCTACATCTACGAGACGCACGGCCGGTTCCCGGCGCACACCGAGGCCATCCATGTCCCCGGGGCCTGGTTGCAGGCGCACCACGTCGAGGAGGGCTACTACGAGAAGTACTTCCGGGGCGGCCTGACCGACGCGCACCGGGCCCACGACCACACCTGGCACGCGCCGGATCAGAGCGACCGCGGCTGACGGCCAGCGAGTGCCCCGAGGACCGGCGCCTGCGCGGGCGGGACGTCCTTCGTCATATGCTCGCTAGGGATCGCTGGCGGTCCTGCCGGTACACCATCGCTGCAGGAGGAGACACGGCGTGAGCACTCGCCCGATGCCGGCTTGGGAACCCGAGCCGGAAGAGAGCGCGGACCCGGGCAGGTTCACGTACTCGATCGTCGTGCCCGTCTACAACAGCGTCGGCGTGGTCGGTACGACGATCGACCGGATCACCGAGGTCTTCGAGGAGGCCGGCCTGCGCTATCAGCTGGTCCTGGTGAACGACGGGAGCAGGGACGGCAGCTGGGAGCTGATCGCCGCCCGCGCCCGCACCTCGCCGCACATCGTCGCGCTGAACCTCCTGCGCAACTACGGGCAGCACCACGCGAACCTCGCGGGGCTTCGCGAGTCCCTGGGCGACTACGTCATCACGATGGACGACGATCTCCAGAACCCGCCCGATCAAGCACTCCTGCTGATCGAGGCGGCGATGAACGGCCACGACGTGGTGTTCGGACGGTTCGAGCAGAAGCAGGCAGCCGGGTACAGGCGGATCGGCAGCAAGCTGATCAGCCTGGTTAACCGCCGGATCTTCGCGCAGCCACCCGGCCTGGCCGTCTCCAACTTCAGGATCCTGCGCCGTGACGTGGTCGACCGCATCTGCGAGTCACGGACGGCGCACCCCTACATCACCGGGCAGGCGTTGATGTACTCCAACAACGCCTCCGACGTCCTGGTGCGCCACGAAGCGCGCCCGGTCGGCAAGAGCAACTACGGGCTCAGACGCATCCTGACCCTCGTGTTCACCATCCTGTTCAGCTACTCGCTGTTCCCCCTGAGGGCGGCTGCGGTCGCGGGTTTCGTCGTCGCGCTCGGCAGCTTCCTGCTCGGCCTCTACTACCTGGTCCGGTCGCTCTTCGTCGACTCACAGGTCGCCGGGTGGACGACGATCGCGGTTCTCCTGGCGATCCTCAACGGCGTCGTCATCGCGTTGTTGTCGATGCTGGGCGAGTACGTCGTACGCACGCTCAACGCGGTCAGCGCGCTGAGCTCCTACCACGTCAGCGACCGGGTCTCCTCGTGACCGGTCACCTGCTCGTCGTCGGGGCGCAGCGATGCGGCACGACCTATCTCCAGTCCCTGCTCGACGCCCATCCCGACATCACGATGGCCCGACCGTCACGCCCGGAGCCGAAGGTCTTCTGCGACCCGGAGGCCTCCGGCAGGGGCGCGGACTGGTACCGGCAGACCTACTTCGCGCACCGGGGCTCGGAGCGGCTGCTCGGCGAGAAGAGCACCAGCTACCTCGAGGACGCTGCCGCTCCGGGCCGCGCCGCCGCCATGCTGGGAACGGCTCACGTCGTGGCCGTGCTGCGCGACCCGGTGGAGCGGGCGGTGTCCAACTGGCGCTTCAGCACGCACCACGGGCTGGAGAGCCGCCCGCTGGAGACGGCGCTGCGCGAGAACCTCGGGGGCGAGACCCCCTGGGACCGGAGCCGCACGTCGGTCTCCCCGTTCGCCTATCTCGAGCGGGGCCGCTACATCGACTACCTCGCACCCTGGATGGCGGCCTTCCCGGACACGACGCACGTGGTCTTCCTCCGCGAGCTGCTCGAGGACCAGATGGCGCTCGAGCGCCTGTGGAAGGCGCTGGGCGTCGACCCGGGAGCCGCTCCGGAGCAGCCTGTCGAGGCCGTGAACGAGAGCGAGGGTGACATGCCGGCTTTGAGCGACGAACTATGGGGAACACTTGCGTCGTACTTCGAAGCGAGCGACCGTGAATTGAGCGCTCGCCTCGGACGAGCACTTCCATGGTGAACCGGATGCCGAGCAAGGAGCGAGACGTTGTCGGACGCGAGTGACCTGATGGATCCGGTGCCCGCCGATCTCCCGGACATCCCGTTCAACCAGGCCGCGGTCGAGGGCCGCGAGCTGGAGTACGTGCAGGAAGCCATCCGAAGCGGACACCCGTCCTCCGGCGGATCGTTCGCAGCGCGTACGGCGGCGGTGCTCGCCGAGCACACCGGCGCGCCCGAGGTGCTGATGACCACCTCGTGCACGGCAGCCCTGGAGCTCTCCGCCATGCTGCTCGACCTCGGTCCCGGGGACACCGTGATCGTGCCGTCGTTCACCTTCACCACCACCGCACTCGCCTATGCGCGGCAGGGCGCGGGCCTGGTCTTCTGCGACATCGAACGGCAGACCCTGGGTCTCGACCCGGAACACCTCGCGACGCTGCTCGACGAGCACGTGCGCGCTGTCGTCGTCGTGCACTACGCGGGTGTCGCCTGCGACCTCGACGGCATCCGCGAGGTGCTGGCCCCCTGGCCCGACATCGTCCTGATCGAGGACAACGCCCACGGACTCTTCGGCAGCGTCGACGGTCAGCCGTTGGGGAGCCTGGCCCGCTTCGCCGCCCTGAGCTTCCACGAGACCAAGAACTTCGTCTGTGGCGAGGGCGGCGCGCTCGTGCTCAACGAGTCCCGGGACATCGATCGGGCCCGGGTGCTCTACGACAAGGGCACCAACCGGCGCGCGTTCGTGCTCGGACAGGTCGAGAAGTACACCTGGAAGGACACCGGCTCGTCCTTCGGACTCTCGGACGTGCTCGCGGGGTACCTGATGGCGCAGCTCGAGCAGCGGGAGGTCATCCAGGCCAAGCGTCGTGCCGTCCACGAGCACTACGCCGCGGCGCTGTCCCCGCTCAGGGACGAGCTCGAGTTCGAGGTCATGAACATCCCCAGCGGACGGGACCCGGCGTACCACATGTTCTACGTGCTCCTTCCCGAGCGAGGCCGCCGCAACGACGTCCTTGAGGCCATGCGGAAGATGGGCGTCCATGCGACGTTCCACTACCAGCCACTCGACTCCTCCGACGCCGGGATCGAGTTCACGGCCCGCCCGACGCAGTGCCCTGTGTCGCTCGACATCAGCGGCCGACTCCTCCGCCTGCCCTTCTACAACAACCTGAGCGGGCGCGACCTCGACCGGACGGTGGAGGCCTTCCTCACGGCTGCGCGCGCCACGTTGCGCGTCTAGGGCACCCAGGGATGGACACGACCCTGCAGCCCGGATCCTCCTCGCTGAGGCAACCCGACTACTGGTGGCACCGCGCGCGCGCCGATCTGCTCCACGTGGTCTTCGGGCCCTTCCTGGGCCAACCCCGGCGGACCCTGGACGTCGGGAGTGCGGACGCACCGAGTGTCGGGTGGATGCGCGGGGCGCAGCCGCACGTGACCCTCGACCTGTTCCCCGACGGTCTCGTGCCGGGTGAGGGGGTGTGTGGCTCGGCCATGGCCCTCCCCTTCGTCGACGAGGCCTTCGACGTGGTCTCGGCCTTCGACGTCGTCGAGCACTGCGAGGACGACGCACTGGCCGTCTCCGAGCTGGCCCGTGTCCTGACGCCGGGTGGTCGGATGCTCCTCTCCGTGCCTGCCTACCAGTGGGCGTGGTCCGACCACGACGTCCGGGCGGGCCACCATCGTCGCTACACCAGGAGACGGCTCAACCGGCTGGTGGCGGACGCAGGGCTGTCCATCTCCAGGTCCACCTACGTCTTCGCCGGGGTGTTCCCGCTCTTCGTGGCCGAGCGCGCCCGCCGCAGGCTGCGACCTCCGGTCGCCCAGGAGTCGGGCAACCGGCTCCCCTCCGTGTCACCGCGCGCCGACAGGGTCCTGATGGGTCTTTCGGGGCTCGACCATCGGCTTCTCCGGAGGACGAACCTGCCGTTCGGCTCGTCGATCTTCCTGGCCGCGGTGAAGCCGGCCCAACGGGCCTAGTGCCCCGAGTCGGAAGTCCGACACCGCCTGCGCACCCCAGGCACGCGCCTCGCTGCGTTGTCGTCACTCGAAGGAGCGCTGCTACGACGTTCGTTCCTCCGCCTTGCGATGCACGCACCTGAGGCACGCATGCTGGCCCCCGACTTCCGACTCAGGACACTAGTCGCCCGGCTCGTAGCCGGTTGCGCGGCGCAAGGCGGCCAGCTTGGCCTCCCCCAACGAGGCCCGCGCGTACCAGTACCAGTCGGGGCCCCTGCCGATGTAGACGTACTCGGGTTGGATCGACTTCCTCCAGGTCTCGGAGACCGTCTCGCCCATCGACACCAGGGTCGGGTTCCGCGCGACGATCGAGCGCCGGTAGCCGTCGAGCCCCCCGGGCCAGATGTCCTCCACGTAGTCCTGGAGGCCGGAGCGGAACATCTGGTGCCTGGTCGGGTTCTTGCGGCCGCTGAGGACGAGCGGTTGGGGCGCCTCGACCGAGATGATCCTGGCCGTCGCAGGCAGCTCGCCCAGCACGGCGGCCACCGACTCACGCTGCGCGACGAGCTTGTCGTTGCGCTCGCTCAGGGCGTACTGGCCGGCCACCCCGATCGCGGCCACCGACCAGGCCACGGTCACTGCGACCGCTGTGCGTGGCGAGACCCTCTTGGCCATCAGGGCGAACAGTCCACCGACCCCCACAGCGGCGAAGGGGAGCATCGGGAACAGGTCCGGCCACGCGTCGTAGTCCTTCAGGTTCCACAGGAGTCCGACGACGACGCCCACGCTGAACGCGGCCAGCACGACGTCGGTTCGCCCCGGCCCCTTCCGCAGGCCGGCCAGGGCGAGGGCGATCAACGCGACCAGGCCGCCGAAGAGCAGCCACAAGGAGAGCCCGTACGCCGTGCGCGCGTCCAGCCAGACCGTGTCGAGCTCGTCCAGCACGGGATTCGGGGTCGTGTAGCGGGCGTTGATCACGTAGAAGGCGTCGATGGACTGGCGCAGCGACCCGGCCAGCGCGAACCACACCCCGCACACCGCCACCGGGACGGCACCGCCCAGTGCGATGCGTCCCAGTGCCCGCAGACGGCCGCCTGGCTCGAGCACGAGCGCAGCCGCCACGACAGCCGCGAACGAGGCCGGGAACGCGATCTGGAGACACAGGGTCGCCAGGCTGACGAACACCCCCGCGGTGAACCAGCGCCGCCTGGTGGCCGCCCACAGCGCACAGACGATGAAGAGCGTCATCGGAGTCTTCTCGCGTGGCCCGCTCGTGGCGTAGTGGACGAACCCCGAGAACGTCAGGAACGTGGCAGCGGAGGCCACTCCGGCGAGCCTGGAGGTGAACAGGTCCCGTGCCAGCAGGTAGACCGCGCACACGCACAACGCCGCGATCACCCAGAACAGGCGCCGCATCGTCAGTACGTCGTCGAAGTCCCCGAGCCGTGCGATCCCGACGCCGATGCCCGGAATGACGTGGGCCAGGGGCCCGGCCCGGTTCAGGATGCCGACGTACGGCGGAACCCCGTCGGCGACCTGCTGGCCCGCGTAGCTGTAGACGCTGAGATCGCGGGTGAGCAACCCGCTGAACCCGTGCAGGGCGTAGGTGGCCAGGGCGACCGCTCCGACCACGAACACGAGTGGGTCGACCGACCTCCGCCTCGCCGGTGGGGGTCGATCTCGGGCGATCGTCGGTGAGTCGGCAACACCCGAGCGCGAATTCACGATCGCCACCCTAGGCCCTTGCGTTCCGGGGTGTCCGCATGGCCGGGCCGGTGCCGGGTACCGGGTCTTCGGTCCACCACCACCCAGGAGGGCGCATGCGCATCGGCTACTTCCTCTCCACCGAGGAGTACGGCCCCGCCGCGCTGGTCGAGCAGGCCAAGGCGGCCGAGCGAGCCGGGTTCGACGGCCTGTGGATCAGCGACCATTTCCACCCGTGGAACAACGAGCAGGGCAACAGCCCGTTCGTGTGGAGCGTGATCGGCGCGGTCAGCCAGGTCTGCGACCTGCCGGTGACCACCGCGGTCACCTGCCCGACGATCCGCACCCACCCGGCGATCGTGGCCCAGGCAGCCGCCACCAGCGCCGAGATGCTGGACGGGAAATTCACCTTCGGGGTGGGCTCGGGTGAAGCGCTCAACGAGCACATCCTCGGGACCGTCTGGCCCTCCGCGGACGTGCGGCTCGAGATGCTCGAGGAGGCTGTGGCCCTGATTCGCGAGCTGTGGACCGGTGAGGTCGTCACCACCGAGGGCAAGCACTACCGGGTCGACCACGCCCGCATCTACAACGTTCCCGACAACCCGCCGGACATCTACATCTCCGGGTTCGGGCCGAAGGCCACCGAGCTGGCCGCCCGCATCGGCGACGGCTACATCAACACGGCGCCCGACGACGCGCTGCTCACGCTGTTCAAGGAGAAGTCCGGCGGCAAGCCCGCGCAGGCAGGCGCAAAGGTCGCCTACGCACCCACGGCCGACGAAGGCTGGGAGCACGCCCACCGGCTGTGGCCCAACGCCGGCCTTCCCGGCGAGATGGCCCAGGTCCTGCCCACGCCCGAACACTTCGAGCAGGCTTCCGAGCTGGTGACCATGGAGGCCACCCGCGAGTCGGTCGTGGCCGGAAACGATCCCGACCAGCACATCGAGCAGATCCAGAAGTACGCCGAAGCCGGGTACGACGAGCTCTACATCGCCAACATGGGGCCCCACTACGCGGAGATGATCGCGTTCTACGAGGACTTGGTCCTCCCCCAGGTCCGCTGACGCGCACGCAACCTCGCGCCGCCCGCTGGGCGGGCGCCCTCGTGACGAAGCATTGAATCGGGGTACCGGTCAGGACAGGGTGGACAGATCGTTCCGAACGGCCAACGCAACGAAGGAGTCCGACGTGGCAGATGACAACCAGACCGAGGACCAGACCGACGAGAACCAGACCGACAGACGAGCAGACCGAAGACGAGCAGACCGACGACGAGCAGACCGATGAGCGAGCAGACCGACGACAACGCGCTCAAGGTGCACGACACCGAAGGCGACGGACGTCCGGTCGTCCTGATCCACGGGTGGCCGCTCTCCAGCGCGTCGTGGTCCGAGCAGACGTCCGCCCTGCAGGAGGCGGGCTATCGCGTGGTCTCCTACGACCGGCGCGGCTTCGGTGAGTCGGACCCGGGCGACAAGTACGACTACGACATCCTCGCCGGCGACCTGGACAACATCCTGTCGGACCTCGACCTGACGGACGTCACGCTCGTCGGCTTTTCCATGGGCGGTGGGGAGGTGGCCCGCTACGTCTCGCGGTACGGCGCGGACCGGCTCCAGTCGGTGGTGTTCGCGGCCGCCGTACCTCCGTTCCTGATGAAGAGCGAGGACAACCCTGACGGGCCCCTGACCGAGGAGGCCGCCAAGGAGATGCGCAGCAGTCTCGAGGACGACCGTGACTCCTTCTTCGACGACTTCACCAACCAGTTCTTCAGCGCCGACGACGAGCTGAAGGTCTCCGAGGACCAGAGGCAGGCAGCCCTGGCGGTGTGCAAGAAGTCCGACCAGCAAGCCGCGCTGGGATGCATGGACGCCTGGGCGACCACCGACTTCCGTGACGACCTCACGAAGATCTCGGTCCCGACCCTGGTCATCCACGGAGACAGCGACGGCATCGTGCCCTTCGAAGGCTCGGGAAAGCGCACCCAGGAAGCCATCGAGGGCAGCGAGCTGGTCGTGCTCGACGGCGCTCCGCACGGGTGCAACGTCAGCCATGCCAAGGACTTCAACTCCGCGTTGCTGGAGTTCCTCGAGAAGTGAACCCGGGAGGGTGCTAGCCGGTCAGCGGACCAGGAAGGTGCGGCGCGTCCGCGAGGTGTCGAACCAGGGGTTCTGGTCGAAGACCATCAGGATGTTGTGCCGGCCCCTGCGCAGGCCGCGGAGCTCGACGACCTTCCGGCCGTGGGGGATCCAGAACTCCTTGACCCGGCGCTTTCCGTCGTAGAGCCGCACGTGGCCACGCACCGTGGACTGGTTGGCCCCGGCCGCGTAGGCGATGGTGCTCAGCCTCAGCCGGCGTGGGCCCGGTGAGCGTCCCTTGAGGATGGCCCTCGTGCCCCACCTGATACGCATGCGTGATGCGTACCTGTCGATGGGATGCACCCCGTTGGGGTAGGTGTACTCACCGAGCGCCAGGAGCGAGATCTCCTTGCCGGCGTCGGCTGGGCGGGTCCGGTACGTCACGCCGTTCTCCCCGGGGATCTCGACCCCGGTATTGCGCCACGCCAGGGTCATGTCCCATTCCGTGGCCCAGGGGCCCAATGAGGCGGTGATGGTCTGCCCGACATGCGGGACTCCGCTGAGCACGGGCGGCGAACCTCGCCACAAGATGTAGTTGGAGTGCGAGGAGAATTTCTCGGCCACGACGGCCCCGTCGCGCCAGGCCTGGACCCGGACCTGGACCCTGTTCCAGTGATCCTCGTCGGTCAGCGTGTACTGCTGGTTCGTGGCGCCCTCGATCGGCACGAAGCTCTCGGCGTCGGCCTCGTGGTTGCCGCGGAACCACTGGTACTGGAGCGTCGAGCCCTCCGGCCAGGAGCCATCGGTCGACGTTGCGGTGTAGGTGTACTCGACCACCGCGGCTCCGCCGGTCAGCAGCACGCGCGGCAACGGGGCCGGGTCAGCGTTCGCCGGCAGGGCGGCTCCAAGGCCGCCGATCAGTACGGCGACCGTTGCCGACGCGAGCAACCGCATCCTGCCCATGCGGCGCTTGGCGCGCGGCACGGGTCGTAGGGTCAGCGGTGAGGTCGAC
>CAVRQA010000010.1:0-74563 GCA_963723255.1 uncultured Actinomycetota bacterium
GGGTCGAACCCACACTGAGCGGTTTTTAAGACCGCTTCCTCTGCCGATTGGGATACCGGGGCGCTGGCATCTTACAGAGGTGCTTTCAGAGGGCCCGCCGAGCTCGGCGGCCCGGCCCAGCACGTCGTCGAGCATCGGCTCGGTCAGGCGGCCGGTGAAGGTGTTCTGCTGCGAGGGGTGGAAGCAGCCGAGCACGGTGAGGTCGCCGTACGGCGTGACCAGGGGGAGCTCGGCGCCGTGGCCGAAGCGGGGACGCGGGTCGCGGGACGGCCACGCCGGCCGCCGCGAGGGAGCGCAGGGCAGCGTCCCAGCCGAAGGCGCCGAGGCAGACCACGGCGCGGAGACCCGGCAGCAACAGGCTCGTCTCACGCTCGATCCAGGGCGCGCAGGTGTCGCGCTCCTCCGGTCGTCGGCTTGTTCTGCGGCGGGGCGCACCTAACCGCGGCCACGATCCGGGTCCCGAAGAGCTCGAGGCCGTCGCCGAGGTGCGTCGAGGTCGGCTGGTTGGCGAGCCCGACGCGGTGCAGCGAGGCGAACAGCCAGTCGCCCGACCGGTCGCCGGTGAAGATCCGCCCGGTCCGGTTGGCGCCGTGGGCGGCGGGCGCGAGGCCGACGATCAGCACCCGCGGGTCGGTAGAGCCCCAGCCGGGGATCGGTCGGCCCCAGTACGTCTCCCCGGCGTACGCCGCCCGCTTCTCGCGGGCCACCTGCTCGCGCCACTCGACCAGCCGTGGACACGCGCGGCAGACCGAGACGCGCTCATCGACCTCGTCGAGCGAGGCCCGCGCCGCCAGCCGGGCCACGCCTGCGGCGGAACGTGCGACCGGGACGGTCAACGTCGGCCGAACGGTCGGTCGTTCGGGTCGCCCGGCCCGGCGGCGGCCAGCCGGATGTCCCGCTGCACGGCGATGTCCTCGGCCCGCCGTGGCCGCGGCCTTCTCGATGCCGCGGGTGTCGCGGACGGGGAGCTGGATCGTCTCCTCGGCGGCGAGGCCGAGCTGGAGCTGGCGGCCGCGCTCGAGCTCCGCGTCGAGCTCGGCGCCGAACAGCAACGCCAGGTTGGTGATCCAGAGCCACAGCAGGGCGACGACGACACCGGCGACCGAGCCGTAGGTCTTGTTGTAGGAGGCGAAGTTCGCGACGTAGAAGGCGAACCCGACCGACGCCACCAGCCAGACCATGATCGCCACGAACGAACCCACCGAGATCAGCCGGAAGCGGGTGAACTGCACGTTGGGCGTCGCCCAGTAGAGCAGCGCGACCAGCATCATCACCACGGCGGCCAGGAGCGGCCACTTGGCGATGTTCCAGATGGTGACGAGGTCGTCGCCGACGCCGATCGCGTTGCCGATCGGACTCGGCGACCGGACCGGAGACGATCAGGATGACCAGGGCCACCGCGCAGAGCACCACCGTGATGACGGTGACGATCAGCTGCATCGGCCGCATCCGCCAGAACGGCCGGCCCTCCTCGACCTCGTAGATCCGGTTCATCGCCCGGCTGAAGGCGCCGACGTAGCCCGACGCCGACCACAGCGCACCCAGCACACCGATGACCAGCGCGAGTGCCGGCGCCCTGGGCGGAGACGAGGCCGTCGAGGACTCCTCGATGTCGCTGTCGAGGTCGGTCGAGACCAGCGGTTCCAGGATCTCGACGGATCTTGTCCACGGACTCCTGGGCCTGCCCGAAGATCCCGACCAGGGACAGCAGCGCCAGCAGGCCGGGGAAGAGCGCCAGCACCGAGTAGTACGTCAGCGCCGCGGCCTGGTCCGTGTTGGCGTCGTCGCCGAACTCGCGGTAGGTCCGCTTGAGCACGAACAGCGCCTTGCGCTTCGGCGGAGCCGGGTGGTCTTCGGTCCGGCGCGCCGCCCGCTTCCTCGTCCGGCTCGTTCTTCTTCTGTCCGTCGAACATCTAGCTGTCCTTCCCGTCGGACGGCGGCTCGGCGAGACCAGCGACCAGGCGATCCCGTCGAGGATGTCGTGCTCGGAGACCAACATGGAGCTGATCGTCGTACGCCGCAGGACGCGGTCGAGGATCAGCCCGCCCGCACCGATCACGTCGGCCCGGCCGGGGTGCATGTAGGGCAGCGCCTTGCGTTGCTCGACGAACATCGTGAGCAGCCGGGTCACCAGGCCCTGGACCGCGTCGGGGCGCAGCACGCTGTGGTGGATGAGCGTGCTGTCGTAGCTGTCGAGGTCGAGTACGCCGGCCGCCAGCGTGGTCACCGTGCCGGCCACCCCGATCACGGCGCCCGCGGCCGGGAGGTCGACCGAGCACGCGTCCAGCGCCTCGTCGATGTCGGCGACGGCTGCGCGGATCTCCTCCTCGGAGGGCGGGTCGCCGTGCAGGTGCCGCTCGTTGAGCCGCACCGAGCCGATGTCGAGCGACTCGCGCGCGACGATGGAGCCGTCGGCCCGACCCAGGATCAGCTCGGTGGAACCACCGCCGATGTCGATGACCAGCAAGGGCTCGGGCATCGGCGGCAGGTCGCGGGTCGCCCCGTCGAAGCTGACCCGGGCCTCCTCGAGGCCGTCGAGCACCTCGGGCTCCACGCCGACGCGCTCGCGCACGCCGAGGACGAAGTCCTCCGCGTTCTCCGCGTCGCGCGCGGCCGAGGTCGCGCAGAACCGGATCTCGCGGACGTCGTGCTCGCGCACGATCTCCATGTACTCCTCGATGGCGGCGAAGACCCGCTGCAGCGAGGCGTCCGCGATCCTGCCGGTGCGGTCGACGCCCTGCCCGAGCCGGACGATGCGCATCTCGCGGACCAGGTCCTCGCTCGTGCCGGCCTCGACGTCGATGTCGGCGACCAGGAGGCGCAGGGAGTTGGTGCCGCAGTCGAAGGCGGCGACGCGGGTCATCGGGTCTCCTCGTCATCGGGCGCGCTCGTCGGCACCACGCAGGGTCCGGTCTCCACCAGGCGCCGAGCGCGTCGAGCACCTCGTCGCCGAGCGGGTTCACCCCCGGGCCCTGGGCGAGCGACTGCCCCGCCAGCACGTGCAGGCACTTGACCCGGTCGGGCATGCCTCCGGCCGAGACGCCCGCGATCTCCGGGACCTCACCGATCGCCGACCGCGCGGCGAGGTAGGCCTCGTGCGCCCTGCGGTACGCCGCCGCGAGCTCGTCGTCCTGGCCGAGCCGGTCGGTCATCTCGCGCATCAGCCCGGAGGCCTCGAGGGTCCCGATCAGGGAGGAGGCCCGCGGGACAGGTCAGGTAGAAGGTCGTGGGGAACGGCGTGCCGTCGTCGAGCCGCGGCTCGGTCGCGACGACGTCGGGGTTGCCGCACGGGCAGCGGTGGCCGACCGCATGGATCGAGCGCGGGGGCCTCCCCAGCTGGGCGCCGACGACGGCCACATCACGCGCGTCGATGCCCGACGTGCCCCCGGAACCGACGGACTCACTGGTCAGGCGATGGGGTGGGCGTCGGTGGCGGGGTGATGCGGGTCGCCGGATCCGGTGCCTTCTCGGGATGGTCGGCCAGCTCGAGGGTGCCGTAGACCTTCTCCCACCACGGATCGGGCACCGAGCGCGCCACCGAGCTCGGATCGGTCAGCTCGTCGGCCCGCTCCAGCGGCTTCCCGTTGCGGTCGATCACCTGGTAGCTCGTCTCACCCGGCATCACCCAGCCGAAGCGCTCCCTGGCCTGGTTCTCGACGTAGGCGTCGTCCTGCCAGCGGCGCTTCTCGCGCTCCAGCGCCTTGATGTCGCGCTCGGAGCTGGCGATCTGGGCGCGCAGGTCGCTGATGTGCGAGCGCTGCTCGAGGTAGGCCCGCATCGACGAGGCGTAGGAGACGACGAGCACCGCGACGACCACGACCAGGATCGCCATCCGGTTGGTGAAGCGGGGACGCGCTGCTGCAGCGGTCGTCGTACGCGCGCGGTCGGTGCCACGGGCACCCGGCCGGATGTTGCGCTGGACCTGGTCGCGCCGGGATCCCCGACGCGGCCCGCCCTGCGCCGTACGACGTGTCGCCATCGCGCGGACCTCAGCCCTGGTACCTCGGGAAGGCGCCGCGGCCGGCGTAGCGGGCCGCGTCGTCGAGCTCCTCCTCGATGCGCAGCAGCTGGTTGTACTTCGCGACGCGCTCGGAACGCGCCGGAGCACCGGTCTTGATCTGACCGCAGTTCGTGGCGACGGCGAGGTCGGCGATGGTGGTGTCCTCGGTCTCCCCGGAGCGGTGGCTCATCATGCAGCGGAAGCCGTTGCGGTGGGCGAGCTCGACGGAGTCGAGGGTCTCGGTCAGCGACCCGATCTGGTTGACCTTGACCAGCAGCGCGTTGGCCTGGCCGCCGGCGATGCCGCGGCCGAGGCGCTCGACGTTGGTGACGAACAGGTCGTCGCCGACGAGCTGGGTCTTGTCGCCCAGCTGGTCGGTGATCGCCTTCCAGCCGTCCCAGTCCTCCTCGTCGAGGGGGTCCTCGATCGAGACGATGGGGTACGACGAGACCAGGTCGGCGTAGTAGTCGATCATCTGGCGCGAGGTCTTCTTCTTGCCCTCGAAGGCGTACTTCTTGCGCTCGCAGAACTCCGTGGCCGCCACGTCGAGCGCCAGCGCGAAGTCGGTGCCCAGCTTGAACCCGGCCGACTTGACCGCGTCGGCGATCAGGTCGAGCGCCGCACGGTTGCTCGGCAGCTCGGGGGCGAAACCACCCTCGTCGCCGACACCCGTGGCGAGACCCTTCTTCTTCAGCACCGCCTTGAGCGCCTGGTAGACCTCCGCCCCCTGCTGCAGCGCCTCGCGGAACGACGCTGCGCCGATCGGCGCGATCATGAACTCCTGGATGTCGACGTTGGTGTCCGCGTGGGCGCCGCCGTTGAGGATGTTCATCATCGGCACCGGGAGCAGGTGGGCGTTGGGCCCGCCGACGTAGCGGAACAGCGGCAGGTGCGCGCTGACCGAGGCCGCCCGCGCTATCGCGAGCGAGACGCCGAGGATCGCGTTGGCGCCGAGATTGGCCTTGTTGGGGGTGCCGTCGAGGTCGAGCATCGCCTGGTCGACGAGTCGCTGGTCGCTCGCGTCGAGACCGATGATCTCGGGCTCGATCTGGTCCTGCACGGCCCGCACCGCCATCTCGGTGCCCTTGCCGCCGTAGCGGCTGCCTCCGTCGCGCAGCTCGACGGCCTCGAAGGCGCCGGTGGAGGCGCCGGAGGGTACGGCGGCCCGGCCGACCGAGTCGTCGTCGAGGAGCACCTCGACCTCGACGGTGGGGTTGCCGCGCGAGTCCAGGATCTCGCGGGCGATGACGGTGTCGATGGAAGCCAAGACAAACTGCTCCTGGGTCGGGGGCTGAGGCGCTTTCACCCTAACCGGGCGGGCCGGGGATCCTGCGGAGCACCCGCTGGACGGCTGGTCCCCGGCGGGAGGTCCTACTGACCGATTCCGAAGACGACCGGTGCCGACCCGGTGACGCGACCCACGGGCCGGCACTGTCGGGCGACGGCGTCGCATCGGACCACGGACCGGGTGCCTCGAGGCGGTCTGCCCACGCCGTAGAACACCGAGTCCCCCGCCCACGCCCCGAGCTCGAAGGCGCGCGGCGCACCGGCGAGGCGGAGGGTCTTGCCGGTCGCGGTGTCCACCACCGCGAGGGAGCCGGAGGAGGTGGTGACCTCGAACCGGCCCGGACCCTGCCGTCGTTCCTCCGGCGACTCGGTATCCACGTCTGCCCTGACCGCACGACCGGTCCGGGTGTCGTAGCCCTGCTCGAGCTCCTCGCCGGACCGCATGTCGAGGACCTCCAGGAAGCGGCCGTCGGCGCTGACCTGCAGGCCGCTGACGTCGGTCTGGCCGGTGCCCCGAAGGCGGGAAAGGTCGGTGAACCAGACCTCCTCCCCGGCCAGGACGAAGACCCCGCCACGCACCACCACGAAGGCCTCGACGACGACGGGTGCGAGGTCGACCTCTCGGCCACCGACGTGCAGCGCGCTGCCCTGGGCCCAGACGACGTCGGCTGGTGAGACGTCTCCCTGGCCCACCGGAATCGTGGCGGGCGCAGGTGGGGCCGACTGGCTGGGGCTCGCGGTGACCGTGCGGGTGGGTGCTGGAGCCATCTCGTCGTCGGTGCCTGGCTCACACCCCGCGGTCGCGAGCACCAGCCCGGCCACGACGGGGACCAGCACTGCTCGGGGCCACCTCCAAGTCACGCGCCGGCCCGTCGCAAGGCGTCCCGCAGGGCTTGCTCCGGGTCCTCCCCCACGGCCCGCGCCTCGGCCACCAGCGCCAGCAGGCGGTCCCCGAGGTCGCGAGGATCCGGCGTGGGGAGCGGCGTTCCGGCCCGCTCGAGCCGGTCGAGCACCTTGGCGGCCCTGGTCAGTGCCGGCAGGGTGTTCGGGATGCCGTCGAGCAGCCCGGCCCGCTCCTTCTCCGCGGCCTTGACGGACTCCCAGGTCTCGTTGATCCGCTCCGGGTCGGTCTCGTCGACGTCACCGAAGACGTGGGGGTTGCGCCGCAGCATCTTGTCCCGCAGCCCGGCCGCGACGTCCTCGATGTCGAAGGCCCCGGTCTCGGCGGCGATCGCTGCGTGCAGGTAGACCTGCAGCAGCACGTCGCCGAGCTCCTCACGCAGGTCCTCGGGACTGCCGCCGCGGTCGAGTGCCTCGATGGCGTCGATCGTCTCGTAGGTCTCCTCGAGGAGGTGCTTGGCGAGAGTGCGGTGGGTCTGCGCCGCCTTCCAGCCGCACTCCGCCCGGAGCCTGGCCATGATCTCGACAAGCTCGATCAGCGGGGACGCGTCGGTCGACGGGGCGAGCCGGTCGACGGCGACTCGGGTCCGCCGCTCGTCATGGGGTCAGCCGCACTTCTGGCTGGCGGGCAGCGCGCTCACGAAGGCCTGGCCGGGCTGGTCCTTGTCGGCGTCCTTGGCGTAGTCCGACACGGCCTTGGAGACCGATGGGTCGCCCCCACCGGGAAACCCGTCGGCGGCGGGTCCGTAGCGGGGGTCGGTGTCGATCTCGACCTTCTTCAGCCAGGACTCGCGTCGCTCGTAGCCGGCATTGATCAGGGCCTGGGAGTTGTCGGTGTGTCCGGCTGGCCGGTCGCGCGCATGCCGATCTGCGTGAGCACGTCGCGTGCCTCGGCCCAGTCGCGGAAGACGTCAGAGGTGTAGTCGCGGTACTGCTCGGGGAGGCTCTTGATGAGCGGGTCGATCTGGGCGTACGTCGCAGCGACCTGTCGGGCCCGGGGGCTGACGTCGACCGACTCGGCGTACTTCAGGCTCAGCTCGACGTCCATCAGCAGGCTCAGCGCCTGCTGGACCAGCTGCTTGCGAGGCGTCACCTGCTGCTGCGACTGACCGGTCCTGCGCCGCCTGCTTGATCCCGGCGCACTGCGCCTCTGCGAGCTCGGTGACGTCGCTGTGCTTGATCGTGGTCCCGTCCACCACGGCGGCCGCGCCAGGAGGAAGGGTTCCGCAGCCGCCGAGCGCGAGCGCAGCGAGGGCTGCCAGCGCGACCAGGGGCACGCGGCTCCCGGAACGGGTCCTCACGATCGGGTCTCCTCACCTGTTTTCTCGATCACGCCGTCGATCACCTGTCTGGCCCAGGCGAGCAGCTCCTCGTCGCGTGGAGGCTGAGCACCGAAGCCGGACGGCTGTGGCCGCGGCACCAGCATGGTACGCACGGGCGCCTTGTAGAGGCTTTTCGGGTGCAGCCGGTTCAGGCGTACGACGCGCGAGTCGGGCAGCTCGACGGGATGGAAGCGCACGTACTTGCCCTGGATGGTGACCTCCGACAGCCCCACCTGACGGGCGCGCGCCCGGAAGCTGGCCACGGTGAGCAGCCTGGTCACCGGATCGGGCGGCGTGCCGTAGCGGTCGAGCAGCTCCTCGTGGAGCAGCCGCACATCGTCGTCGGATCGCACCTCGGCCAGGCGCTTGTACATCTCCAGCCGCAGCCGTTCGCTCGGGATGTAGTCGTGCGGCAGGTGCGCGTCGATGGGCAGCTCGATCTTGACCTCGGTGGGTTGGTCGATCCCCGAGCCGTCCTGGCGAAACTCGGCCACGGCCTCGCCGACGAGACGCACGTAGAGGTCGAAGCCGACGTCGGCGATGTGACCGGACTGTTCGCCGCCGAGCAGGTTGCCGGCGCCGCGGATCTCGAGGTCCTTCATGGCGATCGCCATGCCGCCGCCGAGGTCGGAGTGCTGGGCGAGCGTGGCCAGCCGCTCGTGCGCGGTCTCGGTCAGCGGCTTGTCCTGCGGGTAGAGGAAGTAGGCATAGGCGCGCTCGCGCGACCGGCCCACGCGTCCGCGCAGCTGGTGCAGCTGGGAGAGACCCAACGTGTCGGACCGTTCGATGATCATCGTGTTGGCGTTGGAGACGTCGAGCCCCGACTCGACGATCGTGGTGCACACCAGCACGTCGAAGCGCTTCTCCCAGAAGTCGAGCATCACCTGCTCGAGCCGGTGCTCCCCCATCTGGCCGTGGGCGGTCGCCACCCGCGCCTCGGGCACGAGCTCCTTGATCCGGTTGGCCGCCTTCTCGATCGACTGCACCCGGTTGTGGATGTAGAAGACCTGGCCGTCACGGAGCAGCTCGCGGCGCAGGGCGGCCGCCACCTGGCGGTCCTCGTAGGCACCGACGTAGGTGAGCACCGGGTGCCGCTCCTCGGGCGGAGTGGCGATCGTGGACATCTCCCGGATGCCGGTGATCGCCATCTCGAGCGTGCGCGGGATCGGCGTTGCCGACATGGAGAGCACGTCGACGCTGGTGCGCAGCGCCTTCATCTGCTCCTTGTGCTCGACGCCGAAGCGCTGCTCCTCGTCGACGATGATCAGTCCGAGATCCTTGAGCTTGATGTCGCGGTTGAGCAGCCGGTGGGTGCCGATGACGATGTCGACCCTGCCGTCGGCCAGGCCCTCGACGACCTCGCGGGCCTCCTTGTCGGACTGGAACCGGCTCAGCGGACGCAGGTTCACCGGGAAGCCGCTCATCCGCTCGACGAAGGTCGCATGGTGCTGCGTGACGAGCAGGGTCGTCGGCACCAGTACGGCGACCTGCTTTCCCTCCTGCACCGCCTTGAACGCGGCCCGCACCGCGATCTCGGTCTTGCCGTAGCCGACGTCGCCGCAGACCAGCCGGTCCATGGGTACGACGCGACGCATGTCGGCCTTGACCTCCTCGACCGTGCTCAGCTGGTCGGGGGTCTCGTGGAACGGGAAGGCGTCCTCGAGCTCGGTCTGCCAGGGCGTGTCCGGACCGAACGCGTGGCCCTTGGTGGCCTGACGGGCCGCGTAGAGCTTGATCAGCTCGGCTGCGATCTGGCGAACCGCCTTGCGGGCCCGGCCCTTGCGCTTGGCCCAGTCCGAGCCGCCGAGCCGGTCCAGGCTGGGCTGCTCGCCGCCGACGTAGCGGGTCACCTGGTCGAGCGCGTCCGCCGGCACGTAGAGCCGGTCCGGTGGATGTCCGCGCCTGGATGCGCCGTACTCCAGGACGAGGTACTCGCGCACCGCTCCGTGCACCTCGCGCTGCTTCATCTCCACGAAGCGGCCGACGCCGTGCTGCTCGTGGACGACGTAGTCGCCGGCCTTCAGCTCCAGCGGGTCGATCTGCTTCTTGCGCCGCGCGGGCATCTTGCGCATGTCGCGCGTGGTGCTCTTCTGGCCGGCGATGTCCTCGCCGGTGAGGATCACCAGGCCCGGGCTCGTCGAGGACCAGACCGTGCTCGAGACACCCCTGGGTGACCAGCACGACGCCGTCCCCGGTGGTCGAGCGTCGGTGTCGAGAACGACCACCTCGTCCACCAGCCGGGCCGCGATGTCGTGCTCGGCGAGCACCTCGACCATGCGCTGGGCCGGACCGTGGCCCTGGTGGACGGTGACCACGCGGCGGTTGGCTCCGAGGTGGTCACGGATGTCGGCGACGACCTGCTCCACGTCGCCGCGGTACGCCGGCGCCGGCTGGGCCGCCACCTGCCGGGACCCGTCGGTGGTTGAGGACAGCGTCAGCGAGTGTCTCGAAACCACCCTCATCGGGCATGTCGAGGCCGAACGGGCTGATCCCCCACCAGGCCTGCCCCGCCTCGAGCACCTGGGTGCGCACCTCGCCGATGCCCCGGAGCGACGCGGCACCGAGGTCGATCGGAGCCGTGCCGCCGGACGCGGCGGCGGCCCAGCTGGCGCCCAGGAACTCCTCGCTGGTCGCCACCAGGTCGTGCGCCCGGGTACGGACGCGCTCGGGGTCGAGGACGAGCACGTGGGTGTCCGGCGGCAGCAGCTCGACGAGCATCTCCATCTCGTCGACCAGTGCCGGCGCCAGGGACTCCATCCCCTCGACGGCCATCCCCTCGGCGAGCTTGTCGGTGATCTCGGCGAGCTGCGGGTGCTGCCGGCCGAGCTCGGCGGCGCGGCGACGTACGTCCTCGGTCAGGAGCAGCTCGCGGCACGGCGGTGCCCAGACACGTTCGACGGGCTCGAGGGTGCGCTGGTCGGCCACGGAGAACGCCCGGATCTCGTCGACCTCGTCGCCGAAGAACTCCACCCGCAACGGGTGCTCCTCGGTCGGCGGGAAGACGTCGACGATGCCACCGCGGACGGCGAACTCGCCGCGCTTCTCGACGAGGTCGACGCGTGAGTACGCCGCACCCACGAGCCGGCCCACCACGTCCTCGAGGGCGATCTCCTGACCCGGCGCCAGCTCGACCGGCTCGAGATCGGCCAGACCCTTGACCTGGGGCTGGAGCACGGACCGGACCGGCGCGACCACGACCTGGAGCGGGCCCGTCGTTCGCGGCGGTGCCCGGGTGCTTGATCCGGCGCAGCACGGCCAGACGCCGACCGACGGTGTCGCTGCGCGGGCTCAGCCGCTCGTGCGGGAGTGTCTCCCAGGCGGGGTAGAACGCCACCGAGCCCGGCTCGAGGAGGTCCTCCAGCTCCTCGGTGAGGTCCTCGGCCTCGCGGACGGTCGCGGCCACGACGAGAACCGTGCGCCCCGCGTCGGCCAGCCCGCGCACCACGAAGGGCCGCAGCGACGCCGGCCCGGTGAGGTCGAGGGTGGCGACGCCGGACTTGGCGTCGTCCATCGACGCGGCGAGGACGGGTTCGGACAGGACCAGGTCGGCCAGGCCGGCGAGGGACAACGTCGGTCACTTCCTTCGGGTGCAGGCACGCACAACGGCCCCCGAACCGGGTGGGAGGGGGGTGAGCCGCAGTCTACGAGGTGGGGTTCAGGCGATCGGGCCGGCCACGACCTCGTCCATGCTGCGCAGGATGCAGAACTCGTTGCCCTCGGGGTCGGCGAGCACGACCCAGCCGGTGCCGTCGTCGTTGCGCTGGTCGTCGACCTGCGGTGGCGCCGAGGCCGAGCAGCCGGGCGACCTCCTCGTCGCGCGTGCCCGCGCTGGGCCGCAGGTCGAGGTGGATCCGGTTCTTCACCGACTTCCCCTCCGGCACCTCGATGAACAGCAGCGGATGACCGCCGTCCGGGCGCTCGATCCAGCACTCGTCGTCGCCGGCCTCGTTGGGGTCGCCCGGCTTGTCGACGTACTCCAGCACCTGCTTCCACCACTCGGAGAGCTCGTAGGCGTTGCGGCAGTCGATCGTGGTGTGCGAGATGTACGACGTCATGGGCTCACCCTGCCCGACGGCGGCCCATCGGGAACAGTCAGCACGGCCCAGGGCCCCTCGGGTGCCCTGACCCGCGCCTCGTCGGCCTCCTGGTCGGTCATCATCTGCTGGCTCTGCCGCTCGGCCTCGACGCGGCGCAGGTAGTGGTCGACCTCGTCCTCGAGGCGCGCGGCGTCCCAGTCCAGCTCGGCCGCCCATGAGCTCGGCGGCGATCCGGGCCGAGGAGGTGCCGCGGTCGAAGCTCTCGATGGAGATGCGGGTGCGTCGGGTGAGCACGTCGTCGAGGTGGCGCGCCCCCTCGTGCGTGACGGCGTAGACGACCTCCGCGAGCAGGTAGTCCTCCGACCCCGGCAGCGGCTCCGCCAGGCCGGGTCGTGCGGCGATCAGCTCCAGCACCTCGTCGATGAGGCCACCGAACCGACCGAGGAGGTGGTCGATGCGGGCGATGTCGAGGCCGCTCGACCGCGCCAGCGCGACCCGTTGGTTGGTGCGCGCCCCGAAGCCGCTGGCTCCCAGCAGCGGCACCTGGTCGGTGATGCTCTCCCGGGCGCCGTCGTCGAGCGACCGCGCCGCCGCGTCGACGGCGTCCCTGGCCATGACGCGGTAGGTGGTCAGCTTGCCGCCGGCGATCATCACCAGCCCCGGGACCGGCGTGGCGACGGTGTGCTCACGCGAGATCTTCGAGGTGGGCTCGGTGGCGCCCTTGAGCAGGGGGCGCAGCCCGGCGTACACCCCCTCGACGTCGTCGTGGTCGAGCGGCGTGCGGAGCAGCTTGTTGACGTGCCCGAGCACGTACTCGATGTCTGCCCGCGAGGCCGCCGGGTGGGCGAGGTCGAGGTCCCACGGGGTGTCGGTGGTCCCGATGATCCAGTGCCGGCCCCACGGGATCACGAACAGCACGGACGTCTCGGTCTTGGTGATGAACCCGCACTCGCTGCGGATGCGGTCACGGGGTACGACGAGGTGGATGCCCTTGCTCGCCTCGACGTCCAGTGCCCCGCGGCCGCCGAGCATCTCCTGGATCTCGTTGGTCCAGACACCACCGGCGTTGACCACGACCTTGGCGCGCACCTCGGTCTCGTGGTCGTTCTCGAGGTCCATCAGGCGTACGCCGACCACGCGCTCCCCCTCGCGCACGAATCCGGTCACCTTCGCCCGCGAGGCCACATGGGCGCCGTACGCCGCCGCGGTGCGCGCGATGTTCATCACCAGCCGCGCGTCGTCGACCTGGCAGTCGTAGTAGCGGACCGCCCCGGTGAGCTCGTCGGTGCGCAGGTCGGGTGCCATCCTCGCCAGCTGCTTGCGGAACAGGTGCTTGTGCTTCGGCACGCCCATCTCGTACTTGCCGGCCATGGCCATGGCGTCGTAGAGCACCAGGCCGGCGCCGACGTACGGCCGCTCCCAGGTGTGGTGCAGCGGGTAGAGGAACGGCACCGGCCGGACCAGGTGGGGGGCGAGCCGGGTGAGCAGCAGCCCGCGCTCCTCCAGCGCCTCCTTGACCAGCGGGAAGTCGAACATCTCGAGGTAGCGGAGGCCGCCGTGGACCAGCTTGGACGAGCGGCTGCTCGTGCCACTGGCGAAGTCACGCTGCTCGACCAGTGCGGTGGAGAGCCCGCGCGAGACCGCGTCGAGGGCCGTGCCCGCGCCCACCACTCCGGCTCCGACGACCAGCAGGTCGAGCTCCTCGCGCTCCATCGCGATCGAGGGCCTTGGCGCGCGAGCCGGGGCCGAGGTCCGCAGTCAGGCTCATGCGGCCAGTCTGTCAGGGTCGGCCCACGCCCTCAGGCGCGGCGACGTCGCAGGCCGGCGGGGGGCCGGTCGTACGACGAGCACCGGGCACGGTGCGGAGTGCTGGACGCGTTGGGCTGTGCTGCCCAGCAGCACCGTGTCACTCAGACCACGGCTGCCGCTTGCCACGACCACGAGGCCGGCCTCGAGCTCCCGGGCGGCCTTGACGATCTCGCTGGCAGGGGAGCCGCTGCGCAGGCTCTCGTGGACTTTGGGGCCCCAGCCCGCGAACTCGGCGGCCACCGTGGCCACGGCCGCCTCGCCCGCCTCCCGGAACGTGCGGTCCCTCCGGCTGTCGGCATCGGGACTGATCTCGTCGGCGAAGGGGACAGAGGCGTAGGGGCTCACCACGCCGACCACGGAGACGTCGGTGACCTTCTCCGGATCGGCGAAGGACATCAGGTGACGGGCCGCGGCCAATGACTGCTTCGAACCGTCTGTGGCGATGACGACATGCATGTCAGATCCCGCCCCTTCCGTCGAGGCTCTCCGGGTCGCCGCGTTCGGCAGTGGCTGGCCGGTTGCGGTAGCCGAAGAAGTACTCGATCACGTAGAGCAGCATGCCCAAGCCGACCAGCCCCGCGCACCACAGCAGGGAGGTCGGGTCGGTCGAGATCACGTAGTAGAGCAGCACGAGGTTGCCCACCAGACCGGCCACCAGAAGGGCCGTGGGCGCGCGGAAGGTCTTCTCCGTCTCGCCCTGACCGCGCAGCTTGAAGCAGGAGATGATCACCCCGGCGTAGACGACCAGCAGCAGCACGACCGTCACGGCGGCCAGCCGCTCCACGATGTCGATCTCGAAGCCCGCCTCGTTGAGCAGCGAGCCGATCACGAGCAGGGACACCACCACGATGGCGCTGAAGATCAGCGCGATCCACGGACTGCGGCGAGAAGCATGCACCTTGGCGAAGACTCCGGGTACGACGTCCTCGCGCGCCATGCCGTAGAGGATCCGGGACTGGGTGACCACCTGGACCAGAGTGGTGTTCGTGATCGCGATCATGGCGATGACGGCGAAGACGGTCACCATCACCGACACCGAGATCGGCAGGATCCCGGCCCGGATCACCTCGAGCAGGGCGGCGTCGGAGTTTGCCAGCGTGTCGACCGGCACGGTCAGGCCGGCTGCGATCGAGACCAGCACGTAGATGACGCCGGCTGCGGCCATGCCGCCGATCAGGGCCCGCGGGAAGGCCTTGTGCGGGTCGATGGTCTCCTCGGCGACGTTCGCGGCGTTCTCGAAGCCGGTCATCGCGAAGAAGGCCAGCGCAACACCGGCGATGATCGCGAAGATGATGTTGTCGCCGCTGCTGAAGTCGGTGAGCGTGCCGAATTCCGCCTTGCCCTGCCCGATGTAGATCGCGCCGGCGAGCAGGACGATCGCAAGGCCGGTCACCTCGACGATGGTCATCACCATGTTGACGACGACCGACTCGGTGATGCCGATGTAGTTGATCACCGCGAGCACCACGATGAACACGATCATCACCAGCAGGGTCGGCGGGAGCTCCCAGAGCTCGCCGAAGTACTTCGCGAACCCGGCTGCCAGCGATCCGGCGGCGGCGAAGGTGGCCGAGAGGTACAGCACGGTCGTCATGAACGTGAGGCCCTTGTTCTTGAAGGCCTTGTTGACGTACAGCGAGGCGCCCGCTGCCTGGGGATACTTGGTGGCCAGTTCGGCGTACGCCAACCCGGTGAAGGCGGCGACCGTGACACCCACCGCGAAGGCGGCCCAGAAGGCGCCGCCCACCTCGCCGGCCACGGCCCCGATGAGGACATAGATGCCGGAGCCCAGCACGTCCCCGAGGACGTAGAAGAACAGCAGCCGGCCGGTGATGGACCGTTTGAGCGGGCTGTCGTCGAGGGCGTCGGGGTCAACGGTCTGGGTCATCACGAGTCCCGTCCCGGCCGTCGGCACGGCCGCATCAGACTCTTGTATACCCATCTATCCGATTTGCGCACAGCCCTCGGTGCGGGTCGCCTACTGGACGACGACCTCGATGCGCTGGAACTCCTTGAGCTCGGTGTAGCCGGTCGTCGCCATCGCGCGACGCAGGGCGCCGATCAGGTTCATGGTGCCGTCGGCGACCCGGGAGGGCCCGAAGAGGATCTCCTGGAGCGTGCCGACCGTCTCGAACTGCACCCGCTCGCCGCGAGGCAGCTCGGCGTGGTGGGCCTCGGCGCCCCAGTGGAACCCCTTGCCGGGTGCATCCGTGGCGCGGGCCAGGGGCGAACCGATCATGACCGCGTCGGCGCCGCACGCGACGGCCTTGGCGATGTCGCCGCTGCGCCCGATCGAGCCGTCGGCGATGACGTGCACGTAGCGCCCACCGGACTCGTCCATGTAGTCACGCCGGGCGGCTGCGACATCGGCCACGGCGCTGGCCATCGGCACGGCGACCCCGAGCACGGTGCGCGTGGTGTGCGCCGCGCCGCCGCCGAAGCCGACGAGCACTCCCGCCGCACCGGTGCGCATCAGGTGCAGCGCGGCCTGGTAGGTCGCGCAGCCTCCCACGATGACGGGCACGTCGAGCTCGTAGATGAACTCCTTGAGGTTCAGCGGCTCGGCCTGCGCGCT
Source organism: uncultured Actinomycetota bacterium (assembly GCA_963723255.1). Classification (GTDB taxonomy): domain Bacteria; phylum Actinomycetota; class Actinomycetes; order Propionibacteriales; family Nocardioidaceae; genus Marmoricola. The sequence goes on from CAVRQA010000010.1 coordinate 15,931, forward strand.
GACGTGCTCGGCGCTCACGGTGGTGCCCCGGATGACGAACATGTCGACACCCGCGTCCACGACGGTCTTCGCGAACTCCTTGGTGCGCTGGGGGCTGAGACTGCCGGCCACGGTGATCCCGGCGTCGCGCACCTGCTTGATCCGCTCGGTGATCAGGTCAGGCTGGATCGGTTCGAGGTAGATCTCCTGCAGCCGCTGCACCGCGTCCGGGCCCTCGAGCTCGGCCACCTCGTGGAGCAGGTCGGTCGGGTCCTCGTAGCGGGTCCACAGACCCTCGAGGTTGAGCACCCCGAGGCCGCCGAACTGCCCGAAGGCGATCGCGGTGGAGGGTGACATCACCGAGTCCATGGGTGCTGCGAGGATCGGCAGCTCGAACCGGTAGGCGTCGATCTGCCACGCGGTCGACACCTCCTCGGGGTCACGAGTGCGGCGGCTCGGCACGATCGCGATGTCGTCGAAGGAGTAGGCCCGGCGCCCGCGCTTGGCGCGCCCGATCTCGATCTCAGTCATCGGGGTCCCCGGCGAAATGCGAGCGCAGCGAGTGTTTCGTTGGGGTGATCAGTCACGACACGGAGTCTTGCACGACGGCGTCGACAGGATCACCGAGACCGATACGGCCGCGACGATGGACCTCGGCGTACACCCCCAGACACAGGTCACGCTCACGGCCGAGCGCCTTCAGGAACCCTGGTTCGGGAGCGAGCCCGTCCTGGGCGATGTCGACCATGCGGCACCGCTCGGTGCGCTCGACGATCGTCAGCCCGACCTCGCCGATCCGCACCGCGCGGCCGGTCCACGTCTCCTCGATGAAGGGCTCGGCGGTCTCGACGACGATGTTGGTCCGCAGGCGGCGGACGTCGCCGTCGACGCCGAGGTGCTCGACGCACCAGTCCAGGGAGGCGGTGCCGACGATCGACACCGGCGCGGCGTCCTGATGGGAGATGCCGGCCTCCGGCAGCACCCGCACCCGCGCGCCCATGTGGTCGCTCAGCGCCGTCGCGAGTGCCGGGTCACCGACGAGCCAGGAACCACCTCTGCCCTCGATGCGTACGCCGGCGTCGGTCGTGCTCGCGCGGAACTCGAAGATCGCGTCGCGTCGACGGAACCGGCGACTGTCCTTGCCGGTGGCCATCCGACTCTCGTCGTCCCAGACCGCGAACCAGCGATCGCCCACGAGGCCGCGATCATCGACGAGGACTGACTCCAGCGACTCCCCGGCCATGGCCTTGACCGGGTAGCGGCGGATCTCGGTGACGATCACAGGGCGAGGTGCATCACGTGCAGGTCGGCGTACGACGGATCGGGCCCGTCATGTGGGAGGCGGAACGCGACCGGGACGGTACCGACGATCTCGAAGCCGAGCGACTGCCAGAGCCGGATGGCGGCGGTGTTGGTCGACACCACCGCGTTGAACTGGATGGCGCGGAAGCCGTGCTGCCGGTGCCAGTCGACGACGTACTCCCCCAGCGCTCGGCCGACGCCGCGACCGCGGGCAGCCGAGCCGATCATGAACGAGGCGGTGCCGACGTGGGAGCCCTGCGCCGGCCGATTGGGCTTCATCACAGCCGAACCCAGGACCCGCTCGCCCCCCGGCTCGCCGTCGACGGCGACGACCACGTGGTCACCGGACCAGAACGCGCGAGTCTCGTCCTCCGACGCGGGCACGTCCATCGTGTAGGTGGTTCCGTCCCGGGCGACCTCGACCACGATCGCGTGCAGCTGCGGCCAGTCGGCCTCCTCGATGGGCCGGATCAGCGCCACGAGTAGTTGGGCGCCTCGGTGGTGATCTGCACGTCGTGGGGGTGGCTCTCCTTGAGACCCGCCGGGGTGATCCGCACGAAGCGGCCCTTCTCGCGCAGCTCGGGGATGGTCCGGGCGCCGACGTAGAACATCGACTGGTGCAGGCCGCCGATCAGCTGGTGGGCGACGGCGGCGAGCGGACCGCGGTAGGCCACCTGGCCCTCGATCCCCTCGGGAACGATCTTGTCGTCGGTGTCCACGTCGGCCTGGAAGTAGCGGTCCTTCGAGTAGGACTTCTTGCCCCGGCTCGACATGGCCCCGAGCGACCCCATGCCGCGATAGGACTTGTACTGCTTGCCGTTGACGAACACCAGCTCGCCGGGGCTCTCCTCGCAGCCGGCGAGCAGGGAGCCGAACATCACCGACTCGGCGCCGGCGACGAGCGCCTTGGCGATGTCTCCGGAGTACTGCAGGCCGCCGTCCGCGATCAGCGGGACGCCGGCGGGACCGCAGGCGAGCGAGGACTCGTAGATCGCGGTGACCTGGGGTACGCCGACCCCCGCGACCACGCGGGTCGTGCAGATCGACCCCGGACCGACGCCGACCTTGACCGCGTCGACACCGGCGTCGACCAGTGCCTGCGCCCCGTCCCGGGTGGCGACGTTGCCTCCGACGACCTGGACGTGGCTGGTGGCCGGGTCGCTCTTGAGCCGGCGGATCGTGTCGAGCAGCTGCCGCGCGTGACCGTGGGCGGTGTCGACGACGAGCACGTCGACCCCCGCCTCGACCAGCGTGGTGGCGCGCTGCCACGCCTCGCCGAAGTAGCCGACCGCGGCACCGACGAGAAGCCGGCCGTCGTCGTCCTTCGAGGCGTTGGGGAACTGCTCGGACTTCACGAAGTCCTTGACCGTGATCAGCCCGGCGAGCCGACCCTGGTCGTCGACCAGAGGGAGCCGCTCGCGCTTGTGCCGCCGCAGCAGCACGGTGGCGTCCTCACGACTGATCCCCACCGGCGCGGTGATCAGCGGCATCGGGGTCATCACCTCGTCGACCTTGGTGCTCGCCCACTCGGCCACCGGCACGAAGCGCAGGTCACGGTTGGTGATGATGCCGAGCAGCCGCTGGTCGGTGTCGACGACCGGAAGACCGGAGATGCGGTATTGACCGCAGATCGCGTCGAGCTCCTCGAGGGTGGCGTCGGGGCCGATCGTGACGGGGTTGGAGATCATCCCCGTCTGCGTCCGCTTCACGAGGTCGACCTGGTAGGCCTGGTCCTCGATCGAGAGGTTGCGGTGCAGGATGCCGATGCCGCCCTGACGGGCCATGGCGATGGCCATGCGCGACTCGGTCACGGTGTCCATCGCGCTGGAGATGAGGGGCGTTCGCAGCACGATCCCGCGAGTCAGCCGCGTGGTGGTGTCGACCTCGCTCGGGATGACCTCGGTCTCGCCGGGCAGGAGCAGGACGTCGTCGTAGGTCAGGCCGAGCTGGGCGAACTTGTCGGGAAGCTCTGAGGGGACACCTGAGGTCATCAGATCCGGGGCCTTCCGGTGCGGTGCTGCGGGTGCCCAGTCTAACGGCGCAGGGTGACGCGATCTTCCCGCGGGAGGGGCGTCGCACAGTCGCGCCGTACGCCGGTGACCACGATCCGGGCGGTGAGCATGCCCTCGCTGACCTTGATCCGGGCGCGGAGCCCGGCGGTGCACACGAGGGAGACGAAGCCCTCGTCCTCGGCGGGTGCGAGGAGCACGATCTCGTCGGCACCGCCGGAGGCCGCCTGCGACGCCGCGCGCGTGAGGAGCTGGGTGCCGATGCCGAGCCGACGCCAGGCCGGTGCGACTTCGACGGTGAGCTCGCGGCCCGCGGTCAACGCGAAGGCTGCGACGCCGACGACGTGGTCCCCGATCCGGGCGACGACACCGCTCGGCGTCTCGTCGTACTCCACCTCTCCTGCGCCCGAGGCAACTGGCTGGCCACCGACTGCCTTCGGCCAGTGCGCTGAGCGCGGCGGCCCGGGAGTGCTCGGTGGCGCTCCACTTCTCCGGGTGCGGCCCGAGCAGCTTCTCCAGCAGGGTGGGCAGCAGCGCCGGGTCGGCCACGACGTCGTGCGCAGCGGTGAGCCAGCGCGTCGGCTGGTCGATCAGGTCGTGAGTGGTGCAGGGTTCGACGCTCACCTCGTCCCCGCCTGCACCACTCACGAGCTCGGCGACCGCCCCCGCGGTCCAGTCCTGGGGAGCGCTGATCACCAGCTCGTCGGTGACGCGACCGAGGTCAGGGAAGATCTGCAGGCCCAGGATGTTCAGGCCCGCGTCTCCGCACCGGGTGGCGAGCAGCGCGAGTGCTCCCGGGCGTTCGGTCAGCGACGCACGCACCCGGAAGAACATGGGGCAACTTTCGTCCCACCGTGTTGCGGGTTCGCTGCGCTCCTGTTTCCGGCGTGTCAACAAACCCGCACCCGTCGCGGCGAACCACCCGCGCCCGGCTGATGGTTGAGTGGGCTCATGGATGTCGTCGACGACGCCATGGACGCCGTGTCCCGAGCGGAGTTCCTGCCCGACAACGCCCGCTCGCGCGCCGGGTACGACGGCCCGATCCAGATCGGTCACGGCCAGACCAACTCACAACCGCGCACCGTCGAGGCGATGTTGCGCCTGCTCGAGGTCGAGCCCGGACACCACGTGCTCGACGTCGGGGCCGGCTCCGGGTGGACCACCGCGCTGCTGGCGCACCTCACGGGCTCCTCCGGATCGGTCGTCGGCGTCGAGCTCCTGCCGGACATCGCCGAGTGGGGGGCCGCCAACCTGGCGCGGACGTCGTACGACTGGGCCTCGATCAGGTCGGCGACGCGGGGGGTCCTCGGTCTGCCGGAAGAGGCGCCGTACGACCGCATCCTGGTCTCCGCCGATGCGGCCACGATGCCCCAGCCGCTCATCGACCAGCTCGGCGACGACGGCCGCATGGTGCTCCCGGTCCAGGGCACCATGCTGCTCGTCGTACGCCGAGGCGAGGAGGTCGTGGTCTCCCAGCACGGCTACTACCGGTTCGTGCCGCTGCGCTGAGGTCCGCCCGCGTCAGATCACGATCCCGAGCAGCAGCACGAAGATCAGCCCGCTGACCGAGAGAATCGTCTCCATCAGCGACCAGGACTTGATGGTCTGGCCGACCGACAGGCCGAAGTACTCCTTGACCAGCCAGAAGCCGGCGTCGTTGACGTGGGAGAAGAACACCGATCCGGCACCGATGGCCAGCACCACGAGTGAGGTCTCACCCGTGCTCAGGCCCTCGACCAGGCCGAGCATCAGCGCCGAGGCGGTGATGGTGGCGACCGTCGCCGAGCCGGTGGCGAGGCGGATCAGCACGGCGATCACCCAGGCGAGCAGCAGCACGGAGACGTTGGCTCCCTGCGCCCAGTCGGCCAGGTTGGTGCCGACGCCGGTGTCGACGAGGACCTGCTTGAAGCCGCCACCGGCGGCCACGATCAGCAGGATGCCGGCGATCGGGGGCAGCGCATCGCCCACGGACTTGGTGATGCCTTCCTTGTTCATCCCCGAGCCCCGGCCGAAGGTCCACATCGCGACGAACACCGCGATGAGCAGGGCGATGAACGGGTTGCCGATGACGTCGAAGACCTGCTGCACGCGGTTGTCCGGGTTGTCGATGATGATGTCGACGATCGCCTTGGCCATCATCAGCAGCCACGGGCAGGAGCACCGTGACGAGCGTGATCCCGAAGGCCGGCCGTGTGTCGACCGCCTTCTCCTCACGCTCGAACAGGTGCGGCGGCGGGACGTCGACCCAGCGCCCGGCGAACCGGCCGAAGAAGGGACCGGCCACGACGATGGTGGGGATGGCGACGAGCACGCCGAGCATCAGCGTCGTACCGAGGTCGGCACCGAGGGTGTCGATCGCGACCAGCGGCCCGGGGTGCGGCGGCACGAGGCCGTGCATCGCCGACAGGCCGGCCAGGGTCGGGATGCCGATCGTGATCACGGAGAGCTGCGCCCGGCGCGCCACCAGGTAGATGACCGGCATCAGCAGAACGAGACCGATCTCGAAGAACATCGGGAGGCCGATGAGCGCGCCGACGCCGGCCATCGCCCACGGCAGCGTCTGCCGCGAGGCCCGCGCGACGATCGTGTCGACGATCTGGTCGGCACCGCCCGAGTCGGCGAGCAGCTTGGCGAACATCGCGCCCAGGGCGATCAGCGCACCGACCCCTGCGGCCGTCGTACCGAAGCCCGTGGAGAAGCTGGTGATGACGTCGCTGATGTTCTGGCCGGCGACCACACCGACGGTGAGTCCACCGAGGATCAGCGCCAGGAACGGGTGCACCTTGGCCCAGGTGATCAGCACCACGATCAGGCCGATGGCCAGCAGTGCTGCGAGCACCAGCTGCCACCCGTCGGCGACGGGTTCGACCAGCGGGGCTGGTTCGGCGAGTGGGACGAGGGCGGCGTGCATCTGTGCTCCGTTCATCGGGATCTCAGTGGGTTCATCGGGGAGTGCTGGGGTGCTGGTCGATGTAGGCCTGGACGATCGCGTCGATGCTCTGGTCGACATCGACGACCTGGCCGCGCTCGTCGGGGGCGAGCGGCTCGAGGGTGGCGAACTGCGAGGTGAGCAGCGACGCCGGCATGAAGTGCCCGGGGCGGCTGGCCTGGCGACGCGCGATCACCTCTCGGCTGCCGTGCAGGTGGACGAACTCCACGGTGGGCGTGTGGTGGCGCAGCTGGTCGCGGTACTTCCGCTTCAGCGCCGAGCAGCTCATCACGCCGCCGGACTCCCGGTGGGCGACCAGCCACTCCCCGATCGCCTCGAGCCAGGGGTAGCGGTCGTCGTCGTCGAGGGCGTGGCCGGCGGACATCTTGGCGATGTTGGCGGGTGGGTGGAAGTCGTCGGCGTCCGCGAAGGGCACCCGCAGCCGCTGGGCGAGCGCGGCCCCGACCGTCGACTTGCCCGAGCCCGAGACGCCCATGGCCACGACCAGCGGTGATGAGTCCGGCATCGGGTTCTCCTGGGTTCGGGTGCTCGAGTCGTGCCTGTGTCGGCCGTCACAGTCTGAGTCAAAGATCAGATCTTTGCAACACTCTTGGAGAAATATTCTGATCTTTCCCTCATTTTCTGCGAGGATGGTGGCGTGTCCACCTCTCCCGGCCCCCGCGTGTCCGGTCAGCTGCACCGCGGCACGCTCGACCACGTCGGCGGCCGGATCGTCGGTGGCGAGCTCGCTCCGGGCGCCGTACTGACCCTCGACCGGCTCGCGCACGAGTACGCCGTCTCGGTGTCCGTGGCGCGCGAGGTGGTGCGCGTCCTGGAGTCGATGGGGATGGTGCGCTCACGACGCCGGGTGGGCGTGACCGTGCTCGGGCGCGACTCGTGGAACGTCTTCGACCCGCGGCTGATCCGCTGGCGTCTCGACAGCGCCGACCGGGCTGCTCAGCTGCAGTCGCTCAGCCAGCTGCGCCGCGGCTTCGAGCCGGTCGCCGCGTCGCTCGCCGCCGCGCACGCGACCTCGGAGCAGTGCGGAACCCTGGCCCGGGCGGTGAGCGACATGGTCGTGCACGGACACTCGGGGGACCTCGAGGCCTACCTGGTCGCCGACGTGACCTTCCACCGCACGCTGCTCGAGGCCAGCGGCAACGAGATGTTCGGATCGCTGGGCGACGTCGTCGCCGAGGTGCTGGCCGGCCGGACCCACCACGGCCTGATGCCGGACCGCCCGAACCCCGAGGCGATCGGGCTGCACGACACCGTTGCGCGCGCGATCCGGACCGGCGACGCCCGCGAGGCCGAGCGAGCCATGCGCGAGCTCATCGAGGAGGCCGCGTCCGCCATGCGCGAAGAGCTCGGCGACTGAGCGTCGTACGGCTTACAAAGAGAAACTGCCGCTTCCCACGAGAAACTTCGTGTGGGAAGCGGCAGTTTCACGTGTTAACACGGGAAACCCCGGGACAGCCTCAGTGCCCGTGACCGTGCCCGTGCCCGTGACCGGCGTCGGGCTCCTCCTCTTCCGGCTTGTCCACCACGAGGGTCTCGGTGGTGAGCAGCATGCCGGCGATGGAGGTGGCGTTGACCAGCGCGGACTTGGTGACCTTGACCGGGTCGAGCACGCCCTGGGCGACCAGGTCGCCGTACTCGCCGGTGGCGGCGTTGTAGCCGTTGCCGAGACCGAGCTCGCGGACCTTCGCGACCACGACGTAGCCCTGCTCGCCGCCGTTCTCGGCGATCCAGCGCAGCGGCTCGTCGAGCGCGCGGCGCACCACGCGCACGCCGATGGCCTCGTCACCGTTGAGGCCGAGTCCGTCGAGTGCCGACACTGCGTGCACGAGCGCGGAGCCACCGCCGGCGACGATGCCCTCCTCGATCGCGGCACGCGTCGCGGAGACGGCGTCCTCGATGCGGTGCTTCTTCTCCTTCAGCTCCACCTCGGTGGCGGCACCGACCTTGACGACGCACACGCCGCCGGCCAGCTTCGCGAGGCGCTCCTGCAGCTTCTCGCGGTCCCAGTCGGAGTCGGTGGCCTCGATCTCGGCCTTGATCTGGTTGACGCGGCCGTTGACCTCGGCCTGGTCCCCGCCACCCTCGACGATGGTGGTGTCGTCCTTGGTGACCACGACGCGACGGGCGGTGCCGAGCACGTCGAGGCCGACCTGGTCGAGCTTGAGCCCGACCTCGGGTGCGACGACCTGGCCACCGGTGAGGGTGGCGATGTCCTGCATCATCGCCTTGCGGCGGTCACCGAAGGCCGGGGCCTTCACGGCGACGGCGTTGAAGGTGCCGCGGATCTTGTTCACGACCAGGGTCGACAGGGCCTCGCCCTCGACGTCCTCGGAGAGGATGAACAGCGGCTTGCCGGCCTGGATGACCTTCTCCAGCAGCGGGAGCAGGTCGGCGATCGCCGAGATCTTGCCCTGGTGGAGCAGGATGTAGGGCTCGTCGAGGACGGCCTCCATGCGCTCCTGGTCGGTCACGAAGTACGGCGACAGGTAGCCCTTGTCGAACTGCATGCCCTCGGTGAACTCGAGGTCGGTGCCCATGGTGTTGGACTCCTCGACGGTGATGACACCGTCCTTGCCGACCTTGTCGAAAGCCTGCGCCAGCAGGTCGCCGATGACCTCGTCCCGGCTGGACACGGTCGCGACCGCGGCCATGTCCTTGCGGTCGTCGACGTCGCGCGCGGCCTTGCCGAGAGCCTCCGTGACCGCCTCGGTCGCCTTGTCCATGCCGCGCTTGAGCGCCATCGGGTTGGCCCCGGCGGCCACCGCGCGCAGGCCCTCGTGGACCATCGCCTGGGCCAGCACCGTCGCGGTGGTGGTGCCGTCACCGGCGACGTCGTTGGTCTTGGTGGCGACCTCCTTGGTCAGCTGGGCGCCGAGGTTCTCGAAGGGGTCGTCCAGCTCGATCTCGCGCGCGACGGTGACACCGTCGTTGGTGATCGTGGGCGCGCCCCACTTCTTGTCGAGGACGACGTAACGGCCGCGCGGGCCGAGCGTCACCTTGACTGCGTTGGCGAGCTTGTCCACGCCGCGCTCGAGCGACCGGCGTGCGTGCTCGTCGAACTCCAGGATCTTGGGCATCCGCGGATGCTCCTTTCGTTAAAGGCGACAGTCCGAGGCTGAAAGCACGCCCCGAGGTCGGGGAGAGGTGCCTTCGGCCTCGGACTGTCGGTTGTCTTGACTCAGGAAACGATGGCCAGCACGTCGCGGGCGGAGAGGATGAGGTACTCCTCGCCGGCGTACTTCACCTCGGTGCCGCCGTACTTGCTGTAGATCACCTTGTCGCCGATGTTGACGTCGAGCGGGACCCGGTTGCCGTTGTCGTCGATGCGGCCCGGGCCGATCGCCAGGACCTCGCCCTCCTGGGGCTTCTCCTTCGCGGTGTCCGGGATGACCAGGCCGGAAGCCGTGGTCTGCTCGGCGTCCAGGGGCTGGACGACGATCCGGTCCTCGAGGGGCTTGATGTTGACCGACACTTCTGATCAACCTCCACTTTCCACACTTGGTTGGGTTTTCGAAGTTTGCGGCCTGTGAGATGTACGCCGTCGCGGGGGTCGCACGCCGACACAAGCGCTGGCACACTCACGGGGAGAGTGCCAATGCAGAAACTAGCACTCACGCCAACCGAGTGCCAGATCCGGTCGGTCCTGTCGGCTGCGAGGATGGCCCGATGGATCTCGACGCCCTCCGGTGGCTGCTCACCGAGGCCGGCCAACGGCTGCTGGCCGAGGCCGACGAGGTCACCCGACAGCAGCCCGATCCGCTGAGGGCCCAGGCCACGCTGCGTCGTACGGCGACCCCGGAGCACGTCGCCGCCGCCCTCACCCAGGTGGAGCTGCGCCGCAGGGCGACCGAGAAGTTCGGCGAGCTCGCGGCCCGCATGTACTTCACCCCGGAGGGTCTCGAGCAGTCCACCCGCCACCGCGTCGCCGAGCATCGGGCCGCCCGCGTGCGCGCCGCCTCGGCGTCCACCCTGATCGACCTCGGCTGCGGCATCGGCGGTGACCTGGTCGCCTTCGCCCGGGCCGGGATCACCTGCGCCGGCGTGGATCTCGACCCCGTCCGTGTCGAGGTCGCCCGCGCCAACCTCGAGACGCTGGGGCTCGGCGGTGCCGTGACGGTCGCGGACGCGACCACGATCGACACCACCCCCTTCGACGTGGCGTACGCCGACCCGGCGCGCCGTTCCCCGCGGGGTCGCAGCTTCGACGTCGACGACTGGACGCCGCCCTGGTCCTTCGTCGAGTCGCTGCTGACCCGGGACTCCTGCGTGAAGCTGGCCCCGGGCATCCCCCACGAGCTGGTCCCCGACGGCGTGGAGGCCGAGTGGGTCAGCGACCATCGCGAGGTCAAGGAGGCCGTCCTCTGGTCGGGCCGCCTCGCCACGACCCGCAGGCGGGCCACCGTGCTGGGCGACGGCGGCCTCGCGACGCTCACCGACGAGGACGACCCGGGTGCGCCCGCGGGGCCCCTGTCCGACTTCCTCTACGAGCCCGACGGTGCCGTCATCCGTGCGGGTCTGGTCACGGCCGTGGCCGCCGGGGTCGGCGGGCACCTCCTCGACGAGCACATCGCCTACGTGACGTCGGGTGACTCCTTCCGGACGCCGTTCGCGCGCGGCTACCGGGTGCTCGAGGAGGTGCCGTTCCGTGAGAAGCAGCTGCGCGCCGCCCTGCACGAGCGCGGGATCGGCCGGCTGACCATCAAGAAGCGCGGGGTCTCCGTCGTACCCGACGAGCTGCGCAAGCGACTCGCCCTGCACGGAGAGGACGAGGCGACGCTGGTCCTCACCCGCGTCGACGGCAAGGGCACGGCGATGCTGGTCGAGCCGTTCTGATGACCACCCCATGAGCGAGTTCCCTGCCCAGGGGGACGCGTCGCAGGAGCAGGCCGCCGCGACGGCCCCGGGTCCCGAGGCCGACCGGAACCGGTGGATCGCGTTGCTGGTGTGCTGCAGCGCGCTGTTCATGACCCTGCTCGACGTCAGCATCACCAACGTGGCGCTCCCGTCCATCGGTGACTCGACCGGCGCCGGGCCGGCGCAGCTGCAGTGGGTGGTCGGCGGCTACACCCTGACCTTCGGGCTGGTGCCCGTCATCGCGGGGCGACTCGGTGACGACCATGGTCGCCGACGGATGTTCCAGGTGGGCGTGGTGGCCTTCGCCCTCACCAGCGCGCTGTCCGGGCTGGCACCCACGGGCGGCGCACTCATCGCCGCCCGCGTCCTCCAGGGCGTCGCCGGCGGACTCATCAACCCGCAGGTGTCCGGTCTCGTGCAGCAGATGTTCCGCGGCTCCGAGCGCGGGCGGGCGTTCGGCGCGCTCGGCACGACCGTGGGCCTGGGCACCGCGCTCGGTCCGCTGGTGGGTGGGGCCCTGATCGCGATCGGTGGTCCGGACCTCGGCTGGCGGCTGGTCTTCTTCGTCAACGTGCCTGTGGGCGTGGCGGTGGTGCTCCTGGCGCGTCGGTTCCTGCCCGATCCGCCCCCGGTCGGCCGTCACCGGCTCGACGTGCTGGGCGCCGTCATCCTCGGCATGGCGACGTTCTGCGTGCTGTTCGGCTCCGTCGAGTACGAGACGTTCGGGCAGTCCATGCTGCTGCTGGCGATCCCGGCATCGGTCCTGCTCGTGCTGTTCTGGCTGCGCGAGCGCCGGCTCACCCGCGCGCGACGGGATCCGCTGGTGGACCTGCGGCTGTTCCGGCGCCCGTCGTACACCTCCGGGGTGGTGCTCGCGCTCTGCTACTTCCCGGCGCAGGCGGGGCTGCCGCTGGTCCTGGCGCTCTACTTCCAGCGGGGGCTGGGGTACACCGCGCTGGAGTCCGCGCTCGGCGTCACGTCCTTCGCGGTCGGCAGCGCCGTCGCTGCCCAGGTGGCCGGACGCTACGTCACCAGGGTCGGACGGCCACTCGTGGTCGGCGCCGCTGCCACGTTCGGCGTCGGCGCCGCGTCCCTCGGCCTGATCGCACTGACCGACCCCACGCAGCAGGTGGCGCTGCTGTTCGCCGGCCCGTTGTTCGTGATGGGCCTGGGGGCGGGTGCGCTGATCACGCCGAACCAGGCACTCACCCTGATGGACGTCGACCCCGTGGTGGGTGGCACTGCGGGCGGGGTGCTGCAGACCGCGCAGCGTGTGGGGCTCGCGATCGGGCAGGCCGTGATCGGTGCGGTGTTCTTCTCGGCGGTCGTCGGTACGGGCCCGGCGGCGTACGCCCATGCGCTGGCGGCAGCCGTGCTGGTGGCCCTCGGCTTCGTCGCGGCCGCTCTGGCCGTCGCGATCACCGAGGTGGTGCGCGAGCGTTCGGAGCTCAGGCGGAACCGCGTGGCCGGAAGAACCTGACGGCGACCCAGCTGAGGAGCAGGCCGACTGCCACTCCGATCACGTCGGCCGCCAGGTCCCGGACGTCACCCTGGCGGTCGATCGGCAGCACCGCCTGCAGGATCTCCGTGACCGCGGCGTACGCCGCCAGGCCGACGCCGAGCGCCACCCAGGGCAGCGCCGCCCAGCGTCCTGCCACCGCGAGGACCACGAAGATCACCGCGTGCACGACCTTGTCGTCGGGACCACCCGACGGCACGTCGTCGCGAGGGGTCAGGAACATCACCGTGCTCACCGCGAGCAGCACCGCGAAGACGGTGCGCGCGGCTCGGGTAGTCCAGATCAAACGTCCGGTCCCGAGAGACGGATCGGCGGCTGAACGATCTGGACTACCCGGACTCACGCGACCACCTGGTCGACCGGCATCGAGGAGTCGGCGGGCAGGGAGAGGTCGGAGGGCGTGCGTCCGCGGGCGACCATCTCCGACCCCAGGGCGGCGACCATGGCGCCGTTGTCGGTGCACAGACCGGGTCGCGGGACCCGGACGCGGATGCCGCGGGCAGCGGCCCGCTCCCCGGCCAGCGCGCGCAGCCGCGAGTTGGCGGCCACGCCGCCGCCGATCAGGATGTCCTCGATCCCCTCGGCGACGGCAGCGTCGATCGCCTTGCGGGTGAGCACGTCGCACACCGCCTCCTGGAACGACGCGGCGACGTCGGCGACGGGTACGGGTTCGCCGGTCGCCTCCTGCGCCTGCACCCATCGGGCGACGGCGGTCTTGAGGCCGGAGAAGCTGAAGTCGAAGCGGTGCCGTTCGAGGTCGCGACGCGAGCTCAGCCCGCGGGGGAAGTCGATGGCGACCGCCGAGCCCGACGCGGCGGCACGATCGATGTACGGACCGCCCGGGAACGGCAGGCCCAGGAGCCGAGCCACCTTGTCGAAGGCCTCCCCCGCCGCGTCGTCGATCGTGGACCCCATCGGCTCGACCGAGCTGGTCACGTCACCCACCCGCAGCAGCGACGAGTGACCTCCGGAGACGAGCAGCGCGAGGCACGGGTCCGGCAGCGCACCGTGCTCGAGCTGGTCCACGGCCACATGGGCGGCGAGGTGGTTCACGCCGTACAACGGCTTGTCGAGGCCCAGCGCCAGGGACTTCGCCGCCGCGACCCCGACGAGCAACGCCCCCGCCAGACCCGGACCGGCGGTCACGGCGATGGCGTCGACGTCACGCAGTGCAACACCGGCAGTGGCGCAAGCCCGCTCGATGGTGGGGACCATCGCCTCGAGGTGGGCCCGCGAGGCGACCTCGGGTACGACGCCCCCGAACCTCGCGTGCTCCTCGACGGAGGAGGCCACCGCGTCGGCCAACAAGGTGTGGCCCCGCACCAGGCCCACGCCGGTCTCGTCGCACGAGGTCTCGATCCCGAGGACGAGCGGTTCTGACGACGGTTCGGTCACGGCGCCATTGTGCCCAACGGTTCTGCTGCCGCGTGTCCGTGGGCGGTTCAGTGTGCCGAGGGGATCTCCGACCCGCCGCATCCACGGATGAGTGGACGTCGCATCACGACCGCGGTGGCACCGTCGGCGAAGTAGCGCGACCGCCGGTCGACCGCGACGAAGCCCTGGCTCGCGTAGAAGGCGAGCGCGCCCCGGTTGTCCTCGCGCACCTCGAGCAGCAGCCGCTCGGCCAGCGTCTGTCGGGCGCCGTCCACCACTCCGGCGAGCAGCCGGGCACCGACACCGCGCCGGCGGTGGGGTTCCGCGACGGCGATGCGCTGGAGCTCCGCGATGTCACCCGCGTTCGAGGTCACCGCGTGCCCGATGACCTCCCCGTCGACCTCGGCCACGAGGTACTCGATGGTCGGCAGGCCGCCCTCGATCCCGTCACGGACCAGTCCCTCGCTCCAGGCGTCGACGCCAAGGCACTCGTCCTCCAGGCGGACCACGGCCGCGATGTCGTCCGGGTCCGGCCGGCCGCACGACGTCGGTCTCGGCACTTGTCCCGGTCTTCATGCGCTGGTCATGTCGAGGAGATGGAGCGGGCCGTGCAAGGGGGCATCGGAGTTGACGGAGGAATGGGCCACGGACCTATCTTGCCCCGGCTCGGCCCTGTCGTCCCGTGGTTCTGCCCACTTCCCGAAAGAAGTGGTTCTCCAAACCACCCATCCGGGACATCGTGCGCCACGAACCACCGCTATGGCTCACCAGCGAAGACTCCGACACTTCTCGGGACACTTCTCGAGACCCTTCTCGGCGGGCATCCTCGCGGCGCTTGCCGGGACGGCCGCCGGACACCTGGTCGCCGCCTTCACCGTCCCCGCCTCCTCACCCGTGCTCGCGGTGGGCACTGCTGTCATCAACCTCACCCCCACCCCGCTGAAGGTCTGGGCCGTGCGCGAGCTCGGCACCAAGGACAAGCCCGTCCTGGTCGGCAGCGTCCTGCTCGGCACGCTGCTGCTCGCCGGCGTGGCCGGTCTGCTGGCCCGCCGCGGCTTCCTGCGTGGCGCGCTCCTGCTCGTCGCGCTCGTCGCGGCCGCGGGCGCCGCGGCACTGATCCAGCCGGCCGCCGGGCCACTCGACGTGTTGCCGGCCCTGGTCACCGCGGTCGTCGGCCTCGGGGTGCTGGCGTGGCTGCTGCGCGGCTCCCCGGTCCCGGGCTCGGGGACCTCGACGGACTCGGGCTCCGACGCCTCGTCGCGCCGCGGTTTCCTGATCGGGGCGGGCGTGGTCGCCGTCGCCTCGGTCATCGTCGCGGGCACCGGCCAGCTCGTCGTCCGGGCACGCAACAAGATCTCCGACATCGCATTGCCCCGACCTCGACAACCCCTTCCCGCGCTGCCTGCCGGGCTCGAGAAGAGGTACGACGGAATCAGCTCGTTCGTCACCGGGCGATCGGAGTTCTACCGGGTCGACACCAACCTCACCGTTCCCGTCGTCGACGTGGACTCCTGGAAGCTCACTGTCGACGGCGACGTCGACCAGGAGGTCACGTTCACCTTCGACGAGCTGACCCGGATGGACGTGGTCGAGCACGACATCACGCTGACGTGTGTCAGCAACGAGGTCGGTGGCAACCTCGTCGGGGCGGCCCGGTGGCTCGGCGTACCCCTGCGGGACGTGCTCGACCGGGCGGGCATCGGCCAGACCAAGGCCGACCAGATCCTCAGCACCGCCGTCGACGGCTTCACCATCAGCACTCCCCTCCAGGTCGCCCTCGACGGGCGCAACTCGCTGGTGGCCTTCGGCATGAACGGCCTGCCGTTGCCCCGCGAGCACGGCTTCCCGGTCCGGCTCGTCACTCCGGGCATCTACGGCTACGTCGGCTCCACCAAGTGGCTCGAGAGGCTCACCCTGACGACGTACGACGAGACGGAGGCCTACTGGACGCGGCGGAAGTGGGCCACCGAGGCACCGATCAAGCTCTCCAGCCGCGTCGACACCCCCCGCCCTCTCTCCACGATCGACGCCGGCCAGCACGTCATCGGCGGCGTCGCCTGGGCACAGCCGGACGGCGTGGAGAAGGTCGAGGTCCGGCTCGACGGCGGCGCCTGGCAGGAGGCGAAGCTCGGTCCCAGCGGCGGCGTGGAGTACTGGCGCCAGTGGTACCTGCCCTGGAAGGCCCAGTCCGGCAGCCACCAGATCGCCGTGCGCGCGACCAACCGCAAGGGCGAGACGCAGACGACCGCCCGGAGCACCCCCTTCCCCGACGGCTCCACGGGCATCCAGGAAGTCGTCGTCACCGTGGCGTGAGCTTTCTGCGATCCGGACCAATCCGTCCGCCTGGCAGCGCCGAATCCCTGTCACACCGGCGGAAATCACCAGCCGAACACCAGACGCACCACATCAGTCCGACAACGAAAGGCACCACCATGAAGAGCACGACCCTCCGACGCACCGGCCTCGCTGCCCTCGCGCTCACCATGTCCATGGGCATGGCTGCCTGCGGTTCCGACGACTCCTCGGAGAGCTCGTCGAGCTCGGCCCCGAAGCAGGAGTCGACGCCGAAGCAGGAGGCCGCAGGGCTGCTGACGGCACCTTCGGTCCCGCCTGCTCGGCCATCCCGAAGTCGGGTGCCGGCTCGTTCCAGGGCATGTCCACCGCCCCGGTCGCCACGGCCGCCAGCGCCAACCCGGTGCTGAAGACCCTGGTCACCGCAGTCGGCGCAGCCGGCCTGGTCGACACCTTGAACTCCGCTCCCGAGCTGACCGTCTTCGCTCCCGCGAACGACGCGTTCGCCGCGATCCCCAAGAAGGACCTCAACGCCCTGCTGGCCGACAAGCCCGCACTGACGAAGGTCCTGACGCACCACGTCATCGAGGGCAAGATCGCTCCCGAGGACCTGGCCGGCACGCACAAGACACTGGCCGGTGACGAGGTCACCGTGGAGGGCTCCGGCGAGGACTTCACCGTCGCGGACGCCAGCGTGATCTGCGGCAACGTGCAGACGGCGAACGCCACGGTCTACGTGATCGACGGCGTCCTGATGCCGCAGATGTGACGGAACCCCAGGATCTGCCAAGGTTTCCCACGTGACCCGCATCAGCTCCGATGCCTCCGGCTCCCCGCAGGGGGAGCCGGAGGTCTCCGGAGGCGCGTCGACCCCCGACCTCGCTGAGCTGCTCCGGCTCTCGGGTCGCGGCGACGAGGCCGCCTTCGCCAGGCTGTACGACGCCACCGCGGCACGGGCCTTCGGGCTCGCGGTCCGGGTCGTCCGGGACCCGGCGCAGGCCGAGGAGGTCACCCAGGAGGCCTTCCTGGACATCTGGCGCACGTCCGGCCGGTTCGACCGGGAGCGCGGCAGTGCCGTCTCGTGGATCCTCACGCTGGTCCACCGCAAGGCGGTCGACCGGGTGCGATCCGCGGAGGCGAGCACCCGCCGCGACACGTCGTACCACCACAGCAACGTGGCGGTGGAGCACGACTCCACTGCCGAAGCAGCACAGGCATCGATGGAAGCACGAAGGGTCCGGCAGGCGCTGGGCTCCCTGACCGAGGTCCAGCGAGAAGCGCTGGAGCTCGCCTATTTCAAGGGCTACACGCACACGGAGGTCGCCACCATGCTCGACCTTCCCGTGGGCACGGCCAAGACACGAATCAGGGACGGCTTGATCCGTCTCCGCGACACGATGGGGGTGGGACAGTGACCAGCTCAGCGAACGAGTCCGTGCACGCACTGTCCGGTGCCTACGTCGTCGACGCCCTCGACGACGACGAGCGCAGGTTGTTCGAGCAGCACCTTCCGGAGTGCCAGGACTGCCAGCACGAGGTGGCCAGCCTTCGTGAGGCCGCCGCGCTCCTGGCCGACGACGCGGCACTCACGCCTCCTCCCAGCCTGCGCGCCTCCGTGCTGTCCGGCATCTCGACCGTCCGTCCACTCCCCCCGGAGACTTCCGAGTCGACGGTGGTGGTCCCCCTGCGCAGCCGACGACGCTTCCGGCTCGCGGCCCTCGCCGCTGCCGCGGCCATCCTGGCCGTGCTCGGGTTCGCTGCCGTGACCCAGCCCTTCCAGGACGACTCTCCTCCAGTCGCCACCATGAGCCCTGCCGACCGGGTGCTGGCCGCGGACGACGCGAAGAAGGTGTCGATCGACTTCGAGGACGGCTCCCGCGCCACCGTGGTGCGCTCCCTCAGCCTGGGCAGGGCCGTCCTCGTGACCGACGACATGGCCGCTCCGCCCCCGGGCAAGGTCTTCGAGCTCTGGCTGCAGGACGAGGCCGGGACGATGCTCCCGGCCGGCCTGATGGCGACACCCGGCGACAACAAGGTCCTGCTCAAGGGCGATGCGGCCAAGGCCACCGGTGTGGGCATCACCGTGGAGCCGGAAGGCGGTTCCCCGGAGCCCACCACCGAGCCCGTGGCGCTGTTCGACCTGGACAAGGCCAAGGCATGACCACCCGCACACCTCGTCGCGTCGCAGTCGTCGGCAGCGGCGTCGCCGGGCTGCTGGCCGCGCACGTGCTGGGCAAGCAGGCCCACGTGACGCTCTACGAGGGCGACACCCGACTCGGCGGGCATGCGGACACGCACGTCGTCGACGGCATCCCCGTGGACACCGGCTTCATCGTGCACAACGAGCGCACCTACCCGCACCTGCTCCGGCTCTTCGACGAGCTCGGTGTCCAGACCCAGGACTCCGAGATGTCGATGTCGGTGCGGTGCGACGAGACCGGCCTGGAGTACGCCGGCGCGCTCGGCCTGTCCGGCCTGTTCCCGACGTGGCGCAACGCCCTGCGTCCGTCGTACCTGCGGATGCTCGTGGAGATCCCGCGCTTCCACCGGATGGCGAAACGGCTGCTGGTCTCGACAAGCTCGACCAACGGAGACAGCTCAACCAACGGGGACAGCTCAACCGGCGGGGAAGACGACGAGACGCTGCGTTCCTTCCTCGAGCGCGGCGGGTTCTCGCCGACGTTCCGCACGCACTTCATGGAGTCGCTGGTCGCCTGCGTGTGGTCGTGCGACCCGGCCGTCGCGCTCGAGTACCCCGCGCGCTACCTGTTCACCTTCCTCGAGCACCACGGGATGCTCGGCGTCCTCGGTTCGCCGCAGTGGCGCACGGTCACCGGCGGCTCGAGGGAGTACGTCGAGCGCGTGGCCGCCCGACTCTCCGACGTGCGCACCGGCACCAAGGTGACCTCGGTGCTCGAGACGCCGACCGGCGTGGAGATCACCGACGGCAACGGCCAGGTCGACCACTTCGACGCCGTGGTGATCGCGACGCACCCGGGCCAGGCACTCGCCATGCTCGCCGAGCCCACGACCGTGCAGCGCGAGGTGCTCGGGGCCATCGGGTACTCCCCCAACACCGCGCAGCTGCACACCGACACCAGCGTGCTGCCGCGCCTGCCGCGCGCGCGTGCGTCGTGGAACTACCTGCGCCGGGTTTCGACAAGCTCAACCAACGGCGACGGCTCCACCAACGGGGACGCGCCGCCGGTCACCGTCAGCTACGACCTGACCCGTCTCATGCGGCTGCCGGTCACTGCGGACGGTCGGCGCTTCATCGTCACGCTCGGTGGGCAGGACATCGTCGACCAGTCGCAGGTCATCGACACGATGGAGTACGAGCACCCCATCTACACGCCGACCTCCGTGGCCGCCCAGCGCCGCCTTCCGGAGTGCGACAGCGACAGGGTCGCGTTCGCCGGCGCCTGGCACGGCTGGGGCTTCCACGAGGACGGTGCCCGCTCCGGAGTACGGGCGGCCGCGAGGCTCGGCGTCGAGTGGACCGGCAACACCCCGCTCCCAGTCGAGGCCGCGACGTACGACACCACGATCCGGCACACCCGGCGTGCACCGTTCAAGCGCACCTTCACCCACCGGTCCCGGACCTGGGTGGTCGACCTCGACCACCTGCCCGACCACGGTGTCCTCGGTCGCTTCGAGGCCCGGGACCACCTCGGCGAACCGGACCGGACCCTGAAGCAGAACGTCGAGCACTTCCTCGCCCTCAACGGCGTGCGAGACCGACGGCGGCCGCATCGTGATGGCGGCCAATGCCCGAGCCCTCGGCTACTGCTTCAACCCGATCAGCGTCTTCTGGTGCCACCGCCGCGACGGCGAGCTGGCCGCCGTCGTGGTCGAGGTGCACAACACCTACGGCGACCGGCATGCCTACCTCGTCCACCCCGACGAGCAGGGGCGGGCACGCACCGCGAAGCAGATGTACGTCTCGCCGTTCCACGGCACCGACGGTCACTACGAGATCGCCGTGCCGCGGCCGGGCCGACGCCTGCACGTCACGGTGACGCTCCACAGTGACGACGGCGCGGTGTTCAGCGCCTCGCTCGACGGCGAGCGCACCTCGCCCTCACCGCTGCGCAGTGCCCCCGCCGCCCTGCGCGCCGCCCTGCTCATCCGCGTCCACGGCATCTGGCTGTGGGCTCGCCGCCTCGGGATCCGTCCACGACCAACGCACCCACGACAGGAAGGCGTCTGACCATGACGACGACTCCCTCACGCCCGGCCACCGCGTGGCCCGGCCTGCACACCGTTCCCACCGGCTTCAAGGCCGGGGTCTCCGCCCGCATCGCCCGCCAGCTGTTCCGCGCGGCCGTACGCCGCCTGCCCGTGTCGGTCCACGACGGCATCACCGTCCACGGCCTGGGCGGGCCGAGCATGGTCCTCCACCGGCCGGACGAGTTCTACGCCCGCATCGGTCGTGACGGCCTGATCGGGTTCGGCGAGTCCTACCTCACGGGCGCCTGGGAGGCCGAGGACCTCGGTGGCTTCCTCACCGTCCTCGCCGCCGAGCTGCCGACGCTGATCCCGGCACCGCTGCAGAAGCTCCGCGCCGCCTACGTCCGCCGGCCGCCGCGGGCGCACGAGAACACCGAGAACAACACCCGGGGCAACATCGCGCACCACTACGACCTGTCCAACGAGCTCTTCGGGCTGTTCCTCGACGAGACGCTGAGCTACTCCTCCGCGCTCTACGACACCTCGATCGTCGACCGCGGCACCCACCACGTGGCCGCACCCCCGGAGGGGCACGACCACGAGTCGCTCGCGGAGGCGCAGGCGCGCAAGATCGAGCGCCTGCTCGACCAGACCGGTGTGGGCGAAGGCACGCGCGTCCTCGAGATCGGCACCGGTTGGGGCGAGCTGGCGATCCGGGCCGCGCGCCGTGGCGCGACGGTGCACTCGGTGACCCTGTCCAGGGAACAGCTCGAGCTCGCCGAGCAGCGCATTGCCGAGGCCGGCTACTCCGACCGGGTGACTCTCGAGCTCAGCGACTACCGCCTCGTCGAGGGAACCTACGACGCCGTCGTCTCGGTGGAGATGATCGAGGCCGTCGGACACGAGTACTGGTCGACGTACTTCCGCACCATCGACCGGGTCCTCGCACCGGGCGGACGGGTCGGCATCCAGGCGATCACCATGCCGCACGACCGGATGCTCGCCACCCGGCACACGTGGACGTGGATCAACAAGTACATCTTCCCCGGCGGGTTCCTGCCGTCCGTGCAGGCGATCGAGACCGTGACCGCCGCAGACACCACGCTGCGGGTGACCGAACGGCTGTCGTTCGGGCAGCACTACGCCGAGACGCTGCGCCGCTGGGACGCGACCTTCCAGGCCGCTCGTGACCGCGTCAGGGGGCTGGGCTTCGACGAGGTCTTCGAGCGGATGTGGCACTTCTACCTCGACTACTCGCGCGCCGGGTTCGCCTCGGGCTACATCGACGTGCAGCAGCTGACCCTCGCTCGGGAGGTCTGATGACCACGACGCGAACAGCGTCCCTCGACCGCGGCCGTCTCGTCGGTCGGGATCGCCCACCGGCTCGAGGCGGCCCTGCGACCGTTCGTCGGAGGCGACCTGCCCGTGCGGCTGCGCGCCTGGGACGGCTCCGAGGCGGGCCCGGTCGATGCTCCGCTCGTGGAGCTGCGCTCGCGGGACGCCGTACGCCGCCTCTTGTGGCACCCGGGTGAGCTCGGTGCCGCGCAGGCCTACGTCACCGGCGAGCTCGAGGTGCACCACGACCTCGACGGGGCGCTTGACCCACATCTGGTCCGTCGCCGCGGAGCGCGGCCTCGCCGGCGTACGCCCCTCCCCCGGAGCCTTCGTGCGAGCCCTGCGGGCCGCCGTCGGCGTCGGCGCTGTGGGCAAGGCACCACGGCTGCCCGACTCGCAGGCGCGGGTGCGCGGGCGACTGCACAGCAAGCTGCGGGACCGCCGGGCGATCAGCCACCACTACGACCTCTCCAACGAGTTCTACTCGTTGATCCTCGACCCCTCGATGGCCTACTCCTCGGGCTACTGGCGCTCCGACGACCCGTCGTACGGCGTGGCGGACGCGCAGCGCGACAAGCTCGACCTGGTCTGCCAGAAGATCGGCCTCGGACCGGACATGCGGTTCCTCGACATCGGCTGCGGCTGGGGCTCGCTCTCGCTGCACGCGGCGGAGCACTACGGAGCGCGGGTCACCGGTGTCACGATCGCGGCCGAGCAGAAGCGGTTCATCGACCAGCGCGTCCGGGAGCGCGGGCTCGAGCGCCTCGTCGAGATCCGGCTCCAGGACTACCGCGAGATCCCGGAGGTCAACGCCGGCCGACCTTTCGACGCGGTCGCGTCGATCGAGATGGGCGAGCACGTCGGTGAGCAGAACTACGGCACCTACGCGCAGGTCCTGCACGACGCCGTGAAGCCTGGCGGCCGGGTCCTGATCCAGCAGATGTCCCGCTCCGGTGGTCGCAACGGCCATCCCGGCGGCGGCCCGTTCATCGAGTCCTTCATCGCGCCCGACATGCACATGCGGCCGATCGGCGAGACCGTGACCCACCTCGAGCGTGGCGGGCTGGAGGTCCGGGACGTGCACGCGTTGCGCGAGCACTACGTCCGCACCGTCGCCGGCTGGATGGAGAACTTCGAGGCCAACCTCGACCGGCTCGTCGAGCTCGTGGGCGAGGAGGTCGTGCGCGTCTGGCGGCTGTACCTGGTCGGCGGCGCGATGGCCTTCCGCGACGGGCGCATGGGCGTCGACCAGATCCTGATGGTCCGACCGGGTGGGTCGCATACGCTGCCGCCCGTGAGGACATGGTGACCGGCCACTCCCCGTTTCCCTGGGCCGACTTCCTGACCACGACCGCCGCGGCTGCGGCGGTCGTGGTGGCTCTGATGGCGGTCGTGTACGTCGTGTCGCGGCGCACCGGCCGCATCGCCGTCGTGGACGTCGCGTGGGGGCTGGGCTTCATCGCCGTCGCGCTCGTCTCCGCCTTGCTGGGCGAGGTGCTGCGTGACACGCACGAGGACGCACGGCTGCGGTCCTGGGGGCTGTTCGTCCTCGTCGCGCTCTGGGGCGGCCGACTGGCGTGGCACATCTTCCGCCGCTCGCGGGGCACGGGCGAGGACCCGCGCTACGAGGAGCTGATGTCGCAGGGCTCGGGCGGCATCGTCCGCAAGGTGCTGCTCCCGCAGGGTCTCGCGATCTGGTTCGTCTCGCTGCCGGTGCAGATGGCGGCCGTCGTCGACGGGAACATCGGCATCGTCGGCTGGCTGGGCCTGCTCGTCTGGGCGATCGGGATGGTCTTCGAGTCCGTCGGCGACGCCCAGCTGGCGGCGTACAAGAAGGACCCGGACCGCAAGCCGGTGATGGACCGCGGGCTCTGGCGCTACACGCGGCACCCCAACTACTTCGGCGACGCGTGCGTGTGGTGGGGGATCTGGCTGGTGATGGCGGACGTGTGGCCGGGAGTGCTGACGATCCTGTCGCCGGCCGCGATGACGTACTTCCTGGTGTTCGCCACCGGAGCGAGGCTGCTCGAACGCACCATGATGCAGCGCGACGGCTACCCCGAGTACGCCCGGCGCACCTCGATGTTCTTCCCGCTGCCGCCCCGGCGCACCTGACGCTGCACGACTGGTCCGGTGAGCCGGACCGACCCGCCCGAGATGGACGTCAACGTCAATGACGTGGTCGCGTTCATCGTCGAGGTCGGCGTGCTGGTCCTGCTGGCGTGGGCGGGGTTCACGGCCGATACTCCGGTCGTAGTGCGGGTCTTGCTGGGGGGCGGTCTGCCCGTGGTCGCCGCCGTGCTGTGGGGCCTCTTCGCAGCCCCGCGCGCCCGCGTCTCGTCCGGACCTCTCCGGCTGGTCACCAAGCTGGTCGTGCTCGGCGCCGGGGTGGTCGCGGGCTTCCTCGTGCTGCCCACGCTCTGGGCAGTCGTCGTGGCCGTCGTGATCTCGGTCAACCTGCTGCTGATGTACGTCGGCCCGTTCGCCCGGACGTCCGGGTAGTGGGCTGGGGCGTACGGTCACCAGGTGGGCTGCGATCCGCGCGCGGCGACTGTTCCTCAGCTGACCCGCTTGGGCTTCCCCGGCTCGGCGGCGTCGGGGCGCCGCAGGTAGAGCGGCTCCGGCCCGACGACCTCGAAGCGCCGCCGGAGCACGACGTCGCACAGTACGGCGGCGGACGGGTGCTCGGGTCCGGTCGCGTTGGGGAAGTCGTCGGGGTAGAGCGAGCCGCCCCGACCGACGACGAGGGCCTCGGTCGCGGCATCCTCCGGCTTGAGAACCTGCGGGCCGGAAACCCGCCGCCCTCCGGCGTACGACGCGAGGTAGACCTCCTTGCGCCGCGCATCGGTCGCCACCACGAACTCCTCGATCCCCTGGTCGATCGCCTCGGCGGCCAGGATGTCCAGCGAGCAGACGCCGTGCACCGGGATCTCGCGGACCAGCGCGAGCGTCCGCGCCGTCACCAGCCCGACCCGGAGCCCGGTGAACGGACCGGGTCCGACGCCTACGGCGATGCCGGTGAGGTCCGCCGCGGTCGCACCCGCCTCGGCCAGGACGCGCTCGATCCCCGGAGCGAGCATCTCCCCGTGCCGCATGGACTCCTCCGACCCGTACGTCGCCACCACCGACTCACCGTCGTGGAGCGCGACGGTCACGTGCGGGGTGGCGGTGTCGAAGGCAAGCAGCACGGCCGAGCTCTAGGTGAGCGCCGCGGACGTCATACGAGATGGTCGCCCCGGCAGCCAGTTCGTATGACGTCCCGGCGGACGTCATACGTTGCGGTCGCCCGGGCAGCCGGAGATTCGTATGACGCAAGGCCGGCGCCGAGCACCTCAGAAGAGCAGCTCGCGCCACCGAGGACCCACCGGGGTGAGCGTCAGGGTCCGTACGTCGTCCTCGTCGCGGGTCAGGGAGAGCTCCAGCCGGTCGATCGAGAGCGCCTCGGCCAGACCCGCGCCCCACTCGACGACCGTGACCGCATCGACGACGTCGGTGTCGAGATCGAGGTCGTCCAGCTCGGCGGAACCACCGAGGCGGAAGGCGTCGACGTGGATGAGCGGAGGGCCGTCGTCCAGCGAGGGGTGCACGCGCGAGATGACGAAGGTGGGTGAGGTGACGTCGCCGCGAACGCGGAGGCCCCGGCCGATGCCCTGGGTCAGCGTGGTCTTGCCGGCCCCGAGGTCGCCGCTGAGGATCACGAGGTCGCCGTGCCGCAGCAGTGTGGCCAGCCACTCGCCGAAGGCACGGGTGTCCTCGGCGGTGTGCAGGATGCGCGTGATCGGCAGCATCTTGAGCATGTTCATCCGGTTGCCGTTGTGGCCGGACTCGACGTACCCCAGTCGGGCCCAGAACTCGATCGTCTTGGGCAGCTCGAGCCGCGCCTCGATCTCGAGGCCGCCGAACTTGCGCGCCGCTGCGATCTCCTCGGCCCTGTTCGCCATCTTGGCGGCGACGCCGAGCCCCCGGACCGAGTCGAGTACGCCGACGCGTCGCAGTCCGAGCAGCCGTCCACGCGGCTCGAGGAGCAGTGCCCCGACCGGCTTGCCCTCGTGCTCGACCAGCAGCCCGCCGTGCGCATCGAGCGCCTCGCGCACCGACTCCTCGGTCTCGTCGAGCGCCGTTGCGGGCGGGTCGAGCGGCGGCCGGTTGGCGAACGCCTCGTGGACGACGGCGACCACGTCGGCCGCGCGTGATCCGTCGACGATCTGGATCTCGGTCATGACGAGGCCGACTCCACCAGCTCGTCGAGTGTCTCGTTGACCTGCTCCCGCGCCTCGAAGATCACCATGTGGCCCGACGCCGGTGCACTCGACGAGTCGTGCGGTCGGCAGCTGTTCGGCCATCTTGCGGCTGTGGCCGATCGAGGTGAGCTTGTCCCGTGGTCCCGCCGATGATCACGGTCGGGACCTCGGCGAACGCCCGCAGGTGCTCGAACTTGTCGAGCTCGGTGAAGTTCGGGAAGAACTCGGCGAGCACGTCGAACTTCGTCCCCGCGAGCATCTCGTCGAGGAACTCGACCTCCGCCGCCGGGACGTCCTTGCGTCCGAAGGCGAACATGTCGGCGACGATGAAGCCGATGTTGGACCCCGGGCGACGGGCGGAGTCGACGAGCTCGGGCGCCTTCGCGAGCGCGGCGATGACGCGTGGTGCGACCAGCTCGCCGAGCCCGTCGGGGATCCACCGGCTCACGACACGATGGGGGCGCAGTCCCCCGGCGGTGGTCGCGATCAACGCCACGCCCGCGACGCGCTCGGCGAACAGCCGGGGGTGACGCTCGGCGAAGGCGATGATCGACATGCCACCCATCGAGTGGCCCACCAGGACGACCTTGCCCTTGGGCGCGACCGTCTCGATGACGCGGGCGAGGTCGTCGCCGAGCTGGTCGATCGTGGCGTGCTCCCGGTCGGACCGGTCCGACCGGCCGTGCGAGCGCTGGTCGTAGAACGCCATCCGGCGCTTGCCGCGGAACGCCTCGCGCTGGAAGTGCCAGCAGTCGAGGTTGAGCGCATAGCCGTGCGCGAAGACCAGGGTCACGTCCTGGCGGGGACGTCGCCGGCGCGCGGTCCTCGAGTCGGCGTACGGCGCCACCTCGTCGACCTCGGCGTGGAGCACGACCCCGTCGTCGCACGTCACCGGGACCCGCTCGGAGTGCAACGCGCCGAGCCGATCGGCCTCGGCCGCTCCCGCGCGGCGGGCCTTCACCACCCGGCGCTCGACGACGACACCCGTGGCGACGGCAGCCAGGGCGGCGGCTCCGAGCCCTCCGGCGGCGTAGGCCAGCGAGCGACGCGTGCTCACGTGTCCTCTTCCCCGACCCAGACGCGGGTCTGCCGGCCACCCATGCGGGTGACGATCTCGTAGTCGATCGTGCCGCACCATCGGGCCCAGTCGGTCGCCGTGGGCTCCCCGTGAGACCCCGGCCCGAACAGCACCACCTCGTCTCCGGCATGTGCTCCGGGCGCGGCGACGACGAACTGGTCCATGCAGATCCGTCCGAGCACCCGCCCGCGGGTCCCGTGGACGAGCACCTCGGCCACGTTGGAGGCATGCCGCGGGATGCCGTCGCCGTACCCCATCGGCACCAGCGCCACCCGCATGGGTTCCTCGACCACGAAGGTGTGGCCGTAGGAGACGCCGGCACCGGGAGCGAGCTCCTTGGTGAGTACGACGGACCCGCGGACCGTCATCGCCGGCACCAGCCCGAGCGCCTCGCTCGTGACCACCGCCGGCGCCGGGCTCAGCCCGTACACGGCGATGCCCAGACGCACCAGGTCGTACCGAGCCGAAGGATGGAGCAACGCCCCGCCCGAGTTGGCCAGGTGCCGCACCTCGGGCTCGAGCCCGGTGTCGTCCGCGAGGGCGAGCGCCTCCTCGAAGGCCTCCTGCTGGGCGGCGTTTGCGGGGTGTGTCGGCTGGTCCGAGCACGCAAGGTGCGACCAGAGTCCGGTGACGCGGACGGTGCCCTCCTCCTCGGCCGTGTGCGCGGCCGCGAACACGGCCAGCCAGTCCGAGCGGCTGGCGCCTCCCCGCGAGAGACCGGTGTCGACCTTCAGCTGCACGCGTGCGGTCACTCCGGTCTCGCGTGCCGCACGCACGATCTCCTCGAGCTGGGCCACCGAGTGGGCCGACACGTCCACGTCGGCCTCGAGCAGGGGCGCGAAGTCGGCACCCGGCGCAGCCAGCCAGGACAGCACCCGTCCGGTGTCCCCGGCCTCACGCAGGGCCAGCGCCTCGGCGGCGGTCGCCACCCCGAGCCACTCGGCGCCGGCCGACCTGGCCGCCCGGGCCACCGGCACCATGCCGTGCCCGTAGCCGTCCGCCTTGACCACGACCATCAGCTGGGGCGAGGTGTCACCGTCGCCGACGAGACCTCGAAGCTGGCCCACGTTGTGACGCACCGCGCCGAGGTCGACGACGACCTCGGCGTGCGGACTGGGTGGAATGAGTCGATCGGGCGGGTTGGCCATTGGGGCCATTGTCCCATTCAGGCGGCGGAGTCCCCGCACCACCTCCGGGATCGCGTCGGCCACCCGTGTCGCGGTGAGCGGGCCACCACCACTCGCCAACGCGGCTGCGGCTCCGTGCAACCAGGACCCGGCGGACGCGGCGTCCCACGGGTCCAGACCCGCTGCCAGCAGCGACCCGACCATCCCGGCGAGGACGTCGCCCGCACCGGCGACGGCCAGCCAGGGCACTCCGCTCGTCGTCACGCGGACGCGCCCGTCGGGTCGGGCGATCAGGGTGCGTCGTCCCTTGAGGAGCACCACGGCGTCGTACTCCTCGGCGGCGCGTCGCGCGTGGCGCAGCTGCTCGGCCTCGACCTGCTCGCGCTCGACGCCGAGCATCCTGGCCGAGCTCCCCGGCGTGCGGTGTCAGGACGAGGTCCTTCGGGCCCCGCCGGACATGCGGCAGCGCGTCGGCGTCGACCACGGTCGGTACCCCGTCGGCAAGCGCATCGGTGAGCGCCTGCTCTGCGTCCGCATCGCCACCCGACCCGACCACCCAGGCCTGCACCCGTCCGTCGGCGCCCACGATCTCCGGGTGCCGGTCACGCACCGCGTCGGCCGCGGACCCCTCGTAGCGCACCATCCCGGCCAGCCCCGACACCGCTCCCGATGTGCACAGCACCGCCGCACCGGGATAGGTCTGCGAACCTGCGCGGACGCCCACCACCCCGCGGGTGTACTTGTGCTCGAACGGACCGGGGACCGGCAGCATCGCCGCCACGTCGACCGGCTGGAGCGCCTCGACGGGAGCCGGCGGCAGGTCGAGGCCGATGTCGACGAGATGCACCACCCCGCACGCCCTGGCGGCGGGATCGACCAGATGACCGATCTTGTGGGTCCCGAAGGTGACGGTGAGGTCCGCGGTCACATGGGGTCCGTCGAGCGCGCCGGTGTCGACATCGATCCCCGACGGCACGTCCACCGCGACGACCGGAACACCCTCGAACGCGGCGAGCGCCTCCACGGCCTCGTCGCGCAGACCCGGCCGGCCACCGATGCCGACGATCCCGTCGACCACGACGTCCGGGCGGTGCGCCTCGGCCACCGCGACGGTCCGCCCGCCGTACGCCCGCAGTGCCGCCAGCCCCTCGAGGTGCACCTTCGACGACAGCAGCACCGCCTCGACCGCTGCCCCGCGTCGGGCGAGCATCGCCCCTGCCCACAGCGCATCGCCGCCGTTGTCGCCTGCGCCGACCAGCAGCAGCACCCGGGACGCGTAGACCCGGCCCAGGAGCTCCGCGATCGCCACCGCCAACCCGGACGCGGCTCGCTGCATCAGCGCCCCGTCGGGCAGCCGGGCCATGAGGGCGCCCTCGGCCACCCGCACCTGGTCGACCGTGTGAGCGCTGCGCATTGCCTCAGGTTAGGGCTCTGCCACGACGGGCGGGCGACGACGGGCGTGCGCGACCCACGGCCAGGTCATCAGCGCCCACACGGCCAGCAGGATGCCGAGGGACACGAACACGTACACCGGCCAGGGGCCGAACGCGTCGAGCAGGGTTGCCGAACTGGGCTTGTCGACGAGGTAGCCGTAGTTCACGTCGACCGCCACGTCGAAGACGTAGACCACGACCGCCCAGAGCACGGTGAGCGCCACCGTGACCCGATACTCGCGCCACCTCGGCCCGATCCCGAGGCCGAGGGTGAGGTAGAGCGCCGACCACACGATCAGGAAGTGCATGCACCAGAACGCGAGGTACCGCGGGTGCGGGAAGTCCTGGCCGAGCGACGGAGTCAGGATCGCCTGGGTGGTCAGCGTCAGCCCCCAGTAGTAGGTCAGGGCCACGGGCAGCGGCCGGTGGGTCCAGAGGCCCCAGACCGCGGCGACCCACGCGAAGTCACACAGCTGGAGCGGCAACGAGGTGCCGATGTCGTAGTCGCCGGGGGTCAGCTGGAAGATCTGGATCGGCACCGTGAAGCACGGGATCGCCACCGCCAGGACGCGACTGAACCGTTGCGCGGAGTCCGTGCCACGCTGGCGCCGGCCGAGCAGCACGATCCCGACGGCACCGAGGGCGAACAGGACCAAGAGCAGGTAGTGCTGGCCGGTGAAGGCCTGGAAACGCTGGGCGACATCGGCCGGCACGTCAGGACTCCAGCACCACGAAGGCGATGGCCACACCACCGTCGTGCGACAGGGAGAGGTGCGCCCGCTCGACCCCGAGCTGTTCGGCGCGGGCGGCGACGCTGCCGCGCAGCTCGAGCGACGGCCAGCCGCTCACGTCGCTCACCACCTCGGCGTCCTGCCACGAGAGGTCACCGGGCGCCCCGAGTGCCTTGGCCAGCGCCTCCTTCGCGGCGAACCGGGCCGCCAGCGACTCCACCGGCAGGGTGCCCTCGGCGGGCGTGAACAGCCGGTCACGCAGCGAGGGCGTGCGCTCGAGTGCCTGCTCGAGGCGCGCGACCTCGACGACGTCGGTGCCCACCCCGATGATCATGGCCCGACGACCGTCGTCACTCGACGGTGACGGACTTCGCCAGGTTGCGCGGCTGGTCGACGTCGTGGCCCATGACGGTGGCCAGCTCGCACGCGAACAGCTGCAGCGGCACCGTCGCCACGATGGGCTGCAGCAGGGTGGGTACGACGGGCAGCCTGATCGTGACGTCGGCGTACGGCGCGACGTCGTCGTCACCCACCTCCACGAGCACGATCGTGCGCGCGCCGCGGGCCCGGATCTCCTGGATCGCGCTGGTCATCTTGTCGTGCAGCTGGTCGCGGCCCTGCGGGGGCACCACGCAGAAGACCGGGAGTCCCTCCTCGATCAGCGCGATCGGGCCGTGCTTGAGCTCGCCGGCGGCGAACCCCTCGGCATGGATGTAGGCCAGCTCCTTGAGCTTCAGGGCTCCCTCGAGCGCGACCGGGAAGCCGGCGTGCCGACCGAGGAACAGCACCGATCGCGTCTCCGCGTGCTCACGCGCCAGCTCGTAGACCGACTCGGCCTGGTCGAGCATCCACTGCACGTGAGCCGGCATCTTCTCGAGCTCGGCGACCACCGAGGCGATCTCGTCGCCGTACCTGGTGCCGCGTACCTGGGCGAGGTAGAGCCCGAGCAGGTAGCAGGCGACCAGCTGGGTCAGGAAGCCCTTGGTCGAGGCCACCCCGATCTCGGGGCCGGCGTGGGTGTAGATCACCGCGTCGGACTCGCGCGGGATGGTCGAGCCGTTGGTGTTGCAGATCGCGAGCACCTTGGCGCGCTGCTGGCGGGCGTAGCGGATCGCCATCAGCGTGTCCGCGGTCTCGCCGGACTGGCTGATCGCGACCACGAGGGTGTTGCGGGTCAGGATCGGGTCGCGGTAGCGGAACTCGTGGGCGAGCTCCACCTCGCAGGGGATCCTGGTCCAGTGCTCGATGGCGTACTTGGCGACCAGGCCGGCGTAGTTCGCCGTACCGCAGCCGATGACGACGATCTTGTCGATGTCGCGCAGCTCGTCCTCGGTGATGCGCACCTCGTCGAGCTGCAGCTCGCCGGCCCCGGTGTGGCGTCCCAGCAACGCGTCGGCCACGGCGCGCGGCTGCTCGAAGATCTCCTTGCGCATGAACCAGTCGTAGCCGTCCTTCTCGGCGGCCGAGAGGTCCCAGTCGACGTGGTAGCGGCGGCCCTCGGCCGGCTTTCCGTCGAAGTCGGAGACGCGGACGTCGTCGCGGGTGATCGTGACGACCTGGTCCTGGCCGAGCTCGAGCGCCTCACGCGTGTGCTCGATGAAGGCCGCGACGTCGGACCCCAGGAAGTTCTCGTCGTCGCCGATCCCGACCACCAGCGGGGAGTTGCGGCGGGCTGCCACCAACCGTGAGGGGTCCTGGGCATCCATCGCCACGAGCGTGAACGCCCCCTGCAGCCGCCGGCAGACCTCCTGCATCGCGCTGGTGAGGTCGCCGGTCCGCTCGACGGCCTCCTCGAGGAGGTGCGCGGCGATCTCCGTGTCGGTCTCGGAGAGCAGGTCGTGGCCGTCACGCTCGAGCGCGTCACGCAGCGGCGCGAAGTTCTCGATGATGCCGTTGTGCACCACGGCAACACGGCCCTTCTGGCCGAGGTGCGGGTGGGCGTTGGTGTCGTTGGGGGCCCCGTGCGTGGCCCAGCGGGTGTGGCCGATCCCGGTCGTCGACGGCGGCAGCGGCGTCTCCTCGATGGACTTCTCGAGGTTGGCCAGCTTGCCGGCCCGCTTGTCCGAGACGATCGACCCACCGTCGACGAGGGCGATCCCGGCGGAGTCGTAGCCGCGGTACTCCAGGCGTCGCAGCCCCTCGATGACGACGTCACGAGCCTGCTTGTCCCCGACGTATCCGACGATCCCGCACATGGGCCTGAGTCTAGGCGGGCAGGTCAGCACTATCGTGACGCGCATGCCGAACGGGACGAACGCGGGCGAGAGCTCGCCGTACGTCGAGCTCGACCGTGACGCCTGGGCCGCGCTCGGTCGCGCCACCGAGGAGCCTCTCTCCCCCGAGGAGATCGAGCGGGTCCGGGGTCTGGGCGACGAGCTGGACCTCGACGAGGTGCAGCAGGTCTACCTCCCGGTCTCGCGGCTGCTCAGCCTCTACGTCGAGGCCTCCGGCAAGCTGCACCGCGCCACCGAGGACTTCCTGCACCAGAGCCAGCCGCCCCGGACTCCGTTCGTGATCGGGCTGGCCGGTTCGGTGGCGGTCGGCAAGTCCACGACGGCGCGCGTCCTCCAGCACATGCTGGCCCACTGGCCGGAGCACCCGCGGGTCGCGCTCGTCACCACCGACGGGTTCCTGCTGCCCAACGCCGAGCTGCACCGCCGCGGAATCCTGCACCGCAAGGGGTTCCCGGAGTCCTACGACCGCAAGGCCCTGCTGAAGTTCGTCATCGACATCAAGTCCGGCAAGGACGAGGTCGAGGCGCCGACCTACTCCCACCTGGTCTACGACGTCGTGCCCGACGAGAAGGTGGTCGTCTCCCGCCCCGACATCGTCATCGTGGAGGGGCTCAACGTCCTCCAGTCCGCCGGCATCCGGCAGGACGGCCGCGCCGGGCTCGCGGTGAGCGACTTCTTCGACTTCTCGGTGTACGTCGACGCCGCCACCAGCGACATCCGCAAGTGGTACACCGACCGCTTCCTCCGGCTGCGCGAGACCGCCTTCCGCGACCCTGCGTCGTACTTCGCCCGCTACGCCTCGCTCTCCCACGACGAGGCGGTCACCGAGGCCAACCGCATCTGGGACGAGATCAACGGACCCAACCTCAAGCAGAACGTGCAACCCACCCGCTCCCGGGCCACGCTGGTGCTGCGCAAGGACCGCGACCACTCGGTGCGATGGGTCCGGCTGCGCAAGCTCTGATGCCAGACTGAGCCGGTGCTGCATCTCCGACTGCGCGTTCCCGACGACCTGGTCGACGCCGTCATGGAAGACCTCGAGACCGACGGCACCGTGACCAACGTGGCGCTGGTCCCGGGTGGGTTCCGGAAGCCCCCGGGATGCCTGGTGCTCGCGGACGTCGCTCGCGAGAGCGCGACCTCGGTCATCGCCCGGCTCCGGGACCTGGACCTCCAGCACCGCGGGTCGATCAGCCTCGACGAGATCGACACCATCCTCTCGAACGAGGCGTTCGAGGCCGAGCAGATCGCCCCGGGCGCGCCGGACGACGGCGTGGTGTGGGTCTCCGTGGAGCAACGACTGCGAGACGACTCCCGGCTCTCCTGGGCGTTCGTGTCGTTCATGACGCTGGCCGCCCTGATCGCCGGGACCGGCCGCATCCTCGACCAGCCCATCCTGATCGTGGGCGCCATGGTCGTCGGACCGGAGTTCTCCCCGATCGCGGCGATCTGCTTCGCGCTGGCCCATCCCCGGTTCGGGATGCTGCCGGTGGCCATCCGCTCGTTGGTGACCGGCTTCCTGGTGGCCGGCGCCTTCTCGACGGTGGTGTGGACGATCGCCTACCAGCTCGGGGCGTTCACCCGCGAACAGGCCGGGACCGGAGACCTCACCGACTTCATCGTCTCCCCGGACGCGTGGTCGTTCGTGGTGGCCTGCCTCGCCGGGATCGCCGGGACCCTGTCGCTCACCACGGCGAAGTCCGGCCCGCTCGTCGGGGTGTTCATCTCGATCACCACCATCCCCGCGCTGGGGACGATCGCCGTCTGCCTGGCCTGCGGCATCTGGTCGGAGGCCCTGTCGGCCCTCACGCAGCTGGGCATCAACCTGCTGGGCATCATGCTGGCGGGCACGGCCACCCTGCTGGTCCAGCGTCTGGTCTGGCGACGGGTCGCAGCGAGCCGACTCCGGCGATCGCTCAGTCACCGATGAGCGAGAAGATCCCGCCCAACCGCTGGGAACGCCTGATGAGCGGGCCCGGCTCGAGGTACGCCGGTGCCTTCGAGGACCTGATCGCCCGTGGTGAGGACATCGACGGTGAGGCACGGCTGGCCGACGTGCTCGCGCCCAGGGGCGCCCGGATCCTCGACGCCGGGGCCGGGATCGGCCGGGTGGCGGCGGCGCTGGCGGCGCGAGGCCACGACGTCACCGCAGTCGAGAAGGACCCCGACCTGGTCGCCCGGTCGCGCCGTCTCTACCCGCAGGTGCCGGTGGTCGAGGCGGACATCCTCGAGCTGTCGCCTGGGTTGCTCGAGCAGGCGGAACGGCCCACGTCGTACGACGAGATCGTGGTGGTCGGCAACGTGATGGTCTACCTGGCCGAGGACACCGAGGCCCGGGCCCTGCGGACGCTGGCCGGGCTCCTCACCCGGGACGGGAGGATCCTCGTGGGCTTCGCCCCGGAGAAGGGTCCTCCGCACAGCCGCGACTACCCGGTCGCTGACTTCCGGGGCCATGTGGCGGCGGCCGGTCTGGTCGTCGAGCACGAGTTCAGCACCTACGACCTGGCGCCCGCCGGCGGCGACTTCGTCGTGGCGGTGCTGCGAGGGACCTGAGGCCACCACGGGTCTGGACCAGCCGATGTCCGGCCACTGTGCCGCGACGTGCTCACGGCCTACGATCCCCCCATGGCTGAGATGAGCATGAACAAGGTGATTCACGCTGCGTTCCGGCGAGACCTGGACCGCTTCCGCGGTGCGCTGTCGACGTTCCCGCCGGGCGACGCGAACCGTGCCGCAGAGCTGGGCCGTGCCTGGGACAACTTCGACACCCAGCTCACCGACCACCACGAGGGAGAGCACGAGATCGCCTGGCCCGCCCTCGAGTCGGTCGGTGTCAGTCACGAGACCACGGTGCAGATGGACGCCGAGCACGAGCTGATGGCCGCTGCCCTGGCCGACGCCCGCATCGCCATGGCCGCGCTCCGGTCGTCGCCGGGGCAGGGTGAGGCCGAGAAGGCGCTGGCCGCGGTGCAGCAGCTGCGTGAGGTCGCGGTCACCCACCTCGACCACGAGGAGCAGATCCTCGAGCCGGTGTACCTCGAGAAGAAGGACACCCCCGAGATCAAGGAGATGGGCAAGAAGTTCGCGAAGGTCGGCCCGACCAAGGGCGGCGTGTTCTTCGCGTGGCTGCTCGACGGCGCCTCGGCCGAGGAGAAGTCGGCCATCGGCGAGAACATCCCGGCCCCGGTGCTCAAGATCATCACGGCCCTGTTCGGCCGCAGCTACCGCAAGAACGTCGCGCCGGTCTGGAGCGCCTGACCGGGCAGTTCTGGTTGCCTGGAGCACGCCGAGAGGGCAGTTCTGGTTGCCTGGAGCACGCCGAGAGGGCAGTTCTGGTTGCCTGGAATACGTCGAGAGGGCAGTTCTGGTTGGCCAGAAGCGCCCGCTCGAGGGCACTCGTCCAACCATTGGTGCCCGGTCAGCGCACTCCGACCAACCGTTAGTGCCCGGTCAGCGCACTCCGGCCAACCAGAAGTGCCCGGTCGGTGGGTTCAGGCGAGGGCGAGCTGCTCGCCGACGACGCCGGCGAGGCGGTCGGCGATCTGCCGGGCCTGCTCGGGACTGGCGGCCTCGACCATCACGCGCACGAGCGGCTCGGTGCCGGACGGTCGGAGCAGGACGCGCCCGGACTCGCCGAGCTCGGCCTCCGCCTCGGCGACGGCTGCGGCGAGCACGAAGTCCTCGTCGGTGCGCGACTTGTCGACGTTGGGCACGTTGACGAGCACCTGCGGGAGCCGGGTCATCACCGAGCCCAGCTCGGCGAGCGACTTCCCGGTGGCGGCCATCCGGTCGAGGACGTGCAGCGCGGTGAGGATGCCGTCGCCCGTGGTCGCGTGCCGGCTCATGATCACGTGGCCGGACTGCTCACCGCCGAGGGTGAAGCCGGACAGCTTCATCGCCTCGAGGACGTAGCGGTCACCCACCTTCGTCTGCCGTACGCCGATCCCGGCGGCCTTCATCGCCTGCACGAAGCCGAGGTTGCTCATCACGGTGGCCACGACGGTGTCGCCCTCGAGCTCACCGGCCTCCCGCATCGCCAGCGCGAGGACCGCGAGGATCTGGTCCCCGTCGACGATCTCGCCGTCCGCGTCCACCGCGAGGCAGCGGTCGGCATCGCCGTCGAGGGCGAACCCGAGGTCGGCACCGTGCTCGAGCACGGCCTTCTGCAGCACGTCGAGGTGGGTGGAACCGCAGCCGTCGTTGATGTTCACCCCGTCGGGCTCCGCGCAGATCGCGACGACCTCGGCACCGGCTTCGCGCAGCGCCCGGGGACCGACCTCGAAGGCGGCGCCGTGGGCGCAGTCGAGCACGACCTTGATGCCCTCGAGGGAGTGGCCGATCGTGGAGTCGAGGTGGGCGGCGTACTGCTCCACCGCGGTGTCCAGGGTGCGCACTCGGCCGACCGCGGCCCCGGTCGGGCGTTCCCACGGCTCGCGCATGCGCTTCTCGATGGCCACCTCGATGGCGTCGTCGAGCTTCACGCCGCCCCGGGCCAGGAACTTGATGCCGTTGTCGGGCATCGCGTTGTGCGAGGCCGACAGCATCACGCCGAGGTCGGCGCCGAGGTCGCCGGTCAGCCAGGCCACGCCGGGTGTCGGCAGCTCACCGAGCAGGAGGACGTCGACGCCGGCGGACGCGAGCCCGGCCACGACGGCAGCCTCGAGGAACTGCCCGGAGATGCGCGTGTCCCGGCCGACGACCGCGAGGGGACGGTGCCCCTCGAAGGTGCCGCGCTCGGCGAGGATGTGGGCAGCGGAAACGGAAAGGTCCAGGGCCAGCTCAGCGGTGAGTTCACCGTTGGCCAGACCCCGGACCCCGTCCGTGCCGAAAAGGCGAGCCATGGACGCGCCGATTAGCGCTTGCTGAACTGCGGCGCCTTGCGGGCCTTCTTCAGACCGGCCTTCTTGCGCTCGATGACGCGGGCGTCACGGGTCAGCAGGCCGGCCTTCTTCAGGACCGGGCGGTTGGCCTCGGCGTCGACGGCGTTGAGGCACCGGGCCACACCGAGGCGCAGCGCACCGGCCTGGCCGGTGATGCCGCCACCGTGGATGCGGGCGACCACGTCGAAGCGGCCCTCGAGCTGGGTGGTCGCGAACGGCTCGTTGACGACCTGCTGGTGCAGCTTGTTCGGGAAGTAGCTGTCGAGGTCACGACCGTTCACGGTCCACTTGCCGCTGCCGGGCACGATCCGCACGCGGGCGACGGCCTCCTTGCGACGGCCGGTGGCCGCGGCCGGGGCGATGGTCGCCGGCTTGGCGGGGGTGTCGGCGCTCGGGCGCGCTCTCGGAGGAGTAGGCGACGCCCTCCTCGTTGACCTCGAAGGTCTCCTCGCCGTCCTGGGTCTCGATGTCTGCGTCTGCCACGGTGTTCCTTTGCGTGTTCGTCTCGGGAGAGGTAGTCACTGGGAGATCTGCTTGATCTCGAAGGGCTTGGCCTTCTGGGCGGCGTGCGGGTGATCGGGACCGGCGTACACCTTCAGCTTCTTGAGCATCTGGCGACCGAGGCGGTTCTTGGGGAGCATGCCCCAGACGGCCTTCTCCACGGCCTTGCGGGCGTCCTTCTCGATCAGGTCACCGATGGGGGTGGCTGAGAGACCGCCCGGGTAGCCCGAGTGGTGGTAGGACATCTTCTTGGTCGCCTTGTCACCGGACAGCGACACCTTCGAGGCGTTGACGACGATCACGAAGTCGCCGGTGTCGACGTGGGGGGCGAACATGGGCTTGTGCTTGCCGCGCAGCAGGTTCGCGACCTGGACGGCGAGGCGACCCAGACGGACGTCGGTGGCGTCGATGACGTGCCACTCGCGCTGGATGTCACCTGGCTTGGGGCTGTAGGTACGCAACGTTGTTGGCCTTACTCACTCGTTCGTGTCCACCCCAGGCTGATTCCGGAGATGGTGGTGGTGCTGCGCCTTCTGACGAACACTGCCCGCGACACGGTCCGGATCGACCGGCGGCGGGACTGCCCCGGGGCCACAACGACGAAGCCCTGAAGCGGCAGGAGGCGCGACCGACAAGATTACCGGGAGCCCTGCTCAGGCGTCAAAACGGCACCCACTGGTCGTCTCCCCCGCCATGGGCATAGGTTGAACGTGGGGAGAACTGGGGCATGTTGGCCCTACCCGTCCCCGCCCGTACCGCCACCTCGACCCACCGCTCGAGCGCAAGGAGCCGACGTGACCGACACCGGTGACAACAGCCTCACCGTCCTCGACAACAGGACCGGCAAGGAATACCAGATCCCGATCAGCGACGGCACCATCAAGGCCGGCGACCTGAGCCAGATCCGGCTCGACGAGGAGACCCCCGGCCTCGCGACCTACGACCCCGGTTTCGTCAACACCGCCTCCTGCAAGAGCTCGGTGACCTTCATCGACGGCGAGAAGGGGATCCTCGAGTACCGCGGCTACCCCATCGAGCAGCTCGCCGAGAAGTCCAGCTTCCTGGAGGTCGCCTACCTGCTGATCCACGGCGACCTGCCGAGCAAGCCGCAGTACGACACGTGGGTGCACGAGATCACCCATCACACGTTCCTGCACGAGAACGTGAAGACCTTCATGCAGGGGTTCCGCTACGACGCCCACCCGATGGGCATGCTGATGGCCTCGGTCGGGGCCCTGTCCACGTTCTATCCCGAGTCGGGCAACATCAAGGACCCCGACAACCGGCACATGCAGATCGTGCGGATGATCGCCAAGATGCCGACGCTGGGCGCCTGGGCCTTCCGGCACGCGCAGGGCAAGCCCTACGTCTACCCCGACAACGAGCTCAGCTACACGGCCAACTTCCTCTCGATGCTGTTCAAGATGAGCGAGCAGAAGTTCGACGCCGACGAGCGGCTGGTCAAGGCGCTCGACGTGCTGTTCATCCTGCACGCGGACCACGAGCAGAACTGCTCCACCAACGCCGTGCGCTCGGTGGGCTCCTCGCAGGTCGACCCCTACTCCTCGGTCGCCGCCGGGGTCGGGGCCCTCTACGGCCCCCTGCACGGCGGCGCCAACGAGGCCGTGCTGCGGATGCTGCGCCGCATCGGCAGCAAGGAGAACATCCCCGACTTCATCGACGGCGTGAAGGAGGGCAACGAGAAGCTGATGGGCTTCGGCCACCGCGTCTACAAGAACTACGACCCGCGCGCCAAGATCATCAAGAAGGCCTGCGACGACGTCTTCGAGGTGACCGGGGTCAACCCGCTGCTCGAGATCGCCCAGGAGCTGGAGAAGATCGCGCTGGAGGACGAGTACTTCGTCAAGCGCAAGCTCTACCCCAACGTCGACTTCTACTCCGGCCTGATCTACGAGGCCTTCCAGTTCCCGCCGGAGAT
The DNA here is from genome assembly GCA_963723255.1 of uncultured Actinomycetota bacterium. GTDB lineage: Bacteria > Actinomycetota > Actinomycetes > Propionibacteriales > Nocardioidaceae > Marmoricola. The sequence goes on from CAVRQA010000010.1 coordinate 55,879, forward strand.
GTTCACGGTGCTCTTCGCCATCGGTCGTACGCCGGGATGGCTGGCCCAGTGGCTCGAGCTCGTCCAGGACAAGGACCAGAAGATCGCCCGCCCCAAGCAGGTGTACACCGGCGCGCGCACCCTCGACTTCACCCCGGCTGCCGAGCGCTGGAGCTGAGCCCGGGCCGACGGCTCAGACCGTGGACCGGTCGCGTCCCTCCCAGTAGGGCTGGCGCAGCTCGCGCTTGAGGATCTTGCCGGTGGGGTTGCGCGGCAGGGCGTCGAGGATGTCGACCGACTTCGGGCACTTGTAGTGCGCGAGGTGCTCACGGCAGTAGTCGATCAGCTCCTGCTCGGTCGCCTGCGGTGTCCGGCTTGAGGGACACGACCGCCTTCACCGTCTCGCCCCAGCGGTCGTCGGGAACGCCGATGATCGCGACCTCCATGACCGAGGGGTGCTCGGCCAGGACCCGCTCGATCTCGGGCGAGTAGATGTTCTCCCCGCCCGAGATGATCATGTCCTTGAGCCGGTCCTCGACGTACACGAAGCCGTCGGAGTCGACCTTGCCCATGTCGCCCGTGCGGAACCAGCCGTCCTCGGTGATCACCTCGGCCGTGGCGTCGGGCTTGTTCAGGTAGCCGCTCATCAGCTGCGGGGTCCGGAACCACAGCTCACCGTGCTCACCGGTCGGCACCTCCTCCAGCGACTCGGGGTCCACCACCTTCACCTCCGCGCCGGGAATGCACTGCCCGGCACTGACGAGGCGCTCGGGGTGTGCGTCGTCGCGGTGTGCCTCGGGCATCAGGTGGGTGATGACGCCGCACAGCTCGGTGAGCCCGTAGACCTGGATGAAGTCGGTGTCCGGCCACGCCTTGATGGCCGCGCGCAGGAGCGGCATCGGCATCGGCGCCGCGCCGTAGCAGTAGGTCTTGAGGTGCCCGAACAGCTTGATCGCGTCGTCGCCGGACTGGAGCACCTGCGCCAGCACGGCCGGCACCAGGAACGTGCGGTTGGCGCCCTGCATGATGGCGCCGGCCAGCGAGGCGCCGTCGGGGTCGCGCGTCATCACGCTGGGGACGCCGTCGTGGATCCCGAACAGGACGTACGACGAGCCGCCGACGTGGAACAGCGGCATCGACACCATGTTCTTGTCGCCCTCGTCGAATCCCCAGCCCTCGTGGGCGTTCAGGGTGTGGGCGACCATGTTGGCCTGCGAGAGCGTGACGCCCTTGGGGCGGCCGGTCGTGCCGGAGGAGTACATCACCAGGCAGATGTCGTCCGGCGCCACCTCGGGGTCGCGGCCCACCGGCTCGGCGCCCGCGAGCAGCGCTTCGTACTCGTCGCCGTCGGCGCCCTCGGGGGTCACCTCGATGACGTGCTCGACCGCCGTCAGCTTGTCGCGGATCTTGTCGATCAGCGGCATCAGCTCCGACCCGACGAGCAGGAGCCTGGCGCCCGAGTCGTTGACCGCGTAGTCGACCTCGTCGCCGGCGAGGCGGAAGTTGATGATCGCGTTGGCCGCCCCGAGCGACGCCGCCGCCATGGTCAGCTCCACGCAGGCCGGGTGGTTCTTGTCGAGGAACGAGACCACGTCGCCGCGGCCGATCCCCTTCGCCTTCAGGGCGCCTGCCAGGCGGCGTACCCGGTCGTTCCACTCCGCCCACGTCCACGTGCGGCCGAGGTAGGTGAACGCCTCGGCGTCCGGCGTCGCCTCGGCCCAGTGGGCCAGCCGGTCGTCCAGGAACGTGGGGTCTGCGAGCTCGGCGGCGTGCGCGGTCATGGCGGTCTCTCCTCGGGCCAGGGGGTCGATCCGCAGAGCGTGGCACAGGCCACAACGGGCGGCAACGGACGGGGGTTCCGTCAGGGCCCCTCCGATGGAGACGCGATCCCGGCCTCGCGCGCCTTGACGATGGCTGCCGAGCGGTCGCTGACCTGGAGCTTGGTGAAGATGTTGGAGACGTGGTTGCGCACGGTCTTGAGGCTGATCGTCAGCTCGTGGGCGATGGTCGCGTTGCCGAGACCGCCGGCGATCTTCTCGAGGATCTCCCGCTCCCGCTCGGTGAGCCCGGGAAATGCCTGCCTGGCCGAGCCTGCACCGGTGGAGAAGTGGGCGATCACCCGCCGGGCTATCTCGGGGCCGAAGATCGCCTCACCGGCCGCCACCGCCCGGATCGCGCGGACGATCTCGTCCTGCTGGGCGCCCTTGAGCAGATAGCCGAGCGCGCCGGCCCGCATGGCGGCGTACACCGAGTCGTCGTCCTCGAACATCGTCAGCACGATGACCGCCGCCGACGGCGCCACCTGCTGCAGGCGGCGGGTGGCCTCGATGCCGTCGAGCCCCGGCATCCGGAGGTCCATCACGACCACGTCGGGCGCGAGCTCCTGGGTCGAGCTCGACCGCCTGCGCGCCCGTCTCGGCCTCGCCGACCACCTCGAGGTCGGGCACGTCCTGGAGCATCTGCCGCAGGCCGGTGCGGAAGGCCGGGTGGTCGTCGGCGACGAGGATGCGCGTGCGGTCGTCGTCATGGCTGAGCCGCCTCGACGCCGGCCTGGGCCTCCGTGTCGCTCAGCGGCAGCACGGCGCGTACGACGAGCCCGCCACCGGAGCGCGAGGTGACGGTGCAGCTGCCACCGAGCTCCTCGGCCCGCTCGGACATCGAGGTCCATCCGACCCCCGAGCTGGTGCCGGGTCGCGCGCCGCGGCCGTTGTCGCTCACGGTGAGCTCGAAGGCGCCGTTGACCGCCACGTGCACGAGGCATCGGGTGGCTCCGGAGTGCCGGGACACGTTGGTCATCGCCTCCGCGGCGATCCGGAAGGCCGCGACCTCGACCGCTGCGGGCAGTGGCGGCAGCGCGGCCGGCCCGGCCACCTCGACCACGAGGTCGCTGCCCTGGGTCAGCGAGGCCGCACGCTGGCGGATCGCGCCGATCAGCCCGACCTCGTCGATGGCGGGCGGGCGCAGGTCGTCGACGAGCCGGCGCACCTCGGCGATGGCTGCGGTGGCCTCGTCGAGGGTCTGGTTGAGCAGCTCGCTCCGGGCCCGCGCGTCGGCCCGGCTCTGCGCGGCGTTGAGCTTGAGCACGATCGCCGCCAGGCTCGGTCCGAGCCCGTCGTGCAGGTCGCGGCGCAACCGGCGACGCTCCTCCTCGCGCGCAGTCACCAGACTGGCCCGGGAGGCCTGCAGGTCGGCCGCGAGGGTGGCGGCCTGGACGACGACGGCCGCGTGTCGAGCCAGGTCGTGCAGCAGCGCGAGGTCGGCGGTGGACGAGGGTGCGGCCGCGCGGCACCTCGACGGCGAGGTCGCCGAGCCGTTCGCCACGGTGCACGAGGGGGACGCGGACGACGCGGTCGTCGTTGGCCGCTGACGAGGAACGGAGTCGCGCTCGATCCACGACGCGCTCGACCCGCAGCGCGTCGACGACCGAAGCGGTGACGGAGTCGATGACGCCGGCCGGGTCGGTGGTCGCCCTCGACCCGGTCGGCCAGCCGCCGCAGCGCGAGGCCGGGTTCGTTGCGGTCGCCGTACACCATCCGCTCGACGCGCCGACGCAGCCAGCAGTGCGCCGGCTGGACGAGGACGGCGACGATGCCGACGGCCACGAGACCGGCCAGCGAGTCGCGGGCGAGGAGCTGCGTCGGGCCAGCCAGAGCACGAGCGCGTAGATGCCGACGACACCGACGGTCAGCACGACGTACGTCAGGGTGCGGCTGAGCACGAGCTCGATGTCGAAGAGCCGCGTGCGCAGGATCGCGATACCGATCACGAGCGGGGATCACGCTGCCGAGGAGGCAGACGGCAAGGAGAGTGATCGTGCCGGCCTCGCCGGTGAACGCGTAGTCGAGCCAGCACATGGCGAGGGTCGTCGGGATGCTGAGCGGCGGCCCAGCTGAACCAGAGCAGCTGGAGCCGCTCGTCGCCGGTGGCGTCGCGCAGTCGCGCACGCGCGCAGACGACGGTGCCGACGAGGCTGGCGGCCACGAACGAGACAGGCCCACGGCTCCGATGCGCCCGAGACAGGGCCCGGACGGCAACAGCGTCAGCGGCAGCTCCTGGCCGGGGTAGAAGTCATGGAAGCTCGTACGGGTCGCCCGCGGCTCCGACGACGAAGAGCGCGTAACCCGCCATGCAGGTGAACACCCAGAGGCGCCACCGCCGATTGCGGAAGTGGCCGGTCGGGAACAGGTACCCGATCAGCACCAGGCAGAGGTAGAGCAGCACCCACGACCCGCTCGCTGAGCTGGCCGATGACCAGCTCGGCCTGCGATGCAGCGCCCACGGGTGGCGTGCCGAAGCCCGGTGCCGACCAGCGCGGAGTGTGCGCTGAGCAGCCAACCGATGCGGTTGCCCGGGTCGCGACGCAGGATCAGGAAGCCCGACCACGCCGGGGACAGACGACCACCAGCAGCGCGGGGAGCGAACAGCCACGAGTCGTCGCGCCTCGCGATCGTCCGCGACGATGGACCGAGCAGTGGCGAGTCCCACCACGGGCAGGAGGACGGCGAGGACGAGCCGGCCCCGACGGGCGGGGAGAGGTCACGGCGCCGCTCATGTTCTCAGTGTGGACCAGCGAGCGCCGCTGGTGTCTGCACGCCCGGGAACAGTTCCCGGGTCGTCTAGGACACCTGGACTCGTGCGCCCGAGACGCGGTGGACGGCCAACGTCGTCGAGGTGGTACGGCGGCTGGCGTCGTACCGATCACACCGAGGAGGCGGCCATGCCGCAGAGCACTTTCGAGAAGTTCCTCCCGGCCGCAGGCATCGCTGGCCGGCATCCTGTTCGCGGTCGGCGGGCTATCTCGCGAAGACACCGGAGAGCCCGGCGAGAACGCGATCGCCGTCATGACGGGGCACGAGACGCGCAACCACATCGCTCTCATCGCGACGGCACTGTTCGTGGTGACGATGGCGTTCTTCGCGGTCGGCATCCGGCAGGCCTGCGGTCGGGCGAGCCCCGTGAGTCGACGTACTCCAGCGCCGCCTTTGCTGGCGGCATCATGGTCGCGATCGCATCGGCTCTCAACGCCTGGGTCTGGGCGTCGACTCTCTCGAAGTCCGTCGACAAGGACAGGACGCCGCATCCGCGAGGTTCATGGGCGTCCTCGGCATCGATCAGCTGGCTGCCCGTTCATGGCCGCCGCGGCCGTGCTGCTGCTCTCGACCGGCATCGGCGGGCTGCGCACGGACGTCCTGCCGAAGTGGCTGGCGATCGTCACGATCGTGCTGGGCGTGTGCTGCCCTGCTCGGCCCGACGGGCTTCGCCGTCTGGTTCGCGATGCCGGTCTGGTGCATCGCGGTCAGCGTGGTGCTGGTGCGTCGCCAGTCGCAGTCGGTGGCGGTCGCCCGACGCTGGCGACAGACGACCTCTGTCTGAGCGGCTCCCCGCGAAGCCCGGTCAGGTCGACTCGATCCGGCCGGGCTCCTCGGGTCGCTTCAGGCCCATCACGATCGCGCTGGCGAGCACGACCAGCGCCAGACCGACGCACCTGCAGCGGGTCGAGCTGCTGGCCCAGCACGATCAGCCCCGCCAGGGCGGCCACGGCCGGCTCGAGCGAGAGCAGGATCCCGAAGACGCGGGCGGCGAGGCGGCGCAGGGCGAGCAGCTCCAGCGAGTACGGCAGCAGCGAGCGACAGCACGGCGAGCCCGAGCCCCTTGAGCACGTGCTCGCTCGTCCACTGGTCGGCGCTCGGCAGGCCCGCCGGGAGGACCACCACCGTCGAGACGACCAGCGCGAGCGCCAAGCCGTCGAGCCGTTCGAACTCCGCGCCGGTGCGCCCACTGAGCAGGATGTACGCCGCCCAGAAGGCGCCCGCCGTCGCGGCGAGCAGCAGCCCGACCCAGCTCAGGTCGGCGAGCGGCACGGTCAGTGCCTCGGAGATCAGCAACACCCCCGCCCCGGCGGCCGCCACGGCGACGAAGTCCAGCGGCCGGCGCGACAGCACCGTGGTCAGCACGAGCGGACCGAGGAACTCGACGGTCACCGCCACGCCGAGCGGCAGGTACGCCAGCGAGCCGTAGAAGCTCCAGTTCATCAGACCCGAGCGCCGTACCCGAACGCCACGACGGTCAGCCAGGCCTTGCGCGAGTGTCCTCGCACCCGCGGCCGGACCAGCGGCGACAGGATCAGCGCCGAGATCGCGATCCGCAGCAGCACCGACCCGCCGGCCCCGATCTCCGGCACCAGCGTGGCCGCCAGCGCCCCGCCGAACTGCACCGAGACGACCCCGCCGAACACCAGCAGCGGAGCGGGACACGAGACACGATCGCCACCCTAGGACGCCGACCGGGCACAACTGGTTGGCCGTACGACGCCGACCGGGCACGAATGGTTGCCGTGACCCACCAGAACTGCCCTGTCGGCGTACTTCTCCCAACCAGAACTGCCCTGTCGGCGTGCTCCAGCCAACCAGAACTGCCCGGTCGGCGGAGCTTCAGCGGGCGCGGCGGACCCTGCCCTCGTCCCAGACCGGGCCGTCGGACTCGTAGACGGACCCGTCGGCGCCGTAGACCAGGAACCGGTCGAAGCCGCGGGCGAACCAGCGGTCGTGGGTCACGGCGAGCACGGTGCCCTCGAAGCGATCGAGCCCCTCCTCGAGCGCCTCGGCCGACTCCACGTCGAGGTTGTCGGTCGGCTCGTCGAGCAGCAGCAGCGTCGCGCCGGACAGCTCGAGCAGCAGGATCTGGAAACGCGCCTGCTGGCCACCGGACAGCGACTCGAAGCGCTGGTCGGCGGCGTGGGCGAGCTCGTAGCGGTCGAGCGCCCGCGACGCCGGCTCACGCGGCATCCCGTCGCGGTGCTCGTCACCGCGGTGCAGGATCTCCAGCAGCGTGCGGCCCACCAGCTCGGGATGCGCATGGGTCTGCACGAACCAGCCGGGACGCACCCGCGCGCCGAGCTTGGCCCGTCCGGTGTGCCGGACCGGCGCGACCGGGGCGTCGCCCACCGGCCGGTGCTCGACGTCCGGATCGCTGCCTCCGGCGGCGAGCAGGCGCAGGAAGTGCGACTTGCCCGAGCCGTTGGAGCCGAGCACGGCCACGCGCTCGCCGTACCAGACCTCGAGGTCGAACGGCACGCATCAGCCCGGTCAGCTCGAGGCCCTCGCACACCACAGCGCGCTTGCCGGTCCGGCCGCCCCTGAGCCGCATGCTCACCTGCTGCTCGCGCGGCTGCGCGGTCGGCGGCCCCGCCTCCTCGAACTTGCGCAGCCGGGTCTGGGCGGCGCGGTAGCGCGAGGCCATGTCGGAGTTGTACGCCGCCTTCTGCTTGTACATCAGCATCTGGGCGCGCAGCTTGGCGTGCTCCTCCTCCCAGCGGCGGGTGAGCTCCTCGAAGCGCGCGAACCGGTCGCGCCGCGCCTGGTGGTACGACGCGAAGCCACCCGGATGGGTCCACACGGAGTTGCCGGCCGCCCCGAGCTCGACCGTCACCACTCGCGTGGCGGTGTTGGCGAGCAGCTCCCGGTCGTGGCTGATGAACAGGATCGTCTTGGGTGACTCGCGGATCCGGCCCTCCAGCCACACCTTCCCCGGTACGTCGAGGAAGTTGTCCGGCTCGTCGAGCAGCAGCACCTGGTCGGGCCCGGCGAGGAGGTACTCCAGCACCAGCCGCTTCTGCTCACCGCCGCTGAGCGTGTCGAGGTCGCGGTACTTCGCCTTCTCGAAGCCGACCCCGAGCGCGGCCGTGCAGCAGGTGTCCCACGCCACCTCGATCTCGTAGCCGCCGGCATCGGCGAACTCCGCGAGCGCCGAGGCGTAGGCCATCTGGGTCGCCTCGTCGTCGACGTCCATCAGCCTCAGCTCGAGGCGCTCGACCTCGGCCGCGGCGGCGCGGACGCGGGGCGGCGAGACCGAGAGGAGCAGCTCGGCGCACGGACGCTGCCGAGCCCGGGCCTGCCCGGGACACCATCTGGCGCATCACCCCCAGCCCGCCGGAGCGGGTCACTGCTCCGGCGTGCGGCGTCAGCTCCCCGGTGATGATCCGCAGCAGGGTGGTCTTGCCGGCTCCGTTCGCACCGACGAGGGCCACCTTCGCGCCGTCGCCCACGCGGAAGGACACGTCGTCGAGGAGCACCCGCCCGTCGGGGAGCTCGTAGCGCACCCCCGCGACCTCGACATGACCCATGGACCGCGATTCTTCCGCGCAGCCCGGGGGCTGTCACCGGGTTTAGCGCTGGTGGTCCGGTCCTCGGCCGCGGCGTGACTCGAGCACGCGGAAGCCCTTGGAGCTGGCCAGCTTCTCGGTGGGGTAGCCCTGCTGCTCGAGCCAGGCAGCGAGGGAGTCGGAGCCGAGGTTCTTGCCGACCACCATCAGGGCACGGCCGTCGGGACGCAGGGTGGGAAGCCAGCGCAGGAGCAGCTCGTGGAGCGCCGTCCTTGCCGACCCTGATCGGCGGGTTCGACCAGATCTCGTCGTACGCCGCCTCCGGGTCGACCTCGTCGGGCAGGACAGCGCGGAACCGGTCGGCCACCCCGAGCCGCTCGGCGTTCTCCCGCGCGAGCAGCAGCGCCCGCTCGTTGACGTCGACGGCGGTGACCCGTGCCTGCGGCACGGCGACGGCGATGGCCAGGCCGATCACGCCGTACCCGCAGCCGAGGTCGAGCACGTCGCGCGCATCCTCCGGCGGAGCGGCCTCGCGCAGCAGCACGCCGGTGCCGATGTCGAGCCGCCCCTGGGCGAAGACCCCGGAGCCGGACGTCAGCTCGAGCCAGTGGCCCCAGACGTTCGTCCTGACCGGCGCCCGGGTGAACGGGGTGGCCGGATCCGCGGTGAAGTAGTGCTCCTCCACGAGGCCTCCTCCCGTGCCGTTCGACGTCCACAGCGTCATGCCGTCGCCAACCTATCCACAGGTCCGCGGCCGGCTCTGGTCCGGGCCCGGACGGTGGACTGTGCTGGCGCCATGACAGAACAGCTCAGTTCCGGTGCCGACCGTGGTCACGTCAACAGCGTGACGATCGTCGGTCGGGTCAGTGCCGCGCCCGAGGTTCGCGACCTGCCCAGCGGCGATCGTCTCGTGACCCTGCGCGTCGTGGTCGACCGCCCGCCCGAGCGCGGCACCGCCAAGCGCGTGGTGGACGTGATCGACGTGGCCTGCTGGTCGAAGCGCACGCAGCGCACGGCCACCTCGCTCGGGCCGGACGACCCCATCCGCGTCGAGGGAGCGTTGCGGCGACGCTTCTTCGCAACGGCCAGCGGGCGGGCCAGCCGCTACGAGGTGGAGGCCGGCCGTCTGGTCCGGGTCAGCCTGCCGCAGGCGGATGAGGGTGCGATCGGCCGGCTCGAGCGCAGCTGCGCCCGGTCGCGAGAACCACGATGCCGGCGTGTGCGAAGTGCGCGGACTCCGGGCCCGCGCTGCAAGCGTCGCGTCCGGCGGGTAGCCGACCTCCTCGAGGGTCAGCCCGTGCGCGTGCACCACGGTGACGGCCGGGTCGCGCCTGCGGGCGGACAGGACCTGCGCCGCCCACTCCGCGTCGCGACGGCCCTCTCCGATCGCGAGCAGGCAGCCGACCAGCGATCGCACCATGTTGTGGCAGAACGCGTCGGCGCGCACCGTGGCCACGGCGACACCGGAGGGCTCTCGATCCCAGTGCAGGTCGAGGAGCGACCTGACCGTCGTCGCACCCGCACGCTTCCTGCAGAACGCCGCGAAGTCCTGCTCACCCAGCAGCCCGCTGCTCGCCGCGTTCATGGCGTCGATGTCCAGTGGCCTGGGCCACGCGAGCACGTGTCCCCGCGTCAGGGGGTCCACGGCCTCGGTCGTGTCGGCGATCCGGTAGGCGTAGCGGCGCCAGACGGCCGAGAACCGGGCGTCGAAACCGTCGGGTGCCTCGCTCACGTGGCGGATCCGCACGTCGGGGGCGAGCACCCCGTTGAGTCGCCGGCGTCAGGGCTTCGGTCGGGTGCTCGGCTCCTCGCCCTCCCGGCGTCGCCAGCACGTCCGGGGTCGACGTCGACGTGGGCCACCTGGCCGCGAGCGTGCACCCCGGTGTCGGTGCGACCGGCAACCGTGAGCGCCGTACCGCTCGTGCGCAGGACGGTGTCCAGCGCCTCCTCCACCTCCCCCTGCACGGTGCGCAGGTCCGGTTGCCGGGCCCAGCCGTGGAAGCCGGTCCCGTCGTAGGCGAGGTCGATGCGCAGCCGCACCGCGTCAACCTACCGTTCGGCGACCGGCCTGCGTCTGTGATGCTGGCGCCGTGCAGCGACCCTCCCCTCGCCGGCTGGCGATGCTCATCGTCGGCTGCTTCCTCCTCGGCGCCGGGGTGGGGATGCTGCTCACCGCCGACCTCGGCTCGGACGGCTACTCGACGCTGGTCAACGGGGTCGCGATCAGCTCCGGGCTTCCGTTCTTCTGGGCCAACCTCCTGGTCAGCGTCGCGTTCATCGCGCTGGCCGCCGCCCGAGGGGTCAGACCCGGCATCGGGACCCTGGCACAGATCGCGATCGTCGGGTTCACCGCCGACCTGCTGCTGCGGGTGACGGGCACACCGGACAGCGTCCTCGGGCAGGCCCTGCTCCTCACGGCGGCGTTCCCCGTGCTCGCTCTCGGCATCGCCGTCTACCTCGGCAGCCAGCTCGGCGCCGGGCCGGTCGAGGCCGCAGCCCTGGCGTGGGATCCCCCTCTGCGGTTCGGGTGGAGCTACAGCGCGGTCCAGGGCCTCGGCGCCCTCGTCGGCTGGCTGCTCGGCGCGACGTTCGGGCCGGGAACCATCGCGGTGATCTTGCTGCTCGGGCCTGCGGTCGACCTGACCAGCCGGATGCTGCGGCTCGACGTCCATCAGAGGCGCCTGAGGACGTGAGCGCCGAAGGCGTCAGCGTGCCCGACCGGCTGACCGCCGGGGACGACGAAGGCCCGCCACCACGAGCGTGATGACGGGCCCTCAGCTGTCGTGCCGGGCTCAGGCCTTGGCGTCGTCCTCGGGCTCCTCGGCAGGGGCGGCCTCGGACGCTGTCGGTCGGCCTCGCGGCTCCGCAGCAGGCTCCTCGGTGGCCTCGCTCTGGGCCTCGGCGGTCTCGACGTCGACGGCCTCGGTCTCGACGACCTCGGTCTCGCCGGCTGCGTCGGTCGCCTCCACCTCGGCGGGGGCGTCGTCGGCCGGCTTCTCGACCTCGGCGGCCGGCGCGGCCTTCTCGGCGGCCGGCTTCTCGGCCGGCTTCTTCTTGGGCGCCGACGGCGTGTAGGACTCGGTCACCAGCTCGATGACGGCCATCGGGGCGTTGTCGCCCTTGCGGGGGCCGATCTTGGTGATCCGGGTGTACCCACCGGGACGGTCCTTGAAGGTGTCCGCGATGTCGGTGAACAGCGTGTGCACCACCGACTTGTCGTGAATGGTCTTGAGGACCTCACGACGGTTGTGCAGGCTCTGCACAGTGCCGAGGGGGGCGCGCTTCGCCTTGGTGATCAGCTTCTCCGCGACCGGGCGCAGCACGCGCGCCTTGGTCTCGGTGGTGGTGATCCGGCCGTGCTCGAACAACGCGGTGGCGAGGTTCGCGACGATCTGGCGCTGGTGGGCCGGGCTGCCGCCGAGGCGGGCGCCCTTCCTGGGAGTAGGCATTGCTTCTCTCGATTCTCCCCGGCCGTGTCAGGTACCGGAGTAGATGGGATCTCGGGCTGCGCCCGAGGGCTCAGTACTGCTCGTCCTCGACACTGCGTCAGTATTGTTCGTCTTCGACAAAACTGTCGTCGTCGTCGTCGTACGCCGCCAGGGCGGTCGCCGGGTCGAAGCCGGGCGCGCTGTCCTTGAGGGACAGGCCCATCTCGACCAGCTTGGCCTTGACCTCGTCGATCGACTTCGCCCCGAAGTTGCGGATGTCGAGCAGGTCCTGCTCCGAGCGCGAGATCAGCTCACCCACGGTGTGGATGCCCTCGCGCTTGAGGCAGTTGTAGGAGCGAACCGTCAGGTTCAGGTCCTCGACCGGCAGGGCGAGGTCCTGGGCCAGCTGCTCGTCGACCGGGGAGGGGCCGATGTCGATGCCCTCGGCCTCGACGTTGAGCTCGCGGGCGAGGCCGAACAGCTCGACCAGCGTCTTGCCGGCCGACGCGATCGCGTCACGCGGGGTGATCGACGGCTTGGTCTCGACGTCGATGACCAGCTTGTCGAAGTCGGTGCGCTGCTCGACACGGGTGGCCTCGACCTTGTAGGTCACCTTGAGCACCGGGCTGTAGATCGAGTCGACCGGGAGCCGGCCGATCTCGTTGTCCGCGCCCTTGTTCTGCACCGAGCTGACGTAGCCACGGCCGCGCTCGACGATGAGCTCCATCTCGATCTTGCCCTTGTCGTTCAGGGTGGCGATCTTCAGGTCGGGGTTGTGCACCTCGACGCCGGCGGAGGCCTCGATGTCGGCCGCGGTCACGACGCCGGTACCGGACTTGCGCAGCACCATGGCGACGGGCTCGTCGTGCTCGCTGGAGACGACGAGGCCCTTGAGGTTGAGGATGATCTCGGTGACGTCTTCCTTGACGCCCTCGATGGTGGAGAACTCGTGCAGAGCGGTATCCACCTTGATGCTGGTCACCGAGGCCCCCGGGATCGAGGACAGCAGGGTGCGACGCAGCGAGTTGCCGAGCGTGTAGCCGAAGCCGGGTTCCAGCGGTTCGATCACGAACCGCGAGCGGAACTCGTCGACGACATCTTCCGACAGGGTCGGGCGCTGAGCGATGAGCACAGTTGTTTTCCTTTCCGAGCCCACCCGCTATTTGACGGGCTCGAACTCACACTTGGATGGGGCCTTGAGGTGCTTACTTCTTGGAGTAGTACTCGACGATGAGCTGCTCCTGGATCGGGAGCTCGATCTGCGCGCGGACCGGGCGCGAGTGCACCAGCACCCGCATGCGCGAGGGGATCGCCTCGAGCCAGGCCGGGACGATGCGCTCGCCGTGGGTCTCACGAGCCACGATGAACGGCGTCATCTCCAGGCTCTTCTCGCGCACGTCGATGATGTCGTGGGCGTCGACCTGGTACGACGGGATGTCGACCTTGTGGCCGTTGACCCGGAAGTGACCGTGCACGACGAGCTGACGCGCGTGGCGACGGGTCCGGGCGAAGCCGGCGCGGTAGACGACGTTGTCCAGGCGGCACTCGAGGAGCTGCAGCAGGTTGTCACCGGTCTTGCCGGGACGACGGCTGGCCTCGTCGTAGTAGTTGTGGAACTGCTTCTCCATCACGCCGTAGGTGAAGCGAGCCTTCTGCTTCTCCTGCAGCTGGTTGCGGTACTCGCTCTCCTTGATGCGGGTACGGCCGTGCTGGCCGGGAGCGTAGGGGCGCTTCTCGAACGCCTTGTCCTCCCCGACGAGGTCGACACCGAGACGGCGCGACTTCTTGGTCATGGGACCGGTGTAACGAGCCATGGTTCAAAGTCTCCTGTTCTGTCTCGGGGTCAGACGCGCCGGCGCTTGGGCGGGCGGCAACCGTTGTGGGGGGTGGGGGTGACGTCCTGGATGGTGCCGACCTCGAGGCCGATGGCACCCAGCGACCGGATCGCGGTCTCGCGGCCCGAGCCCGGGCCCTTGACGAAGACGTCGATCTTCTTCATCCCGTGGTCCATCGCCCGGCGACCGGCAGCCTCGGCGGCCATCTGAGCGGCGAACGGCGTGGACTTGCGCGAGCCCTTGAAGCCGACGGTGCCGGCCGAGGCCCACGAGATCACCGCGCCAGTGGGGTCGGTGATCGTGACGATGGTGTTGTTGAACGTGCTCTTGATGTGGGCCTCGCCCTGGGCGACGTTCTTCTTCTCCTTGCGGCGCACCTTCTTGGTGCCGGCCGCGCTGCGGCTCTTGGGGGGCATTAGACAGAGTCTCCTGTTGCGGTCTGGAAGCTACGAGCGAGATCGAAAAGCGTGTCCGGGCGCGAAACCCGATCACTTCGCCTTCTTCTTGCCGGCGACGGTGCGCTTGGGACCCTTGCGGGTGCGCGCGTTGGTCTTGGTGCGCTGTCCGCGGACGGGCAGGCCCTGGCGGTGCCGGCGGCCCTGGTAGCTACCGATCTCGATCTTGCGGCGGATGTCGGCCTGGACCTCACGTCGGAGGTCACCCTCGAACTTGTAGTCGGCTTCGATCGCGTCGCGGAGCTTGACGAGCTCGTCGTCCCCCAGCGTGTGCACGCGTGCGTTGGGGTCGACCCCGGTTGCCGCGAGGATCTTCTGGGCGCTGGTACGGCCGATGCCGTAGATGTAGGTGAGTGCGATCTCGATGCGCTTGTCGCGCGGGAGGTCGACACCAACGAGGCGTGCCATGAATGGCTCTTCCTTTCAAGGGCTCCTGCGGCCCTTCGGTACTTCACGGTGGTCTGGTCGTGTCGCGTCTCCTGCCTCGCAGCGGGAGCTCCGGCCATCCGTTCCGGAGGTGGTCTCACTGGTTTCGGTGGTTGAGCCTGGCGAAACCAGCTGAGCGAACACGAAAGTGGATGTATTCAGTTGTGTCGTGCGGGGCCTGCTCAGCCCTGGCGCTGCTTGTGACGCGGGTTCTCGCAGATCACCATGACGCGGCCGTGGCGACGGATCACCTTGCACTTGTCACACATCGGCTTGACGCTCGGGTTGACCTTCATGAAGAAGGGCCTTTCTGGGTCGGCTGCTTGACTTACTTGTAGCGGTAGACGATGCGACCTCGGGTGAGGTCGTAGGGGGACAGCTCCACCACCACGCGGTCCTCGGGGAGGATCCGGATGTAGTGCTGGCGCATCTTGCCGCTGATGTGGGCGAGCACCTTGTGTCCGTTGGTCAGCTCGACCCGGAACATGGCGTTGGGAAGGGCCTCCACGACGGAGCCCTCCATCTCGATCACGCCTTCCTTCTTCGGCATGTCCTCCGCAATCTGTTGATCGTCGTCTGTCTACCGTCGGCCCGGGAACCTCCCCACCGGTGGTTGCGCCTGTCGAAAACCACGACACCGCAGCCTCAGCGGGTGGACCTCGTGCAGCCGTTCGATGAGCCTCATTCCCCGAGCGCGCAGCAGACTCACGAGAGGCGAGTCAGCGCTTGTTCGGGCAGCCGCGAGGCACCACAAAACGAGCCCACGTTGGGCCGAGGATCTAGTTTAGCCAGATTCCGGCCCCGAGCGTTAATCGGCCCGCCCGTCGGGCGCTCAGCGCTGGTAGCGGCCCACGAAGTTGGTCAGCAGGGTCATCGGGTGCTTCACCGAGACGGCGCGGGAGCGTTCCTTGAGCGTCTCGGCCTCGCTGGGCGGGAAGTAGCCGGCGTTCTTGTAGACGTCGATGCGGGTGCACACTCCCACGAGGTCGAGCTCGGGGTGGAACTGGGTCGCGTAGACGTTGCTGCCGACCCGGAACGCCTGGACCGGGCAGGCCACGGACGTCGCGAGCTGTACGGCGCCGTTGGGGAGGGTCACCATCGCCTCCTTGTGCCCGCCGTACGCCGTGAAGTCGCTGGGCACGCCCTCGAAGAGTGGGTCGGCCTCCCCGGCAGCGGTGAGCGTCACGCCCAGCGGCCCGACCGGCTCCGGCCACCGACGGTCGACCACGGCCCCCTGGTGCAGCCCGAGCGTGCCGATCCCGTAGCAGGCTCCGAGAAAGGGGAAGTCGCGGGCCACGACCACGTCGAGGAGACGCGCGATCGCACTCTCGGCGCTCACCTGAGCCGCTGACTTCGTCTCCTGGACGTCACTGGCGTTCCACGGGCCGCCGCCGAGGAGGATCCCCGACCACTGCCCGAGGTCGACGGGGGGCAGCTCGTCGTGGGCGAGGTTGACCCGTGGCAGGTCGGGCTCGGAGAGGCCGGTGAAGCGGAGGAACGACTCGTACTCGTTGTCGGCCGCTGCTGCCTCTCCCCGGATGGAGAGCAGCAGGAACGGCTTCACACCCGGTCCCCGCCGTAGGGAAGGCCGAGCTCCTCGAGCTTGGCCTTCCCGCCGTCCACGGCCGTGAGGATCCACGGGCCGTTCGGCGTGAGGGTGAAGCTGTGCTCGAAGTGCGCCGCCCAGCTGCCGTCCTCGGTGATCACGGTCCACTGGTCGGCGGCGAGCTCGGTGTGCTTGCTGCCCAGCGTCACCATCGGCTCGACGGCGAGCGCCAGGCCGCGCTCGAGCTTGGGACCGCGGCCCGGGCGCCCGTAGTTGGGCACGTTCGGGGGCTGGTGCATCGCGGTGCCGATGCCGTGTCCGGTGAAGTCCTCGAGAATGCCGTAGCTGCCACCCGACGGATGGGGCTGCGAGCGCACGTAGCCCTCCACCGCGTGCGAGATGTCGGTGACCCGGCCGCCGAGCCGCGCGGCGCCGAGGCCGGCCCACAGGGAGCCCTCGGTGACCCGCATCAGCTCGAGCACGTCGGGCCGCACGTCACCCACCGCCACCGTGATGGCAGCGTCGCCGTGCCAGCCGTCGACGATGGCACCGCAGTCGATCGAGATCACGTCACCGTCCTCGAGGACCCGGTCACCGGGGATGCCGTGCACCACCTCGTCGTTCACCGAGGCGCAGATCGAGGCCGGAAAGGGCGGGTGGCCGTAACCGAGGAAGGACGGAACCCCGCCACCGGAGCGGATGTGCTCCTCAGCGATGCGGTCGAGCTCGCCGGTCGTGACACCCGCCCGAACCGATGTGCGCAGCAGCTCGAGCGTCTCGCCGACGAGGAGTCCGGCGACGCGCATCTTGGAGATCTGGTCGGGCGTCTTGATCTCGACGCCCCGGTCGCGGAAGCCCATGGCGGTCTCGGGTCAGCTCTCCTGGACGCCTTCGAGGGCATCGACGATCCGCTTCTGGACGTCCTCGACCGATCCCGTCCCCTCGACCTCGATCAGGAGGCCGCGGTCGCGGTAGACGTCGATGAGCGGTTCGGTCTGGTCGGCGTACACCTCCTGGCGGCGCCGGATGACCTCCTCGGTGTCGTCGGCGCGGCCTTCTGTCTCGGCGCGCTGGAGCAGCCGCTGGACGAGCTCCTCGGCGTCGACGGTGAGCACCACGACAGCGTCGAGCTGGTGACCGGTGTGCTCGATCATCCCGTCGAGCTCCTCGACCTGCGCCAGCGTGCGTGGGTAGCCGTCGAGCAGGAACCCGCGCTCGGCGTCGGGCTCGTCGATGCGGTTGCGCACCATCAGGTTGGTGATCTCGTCAGGGACGTACTCCCCGGCGTCCATGTACTCCTTGGCCTTCACGCCGAGCTCGGTTCCCTCGGAGACGTTGGAGCGGAAGATGTCACCGGTCGAGATCGCCGGGACCTTGTAGCGCTCCGCCACCGACGTGGCCTGCGTGCCTTTGCCGGCCCCAGGGGGGCCCATCAGGATGAGTCTCATGTCAGCGGGGTCCCTGCGCCATGCTCGATCGGCAGGGCGTGGTCTCTGCGAGCGCGGCGAGCCGTGTTCGCGCCCAGTTGGATCGGTGGGGCGTGGGGTGCATTAGCGGAGGAATCCTTCGTAGTTGCGCTGCTGCAGCTGGGATTCGATCTGCTTCACGGTGTCGAGCGCGACACCGACCATGATCAGCAGCGAGGTGCCACCGAACGGGAAGTTCTGGTTGGCATTGACCAGGACGAGCGCGACCAACGGGATCAGCGAGAGCAGACCCAGGTAGAGCGCACCCGGAAATGTGATGCGGGAGAGGACGTAGCTGAGGTACTCCTCGGTCGGCTTCCCCGCCCGGATCCCGGGGATGAAACCGCCGTACTGCTTCATGTTGTCGGCGACCTCTTGCGGGTTGAAGGTGATCGCGACGTAGAAGTAGGTGAAGAAGATGATCAGGAGGAAGTAGGCGAGCATGTAGAGCGGATGGTCGCCACGCACGAAGTAGGTGGCGACCCAGCGCACCCACGCCGAGTCGGAGTTCTGGTTGAACTGCACCGCCATGGCCGGCAGGTAGAGCAGGCTCGAGGCGAAGATGACCGGGATGATGCCCGCCTGGTTGACCTTGAGCGGGATGTACGTCGAGGAGCCGCCGAACATCTTCCGCCCGACCATCCGCCGGGCGTACTGCACGGGGATGCGGCGTTGCGCCTGTTCGATGAAGACCACGGCCGCCATCACCACGATGCCGATGACGACCACGATCCCGAAGATCCACGGACCCTTGGCCTTCTGCACGCCCCACAGGGCGGCAGGGAAGGTCGCGACGACCTGGGTGAAGATCAGGATCGACATGCCGTTGCCGATGCCGCGCTCGGTGATCTGCTCGCCGAGCCACATGATGACCGCGGTGCCGGCCGTCATCACGATGACCATCAGCAGGGCCACCCAGGTGGTGTCCTCGTAGAGCAACGGCTTCGTGCAGCCCTGGAGCAGGTTGCCGCTGCGGGCCAGCGCCACGATGCCGGTGGCCTGGAGGACGGCCAGCGCCAGCGTGAGGTAGCGGGTGTACTGGGTGATCTTGGTCTGACCGGCCTGCCCCTCCTTCTTGAGGGCCTCCAGCCGCGGGATCACGACCACCAGGAGCTGCAGGATGATGCTGGCCGTGATGTAGGGCATGATCCCCAGCGCGAACACGGTCAGCTGGAGCAGCGCGCCGCCGGAGAAGAGGTTGATCAGGCCGTAGATCCCGCTGTCCTTGGTCGCCTCGAAGCAGGACTGGACGTTGGGCACGTTCACACCGGGAGTGGGGATCTGGGACCCCAGCCGGAAGACGGCCACGATGAGCAGCACGAACAGAAGCTTCTTGCGCAGGTCCGGCGTACGGAAAGCGTTGGCGAATGCGCCTAGCACGTGCTCCTCTTTCAGTGTCGAGGGGGCGGACCAAATCCGTGGAAGCCTAACAGGGCAGGAGGATCGTCC